>JBBQRP010000011.1:0-127807 GCA_038214715.1 Thermoanaerobaculia bacterium | reverse complement strand
ATGGACACGATCGACCGTCTGCCGCATACGGGCGACAAGGGCGTCTACCTGAAGCAGCAGCTCAAGGACAAGCTGATCGAGCACAAGCAGTACATCGACAAATACGGCGAGGACATGCCGGAGATCCGCAACTGGAAGTGGGGCAGTGCGTCATGAACGCCATGCAGCAGCTGATCGCTGGAAACTGGACGAGGTGCGAGGCGGTCCGCGCACTCCGACGAGGGCCCGGCCCTCGCGATCGCCGTCCTCACCGTGGGGTCAGGGCGCCGACTTCGCGAGGACACGCTCGACGGCATCGATCATCGCCGGGCTCTTCAGACCGGCTCGCTTTCCCTCGGCAAGCGCCTCGTGGTACGGCCTTCCCTTGAGGCCCTCGATGACCGCGATCACGGCGCCGACTCGATTCGAGCTCGAGCAATAGAGGAGGACGGGGGCGGTCTTCGCATCGTCCAGGATCGCGGCAACTCTCTTCGCGTCGTCCGCGCGGAAAGTCTCGGGCGAGACAGGAACGGACACGAACACGAGGCCCTGCTCCTCCACGGCCTTGCGCGCGGTCTCGACACCCTCGGCCGGCTGACGGAGGTCGACGACCGTCCGGAAACCCAGGTCCTTCAGCTTCGCGAGCGTCTCGGGCGAGGGTTTTCCGGCGGTCGCGAGGGCGGGGCTGGCCTTCCGATAGTTCGGGGCCTCTTCGGGCCTTAGGGTCTCGGGAATCCCGGCGGCCAGGCTGGCGAACGCGGTCGCGAACGTCAACGTGAGAGCAGGAAGAGCGAATCGGCGCATGGCGGCCCTCCGTGGAGAATTTTACGGTGCGAGCGCCGGATCGCTCCGGAACGAATCGCCGGGTCGAACTGGCTCCCTGGGTGGATGGCTCAGATAGCTATCCTGTCTTTCACGCTTTGGCGCCGGTCACCTTGCGATAGATCCAAGTGAGGATGGCGGCTCCAATGAAGGCGACGAGAATCGTGTAGAAGAGACCGCCCTCGGGCTTGAAGCCCAGAAGCCCTGCCAGGAAGCCTCCCGCCAGAGCTCCCAAGAGGCCGATGATGATGTCCATGAGGACACCACCGGGACCGCCCATGACCTTTCCGGTCAGCCAGCCCGCGATGAGACCGACGATCAACCACCAGATGATGTGCATGGCTAGCTCCTTGATTGCGAAATCTTGGACATGAGAAGCGCCAATGCTCCGGCGCCGATCGCCTTCACGAGAGTCGGGTGCTGCGCGTAGAACCCCGCCGCGGCGTCCACGATGGACGGGTTCTTGCTGGCGGCGTTCTGCGCCAGAACCTGCACCGCCTCGGGAGTAACCTGCTGCGCCTGCTGGGGCGTCACGTTCCCTCCCGAGAGCACGCCGGCCAACCCGCCGAGCCCACCTGCGGCGCCCAGCACCTGGCTCACTCCCCCCGGGCCCAGGGACCCGATAATCTTGTTGAGAATGCCCGCCTTCTGGTCCGGACTGGAGCTCGCAAAGAGGTCCGAGACCATCTGCTCGAACGGGGGCGTCTGGTCCGAATTGAACGCGTTCGTGAGCCCTTTCGCGAGGTCGGCTTGAGGCAAGGCTTTCGCCACCTGATCGTAGGCGGCGTGAACGTCTCCCGCCGATGCATTCCCCGCCGTGGCCTGTTTGAGGAGATCTCCGAGGTTGTCGAGAAGGCCCATTGTTCTTTCCCCCTTGAGGTGTGTTATCTCACGAGTGCGAACTGCCGCCTCAGGAGATAGTGCGAGACCAGCCACTCGTTTCCGTCCCGATACGCGAATAGCTCGGCGCAGGCCATGAAGAAGACGCGCCAGCTCTCGACACGGCCTCGCGGGTCGGCGTCGCCGGCCGCCTCGAAGACGCCGAGCGCCTCGTCGAACCGCGCATCGAGGTTCTCGAGCCAGGCCTCCGAGGTCTTCGCGTAGTGGAGCCCGCTCACGCGCCAGTGATCCTCGACCGTCAGGTCGTCTGCGAACTCGTAGACCAGCCGGTCGGACGGCATGAGGCCGCCCGTGAAGAAGTTCCGAGCCATCCAGTCACTCTCCCCGGCCGACGCGAACGGATAGGCGACGTCGCGATGCGCGAAGACGTGGAGGAAGAGTCGTGCGTCGGGTTTCATCCAGGACGCGATCCCCGCGAGGAGGCGCGGCCAGTTGCGCATGTGCTCGAACATTTCGACCGAGACGACGCGGTCGAACGTCCGGCCGGCGTCGAAGACGTTCATGTCCTCCGTGACGATCGTAAGGTTCGTGAGACCCCGGCGCCTCGCCTCCTCCTCGATGTACAGGCGCTGGTCCTTCGAGTTCGAGACGCCGAGGATGCGCGAACCGGGGAAGCGCTCGGCCATGAAGAGAGCCAGCGAGCCCCAGCCGCAGCCCAGCTCGAGGACTTCCTGCCCGTCCGTGAGGCGCGCGCGGCGGCACGTGAGGTCGAGCATCGCCTCCTCGGCCGCGTCGAGCGACGTGACGCCCGGCGGGAAGAGCGCGCTCGAGTACTTGAGCCGCTTGCCGAGCGCCAGCGCGAAGAAGGCGGGCGGCACCTCGTAGTGCTGGTCGTTGGCGGCCCGCGTCTCGAGGGCAACGGGGCTCATGCGCATCGCGCCCGCGAACGCCGCGTGGCGCGCCTGCGCGACCTCGGCGTCGCCAGCGAACTCGTCGTGCAGACGCCGCGCGCAAAGACGGCGGATGGCGGCGCGGAGGAGAACGTCCGGGACGAGGCCGGAAGCGACGAGGCGGTCGACGTTCACCCGGAGACGTCCGTTTTCGGAAACCACGGAACGAACGCGCTCGTCGTCCGCTGGTAGCGGCGGTACTCGTCACCGCGCGAGCGGAGAGCCTGCTCCTCTGTTGCGGGAATCCCCGTGACGCGAAGGAGGAAGAAGAGCATGAGGGCGGGGCACACCACCGCGGCGGCGCCCCACGGCGACCCGAGCGCGAAGACCCACCAGGCGACCCAGACGAGCCACTCGAAGAAGTAGTTCGGGTGGCGCGAATACCGCCAGAGACCGGCGTCGCACGTCTTTCCGCGGTTCGAGGGATCCGCCTTGAAACGTTCGAGCTGCGCGTCGGCTGCGCTCTCCCCCGCGACCGCCACGAGCCAGAGCAGGGCGCCCGCGACCTCCCAGGCCGAGAAGCGCGGCGTGGGATTCAGGACGGCAAGAAGCATCGGGAGGGAGAGGAAGACGTCGAGCACGCCCTGCGCGAGGAAGAAGACGAGGAAGCGGCGGGGCACGTCGTAACCCTTCGCGTCCCACTCGGCACGGAGAGCACGGTAACGGCCTTCTTCGGGCTTGCCGCGCATGCGCCGCGCGAGGTGGAGCGTGAGGCGGACGGACCAGATCAGGCCCATCGCGGCCACGGCCGCGCGCCGAGGCTCCCAGCCCGGGCCGAAGGCGGCATAGAGGAGCGCGACGATCCCGATCCCCGCGGACCAGCCGGGATCGACGAGGCCGGCGTCCTTCCGCCGCACGTGGATCGCCCACAGGACGAACATGAGGGTCAGCGCCGCCGCGAGGGCCAACGCGACGAGGGTGGGTGCGCTCAGGCGCGGCCTCCGTAGGCGGGCACGGGGCCGAAGGAGCGGTTGCCCGACCGCGTCAGGACGAACTGGACGTCGTTCACATACCGCTCGAGGAACCCGCCCTCGCAGTACGCGAGGTAGTACTCCCACATCCTGAGGAAGCGCTCGTCGAAGCCGAGGCGTGCGGCCTCGGCGCGGTTCTCCAGGAACCGCGTGCGCCAGCGGCGGAGGGTCTCGGCATAGTGTGGGCCAATTTCCTCGAGCCGGTCGATGAAGAGTGCCGTGCGCGTCGCCAGGGCCGACGAGATCGCCGTCACGGACGGGACGTGGCTACCCGGAAAGACGTGCTTCTTGATGAAATCCGGCCGGCCGAGGAGACGCTCGTGCCGGTGGTCCGGAACCGTAATCACCTGGAACGCCGCGATCCCTTCCGGCGCGAGGAGCCGGTCGCAGGCCTCGAAGAAGTCGCCGAGGTACTCGTGGCCGACAGCCTCGAGCATCTCGACCGAGACGATCCGGTCGTACCGTTTTCCCTCGGCCGGCAGCCGGCGCCAGTCTTCGAGCCGGATCGTGACGCCGTCCGACACGCCTTCCTTCGCTGCGTGCGCGTGCGACCAGGATTCCTGCTCCGTCGAGAGGGTAAGCCCCGTGATGCGGCATCCGTACTGTTTCGCCGCGAACGCCGCGAACCCTCCCCAACCGCAGCCGATCTCGAGAACCTCCATCCCGGGCTCGAGGCGCGCGAGATCCGCGATGCGCCGCCACTTCCGCTCCTGGGCCTCTTCGAGCGAGTCGTGTGCGCTCTCGAAGAGCGCGCACGAGTACGTCATCGTGCCGTCGAGGAACAGCCGGTAGAACGCGTTCCCGAGGTCGTAGTGGGCCACGATGTTCCGGCGCGAGCCCGTGATCGTGTTCTTCCGAAGGGCGTGGAGCGCGCGCGTCAGGAGGTTCGTCGCGTGGGTGATCGGCGTGTCGCGGTCGAAGCGGCCCGCGTTCGCGACGAAGAGGCGAACGACGCCCACGAGGTCGTCGGTGTTCCAGTCGCCGTCCATGAAGCTCTCGGCGGCCGCGAGATCGCCGCCCGTCAGGAGCCGGCGGAAGGCGCGCCAGCGCACGGCCTCGATACGCACGGAGAGTCGCGCGGCGGGATCTCCAAAACGCCGCACCGTCCCGTCCGGCAGAACGAGTGTCGCGGCGCCCCCGCGCAGGCCCTCGAGGCCGGCGAGGACGATGCGGCAGGCGATGCGGTCGAGCGGGCCGGGGGCCTTGTCGCCGAGGGCGATGCGGTCTTCCAGTGTGGACGTCAGGCCAATCGAGTTCACACGTTCCTCCTCGCAAACGGGGACCTTGGTGCCCCACCGGCATAGATCGCGTCCGCCGGCGGTCCGGGTTTCGTGAAGACCGGCACGCGCTTCCACAGGAGCCGTGCCGCATGCCAGTGGATCCAGAAGATGACGAAGAGCGGCATGAACGGGTGCCGAAGGAGCGCGCGGCCCAGAGAGCGCGTCGTGAGGGGCTCGCCCCGGCCCGCGAAGAAGCCCTCGAACCGCTTCGCGCCTTCCGCCGCCGGTGGCCCCCACGCGCTCACGTGCGTGCGGACCGTTTCCCCCGGCGGAGTCACGATGAATTCGTACCGGCCGTCCATGCCGAAGAACGGTGAGACGTGGAACTCCTTGGGGAACCGCGCCGCGATCGACGCGGAGCCGGCGTCCTCGGGCGCGCGGCGAAGAAGGTAGGCGAAGCCCTCGCCGAACGTGTTGTTGATCTCGGCGACCGCGCAGGCAAGGCGCCCGCCTTCGTCGTAGCAGAAATAGAAACTCACCGGGTTGAATACGTATCCGAGGACGCGGAGCTGGGTCAGGAGGAAGACGCGGGCCGGGCGCGGCTCGCCGTGCGCCGCGAGCCAGCGGTCCAGCTTCGCGCGGACGGACGCGTCGCCGGGGCCCATGTAGTCCCGATCGCGAAGGCTCGTGACGTTACCGGTGTTGTGCGAGAAGAGCGGAACGCGGGCGGCGAGGCCGGCGAGGTCGTCGAGGTCCACGAGCACTTGATACACGCGGTACTCGAACGCATGATTCTTCGGTGCGAACCGCTCGTGGCGGACGACGCCCTCGAAAACGGCGGGCTCGGGGAATGCGCTCACGGAAAGCTCACTCCGAGCGCGTCCGCGACGGCGATTCCGGCCTTGAGCCCGTCTTCGTGGAACCCATTTCCGAAATACGCGCCGGCGAAGAACGTTTTCCGATGTCCGTTCAGGGACGCGAGGCCGGGCTGCGTCGCGAGGCTGGCCGTGGTGAAGACTGGGTGCGTGTACGGCATCCGCGCGATCCCGGTCCCGGCCGCAACGGGCCGCTCCGGGTTCAGCGTCACGAGGTAGCGCGGATCGGGCGGAAGACCCTGGAGGCGCGTGACGTCGTACGTCACGGTCGAGGCGGAGGCCTTCGCACGGCAGTCCGCGAGGTAATAGTTCCACGAGGCCCGGGCTCCGGCCCGCGCCGGCAGGAACGAGGTGTCCGTGTGGAGCACCGTTTCGTTGGACGAATAGGACCACGGACCGAGGAGCGCCGTTTCCTTGTCGTCCGGGTCAGCGAGCAGGCGGAGCGCCTCGTCCGCGTGCGTCGCGATCACGGCGGCGTCGAACCCCTGGCTGCCGCCGCCGGCGAAACGAAGCGTGACGCCCAACGCGTCGCGGGCGACGGATGCGACGGGTGAGCCGAGATGGATCCGGTCGCGAAAGCCCCGCGCCATGGCCGCGACGTACGACCGGCTCCCGCCGGTCACCGTACGCCACCGGAACTGCGTCGTCACGCCGAGAAAGCCGTGGTTCCTGAAGAAGCGGACGAGGAGGCCGGCGGGGAACTCGTCAATCGCCTGCGTTCCCGAGGACCACACGGCCGCCGCCATCGGGACCAGGTAGTGCCTTCGGAACTCGTCGCCGTACCCGCCACGATCGAGAAATGCCGCGAGGGTCAACGCGTCGGCGCCCAGCTCGTCGAGAAGGCGCGGCGCCTCTCGGTTGAAGCGGGCGATCTCGAGGAGCATCCCGAGGAACGCGGGCCGGACGAGATTCGCCTTCTGGGCGAAGACGCCTTCGATCCCCGTCCCGCACCACTCGAGGCGGCAGCGCGCGCAAGAGACCGAGAAGGACATGTCGCTCTCGTGATGGGCGACGCCGAGGACCTCGAAGAGGCGGCAGAGGTTCGGGTACGTCTCGCGGTTGAACACGAGAAATCCCGTGTCGACGGGCGTCGTCCGGCCGCCGGACGAGACGTCGTGCGTGTGGGAGTGGCCGCCGGCCCTCCCCTCGCGTTCGAAGACGCGGACATCGTGCTGCCGCGAGAGCAGCCACGCCGCGGAGAGGCCCGAAATCCCCGTACCGATCACGGCCACGTTCACGCAGACGACCCTTCCTTCATTGCAATTCCTACGAGCGGAAGGGGAATCCGGATGAGGAGAGATCAGCGACCGAAGCGCTGCAGTTCGGGATGCACCAGTGGGTCCGCGGTGCGGACCGGTCTCTCAGGTTCGATCACGCGAGCGTCCAGACGACGTCCGCGAAACCTGCGAAGACGGCGTCTTCAGTCAAGGGTCTTCCTCAGCTTGAGGAGGCCCTGACGGATCCGGGTCTTGATCGTCCCAAGGGGCTGGCCGAGCTTCTCGGCGATCTCGACGTGTGTGAGGCCCTGGAAGAACGCGAGCTCGACCGCCTCGCGCTGGGCGGCCGACAGCGTCGTCACGCCCTCGCGCACGGCGTCGCGGGTCTGGCGGAAGGACGCGACCATGTCGGGCGCGGCCTGTTCGTCGAGGGGATCGAGGTTCACGGCGGGGTCGTCGAACGAGATCGTCCGGTCCTCGCGGCGGTGGCGGGCGCGCAGGCGGTCGATTGCACGCGAGCGGGCGACCGTGAAGATCCAGGCGGGCGGAGCGCCGCGCGAGGCGTCGTACCGGTCGGCCTGACGCCAGACCTGCCAGAAGACGTCGAGGGCGACATCCTCGGACTCCTCGGCGTTCTGAAGGACTTTCCAGACGAGGGAGTAGACGGGCGACGAGTAGCGTTCGTAGAGGGTGTCAAGCGCGGTCGAATCGCCGTTCTTGATGCGTTCCACGAGGTCAAGATCGGGCGCCGCTCCGGCCTTTGGGGACGTGGGCGTCAGGTCGTCTCTCATGCGGAACGGCGAGACTAGCAGGCCCGGATGGTGACGTACTACCTCATGGAGTCCAACGGCGTCATCCACGTCATCGACGCGGTCCTCCTTCCGAACTGAACCGGTCTTTCGTCGAACACGGGGGAGCGGGCGCCAGCCCCCTCCCCTTTTTCTTTTCTCCGGGCCGCTCGCCGCAGCCGGAAGAATGGGGACCTCTGTTGACGTTACCGCCTGCCGGCTCTCGGCCTTGTCCCTTTTCGTGGCGGGCGTTCACTCAGGAGTGATACCCGGTTGAGCCTCGCAACTGCTTGAGGGCCATCATGGGACGCGTCAGCCAACTCTCCCGAACCCAGCTGGTCGCGCGGCCGCTCGACCAGCTGTTCGCGTTCTTCGCCGACGCTTCGAATCTGGAGGCGCTCACGCCGCCGTTTCTTCACTTCCGCATCCGCACACCTCTGGCGCCACACCCACGAGTTCGAGGCGCGTGGAAGCTCGACGCTGGTGCTCGATGTCGTCGACTATTCAGAACCGCTCGGTCCGCTCGGCACGATCGCGCACGTTCTTTTCGTCCGGCGTACGCTCGACCGGATCTTCGACTTCCGGCGAGATGTGATTGGGCGCCTCCTCGAGCACCCGCAAGCGAGCGCCTTGATCTGACGAGGGGAGCGGACGGGCACGCGAAGGAAGGCTCACGCCCCGAAGTGCGGCGCACCGAAAGACCGCTCTCGCATCCACCCGCTACCGGACGGCGTAGATCACAATGGAGGCTCCATGACGAACCCCTACGTGGATCCCGATACGAAAACCTGGCCGGATCTCGCGATCGGCCTCTTCGAAAAGCTGACCGGCCGGGGCGCCGAGATCACCTACGACTTCGAGAACCTCGACGTGAACGTCCCGAGCCGGACCGGCAAGGACGCCGACCACGCGCTTTGGACCCTGAACGGCCGCGTCGTCATTCGCACGCGCGAGATCGCGGCCGCGAAGCCGTGAATCCGGGCCTCGCGGTCGACGGCTGGCTGACGCTGACGGGCCCTGCAGGCTCGATGAGGCTGACGGGCTTCGGCACCCGCCTCGTGCTCGACGGCTCCGGCATTCGCTTGGCGCCGGTCGCCCGGATGTCCGTCCGGCGGCGCGAACGGGACTGGCTTCGCTCGGCGACCCGCGCGCTCGAGGCCCAGCGCCTCCGCGTCGACGTCGAGAGAGGCGGACGCGTCCTCTTCTCGATGGGCTCCGGGTGCAGCGGCGGGCTCCTTTCGTGGCTCCTCGGCGGAGCCGCAGTCGCACGGCGCCGACGCGCGTGAACGTCCTCGTCACCGGCGCGACCGGCTACATCGGCTCCCAGCTCGTGCCAGAGCTCCTTGCGGCGGGCCACCGGGTCCGCTGCATGGCCCGCAATCCAGCCAAGCTCCCCGCGGAGGTCGCGACGCGGGTCGAGGCCGTGAGGGGTGACGCGTTCGATCCCGCGTCTCTCGGACCCGCGCTCGCCGGCATTGACGCCGCGTACTACCTGATCCACTCCATGGGGGCCTCGCAGGACGCGTTCGCCGAGCGCGACCGCGCCGCCGCCCGAAACTTTGCTGCCGCGGCGGCGGCCGCGGGCGTCGCACGCATCGTCTACCTCGGGGGCCTCGGCCGGAATGCGAGCGGCCTCTCCGAGCACCTGCGAAGCCGGCAGGAGACGGGTGACGTCCTGCGGGAGGGGCGCGTGCCCGTGACCGAGCTCCGCGCGGCCGTTATCGTCGGGGCCGGCAGCGCCTCCTTCGAAATCATGCGCGACCTTGCGAAGAAGCTACCGGTCATGATCTGTCCCCGCTGGGTCTCGTCGCGCTGCGAGCCGATCGCCGTGAAGGACGTCCTCTCCTATCTCGTGGGCGTTCTCGCCGAACCGCGCACGGCGGGGCGCACGTTCGAGATCGGGGGCGGCGAGGTGTTCACCTATGCGCAGCTCCTGCGCATCACGGCGGAAGTGATAGGCCACAAGCTGCGGATCCTGACGGTCCCCTTCCTCACGCCGCACCTCTCGGCGTACTGGCTGAATCTCGTGACGACCGTCCCGATGTCCCTCGCGTTCCCTCTCGTGGAAGGCCTGCGCTACGACGTCGTATGCGAAGAGACTGCAATCCGGGAGATCCTCCCGCGGGATCTGACACCCTTCCGGGCGGCCGTCACCAAGGCGCTCGGGCCGGACGCCTCGGCCAGCCCGGAGGCGCGGTGGACGGGCGCCTCTACGGACGCTGCTTCGCGCCCCTGGCCCGAGTCCCGGCCACTCCTCACCGATGCGCGCGTCGTCCTGTCCCCGCTCGGCCCGGCGGCGCTGTTTGATCGCGTCCGGCGCATTGGCGGTGCGACGGGCTGGTACTTCGCGAACGAACTGTGGGAGCTCCGCGGGGCGATCGACCGCGCGCTCGGTGGTGTCGGCATGCGCCGCGGACGCCGGGATCCCGCGTTTCTGCGTGTCGGCGATGCCGTGGACTTCTGGCGCGTCGAGCGCCTCGAGGAAGGCCGGCTCCTCACGCTGCGTGCGGAGATGAAGGTGCCCGGGCAGGCGCGGCTCACGTTCGAGGTCGAGCCCGTCGCCGGCGGCGGCTCCCGCCTCCTTCAGACAGCGGAGTTCCACCCGGAGGGCGTTGCGGGCCGAGCCTACTGGTGGGCTCTTCTGCCCGTCCATGCGCTCGTGTTCGGGCTCATGGCGCGGCGCATCGCAGCGGCCTGACGCCGGCCGTCTCGACGCCTGGGCGCTTTGACTGTCAGTGTGAGAGCGGGACGAGGACCTCGTTCCGCCTCATGAACCACAGAGTCCAGGGGGGGTCATAACGGGCGAAGACGGGTGGCACGTCCGCGGGGACGAGACCGGCTTCCTTCGCATCGAATGTGAGCTTCTTCGCCGCGGCCTCGAACTTGTCGGCGCCCCACGTGCCCGAGAAGCGCACGACCGCGACGCGGCGCGACGGGATCGCACGCAGGCGAACGCGTGCGTCGTTCGGCGCCGGAAGCGTCTTCATCGTGAAGGACGCCGGCATCGTGAAAGTGACGATCCATCCGTCCGCCGTCCGCTCCGAGCCGACGGGCGCCGTCATCGCGATCTTGCTCCCGCACATGGCCTCGGCGCCGACGGGCGCGGTCATCGCAATCTTGCGCCCGCCGTCGTTCGCACCGAAGATGTAGCTCGCGAGACGGCGAAAACCCTCGTTCGTCCCGTCGCCAAATGCACCCGTCACGACGGTCTCAGCGGCAACGACGGGCTCGTAGACGCGGACCTCGAACGATCCGTAGTCCTTTTCGATCCGGTACTTCGGCTCCTCGACGGCCATGGCTGCTCCTGGCGCCCCGAGAAGGATGAGCACGAACGGGGCGAGACGCGACCGCGTCATGCTTTCTCTACGCCGGCCCCTCTGCATCGGTTTGTGTGCTGACGCCAACTTTTCAGTCGAGGGTCTTCCTCAGCTACCGCAATCCGCCTCGTGCCCGCGAGACGGGCCGACGCGGGCGACCCCGCAGCACCGGAGGCACTGGGACCGGCCGCGCAACGTGGTGCGCGCGAAGCCAGTCGCGCAGGGTCACGGGGTCTGCGACGCACGCGTCGGCCCCGGTCGCGTCCGTGAGTGACGGGTCCCGGCGGAACGCGATACCCCCGACGAGGATCTTCGCGCCGGGCGCGACGGAACGGATCCGGCCGATCATGGCCGCCGCCTCGACAACGTGCCCCGCGAGCGAGAGCGAGAGGCCGACCGCCTCGGGCTCGCGGAGCGCGATGTACTCGAGCGCCGAGTCCCGCGGAACGTTTGCCCCGAGGAGCTCGACCTGCCAGCCCTCTCCCCGCCCGATCTCGGCGGCGAGGTGCACGCCGAGATCGTGGAACTCGCCCGCGAGGCAAGCGAGGACCAGCCGGGGGGCGCCGAGAGGCGGAGCGTTCCCGCAGCTCGCGTTCATGAGGAAGGCGCGCGCGGCGAGGGCCGTCGCGAGATGCTCCTCAGCGATGCCGATTTCGCCCTTCTCCCAAAGCCGGCCGACCTCGTCGAGCGCGGGCTGGACGAGGTCCCGGGCGAGGAGCGCCGCGTCGGAGCCCCGTGCGACCGCATTGCGGAAGAGGGCGTCGACCTCCCGCTCGTCGCCCGCGAGGAGCGCGACGAGGAGCGGGCCGGGGAGGTCCGGGAGGCCGGTCACATCCTTCCTCCGCCGCCCGACGACTTTCGGATTCCTCTTGCGAAAACTCTCCCCGAACGTCGGCCGTAACTGCTCATGATGTGACCTCCATCCTGTCCGCCGGAGTTCTTCTTCTTGAGCTTCAAGGAAGACCAACCAGGGCCTCGGTCGGCCCGACTGCGCTCATCCAGGGCGCTTGGGCTCTTCGCGGGGCGCATCATGGCCGGGAGCTCCCGGTTCGCCGAGCACCTTGACCGTCGTGACGGCGACTGCTCCTTCCGCCGGCATCGCTGCTGGCCCGCGCCCGGACCTCTCGGCGAAGCTCCTTGTGAGCTCCGCCCCGAAGAAGAAGATCTGAGAGGAGTAATAGACCCAGAGAAGCAAGAGGACCAGCGAGCCCGCCGCTCCGTAGACGGTCGCGATACTGGCCGTCCCGAGATATGCGCCGATCGCGAATTTTCCGACGCTGAAGAGGAGGGAGGTCGCGACCGCGCCCAGCCACACGTCTCGCCAGGAAAGGACGACGTCCGGCAAGATCTTGAAGATGAGCGCGAAGAGAACCGCGAGAACGGCGAAGGAGAGGAGGAGGTCAAGACCCTGGAGAACCTGATCGAATCCTCTCAGCCGTCTGCCGACGGAGGCGCCCAGCGCCGCCAGGGCCGCGCTCACGACGAGGGAGATGATGAGGAGGAACCCGGTCCCGATGACGAGATTCAACGCGAGGATTCGTCCTCTCAGCAGGCCCTTGACGACACTCTTCTCCGTTGGTTGAACTTTCCAGATGAGATTGAGAGCGTCGCGCAGCTCCGCGAAGACGCCGGTGGCCCCGAAGAGGACGAAAAGGAGCCCAACCGACGCGGCGACGAGCCCGTGACCCGGCCGCGAGGCCGCGCGGATCATCTGTTCGAACATGTCGCTGCCGCTCTTCCCGAGGAGCTCGGAGAGCTGCCGCAAGAGCCCGGCTTGTGCTGCATCCCGGCCAAAGAAAAGCGCGGCAATGGAGATAGTGACGATGAAGAGAGGGGGAAAAGACAGAAGCGAGTAGAACGAGAGGGCGGCTCCCAGGCGAAGCGCGTTGTCGTCCTTCCACCCGCGCGAAGCGTCCGCGAAAAGGCGAAGCCACTCGCGGGGCGAATGAGGCCAGGGGCGCCCACGTTCGTGCTTCTTCTTCACAGTCTCGCCTCCCCCTCGCGCGGCGCCGGAAACCGCTTGGACCCATTTCTTCCTTGCGGTTGCGAGAATACTTTCCCGGACGCGCCCGCGCTCGCGGGGGGCGCATAGGACGGTCGCCGTCACGCCTTTTCCCGCTCCGGTCCCGGGTCATGCCTGCTTTCCGCTATCCTCGGCGAATGCGGCGCACTTTCCCCATTTTCATCCTGGCGCTCGCCGCCGCGTCGGGCGCATCTGCCCAGCAGGACCCGTGGGCGGAGCGCCTGAGAGCCTTCACCGACACCCCGATCGCGGACCTTCAGGGAGTCGACTGCGTTTCGATCGACGCCCCGCGCGCGATCGTGTGGCGGCTCCTCGTGGGACCCGAGACCGCTGCGACGTGGATGCTCGCCGGAGTGCAGGGGGTCATTCCCCGCCGGGCCCACTACAGGAAGGGTCTCACCGCGTCAAAGGGCGACATTCTGTCTCTCGAGGCGACGACGCCCCGTGGACCCAGACATGTCGACCTCGCGGTCATCGCGTTCCAGCCCGGAGAGGTGCTCTCGTTTCTCGTGAAATCCGACGAGGCCCGCCTCCTCGACGTGGCCGTCGCGCGGCTCACAGCCTCGTTCTTCGTCGAGGCTTGGCCCAATGGCACGACGGACCTCACGTGGGTCTCGCACTACGACTCGAATTCGCCGTTCGCGGCGCTTCTCTCTCCCTCCGAGGCGCACCAGAGGAACATCCGGCGTCTCCACGCACTCGACATTTTCAAGTCTCTGGCCGAGTCGGCCGCACGACTCCCATATCCCCCGCTCCACGACGTCCCGACGTCGCCGTAGCGACGTCCGCCCCGTCGTGAAGGGGACCGCACCCCGGCGCGCACCCCGACGGCTTCTGGTGCCCTTCCCTATTCTTCGACGCTACGGCTCGTCGGACTTCGGCCCGAACGTCAGGAGGTATGCGACGTATCCTTGATTGCAGTTGCAGCCGTGAACCACGCGGCCGGCGGAGGCGAGGAGGTGATGGTTCTCGCCCAAGTCGACAACCAGGCCGACGTTCACATGAACCTCGGCTGGGTACCCCTCCTGTGCGGGAGACTGGTAGTAGACCTCGACTCCTGGGCTTAGGAACGAAGTCGCCTGCACCTGCGCCTGCCAGCCGGCGTACCACCAGTTCCGATTCCCCTCGCCCGGGTTGATCCAGTAACCGCCGCCGCCGTACGTCGTCACCCTCCCGAGAGTCTTCTGGATCCACACGGGGAAAAACGCCCGCATGTGACCTGTGCCAAGACCGCGGCCCGCGTCGCCCGAGGGAAGCTCGACGAGGGGGAACGTTCCGACCTGCGGGCGGTTGCCTGCTTCCTCGATAAGCCTGTATTTAGCACCGACCTCGATGTCCCCGAGCCCGAACGTCGTATTCCCACCTCCCGGCCGCGAGAACGAGAGGGGCACGATCACGTGCAGCTGAAGGCCCTTTGCGGCCCCGTAGTTCGCCTCGAAGTGGGGCGCGTCGCCCGAGCGGTCGCTCCCCTCGGACGTGCGAGTGCCTGCGAGAGAAAGCTCCCAGTTCCTTAGCCTCACGGGTTCGGGGTCGTCCGTTGTGTACGGGGGGCCGGCGAAGCCAGGCCGAGCGTGGATGAATCCCTCTAAGGGAAGCAAGGCAAAGAGACAGCGTACTGCGAGCAGGTTGATCTTGCTTTTCACGGTGCCTACCTTCCCGCCCCGCGCTTGTCGCGCTTGTCGAAGATGTTAAGCGAGTCGAGAGCGCTACCCCACCCGTTCGTAAGGCTCCCGGCCCCGAACGTGAGAAAGTGTCTCGATGGGGAAGCGGGAGCCGTCCGAGGCCGGTCCGGCGGTTCCAACGGCGCCTGAAGGCGGCGTGCCGCGCGGCCGTCGGAAATGGGTGAGCCACGGGCTGTCGAACCGCGTCGTGTACGCCGGCCTCAACTACGGCGCGCGCCGGCTGCCTCTCGCCGCACTCCACGGGATCTCGATCGTCGTCAACAGCATCGCGATGATCCTCATGACGAAGACGCTCGACGGAATCCGGGAGAATTTCCGCCTCGCTCTCGGCGTTTCCGCGCGGGAGGCGAGACGCCTGGGGCGACGCCTCTTCTTCGAGTACGGCCGCTCGGTGATCGACGTCTGGCGCCTTCGAAGCGCGGCGTTCGTTCCCCGCATCACGTCGTTCGAAGAGGACCGCGCGGTCCTCGCGACAGTGCAGAAGAACGGCCGGGGGTTTCTCCTCGTCACCGGGCACGTCGGAAACTGGGAGATGGGCGCCGTGACGCTGCGCGGCCACGGGCTGACGCCCTCCGTCGTCGGCCAGCCCGAGCTCGACCCCGGCGTGGAGGCGATGCGCCTGAGTCTTCGGACGCGGCTCGGTGTCGAGTCCATCGACATCGGTTCCTCCATGGCCACATCGTTCCGGGTGCGCTCTGCTATCGAGGGGGGACGTGCGGTCGCGCTGCTCGTCGACCGGGCCTATCCGGAAGATCAGGTGCTCGTCCCTTACTTCGGGCGTGCCACGCCCTTCCTCCGGTCGCCGGCCCTCCTCGCCCGCTTCTGCGGCTGCGAAATCCTGCCCGGGTTCTTCCTGCGCAGCCGCGACGGGTCTTACTTCAACGTCTGGGGAACGCCCATCGCCTCGGACGCTTCGCTCTCGCCAGAGGAAGACGCCTGCCGCGTCATGAGCCGCGTTGCAGCCGACCTTGAAGGCGTCGTACGCGCTCACCCGACGCAGTGGTTCAACTTCTACCGCTTCTGGGGCGATCCGGGCGCGTCGGCGTAGGCCGCTTCCATTTTCCATAGACGTAGTTTCCGCAGCACCGGCTGCAGATCGGGAGCGGCTCTTTCGCGAGCTTCTCCCGGAAGCGGCCCGCGCGCTCCCCCGTCCAGATCTCGCGGAAGGAGGTCTTCCGGACGTTGCCGATGAAGTAGTCCGGAAAATCCCCGCAGAAGCAGACCTCGCCATCCGGCTCCACCTGCGCGAAATACCACGCCACGGGACAGAGGTCGTGCCCGAACGTCTTCGTCGAATCGGCGAAGTAGTCCGCCACCCCTTCCGCCGGCACGTCCGGCACGAAGGAAACCCACGGAAGTCCCCGGGCGGAGTCGAGAAAGCGGCGGCGGCGGAGGCCCTTCAGGAGCTTCGAGACCTCGGTCAGCTGGCGCCCCTTGGTGACGGCGAAGTCCGCGCCGTCGAAGTCGAATCCCTCCCACGAGCTGCCCGTCACACCGAACGTCTCCGACATCACCTTCTCGTACGCCGCACCCGTCTGCTTCGAGACGAACCAGCGAAGTCCGACGTTGACGGTGTCGAGCGGAAGATCCCGGAGGGCCTCGAGGGCCAGCGGGATCTCGTCCAGGTTGAGCTCGGTGATCGGCAGCATCGCGAGGAGCATCGGCGTTGCCGAACCGAGCGCGGCTCGCTCGCGGGCCACGGCCCGGACGCCGGCCGCGGCGCGCGCGAAGGTGCCCGCCTGACCGCGGATCCGGTCGTGGAGCACGGGAGGCCCGTCGATCGAAACCATGATCGAGTCGATGCCGGATTCCACGATCTCGCGCGCCATCTCCTCGAGCCGCCAGCCGCTCGTGATCACCGAGCAAGTCAATCCCCGCCGCTTCACCTCCCGGATGAGCGGCAGAAGATCGGGATACAGCAGCGGCTCGCCGCCGAACAGGCTGACGATCGGCGCCGACGGTGCGAGCTCGTCGAGCAGGCGAACGTAGTCGGCGAGCTTCATCTGGCGGTCGAGCCCGATCAGCTCTTTGATCCGGTTTCTCTCCCGCTCGCCGTCGGACACCGCCGCCTCCGCGTCGGCGCGATAAATTCCCGTGTCACCCCACTGTCCGCACATCTTGCAGCGGAGGTTGCAGAGGTTCGTGACGCGGAGCTGCACGAAGGTCGGCATCGGGAGGTTCTCGGCGCGGGGAGCCGCGAGGTGCTCCATGACCTCCTTCCGGCCCTGGGCCATGCGGCCGAGGTGGCGGCGCGCGAAGCCGGCCAGTTTCAGGCCGCGCCGGAAGCTCACGGACTTCTCTTCTGTTCGACGATTCCCGTCGCCCGCTCAAAGGCACGTCGGCCCCGGAGGCGTTGAACGGCCCACATGAACGCGGTGCAGACATGAAAAGCGAAGATCCAGAACCGCGCCCTGAGGGTCGGGTCGAAGACACCGCCTCCGAGGACCGTCGTGACGCCGCGCTCGATCCACGGATTCGGGGCGGCCGTGTAGAACGTCTCGAGCACATGCGGCTGATAGAAACCGTGGACGAAGCGTGTGAACCTCCGGATGGCGCCGCGGTACGTCCTCTCGAAGCCCCTGAAGTCGGCCGCGTCCACCCGCCCCTTGGCCTTAAGCGCACGGTCGACCGCGCCGGCCGCCATCTCGGCGGACGACATCGCGAGGAGAACGCCGGTCGAGAAAACGGGGTCGAGGAAGCAGGCCGCGTCGCCGACGAGACAGAAGCCGTCACCGGAGATCCGGGGCGTGCTGTACGAATAGTCGGCGATCGCCCGCACGTCCATCGTGCGCCTCGAGCCTGACAGGAGGGCGCTCACTTCTGGCGTTCGTGCGATCGACTCTTCGAAGAGCTGCTCCACGTTGCCGCTTCGCTCCTTGAAGCGCTTGGACGGCATCACGATGCCGACGGAGACGGAGCCGTCGGAGAACGGGATCAGCCACCACCAGCCGTCCGGCGTCGTGACGATCACGATGTCGCCGCCCGTAGGCCCCGCCTCGCGCCGGAACGTGTCGTAGTGGGCGAACGCGGCCGAGCGTTCGAGAGCCGGGTCGCGCCGCCGCCCTCCGAGATGGCGGGACAGCAGGGCATCCCGGCCGGTCGCATCCACGACCACCTTCGCCGTCACCATCCGCGGCTCGCTCTCCCCTTTCAACAGGACTTTCACGCCCGTGGCCCTCGAGCCGTCCGCGCTGAAGACGACCTCGGTAACGCGGGCCTCCTCGAAGACCTCCGCCCCCGACTCCCGGGCGTGGT
This sequence comes from Thermoanaerobaculia bacterium, assembly GCA_038214715.1. Taxonomy (GTDB): domain Bacteria; phylum Acidobacteriota; class Thermoanaerobaculia; order UBA5066; family UBA5066; genus Fen-183. Next base: position 109,868 of record JBBQRP010000011.1, on the reverse strand, counting down.
CGAGGAGAAGAGCGTCGAACTCGGCCCGCTTCACCTGAAACGAGCTCGGGTGGTCCTGGTCGATTCCGTTCCGGAACACGACCGGCCGGGTGAGGGACGATCCCTGATGGTAGAAGCGCGCGCCGAATTTCACCTGGGGCGCCGACGCATTCAGCTTGGCGAGCACGCCGAGTCGCTCGAAGAGAGGCACGTTCCAGGGGAGGAGCGACTCGCCGATGTGGAAGCGGGGGAACTTGTCGCGCTCGAAGAGGACCGTGCGATATCCACTCTTCGCCATCAGCGAGGCGAACGTGGAGCCACCCGGGCCACCGCCGCAGACCAGCACATCGACGTCGGAGGGAAACGAACTCGTCATAGAGACACCATAGATTATCCGTTCTGGCTCCGCCGATCCGGGAGAGGGGATGGCCTCTCGTGGTGCCCACCGGGCGGACCTCGGCGGAGCTACAGGTCGCCCACGGCGGCGATCAGGCGCGTCCATAGCTCGCCGCCGCCGATGCCGTTCGTCATCACGACGATTCCCGTGCCACGCCCCGGCGAGAACTGTGCGTACGAGCGGAAGCCGGTCCGGTTCGCGCCGCTGTGGTAGACGACGTCGCCTTCGGCCGTCGAGTTGAGACCCCAGCCGAGCCCCCACCAGACCTCGCGCCCCCTCGCCCTGCCCGGGCGCTCGATCGGGTCGCGCGCACAGGCGCGCGCCTGGTGCTTCAGCATCACCGCGACCGATGCGGCAGAGAGACCGTGTGGCGCGGCGCTCGCCGGATCGAGGAGGGCCGCGAGAAAGCGCGCGTAGTCCGATGCCGTCGTGACGAGCGAGTACGCCGCGTTCGCGTGGCGGTAGCGCGCTCTTTCGAGGCGCGTCCCGTCCGCCTTGTGCCCCGTCGCAAGGTTCGCATCGAGCTCCGGCGTCCACACGTACGACGACCGCTCCATCCCGAGCGGGACGAGGAGCGTGCGCCGCGCATACGTTTCGATTGGTTCGCCAGTGAGCTTCTCGACGAGCCGCTGCAGCGCGAACATGGCCTCGCCGGAGTATCCGAACCGCGAGCCGGGCTCCGCGATCACAGGCAGCGGACCGTCCCTCTCCTCGCCCCCCTTGCGCCAGTTCGGGAGGCCGGACGTGTGCGAGAGAACCATCCGCGGCGTGATTCGCGAGCGCTCGGCCTGAATGGGGAGAGTCCCGGCATCCGAGATCGGAGCGTCGAGGTCGAGCCTGCCCTCCTCGGCAAGCTTCAGGACCGACGCGGCGAAGACAGGCTTCGTCATCGAGGCGGCTTCGAAGACCGTCGCGTCCGTGACGGGCGTCTTCATCCCCGCGTCGGCGACGCCCCACGACCTCGTCCACGCGACCCTCCGGCCACGAACGACGGCGATCGACACGCCCGGGACGTGCATCTCGCGCATCAGGAGCGGCGTGAGCCTCTCGATCGTCGCGAGCGTCGCGTCCCAGCCGGGAGGTGCGAGCCATGCCACCGGGTCCAGTCGCTCGAGCGCAAGCGCGGCGCCCCGCCTCACGTCGTCGTCCGCGTCGTGCAGGGACTCGCGGAGCACGGCGAGGACGGGCCCCGACGCAAGGCCGGCGGCGCCCAGCGCGTTCGCGGCGCACCAACGGACGTACGCGTCTGGATCCGAGAGCGCACGGACGAGCGCCGGCGAAGCGGGGCGCGACGGGGCGCCGATCTTCCCGAGCGCGATCGCCGCACCCGCCCGCACGGATTCCGGACGGGCGTCGAGCGCCTTTGCGAGCGCCGGGACGCTCTCAGCCCCGATGCGAGCGAGCGCGTCGGCGGCCGCGCCCGCAACGAACGGGTCCGCGTCCGCGAGCGCACCGACGAGCGGCCCGATCGCCGAGGGCCCGCCCTTTCCGAGCGCCGACGCGCCCCGCTCGCGCACCGCGGGGTTGGGGTCCGAGAGGTCGGCGACGGCGTCCACCGGAGTTCCCGCCGCGCAGACGGCCGGGAACCAGAGACACGCGGCGGCAAGCAGGAGGGCGCGGAACCGCCGCTGAACTTTCATGCGCTCTCCCCTGGGAGGTCGACCGCGAAGAGGATCGGCAGGCCGCCCGTGTGGAGAAAGACGACCGGGAGCCTCGCGTCGAGGAGGCCGGTCCGGGCAAGCGCGAAGAGACCGGCCATCGACTTGCCCGTGTAGATCGGATCGAGGAGCAGCCCTTCGAGCCGCGCCGTGGTGCGGATTGCTTCGGCGCCAGCCTCCGTGGCGACGCCGTACTGCTCGTGGAACACGTCGTGGCATTCGAGCTCGCCCTCGACGACCGGCGGCACGAGCCCGAGGAGCGCCGCGCTCTCGACCATCAGCTCCTCCGTTCGTGCGAGGATCTGCCGTTTCGTGCGCGCAACGCTGATCCCAATGACGCGTGCGCCTGGAGCGAAGAGACGCGTTCCGAGGTTCAGGCCCGCAAATGTTCCGCACGACCCGACGGCGGTGACGACCTGGAAGGGCCCGCGCCCGGCCTGCGCGGCAAGCTCGCGCATCGCGCGGACGTAGCCAAGGGCGGCCAGGCCCGAGCTGCCGCCGATCGGCAGCGCGTACGGGCGCCTGCCCTCCCGGCCCAGCTCCACCATCCACGCGTCCATCGCCGCGGCAAGCGAGTCGTTGTCGTCGTCGTCGAGCAGGTACCGCACCTCGGCCCCGTAGAGGGCGTCGAGGAGCATGTTCCCGCGCAAGCTCGACACCGCAGGCCCGCCGAGGACGAGCTTGACGTCGAGACCGAGGCGCCGTGCCGCGGCCGCCGTCATGGCCGCGTGGTTCGACTGCGCACCGCCCACCGTGACAACGACGTCGTGGCCGCCCGCGAGGATCGGAGCGAAGTCGTACTCGAGCTTCCGCGCCTTGTTGCCCCCCATGGCGAGCCCCGTACCGTCGTCCCGCTTCACGAGAAGCGTCGTGAGGCCCAGGAGTTTCGCCAACCGCGGCAGCTCCTCGAGGGGCGTCGGCAGCCTCGCGAGGGGGACCCGTGGGACCGAGTCGAGGGCCGCGTCGGGAGACGTCATGCCCGTCTATCTTGCGCGCAGCGGCGTCCCGAGCGCCCGCGAAACGCGGTCGACCTTACGGAAGACCGGGATTCCGCCACGCTGGAGGACCTGAATCGCCCAGGCTTTTACGGACGCTCCGGGGCTTGAAAGAATGGAGCCACGGAAGGACGACGCCGGGCCAAGAGCATCGCGATGAAGACGCTTGGCGACATGAACCAGACGCCGCTTCACGACTGTTCGCGCGATGTGCGAGCCAAGGCCTCTTTTACTGTCGCAATCACCTTCGTCATCGGGGTGGATTTCGATATGTATTCGCGCCCACCGATCCTTCCCTTTCCAGCTTCCACTTCATCCTCTTCCACCAGGGACGTAAGGAAGATTACCGGTATATGTTTGGTGCTCGCACTTCCGGACAGGTATCCGAATGCGTTCCCTCCGTCCGGGGCCGGTATCATGACGTCGAGAAGTATCAGGCTGGGCTGCTCCGAAACGGCTACTTCGAACGCCATTTTCGCGTTGGTGACCGTCAGGACCTCATAGCCCTCTCTCCTCAGAATGGCCGAATAAAGCGTCAGGACTCTTTCCTCATCGTCCACAAGCAAGATCTTGGTCATATCTCCTCTTTCCGCGGGCTATCTTGGCGAGCCGTCCTTACACTCTCTCCGTCGCCGTGTTCTGCAAACTCCAGCGCCGTGTTCAGTGTATCCATGAACTCATCGACATTGATTGGCTTGGTGAGATACCGAAAGAATCCTGCCCGCATGCCCCTCTCGATGTCGTGCGGCATGGCGTTGGCACTGATAGCTACGACCGGAATTGTCGCCGTCGCCGTATCGTTGCGAATGATTTCGAGGGCTTCGATACCGCTGATGTCCGGTAGATTTATGTCCATGAGAATCACCTCCGGCAGATTCGCGCGCGCGAGTTCTACGCCGAGGGCCCCTGTCACCGCGGTTAGAAGGCGTAGATCGACGCGACGCGCGATAATCTGGCTCACTAACTTCAGATTGGCCGGGTTGTCCTCCACATAGAGTACGACGCGCACCCGTGCGCCGCTCTGCACCTGCGATTGAACACGCGCCGCAGGCGCGCCGCTGCCATGCGCGAGATCAGGCTCGGCAGCAGTCTTCAGGTCGAACCAGAACACACTTCCGGTTCCAACCGTGCTTTCCACACCGATGACGCCCCCCATCAGCTCGATCAGTTGCTTGGCCACCACGAGGCCGATGCCAGTGCCTTCCTTGCCGCTAGCCTCTTGCCCGAGACGGTTGAACGGTTGGAAGAGCTGTGCCAGCTTTTCCGGAGTCAATCCAGGGCCAGTGTCCTTGATGCCGACGCGAATGCGTCCCGGAGCGCTCGCGGTGAGAATTACCTCGACCTTGCCGGGCTCGCGGTTGTATTTGATCGCATTTGAGAACAGGTTGATGAGAATCTGCTTCAACCGGGTTCGGTCGGCATGGACAAAGCATGGAACGTCGAATTGCGGAAAGGTCATTTGAATGCGATGCTGTTGCGCTTGGCCTTCGATCATGCGCTGGCATTCGACCATGACCTCGGCCAGGGATACCGTCTCCAGCGACAGCAACAGTTTCCCGGATTCGATCTTCGCGAGATCGAGGACTTCGTTGATGAGCTTCAGGAGATGCCATCCCGCCTGGAGGATCTGAGCGATGCTTTCTTTCTGGCCGGGCGTCGGCTCCGGGGAGTCCGAATCCATTAGTTGGGCAAAACCGAGGATCGCGTTTAGCGGAGAGCGAAGCTCATGGCTCATGCTGGAGAGAAAAGCCGATTTCGAGCGGTTTGCGTTTTCCGCTACGAACTTGGCGCTTTGCAGCTCGACGTTTTTCTCTTGAAGTACCTGATCGAGGCGTTTGCTCTCCGTGACGTCACGCGCGGCGGCGAACACACCCTGCAACCTCCTATTCCGGTCGTAGAAGGTGGTTGCGTTGTAGGACACCACGGTCTCTTTGCCGTCTCGTGATCGCGATGTGAGCTCGTAGTTGGTGACCTTACCCTCGGTCAGCACCTGCTTGATGCCGGCTTCGGCCCGTTCCGGGTCGGTAAAGTAGTCTTTGAATGGCGCTCCGATCAGCTCGTCGCGCGTACAACCGGTGAGCGCCTCCATCTGCTTGTTGACGTCGGTAATGATGCCTTGCGGATCGGTGGTCATGAGCGCGTCGATATTCGACTCGATGAGAGAGCGCGTGTAGAACTGCTGGTCGCGAAGGCGCTGATCGAGTCGCTTCTGGTCTGCTTCGACCTCCTTGCGCGCGGTATTGTCGGTGCCAATCAACAGATAGCCGATGATGGCGCTTTGAGCGTCGCGCAGGGCCGTGACCGAGACGACCGCCGGGAAGCGGCTCCCGTCCTTGCGGATGTAGGTCAGCTCGTAGATGTCCTCGATTCCGCGCGAAGCCTTGAAGACCAGGGCCTCGAACCCCGGCGCGATCGGGGTGGCAAGCTCCACGCTCAGCGTCTTGGCGCGCGCGATCACTTCCTGCGGATCGGAAATCTCGGCCGGGGTGATCTTGTCCAGCACTTCTGCGGCGGTGTAGCCGAGCATGCGCTCGGCGCCAACGTTGAAGATTTGAATGACGACCTTGGCATCCGTCGCGATACTCGAGAAGTTGGCGCTGTTGAAGATCGCGTTCTGCAAGGCCCCCGCTCGGAGCAGAGCCTCCTGTCCTCGGCCGTCGGTCATGACGTCCACGGTGCCAGCGACCTGGTCGGTAACCGCGAAATCGCGACTTCTCTGTTTCTTGGACATGGCTCCCTCCGGGGAACAGGCTGCTGATTATCACAGCGTTTGGAAGAGGCGACCGCCGCGATGGTGCCACAACGGGGTCCCCCGGCCCTTTCCTGAGTCGGCGGTGTCACTTGCCCGCTGGGAGATGGAGGCGATGAGTCCCCGCCAGGAAGGCGACCCGATCTGGTCGACCGACATCTTCGGATCTGCGTGGGGAACGCCGCTGGTCGTCGGTGACACAGTCTGGATGGGGAGTGTGGGCGTGAAGGACTACATGATCCGGCACGAGGCTTCGCTCGTCGGGCTCGATCGCCGGACGGGGAGAATCAGATGGCGCCGCGAGATGGCCCCATGGGCCAACGCGATGTCTGGTATCGCGGGCTCACTCGCGTCCTCCTGCGGGAGGGTCTTTGCGGCTGGCCTTGACGGCGCGATCGCGGCCTTTCCGTCTGGGGCTGAATCCCCTCGGCCGTGAACGGGTCCATCGGGCCGTTCCCGCGCCGCTGTCACCTTCGTGCTCCCGAGAAGAACTTCGCGACACTCCGACCGCTCCTGCCGGCCGCGCGGCGAAACTGGGTCGGAGTGAGCCCGAACTCGCGCCGGAACGCGGCTGTGAAGTGGCTGTGGCTCGAATAGCCATGGTCCAGGGCCACCGCACTGAGGTCGGCTTCCGCCTGCGCGACGCGCCCGAGCGCCGCGCGAAGCCGTAGCCGGTGCCTATAGCGGGAAACGGTGGCCCCGGTGATCGCCCGAAAGATGCGGCAAAGATGGAACGGCGAGACGCCGACGGCTCCACTGATGGCCCTGAGGCTCACCGGTTCCGCAAGCCGGCTCGCGAGGAAACGGCGAGCGGAGTCCACGGTTTGCAGGTGATCAGCGTTGGGCGGCGGCCGCCGCGCCAATAGACCATCTTCCGAGCGGCACGCTGCGGCCGAGACCTCGTCCAGGAGTGTCAGAGCGTTTTCCTCCACTCCCAGGGGGTCCGCGGTACCCGCGTGGGTGAGGCGGAGAAAGAGGAGCCGCTGGAGAAGGTACGTACGCGCCGAGCTTGCGCCCGACGCAAACTGGAAAGGCGCTCCCGGCCGATCCACCACGCCGGGGTCGTGGCGGGACAGCGCTTCGACTAGGATGTCGGAACGAACGGTGATCGCGCTGCCGTGGTCGCCACCACCACAGGGATGGCCCGTGCGATAGGGCTCGCCCTCGTTGAAGAAAACCATGGAACCCGGTTCGGCAACCGCACGCTCGCGTCCACGATGAACCTCGAAGACGCCTTGGTACGGAAACGCGATCACGTGCGCCTCCTGGCGATGCTCGGCACCGACGCCCGGCGTCCGGGCGAGGCAGCGGTAACGCGTGACCCGGACCGCATCGCCGACGTAGAGCCAATCGATCGCGACGCCAAGATCCGGCGCCGACGGAGACCTGACGGTCAGCGCGATTGCGCCGTCCTCTCTCATGTTGCTGTAATACGGGAAGGGACGGCGCCCGGTTTCGAGATGGCCAGGACTCTCGGCTCCCCGAGCACGATCCTGACAGCGCGGGACGGCGGCGCGCCCCATCGTATCCAGGGTCCGCGAGGGACCGTGGAGGATCTTGCATGCGCTACACAATCCGGCTCCTGGCCCTTGCGATCTCGACAATCGGCCCGTGTGGCGCGGCATTGGCCCAGGCGTCGCCCCCGGCGACCCGAGAGCCGGCGTTTTCTTGGGGCTTGAAGGGCGGCGTGAATTTCGCGAACGTCCTGCTCGCGCCGGATCTCCCGGCGGGATTCTCAAAGTCCGGCAGGACGGGCTTTCTAGGCGGCGCGTTCGCCCAGGCTCGGCTCTCGGACCTGTTCTCCGTGCAATTGGAGGCGTTCTACACGCAAAAGGGATTCGAGGTGTCGTCGGCCGCCGGCAAGGCGACGTACCGCCTCGACTACCTGGAGTTTCCGCTCACCGCGAAGGCCACGTTCGGAACGGGCCCTCTCCGCCCGTATCTTTTCGCGGGGCCGAACGTCGGGTACCGTCTTTCCGCCGACGTCGATACCGGAGTGGGCTCCGGGGATTTTCGGGATACAACGAGGACCACGGACATCGGCGTCGACTTTGGCACGGGCGTCACTTACCGGCTGAGCGGGGGAACAGGGCTCCTCCTCGAAGGCCGCTACTCCGTGGGTCTCGTGAACATTTTCAGCACCGGACCCGTGGGCGGAACCGTCAACACACGGGACCTGAAGATCCTCGCCGGCGTGGCGTTCGAATTCCACTGAACTGGTTCTTCACTGCGCTTCGGGCGCGCCGTCGCTAGACCTTCTGACTACACTCCCTTTAGACACAAAACCCCGCGACGTGTATCGCGGGGTAGGTGTTAACCGCGAACCCTTCTCGAACTCGCGGGGATGAAGAGTGGCTCCCCGGGTGGATGGCTCAGATAGCTACCGTGTCGGACCACAGGGCTCTGGAGGTACGGAAAAGGCGCGCGAACCGGTCGGAGCTAATGCTAGCGGGACTCGTTGCTGCGGGTTTCACGCCTTCGAGCCCGTCGCCTTGCGGTAGATCCAGGTCAGGATGGCGGCTCCGATGAAGGCGACAACGATCGTATAGAGAAGACCGCCTTCGGGCCCGAGGCCGAGAAGCCCTGCCAGAAAGCCGCCGGCCAGAGCCCCCAGGAGACCGATGATGATGTCCGTGAGGACGCCACCGGAGGCGCCCATAACCTTTCCGGTCAGCTACCCCGCGACGCGACCGACGATCAACCACCAGATGATGTGCATATCTAGCTCCTCGACTGCGAGATCTTGGACAGAGCTACCCTGTCGGATCGCAGGTCTCTGGAGGTTCGGAAGAGGCGGGCAAACCGGTCGGAGCTAAGGCTCTCGTCGTGTTCAACAGAGCGTTAGCGGTCTCGTCCCGTTCGCGGGCGTTAGCAACCTAGCACGTAACGCGTCTCAGTAGTGAGAAGCGTCGCTCGTTCACGCCCGCGCGGGAGTCTTCCCGCGGGACCTCACTGCGAGGTATGCGATCTGGGACAGAGGCGCCGCTATAATCAAAGCTGACATCCAGAAGGCTTTCGCGCCGCTGCTAAGGGTTTGGTCTCGTGCAGCGTGAGTCAAGAACCCGACGATCGCAGCCAACTCCGCGCACATCCCCAAAAGCACCAAGGCCTTGACCGCTGTGGCGTGAGTGTCTACCACGTTACTCGGCAAAGCGAGGAGGGTTGACACAAGCATCACAGGCGCGAGCCACAGAAGACCCAGCGTAAGACGCCACGAACGATTCAAGCCACGGATCTCGGCGTTCATGGATTATCCGACGGTGCGTCTGTAGTCGTGCAGTCCATATTTACGAGACCAAAGCCCTTGCCGAATATGCCCACACTCCAGGAACCGGTATACGTGCCCGCGCATGGGCTTCGATCGACCGAGAATATTTCGATACCGATGCTTCTAACCTTCGATGGTGCCATCAAATCAGCCTTGTTGCATCCGCATGCTCCTCCCGTGAATGGAACCGTGGCGCCGAAGCCGAAGTTCACGCCGACTGCGATTCCGCTCCGCCAACGGCAGGTGCTCGTCAGCTTATATGACTTGCCGGTGGTCCGGCAGGTATAGGTCGTCGTGCTAACCCATTTGCCTATGCCAAAGGAAAATACGCCGGCGCCACCACCATAGCTTGGGAACGTGAAGGTCTTCCATTGTCCACACGGACATTCGTCGGTTGACGCACAAAGACCCAGCGGGTCAGCCATAGTGGCTGGATTCCCGCGAACATAGGCAAATAGGTTCAGTCCGCCCTCGAGCTCCACGGGGTCCGCCTGCGAGTACCTTCCCCACCCGCTCCTGTACCACCTGGAGATGTTGTAACTGCGCTCGGTGACGCCGTTAGCGCCGAGATTCAGCTGCTCCGCTTCCTGTCCTGGAAGCCTCAGGGGCTGATGCTGGTCAACCGTGCGAAGAGCGAAGACCCTACCGAAAGGCTCGTACTCGGCCTGCCAGTAGATGCTGGCGTCCGAGCTCGTTTGAATGATCGGCGTGCCGAGGTGGTCGGTGAACGTCCAGTGCGTCACGGGACTTGCAACCGGCGTATCCACCTGCGCCACGGGGTGTCCATTGAACCAGACGTACTCGTAAAGGACGACTGGAGGTCCCGCCGTTGTCCGCAGCTCAGTTTCAGAGAGTAGGTTCATTTCGGGGCTATAGAAAGCATATCGCCATGCGGTGCTGGAGGTAAGGGCATGCCTGCCGCCGGCCAGGGCTGCTGACTTCAGCCTGAGATACACGCGCGGGGATTCGCTTGCGGGACCATCGGAGAACATGTCGGGTCCGGGAGTGTCACCGTGAAGGAGTCTGATCCCAGACCCGCCGAAGGAGAACCTTAAGCCTATGCCGTCGCCCGAGCCACTTCCGCCGAGCTCTAGAGATGCGATTTCAGCCGCCCGCCTCGGCAACCCGGACGAGCTCCGGAACATGTCCTCGGACGCCCCTGCAGATCGGCAGACCGACACGGGAAGCGCCGCGTCCGAGGAATGCGAGGACGAAGTGTGTTCCGGAGACGTCCCCGTGGACACCTCCTCCGCCTCGAGTCGCGCCGGCGTCGGGAGGAGGCACAACGCCAGCCCGAGTGCCGGAAGTACGCGCCGCTCGTTCATTCGGACCTCCTCAACGTCCAAGGTTCTGTGGTTGCCTCGTCTACTGAAGGCTCAGAAGCACGAGAATCTCCCCTTCCCCTTCCTCGAGAGACTCGAGGGCCTTTCCGATCAATGTGCCCGGCCGATGAAGGCTTCCGCTCCCCACCGGCATGGGTATGGACTTCATTGCCGCTCCGGCCGTCGAGCTCGTGACGAGCAGGTCTCCGACGCGAATGGGTTGGACTGCGCTCACGCGAACGCGGACCCTCCCCGTCGTGGCGATCATCGCCTTGTTCTCTCCGGCCTCGCCGAGAATGACACCCGGCGCGTCACTCACGACACCTGCCACCCGCGTGTCGTACTCAACTCGCGACGGTGACACTCCGTTCTTTCTGGTGACGTCGATCACCACCACGGTGCCGGGCGCTAGAACCTCGCGTACCGGTACCCACTCCGCCACATCCTGTAGGTACTTTGCATTGATCGGGTTCCCCGTGATCGAACCGGTGACGGTCAGGTTACCGCCAATCGAAACGCTGTTAACCGTGCTGGTCAGACCTCCTGAGGTCGTCCATGCGCCTGGAGCGTAGTAGCCGTTCACGTCGATTATCAGATCGACATCGCTCACGCCTGCCGCGACGCTCAACCCGCCGAGATCAAGACCGCTATCCGTGAGGCTCGTCCCCAGAGGAACGACCGCTGCATTGTTGATCGTCTGGTTGATGTTGTAGTTCAGAGTAGAGACGGGCGGAAACGCGCCGCCCTGTTGATATGCTGTCAGGAAGCCCTGTCCTACTGCGTTGACGACGGTGAAATTAAAGCTTACGGCCCGCGCGCCCACTGGGATCGAACACTGTCCGGTTATGGGGTAACTTCTGACTGTTGCGGCCACCAACTTGGGTGTGCCATATGGGCTGACGAATCCGTTACCACGGGTATCAGCCACCCTACATGGCGTGATCGCATAGAAGGGCAGCTCGCCAGTAAGTACGACTAGAGGAGTCCGACCTGCCTTTGATCCGGGCTTCCCCGCGGTTGCCGGATCCGGCCTCCACGTGGGCGGTGCAGACCACTGCGCGATAGGGATGTCCCTCTCGGGTGTGACGGCTAACACCACCGCCGGCATGAACAAAAGAACGAGCGCGCAAGAACGAAAACGGGATTTCATGTGTCTGCTGCCTTTCTCATGCCGGCCTTCCAATACGAGGTACGAATAAGATGGCTTCGCGTCGACGGGTGAGTGTCGCGGTTCCGAGCTCCTCACTTCACCCTCGTTCGAAGTTCCTGCACGTCGACCGCGGATATAGGAGCGCCCGCTAGCAATGGAACGTGCGTATAGGGCGGCGGAGTCGGTAACAACAGCGGTCCCCGCCCGCCGTCGAGGTTCGTTCTCAAGTCTGTGACGTGGCCAACACGTACCGGCGTTCCGATTCCCAGCGAGGGGTCGGTCGGCCAGTTTGTCGTCGTGATCGCCGCCGTCAGCCTGACCGCCGTTGCCGCCTGTCTCAAGTCCAGGATGTGTTGCGCCCGAATGAGTGTCACATTCACCACCAACGGATCGTCGACGAAGACCTTCGTGTAGGCGAGGTCTCGATTGCTGTCCACCGAGGAAAGCCCCGTCACGCCTATCGTATTGACCTTGTAAACGTACGCTGTCGCGTCCGAGAACGTCGAGTCCGTGAATGCGGTCGTAGTCACGTTTGCCGAGATACGGACGAACGTGCTCACGGGCGTCGGGCCCAGGCGCCAGACCTCGTAATGATCGACCGGCCCGCCCGGAGCTACCCAGGTCACGGACACGGAAGACCCGGTAAACGTCGCCACTACCGACGTCGGCGGTGGAGGCGGCGAGACCGGAGTGGGCGTGACGGTCGGCGTTCGCGTCGGGGTGGCCGTCGGGGTCCTGGTCGGCGTAGGCGTCACCGTAGGGGTCACGGTAGGCGTCACCGTGGGAGTCATCGTCGGCGTGGCCGTCGGAGTCCGGGTTGGGGTCGGTGTTGACGTCGGAGTAATCGTGGGCGTTCGCGTCGGCGTCGGGGTGACGGTGGGGGTCGCGGTCGGCGTCCTCGTGGGGGTCGCGGTCGGCGTCCTCGTGGGAGTGGCCGTGGGTGTTCTCGTTGGGGTAATCGTCGGAGTGGGGGTCGGTGTGGGCGTCGGGGTAACAGTCGGCGTGGGAGTGGGTGCAGCCGTCACCGTGAAATTCGTGGCGCTCGTCGCGGAGCCTGCGGGGTTTGTAATTCCAATGAGGCCGGTGGTTGCGGCGGCCGAAACCGTCGCCCTAATCTGAATATCGGAGTCGATCGTGAAGGTCGCCGAGGCACCATTGAAGGTGACGAGAGTCGTACCGGTGAACCCCGAGCCAGATATCGTCACGCTCGTCCCTATCGGCCCTGACGGTGGAACAAAGCCGGTTACCACAGGGACTGGCACACTTGTCGTCACCGCCCGTAACCCACGCCCGTCATATGTATAGATGTTGCCGTCGGCCGCGGCGAGATAGTTACGCGGCGAATGGCTTGCAAGACCCGAGCCCACGGTAATTTCATTTCCCGCCGGGTCGTAGTTGACGGACCGAGCTCCGGCTCCCGTCTCGTTTACCGACGCAAGCTTCGGCAGACTCTTTGACGATGAATTCTGTATGTACGAGAAGGTAGCGGTTCGGGCGGACCCCAGCGCCAAGGATTTCATGTTTCCCATCGAGTCGTATGCGTACGTGCCAGCGCCCCAAAGCGATGCGCCCGAATTTGCCGTAATAAGCCGGTTGAGGTCGTCGTAGCCGAACGTACGGTCGAAGGCGTTCACAGGTGACGGGCAGGGGTTCGCGGCGCAGATCGACTTAATGTTCCCTACGCCGTCTTCCGAATAGACATAGTCCGCGATCGTCGTCGCAGGGCCGGTCAGCTTGTTCTCGGTTGGCAGGAAACGCTGGTCGTATGTCGTCGTCTTCGTCGAGCCGTTGCCGTACAGAATCTGGGTTTCCGGTCCAAAGGGAGCGTATGCCGCCGACGAGACGAACATCGTTGTCCCGGAGGAAGCCGAAAGCGGCCTGTCAGCGAAGTCGAATGTGTAGTTGACCTGCATCCCGGACGGGTAGGTCAATTTGTTCCGGTTTCCGTTCGGGTCGTAACCGTAGCCGAGAGAATACGCGTTGCCCTGAACGCTTCGACCCTCCAGTCTCAAGAGTCCGCGGCGCTCGTAGGAATACGTAGCCGATCCGGATGGATCGGTCATTGACCCGAGACGACCCAGTCCGTATGAAAATGCCGTTGGACTGTCGTAGACCCAGTTCGTCGTTTCTGATGTGAGGCCCGCTCTCGTCGAAATCGCGCTCGTCACCCGATTCGCGGCGTCATAGGAGCGAGTGGTCACGGCCGTATTTGCGTCGGTGGAGGCTAAGAGATTCCCGGCTGAGTCATACGAGTAGTTTGTGGCGGAACTTACCGGGCTGGTCTGAGTCTGCATTCGGCGGAAATCGTCGTAGAGGTAGGTCGTCAGGTTGACGTTCGGGTCGGTGACCGAAGTCAGGTTGTCGTGAATGTCGTAGGAGTAGCAGGTCGCAATCTGGCCAGCGGCCGCAAAGCACGGCGCAGCGGTGCCCGGCGCGAGGGCCAGGACCTGAAGGACCGAGACGAGGCGGTTGAGCGCGTCATACGAATATGTCGTGTTTACCGCCGAGTGGTTCTCGTCCTTGACTGTCTTCAGGTTTCCTCGGGTGTCGTATGTGTAATCGACGTGGGTCGCGTCAGGATGGGTCACCGATGAGAGTCGGTTATGCGTGTCGTACGCGAAACTGTCAGAGCGCCGAGTCGCCCAGCTCGCACTGCAATCAGTTGTGAGCGCGGCCGTGCACGCCTGCGCCTCTTCCTTCGTCTTTCCGCCGATCAGATTGAGCGTCAAGTGAAGGCGCTCGCGCTGGTTGCTCAAGGAGTCAGCCCGTATCGTGTCGGTGAGCCGATTCGTGCCGTCCTCATACCTGTACTGGATCTGGTTGAAAAGAGGTTGAGTCACCCTCGTCAGCCGATCTCGCGAGTCGTAGGAATACGCAGTCGTGTAGTCGAGCGCCTCCGCAGGATCTGCAGGCTTCTTTGAGGTCACACTCGTGACGCGTCCGACTCCATCAGTGAGTCGGTCTGTCTCAACAAGATTCGGGTCAACGACCGTTCTTGCCGTCCCGAATATGTCGTAGCTGTCGTAGAGAGTGTCGAGGTGGGCGGTGACCGAGGTGTAGACCGAAGACTGCTGAAGCCGCCCGCGGCGGTCGACCGTCGCGTCGGCGTCCAGATACCGGCTCATCGTCGAGCGCTGCGAAGGTCCCGGCCCGGTAATCGAAATCGGGCGATGTTGATGCTGCGGGTCGACGGAGTCGAACGTCGTGGTCGTCGCATAGGCCGTACCGGGATCGGATGCGGACTGGTAGCCAGATACCGTGGTGGTAAGCACGGTCTCGGGTGTTGTACCGGTCGCGTTCCACGCATTCGCCGTTGTCTTGTTCTGCGGCGAGTGTGCGACGGAGAGCTCGGTGATAAGAGTCGGGAAGCTGGGCCACGGTGCCCCGCCCAACGGCGTTCCGACGGCATAGCCGTAGGCGTACGTAGTCGTTCGATGCTCGAGCTTACCCACGGCTTCATTTCGCGTGAGGATCATGCCGTTGCCGTCGTAGCTGTAAGTCGTCTCGACCTGCTCCCCCCCCGAGCCCTCTTTCTTATCGATGATGTGGTTGGAGTAGTCGTACGTATTGATCTGAAGGTCGGAGCCCGATCCCCCACAGGACGAACATGGGCCGGCAATCTGCGCCGGGAGCCAACGTCCCACGTTGTAAATCATCGTGAAGGTCGTCGTTTCCTGTGTGACGGCATCTATCGCGTGCGTGACCGTACGTGTAGTCGGCCCTGAGTAAGCGACCGTCACGTTGCTCTTGGTCCCTCCCGCCTGAGAGGAGGTGAACGCCCGGTCGGTTCCAAGAGGTCCGTTGTCGTAGGTATGGCCCTCCAGTTCCTGGGGAGCGTCGTCTTTGATTGAAGTGAGGAGGCGTGGCGCTCCTCCAGAATGGTCAGCTACATAGGAGTACGTATGCCAGGGAGTGGCCGTATGCACCGGGTCGAAGATTTGCGTGAGATTGTTGTTCCCGTCCAGGCTTAGTTTCCATAGGTTGCCGTCGGGCAGCGTTATCGTGACTTGGCCGGCCGAGTAAACGAGCTGGACTTGGCGACCTTCGGCATCCGTGATCGTCGTCAGCTGGCTCGCCGAGTAGGTTCCGCTGACCTTGTTTCCCCATCGGTCTCTGGTCGAGTTCCAGTGGCCCGTGGCGACATCGAAGCTCGTGACCGTGCCGGTCAGGTCCGTCAACTGGTATTCCGACGCAACCTGCGTAACCGTGCCGCGCAGTTCGCCGGGGTTGATTGCGATCCAGAACGTATCGGGTGCGATGCGCAGATACTCCGATTCGTAGCCCTCAGCCGTAATGTGGTAAAGGCGGTTGTTCGTGACGTCCTCGGGCCGAAGGGTCTGGGCGTACTCATGACTCCAGCCGTTCCCCACCGGCGAGCTCACCAAGACGGGGAACATCGGTGGGGAACTATGGTAGGTGAGCGAGAACGGCAGAGACAGAGGGTCCTGGCCGATCGTGAAGAGGTGCTCGCGGGCCGTCACGTCTCCTGAGCCGACGTGAATTGGCAGCCCCGGTGCGGCGCCGCAAGGGCAGCGACGGTCGGGGCATATCCCCGGCAGCGGCGCTAGCGCCGCCGTTTGGAACACAGTAGTTCCCGAAGCCGTGTAGGAGATCTTCGCCGAGAAAGACTGTTGGCCGCCGCACGGAACATCAATTCCGGTGTCCCATGTTCCATGCTCGAAGTAGATGTACGTAGAATTGACCTTATCGCCTCCCGAGTCACTGAGCCTCAAGAAGGTGTTTCCAGCATCTGGCGGAGAAATGAACGTGATGCCAGGCGGCCAATCACCCGCGTTCAAACAGTAGAGGTTTGGTGCATCGTAGTCGGCCAAGACTCTCGTGCCGACAACGCGAAGAGAAATTGATGGCGAACTCCAGCTTGGCGGGGTCCCATTGCAACAGTTCGGTAGGCTGGACGCCGGCAGGGTCCCTTCGCATGGATTCGGGTTTGCATTGTTATTTGGACTCTGAAGTGCTCGCCGGTACTGCCATCCGCCGCCCGTGGGATCCAGCCAGAAGGACGGTCCGGTCGCCAATGGAAAGCACTGCTGCGGCGTAAAGCAGCTCCCTCCAGGGCAACCCGGAAATTTGACACAGGTTTGCGCCGAGGAGATGCCCGTCGAAAACAGGCAGAGCATTATTCCGAAAGCCGATAGAAAGCGCCGAGACGTCAATGACACCTCCTGCCCATTCGACCGCGTACCTAAGAACTCATCGCTGCGACAATTTAGTGCGGGCTGCTGAATTCCGCAACTACCCGAATGGGTTATGCCTCGTCGCGTTCTAAGGTTGAACGGCGCGCTCAGTGCGCCGGACGCGATCAGTACTCTCTTTGAACTCACCTCTTGAAGGCGGGGGAGGGCATCAAATCAACGCAAACGGACGGGATCTCTTCCCACGGCGGATTGATAGGCTGACAGGCAACGCGCGCGCCCTCAGTTCTTGCTTGCGGCGGGCCGGTCGTGAATCGGAGCGTAGTGACCACCTCGTGACACGTCCACCAGTCCGTGATCCAGCCTCCCGGGTCGAAGCATGGCTGTTTTCCGTCTTGGAAGAGGGAAGGGGCAATGGCTGTCGCCCACGGCCAGGACGAACCGACGGCTTCGATTCGCACGGGTCCGGGACGATTCCGCAGAAAAGCCCGCACAGCTTCGCGCAACGGAGTGGTGTCCGGCTGGCCTAGGCGATGTGGCTCCGGCGCAATCAGGATCAGCAGCAGCCCTGCTACCGAGATGCTGCCGAGGAGCCATCGGGAACTCGCTTTATCGCGCTCCCTTGGCGACTCGGCCTTTCGGTGACCGAACTCGTTCAGCACGGCCACCCAGTTCACGGTGCCGAGCAGCACGATCCAGAGAAGCAGGTAGCGGTGAATCGGGCCTCGGATCTGAGCGACCGACCACAGAGCTCCCGCGATTGCGACGAGGCCAAGCTCGCACAGCCGAACGCTCAGAAGGGCCCCTCTTGCTTTCGCTCGAGCCCGCCCGGCCAGAAGTCCGACCACCTGAACCACCGCCAGTCCGGCGGCAACCCGGAGAGGGAACCCTCGGAAGTCATCCTGCCATCTCACCCCGAATAGAACGTGGCAGAAGGCGGCCGACAGGCTTTGTGCGACGGCCCGTAGCGTATCGAGCGGAGTTTGCAGCGTATGCGGCTGACGCAAGAAACTCAGGATGCGCCCTGCGTTTCCTGGCGTTCGGTGAAACTCATCGAAAGCGGGAAGAAACCAGCAGAGGGCGGCGAGCAGCGGCGGGACGGCATTGCCGACCTGAACGTACTGCGACGTCCGGCCGCCACTGAAGAAGTAGTTGTCGGGAAATGTCTGGAGGCGCGCAGCTTCCCGGACGGTAAGGCTCCGGCACTGAGTCGGGTCATAGTGAATGAAGGAGTGGCCGTCCTTGGAGATGTGGCTCGTAATCGTCCTTGCGGGTTGGTTGGCGACCTGGACGCGGAAGCGATCGGAAAAGAGGCTGCCTGTCAGCGCTTGTTTTACGTTGCGGTGCCTGGGAAGCAGGCTCTTCGGAAATGCCGCGAGTGCGGGTGAATGGCCCAGAACCTGGGCCCAGCATGCACAGAAAAGATACCTATGAAGGTCACTCGTCATATGCGCGCGCGTACTGTGGTTGAGAACACCACTGAGTTTCGGATCCAGATACCAGTCAGAGCCATAACCCACTTTGGGATGGGTCCAATCCAGGAATTCACCGCCCGTACCCGCCGGCGGCACGCTCAGAGTCTTCACGGTTGCGATGATCTTGGCTGCCACGTCTGCCCTGCGCTTTGATTTCAACTCGCTGAGCCACGGGGCATGTCTAACTTCCTGGAGAGCCTTCATCCATTGGTCGGGACTATCGTCTCCACCCGAAATGCGACTCCTCAGCTGTGGCAGACCGGCGAGAACGCTCTTAGATGGCACGCCTTCGGTTGCTTCGAGGCTTCGTGGCGTCGCGAGTCCCAGACCTTTGCGGACGCCCAGGATGATGACCCGGTGGCGGGCCTGCGGTATGCCGAAGCGCTCGGAGTGAACGACAAAGCCGCTGTCACTACCGCATTCGGGTGAGGAACCTTGAGAGATACCGAGTGCGTGGAGCGTGTAGCGGAACTTCCCGCGAGACGGCCGCCCTTCCCGCTCAAGGGCGACGTATGGAGCCTCGAGATCCATTCTAATCCGACTAAAGAGCGCGTTACCTTCGAGGTGCGCCGACAGAAGGCCTTTGACGTTCTCCATGATAAAGACCGCGGGCCCGTGGTCTGCGAGGATCTGAAGGTATTCGACATACAGTGTTTGACGTTTGTCGAGTTCCGGTATGTATCCCTTTACGCCTCTCCGTCGAGATCGGCCCACAAGGGAGTACGCCTGACACGGAGGCCCGCCGATGAGGACCCATTGTTCCCCTCGTTTGACGACATCTTTGATGCGGGTCTTAACGTCTTCATGCCCGCGAGGCCCGAGCTCGAACCTCCAAGCCTCGTTCTTTGCTCTCAACGCTTCTGTTTTGAATCTGTCGAAGAGCGTTTCCCGGGTGATCTTTCCACTGACAAACCCGTAATAGGCCGATGGCGCCTCACCCCTCGGAAACTGCCTGAGGAATGACCTTAACTCGAGCGTGGAGTGAGCATCCGAATCCTTTTCGATGGAAAGTGCGATCCGAAATGCCGGACCTGATCCTTCGCAGGCATAGGCGGAGAACCCTTCTGCCAGACCACCCGGGCCGGCGAAGAGATCAATGACTGGAATCTGCCGGCTGCCAAGGGTGATCATTAACGGCACGGATTCTGAACTGGCCCGGGTCTCGCGGAAAGGCGCGGCCTGAGGTGACGTTGAGACGCCTTCACGAGGCTGGGCCTCGATGACAGCTGCGGATGCAGCACATTAGTGCCCCTCCGAGGCTATCGCTGACGCGACCCTTCGTAGAGCGGTTCATTTCTCGGTCACAGCTTTCAGTCAGGATGATCCCGCGGATCCCCGCGGGAACGAAGGGGTTCATCTGCATCAGGAGACGGTTCGGTCGTGCATCTTGAACCGGACGAGCGCAGACATGCGAAGGCTCACGTGTTCAGGTTACGCAGGGAATGAGACAGATCGAGTCCGGGTGCTTAGAAGGGTGGGAGCGGCTAGTTAGCCCGCCCACTGGTGTGCCGACACCCTCACGCCCCGGCCGATCGCCCAGCCCCGGAGACGTCTCGTCCAGGAATCCGCCGACGGCGCGCAGGCGCCCGGGCCGATGAGAACCAGACATCGCGGGCGGCGGTGCCCGATCCCGAGCCCAGCCTTCAAGGTGACCGCCGCCTGACGCCACTCAGTCCAGCGGGGCATGACTCGAACGAGAATTCGCTCCTCGGGAAGCCAGCAGGTCGCTTTGACCTCGTCGGTCCCGATCACGCCCATCCATTTGCGGCTGAGCTGAGCGGAACGCCGGATCTCTTGGTGCTCACGCTCATGTTCGGGCGAGTGGTCGGATTTCTCGTCCTGCTCGAGCGGTCCGTCGTGTGCCATGGCTTCGCCGTCATCGGAACACGGCTGCATCCTCCGCCACAAGGTATCCCCTACTCTCTGCCGGCACGCAGAGTGACGAGCTGACGTCAGGGAGTGAGGACGCCTCCTTCCGGGGTGGGTCGCGACCTCCGGATGGCCTCCGGACGCGACGGAAGGGATTTTCCTGGCACTCGAGGGAAAGGGATCGTTACGTGGGTAGCGACTTCATCGCCCGAAGCGGACCCGGGGCAGCTCTCGGTCTGCCTACATGACCGCGTGGAGTGTCTGGAGAAATTCGAGCGCGACAGCCTGCGGAGTAAAGAGACCGAGAGGACCTACAACACCAGTGGCGAGATGTAACTCAATTTCAGGCAGGGAGACCGATGGTCGGTCATCCACAAGGAGAGGCACCTCTGCGGCGTACTGATTCATGACTCCGAGTACCTGCCTGCTGTTCGTCGGAGCGATGACAGTAGGAGTCATTAGGGCCAGCTCGCGCTCGACGATGCTCTTCGGCGCGCCGATACGGAGGAGGAGCGAGGTTACGGCCTCGAGGAATCCCGGGACAAGAGACTTCTGAAGCCCGCGCGCCGGAAAAAGGACCGGGATGAAGGCACGCTCACTCACGGCGATCACGACTGGTTGCGACCGGACATAGATGACCTTCGCGACCCAGTTCCCGAGAGCGCACGTAGTGGAGCCGGCGTGGCTGACGGGTCGGGCCCCGATACGCTTCAGGAGCCCTTTAGTGCAGCAGAGCGCGACCACGGCGGCATCGAGGATAAGGTCAAGACTGGAGGGCCCGAAACCACTCCCCCGTCAGGACGAACCGAGGAAAGGTCACCCACTGCTCGAGGAAGATGCGAGCGACTGCATTGACCGGACTCGTGAACGGCTCGGGTGGAACCTCCTCCTGCTTGTGGCCCTGACCCTGTAGAGCTACCGAGAGGACGATGGTGATGAGTGAAGCGGTTTCACTCAACCATGACCCTCCGATGAGCGCCACGATCAGACCGACATTGCCGAGCAAGAACACCGGCACGGCGACGATGTGAATGAGCAGGTTGGCTCGCGAGCGGTGACGCTGCGGGTAACCGTCCCACTGCCAGCGGAGCAATTCTCCGACGCTCATTTACGCCTCCCCTGGAAGTTGCAGCCTCGTGTTAAGGAGCCCCGGCGCGATCCCCTCTACCCGTCCCGAAGCCACGAGAAGCGACGCCGAAGGTGAGGAGTGCTGCCGCAAAGATCAGAGCGCCCACAGACGGCGTGATTACTCCCGTCAGAAGGAGGATGGCCAGTAGTACGCACCCGACAAGAAACGAGAGGGAAGCCGTCTTCCTGTTCAAATGACCCCCTAGTAAGACGTTGAAGCCTACCGATATCACGCTCTCTTGCGCCGGGGTCGCGGTAGCCTACTCACGGCGGTTGTCTCGATGCGCCGTGCGAGAGCCCGAAAGGTCGTCGCATTTGCGGTCTTAACGGACTCCACGAGGGATCGGAATGTGTCGACGCACTGCGTAATTTGAGCATCGTTCTTAAGCCCACCGATCGCAGCTGGCAGCAACTGCGTCACGAATGGAAGCGTAACCTCGACGATAGGTCTCCAGATGTCTGTTGCGGCCTCCGACGTTGTCGACACCGGGAACGCTAAGGTAAATGGGTCGGAAACCCGAGCGCCCAGAAACGTCTCTAGGCACGCACCCACCGCACTGGTGAGCAGGAACGTCGAGCCGCGCTGCCGGAAGAACCCAAGCTGAGCCACCTCGGCCTTAGTACGGTCGGCATCGGGTCTGGCCGACAGTGCAGCTTTGACCGCCTCAACGGCTCTCAGCAAAGAGAATGCGAAAAGTAGATGCCGCGCGTGAAGATGATCGGAATAAAACCGCCCGTAAATTGCATCAGACTCCCATATCTGGCCCTTCTTGTTATAGGCCAGATTTGGGTCCTGGTGAAGCGCGACCAAGGCCTGACCAGCAGTCTGGGACGGCACGAGATTCTGCGGCCGACGGATCTTGTCGTCCTCACCCCCACGTCGAAAGCCGAGATATAGCACGTCTGGTAAGGCAGCAAATTCGTCGCGCAGGCGGTCCTGCACAGAGTCGTTGCTGTGAAAGTCAGCCGGGTCTATTTTGTTCTGCGTATTGTTGTAAGTAATGATGTTCTGCACTACTTTTCGGTCCCGCGTCTTTACGAATCGCGCAAGAACCTCCGCATCCTTTACCTCAGCGGCGGGAAGTTGACCTATGGCACCAGTTGTTTGAGCGCCATTGACAATCGCTATGCCCTCGAGGTGCAGCACGCCGGTGCCAGAGTCAAAGGTGAAATCGTTGACGAGTGCTGTGATGCCATTGTTGTATGGCCAGAACCGTCGCGGTGCTGTGCGCGCGGTCTCCTTGATGGAGAAGTTGATATTGCGATCGCTTCGTACGCTCCCGAGGTAGTCCCGAACATTCGCTGAAAAGAGCTTCCGGCCGTATGACGTGTATAGACCATGAACCCACGTAAGCGGTATGGAAGCTGTAATCGCATCCCACGAGTCACCACTTGCGGTAAGCGCTGATCCAACGCTCACATCGAACTTATCGCCAATAATGATCGGGATCTTCGTTCCGCGGTACCAGTCGTCGAGCGTTGCGATGCCGACTTCTTGAACGTGGACGGCGACAGACGTCGCGGGGTAATTTGTTCGGAGAAGGCTTTCAGCGGTTCTCTGAACAACTGAGAGTTCGCGCTGCACATTGCTGGATTCGGCCAGATTGTGGCAGTACCAGATATCGAGTGACCGAATCACTCCATCCGTCAACGCCTGGTGCAGTTGAGTGCCTGCGGGTCGAAGGCCATCTGGTAGGCTCTGAGGCGCGCCAGCCAAGAGCCACCCCGCGGCCGTGTTGAGATCGCTGGCTTTGGACGCCGGTGCTTCCTTCCTCTTCTTGGTTGCCTCGTAGTGTTGCGCGAGTACGACACGGCCTGCGTCGGGGTCAACGAACAGAAGGTCACACTTCTTGTCGTCAGATCCGTCGGTTAGCGCGTCCGCTGCGACGGTGTGGATATCGTCAAGGTTAAGAGCCGTCTCCAGCGCGAAGAGGACGCGTGCCTGGCCACCATAGCGTTTGAGGTCCTTACGTGCACGCAGCGTATTCGCGGCTGTGTCCTTCATTCTGGGCTCCATAGTAATGCTTGTCACATTCACGGCATTGGCGTTTCGATCGGGCGCCGGGCCGGTGCCCGCACCCCCGGGCAGACCAATGTCCGGACTACTCCGCCAGCGACCTGAAGAACATCGCCAGATCCTCCGGCGCTCCCTTGCCCTCGTATGTCACCGAGATCGCGCCCGCTGCTCGCTTGCCTCTCCCAGTCGGCGCGGCCTGAGCCTTCACCTTCGTCTGACCCTTCCCCCTCGCCGCCCGCTGCCTCTTCGCACCCGCCGGGCGCAGACGGGACACGTCCGGTGGCTGGAGCTTGATCCCGAACTTCCCCCCCACCTCGGCTATGACCTTCTTCGCCTCGAGGGTCGGGTTCTTCGCCTCGAGGGTCGGGTTCTTCGCCAGGAGTTTCTTGGCGTGGCTGATAGCGCCGGGCCGGTCGATCCCGAGCTTCTTGCGGACGCTGCGGATGACGCCGGCGCTGATCGTATTCGGGTTGAGCTTGAAGGCCCTTCCGATGGCGGCCTTGACCTCACGCTCGGTCAGGCTCTTGCTCTTCTTCAGGACGTCGGTGACGAAGGCGCGGATACGGGCATCGGTCTGCTTCATTAACTCTCCTCGGGGGGAACGCACCAGAACCGACATGAGGGGATCTCCTACCCTTCCCCCTCTCGAGCTGCATAGGTTGGATTTATCATGTCAAACCGTATTCGAGTTGCGTCGGACGGATGGTTTGACAGCGTCCAATGGTAGGGAGCCGTTAACGTGCGGGGCTGTGAGGTGGTTGCCTCTGAGCCTGGTTTACGCATTAGTGAAGCGGTTAGCGGCGCAGACCCTCTCTAGCTCCGCCTCGTGATGAGCCCGCTCATTCGAGACGTCGCGACCCCGCGACTTCGCCAGGATGAAATATCCCTCGCCCGGAAGACCACCGTTTGAACGAACCACTACTGCGGAGAGAAGGCCGCGACCGGCCTCGTCTTCCCGAGTGGAGATGTCAGAGAGCAAGACGTGGTAGGCCTTCTCCTGCTTGTGGAACGATCGGGTCGTGATTAGGTTCGTGAGGTCATCGTAGGTGATGGTCGTCTCGAGGGGATGCCGAGCTCTTCGCCGGAGGATCTCGGTGACCTCCTCGAAAACCTGCTCATCAGATGCTTCGCTTGTCATACACACTCCTCGATCTCATGTTCCACTCATTGCAGCGAGTGGCGTGGCGGCCACGCCTACCTATTAGGACCCGGTTCTAGAACGCCCTTCGCCTTCAGCTCCTCGGCTAGCTTCCGGACCTTCACGTTGTGGTGATCCATCAGCCGCGCCGTGTCGACCCGAAAGTAACTTTTGTGGATGGAGATGCGAAGTTCCCCCTCCCTGTCCGCCTCGATCATGAGCTTCGTCTCCCGAACAGCGGCGCTGAAGCGGGCCCGGAGCGCAAGAACCACCTTATCTTTCAACTCCCTCTTGACGACGTCCGTACCATCAAGGGTATCGATGTCAATGTGTCCGCTAGGCTCGTGAAACTGCTGGAGCATAAGCGTTAAAAGCAGAATGAACAGAGAGTCACCCATTCGGATCTTGATCTTGTCGACATAGACGACGTTCAAGTCCTTCCTTTCGATAACACCTGGGATCTCGACCACGGAGCGGAACTTGAAGTCAAACTTCTTTATTTCGCGCTCCACGTCCGATGGAGCACCCCTGAGCGACCGGGAAAGACGTCGCCTTCGGATCGACTCGTTCCGGACCTTCACCAGTCCGAGGTCGCCCAGCGTGACCAGTTCCGTCGGGTAGGAGATCCCAAGATTGTTCGGGGCGGCGGGATCCGCGAATCTGGGCGTCACGATTACTACCCTCTCGCCAACGAGGTGCCGCTGCGCCTTCACCGTCATTAGTTTGCGCAGCTGCTGCGTACTCGTGACCAGCGCGAGAAACCAGGAATAGAGCTCCGCCTTCATCGTCGATGTTCCGAGGAAGGTCAGCCGCGAATCTAATTGCCTCGGCGCTCCGCTCCCCTTCAGGTAATTCAGTGCCCGAATTTCTCGGACCATCGGGTCTATCGACGCTTCGAATGCCGTCGTAGCACGCGGGGAGCCAACGCAAGGGATGAGGTAACCAGCGTCGACGAGCGGCTGAACTTCACTTTCCGCTCGGTTCTTCAGGTCCTCGGCTTTAAACACGCGATTGGGATCGGCTTCTAGGGCTTCCATGACGTATGTGAGAAGGAATCCGAACGGCTGGTGTTCCGGCATCGCCATATCCTAACGAATCTACCTGGGGACAGTCCTCCAAGGACCCCTCCGAGACCCCTCTCGGGATAGGAGCGGAGCGTCTTGATCGGCATTTTGAGGGTGCATGGATCTCCTCAACGCCGCTCTGTCATACGCCGAGCATCACCTACGGGTGATGCCGTGCCGGCCGCGCGGAAAGCAGCCGCTAACTACGCACGGGGTAAACGACGCCAGCGCCGACCCGGCTGTCATCAAGACCTGGTGGGCGGCATGGCCTCAGGCGAACGTCGCGATTGCACTGCCCCGGAACCTCGTCGTTCTGGACGTGGACTCGGCCGACGAGTTCGCGAGCTTCCTCTCCGCAAACTCAATCGCCCTCCCCGACACCAGCTTAGTCCGCACCGGTAAGGGCCGGCATCTCTACTACCGCCTTCCGGAGGGCGTCTCTGCCCCGAACGCTGTCCGGCCCTTCCCCGGTGCTGATCTCCGGTCGCTTGGCGGCTACGTCCTTGCACCGCCATCAATTCATCCGTCGGGCTTCGAATATTGCTGGGAGAGGCCGCTTCAAGAGCTAACCGATGCGCCGGCGTTCCTCCTTGACGCCGCGAGACCCGTCGGGGCTCCGGCGTCAGCGTCTGTCGTCGATTGGTCTCGGTTCATCGCCGAGGGTGTCCAGGAGGGCGGTCGCAACGACGCCATCGCACGCCTAGCCGGGAAGCTCCTCCACCACCTCCCGCCTGACCTCGCCTTCGAGCTCCTCACCGCTTTCAACGAGGCGCGGTGCAAGCCGCCCCTCTCACTCGAAGAAGTCTCCCGGACCTTTAACAGCATCGCCGGCCGCGAGAAGCGAACCCGGCAACAAAGGAGTATCAGATGACCCTCACTAACGATTTCGACTACGACAACTCCCGGTCTGAGCGCGCACTGGACCCACTCGCTCCACTTCGTGAACTCGCGGTCGGCTCATCCCTCACCGAGGTAGAGGCCGTTCTGCGTCAGGTCAAGGACGGCCTCGTCGGGCTCGACCCTCTCGCGATGACGCGCGTCAGGGGTGAGATGGTTGATCAGCTTCGGAGGATCGGCGTTCAGGGTCCCGCGCAGTGGGCGGACTCCGTCCTTGCCACATCGCAGGACTCCACGTCGACCTCGCAGCAGGGCACCTCCCTCATCTTTGACGACCCAGCGCCCTGGCCGGAGCCTGTGAGCGGCGAGGCGCTCCTCGACGAGCTCGCCGCGACGTATCGCCGATTCGTCGTCCTCCCTGACTTAGGCTTTGAGGCACTCGCGCTCTGGACTGTCCTGACGTACGTCTTCGACTCCTTCGTGATCTGTCCGCTCCTAGCCCTCGTGAGCCCCGTGAAGCGCTGCGGTAAGTCCACGGTTCTTCAGATTCTCCAGGCTTTGTGCCGCAGACCGCTGCTCGCGTCCAACATCACGACTGCGGCCTTGTTCCGTGTGATCGAGGCCCACAAGCCGACGCTCCTCATTGACGAAGTAGACACGCAGCTCAGAGACAACGAGGAGCTCAGAGGAATCATTAACGGCGGTCATGCCAAGAACACCGCATGGGTCCTCCGCGTTGTAGGCGATGACTTCGAGCCGAGAGCCTTCAGCGTCTGGGCTCCGAAGGTGCTCGCGTTAATCGGCTCCTTGCCCGACACCTTAGACGATCGGAGCGTCCGGGTACGGATGAGGCGCCGCGCCGCAACCGAAGTCATCGAGAAGCTGAGACGTGATCGGCTCGGACAGTTCGAGATCGCCAGGAGAAAGGCCGTCCGCTGGGCCAATGATCACGGCGCAGCTCTCGGCCGGCTCGACCCTTCCCTTCCCGACCTGAAGAATGACCGCGCCGTCGACAACTGGCGCCCTCTCGTCACGATCGCCGACTGCGCCGGTGCTCGTTGGGGTGAACTCGCTCGCAAGGCGGCGGTCGAACTCTCGAAGTTCGAGGCCGACGACGAGGATACGTGGCGGATCCTGCTGCTTGAGGACCTGCGGACGCTGTTTTCCCGGCGGGCCGCCACTCAGTTGACGTCCAAGGAAATTATCGAGTTTCTGGTGAGCCTCGACGAGCGGCCGTGGCCCACGTCGGCCAAGGGGCGCCCGATGACCCCGGCTCAGCTCGCGAGCCTCTTGAAGCCGTTCGAGGTTCGCCCGGGATCGATCAGGATTGACTCGGAGAAGACTAAGAAGGGTTACTCGATAGAGGATCTCCGTGAGCCCTTCCGGCGCTACCTCCCCGCCCCAGGCAACGAGTCGGCACAGACGGCACAGGCTTCGCCGGCCGCATCAAATTCCCACGCGGATGGCTCCATACGCCCCGGAGGCGTAGCGGCACGAGCCGGCACCGTGCAGGCCACGATCCTCATCCCGACGTCCGTGCCGGCCAGTAGCGGCACCCTGCGTGAAAGCCCGGCGGATTCGTCGACCGTCGCAGAAGCAGGAACCGCCGTTCTCGAGGTGGTGCCGGCTGTGCCGGCCGAGAATGGCGAGAAGAAGGCGAGAGAGGAGACGACCGGATCGAACGCCCCCGACGATGACGACGATGGCGACCCAGAAGGGGGACCTTCTGAGGGCGGCTCCGGCGCTCCCGCCGTCGAGTACGGCGCCGAGCCACCTGCCTCTCCGGTCGCGGGGTTAATCCGCAAACCTGAGATCGTGACGTCCGATCGGGGCGTCGAGGCCATCCGCCGCCGGCTCGCCAACTCCCACGGGCCCGTGGGCCTCGACCTCGAGACGACAGGGTTAGACCCTCGGATCGCGCGGACCCGCCTTCTGACGCTAAATGTCGCCGGCGACCCGGTCCTTGTCGACTGCTTCCAGATTAATCCTCAACCGTTGTTCGCGGAGCTCAAGGAGAAGGTCCTCGTTGGACACCACCTCGCGTTCGACCTGTCGTTCCTGAAGGGCCTGGGCTTCGAGGCGGGCTCGGTCAGCGACACCTATCTGATGTCTCAAGTTCTCCACGCTGGCGAAGGGGAAAGGTCCGGCTTCCATACGCTCGAGGCGGTCTTGAAACGGAGCCTAGGGATCGTGGTCGATAAGACCCTGCAGACGTCAGACTGGTCACAGAACGAACTGAGTCCGGCTCAGCTCGAATACGCCGCGAATGACGTCAGCCACCTCTCCGACCTTCACCGTGCCCTTCGTCGCAGGCTCGACGAAGACGGCCTCCTTGCTGTCGCTGACCTGGAGAACCGATGCCTGCCCGCCATCGTCTGGATGTCGAGCGCGGGCGTGCCCCTCGACGAGGCCGCGTGGCGGGCACTCCACGAGGAAAACGTGGCACGAACCGCCGCCGCCAAGGCGGGTCTCGACGACGCCGTCCAGGGCTTCGGGCTCGAGGGCATCAACTGGAACTCCCCGAAACAGGTTCAGGAATCCCTTCAGCGAATCGGTGTTGCCATTCCTAACGCAAGACTTCAAACCCTTAAGGACGTTGACCACCCGGTCGTCAGGGCGATCGCAGCCTTTCGCGAAGCAAGCAGTCGTACTCGGCGCTATGGCCCGGACTTCGCCCAGATCGTCGACGGTCGGATCTACCCCTCATGGCGTCAGATCGGTGCCGAGTCGGGGCGCATGTCGTGCTCCACACCAAACCTCCAGGCGATACCCAGAGAGGATCGGTATCGCGCCTGCTTCACCCCTCCCAAGGGGCGGGTTCTCGTCAGGGCCGACTATTCCCAGATCGAGCTTCGGTTTCTCGCAGCGCACACGGGGGATGCCCGTCTTCTCGATGCCTACGCGAAAGGCGAGGACCTGCACACTGCGACTGCGCGGGCCCTTCTCGGGCACGAGACTGTCTCGAAGTCCGAGCGCCAACTCGCGAAGGCGGTCAACTTCGGGTTGATGTTCGGCATGGCTGCGTCAACGCTTCGCGATTACGCCCGAACCCTCTATGGTGTCTCGCTCTCACACGATGACGCAGGGCAGCTTCGCGAGGCCTTCTTTAGAACGTATCCGGGTGTTCGTGCGTGGCATGGAAGGGTCGCGATGGATCTTCGTTGTGGTTGCCTGCACGAAGCCCGAACCGCACTCGGTCGCCGCCGGCTGTTCGGCCACAATCCACGGTTCACCGAGGTCGTCAACCACCCGATCCAGGGCGGCGCCGCCGACGGGCTGAAGTGGGCGCTCGCACTCCTCTGGGAGCGTCGGGCCGAGTGTCCTGGCGCATTCCCAGTGGCCTGTATTCACGACGAAATCGTCGTTGAGGCGTCAGAGGGTCAGGTTGATGAGGCGGCCGCGTGGCTGGAGGGAGCCATGAAGGACGGGATGACGCCTCTTCTCGGTCCCGTGCCGGTGGTTGTCGACACGACGATCCGCCGCCGGGCATAGCCAGTTCCTCGACTTCATCTCCCGCCTCGGACGCGGACGAGGAACGGGCGTAGCTTCTGCACCTCAAGGACCCGGAGGAATTCGTCCTCGAGCGGCTTGTCCACGACCATCAGTCGGAACGCCGCGTCGAATGCCGCCGACAACCTTTTCTCGTCGACCTTGAGGCCAGCCAGGAGCGCGAGATGACCCAGCGGAAACCACGCTCTCTGCTGCTTTCCGTCCTCCTCTCCCTCGAAAACAACCTGTGCCTCGTCCGCCGAGGCGTTCTCCATCAGGCCATCAGCCATTAGCTCGGCGTCGAGATGAAAGCCCATAGCATTCCGGACTCTTGAATTGAATCCGTCCTCGCCGAATCGCTGAATCTCGGCAAGCGCCGACCACGCTTGTTCATCCCAGATGTCCGCCCGCCTTTGCTGAATCTTCAGCGATCCGAGCGCGAGTGACAGCTCCTTGAGCGAGCTCGCCAGCAGAGGGTAGTACGTCAAGAAGTTCCGACGCTCGCCAGGAGACCCCTTCGGAAACTCCTTCAGGGATAGATGGAAGAAGGCGAGAAGGCTTGTGATTCGGTCTGCCCAGACAAAGGCGCGGCAGAACGAGACGAGAAGCTCCTCGCCGAGCGTCCGGGCAAGGGCGGGCAGGTCCGACGTCCGTAGCTGCCAGCCCTCAGCCTCCCGCGTTTCCAGGTAGACCCTCGGGGAGTCCGGCATGGAGTCGCTCGGGGGCTTCGGGAACCTCGCGCTGGACTGCTTGGGGCGCCGTGCTCTTGCCATAGACGAATCCTACGGCCCCACCGCTCGCGACGGCCCTCAAGAGGTCAATTCCAACCCGTCATCTGTAGTGCTCAGCGAGCAAAACCTCTTAGACCCCTCCGAGAGGCCTCTGCGGATGTCCAGGAGCGCCGTTTTTTTTCATGGTGCGAGTCACCGTGAGACGCGCTCTTCCGAACGCCACCGCGACAACGCCAACCGACGACGGAATTGACCGCCGAGAGGTTGAGTTTGTTCGGTTGCTCGGCTGGGCGATCGCAGCGCTGTTGTCGGAGCCGGCCCCGTCGGGTAGTTCTGAAGAACTGGGTACCCAGAGTTCGCGAGACGCAGGTACGGGGCACTCCGCTGCCTGCAGTCAAGCGGCCGGCGCAGCGGAGGGGGGTCCGTGACGAGTCACCGGCCTCGCTCCAGATCTCCGCCCCCCTTTATCGACACTTTTCACCACCTCGCATTCGACAATTTTCACCCCCTCGCATTCGAAATCAACCGATACACACAAAGGACAAAACGTGAAATTTCAAGTCGCTACTAAATCATCCCGATATCCCATCCACGTCGCCGGATCGCTCCGCACCTGCAAGCCCGCGAAAATCATTCAGGCGCTCGCAGAGAGGCCCCGCACCGAGTGGGAGCCGTTCCACCCGGACCAGGCCAAGAACACGTTCGGCTTCTTGGATCAGCTGGCGGCGTTCGGGCGCGCCGGCGGATGGAGAGTCGCTTCACCCACCGCTACTACCCAGGAATGGGTGTTCCTACTTCACGGTTCCTGGATCGTCCTTCTTCTGCAGGGCGAGGCGTTCGTATTTCAAATGGGGCGTCTGCCTCTCTCCAGCCACTTCGTCGGTCCCATAAATTCCCGCTGTTATCGGCGATCCGACAGACGTCGCGAATCCCTCAACACTGGGCTCTGGCGCGCTTGGTCGCGAAAAGCCCCTCGAGTTCGTTGGACTGCGACGATCAGGGGAGGTCTCCGCTTCCATCGGCGTAACCCAATCGGCATCCATCGCCGTTCGCCAATCCCACCGTTCTCGGTCCAGGTCAGGGTCCATCAAATTCCGAAGGGCGCCGAGGACCTTGTAGTGAGCTCGCTCGCGTCCGTCCTCCACGACACACCCTTGTCCCCCTCGGCGAACTAGATGAACTGGGATAGGGCCGGTCAGCTGGCAACGGGCGTGCTGACCGGCCCGACTTTCAGGGGTACTTCCTCAACCCATATTCGCCGTGTTCCGATTTTCCGCACGGACACTGACCGATGAAGGAGCCCTCGACGATGACGCCGCGCGGTCCCAAGAGAAGGTGCGGGCTCGTGCTGCGCGTCAGTACCGACCAGCAGGCCGAGAACGACGAGGGGTCGCTCACGACCCAGCGTCAGCGCCTTCTCGCCAAGATCGACCAGATGCGCGCCCAGGGTGAGGACTGGGAGAGGGTCGAGATTTACACGCTCAAGGCGATCTCGGGCAGCCTCTCGCTCAACAGCCCCGAGATGCAAGGCCTCCGTAGGGACGTCGTCGCCGGGCGCATCAACCTCGTCTTGTGCACCGACCTCGCGCGGATTAGTCGGTCGCTGAAAGCATTTCTCGACTTCTATGAATTCTTGACGGAGCACGACGCCGCACTCGTCTGCCTCAAGCAGAACATCGACTCGACGTCAGCCCAGGGGCTTTTCACGACGCAGCTAACGGTCGCCCTCGCCCAGTTAGAGCGAGGTCAAACCTGCGAGAGGAACCGCGATGCGACGCTCGCGAGGTGCGAGCGCGGCCTCTGGAACGGCGGCCCGCCGCTCCTCGGTTACGACCTTCCGTCTCCATCTGATCGGGGAAAGCTAATCGTCAACGAGAAGGACGCCGAGATCGTCCGCCTCGCGTTCTCGATCTACGAGAAGACGGGCTCAATCCTCGAGACGGCGAAGGAGTTGAACGCCAAGGGATTCCGCACGAAGCCGTACCGGTCACGCCGCAGCCGCGAGCACGCGGCACAGGCGTGGGGCTACACGAGGACGCGGACGCTCCTTCATAACCGGGCTTACATTGGCGTCCGCGAGATCAACAAGCGGCAGAGGGGGAAGGACGAGTCGAAGATACTCGCCCACCTCCGCTACCGCGAGGTCCCGGCGAACTGGCCGGCGATCATTGACCGCGAGGTCTTCGATCGGGCGCAGCGCCTGCTGGGCGAAAACAAGACGACAGGCCACAGCGTCGCGAAAGAGATCCGGCACGTCTACGTCTTTAACCATGGCCTGCTCCTCTGCGAGAAGTGCAAAAAGGCCATGGAGGGGTGTTCGGGAACGTCCCGGATCGGGAAGAGGGTTTACTTCTATTACAGGTGCCGAGGCTGCGGATTCCGGATCCCGGCCGAGGAGATTGAGAAGGTCGTCGTCGCAAGGATCGGTGAGCTCGCGCGGAAGCCGTCGCTCCTTACGCCGCTCGTCGAGGAAACGAACAGGCGGCTCACCCTCGAGCTCCCCGAAATCGAGTCTCGACTGGGCGCAGCCCGCAAGGAGCTCTCGTCCGTGAGCGCCGAGGCGGGCGCGGTGATGAGGAACGTCGGGTCGCTGGAAGGGTCTCAAGCGGCCGTCTTCGTCCGCGAGCATCTCGAGGAGCTCGCGAAGAGGCGGTCGGCACTCGAAGAGACGCTCAGCGAACTCGAGGTCGCGGCGGAGCGGATCCAGCGGACGGCCGTGAATCGGGATCAGGTCGTGGCCGCCCTCGCCCGCTTCAAGTCCGCCTACGCCAAGCTGCAGCCCCACCAGCGTCGTGCCCTGATCCGGCTGGTCATCGCCCAAGCCGAAGTCTCAGAGGGCGTCCTGCGGCTTCATTTCCACGGGAACCCGGCGTCGGAGGAAATCTTCGAGCAGATAAAAAGAGAGCCGGGAAGGAAGCTCTCCCGGCTATCTGAGCCATTTAAGTGGCTCCGCAGGTAGGACTCGAACCTACAACATCCCGGTTAACAGCCGGGTGCTCTACCATTGAGCTACTGCGGAATGTGAAAGACCAGGACACCCGCCCCCGTGGGACGCGGGAAGGCCGCGAATCGTACGGGCCGCGCGTATCCGCGTCAAGCCACCGGGATTCAGCGAGTTAACCTCCCGCTCGTGAGCTTCTCGCCGGATTCGCCCACCGTCGGCCGCTTCGCGCCCTCCCCCACGGGCCCGCTCCACCTCGGCAGTCTCGTCGCGGCCGTCGGGTCGTGGCTCTTCGCGCGCTCAGTGGGAGGGCGCTGGCTCGTGCGGATGGAGGACCTCGACACGCCGCGCGTCGTCGCGGGTGCGGCCGACGACATCCTGCGGGCACTCGAGCACTTCGGCTTGACGTGGGACGGGGAGGTCGCCTTTCAGTCCACGCGGATCGCGCTCTATGACGCGGCGTTTGAAGATCTTCTTAGAAGGAAAGAGTGCTTTGCCTGCGCGTGCTCCCGAGCGGATCTCGCGCGGGCGGCGTCAGCGCCGGCGGAGGGCGATGGGGCCGAGGCGGCCGCTACCGCGGCCGCGGGGATCTATCCCGGAACCTGCCGCGACGGACTCTCACCGGGGCGGCTTGCGCGGGCATATCGCTTTCGGACGGCCGGTTGCCTGATTCATTTCAAAGAAATTCTTCTCGGTCCTCTCTTCGAAGATGTAGAGAAATCCGTGGGCGATTTCGTCGTGAAGCGCGCGGACGGACCGTTCGCATACCAGCTCGCGGTCGTCGTCGACGACGCCGACCAGGGCGTGACCGAGGTCGTGCGTGGGGCGGACCTCCTCGACTCGACGGCCCGGCAGATCGCGCTCCAGCGGGCGCTCTCGCTCCCGACGCCTGCGTATGCGCACCTACCGCTCGTGGTGGGCCCGGAGGGAAAGAAGCTCGGCAAGAGGGACGGCGCGCTCGCGCTGGACGCGCTGGACGAGGGGCGCATCCGAGCCGCCCTCGCGTTCGCCCTCAGTGCGCTGGGCCAGGCTTCGCTGGAATCTCCGGCGGAGGGATCTCCCGGAGAGATGCTGGAAGCGGCGCGTCTCCGCTTCGACCCGTCACGCATTCCGCGAGAGCCTCGGCGAGCACCAGTATGAGGACGGCGGCCGGCACCACCAGGATGCGGTCCCAGGACCAGCGCACGTGCCAGAGGGGGTCGAGCCTGCTGAACGCGAAAGAGAAGATCAGCGCTCCCGACACGAGCGCCGTCCACCCGAGAACTGCGCGACGGCGCCGGAGCGTCTCCGGCGCGAGGGCGAGGAGCAGGGTCGCCCCGAGCACGAAAACGCCCGCGGGAGCCCCCTCGGCGGCGAGAGCCCAGAGGGCCGTCCCGAGCTTCGCGGGCGAGAACGACGAGAGTGCGAAGTCCGTCGGAGGCGGCGACGGCGCGAGACTTCTCACGACGAGCGCCCACGGGAGCGCGGCGAAGAGCAGCGCCGACACCGCGACGAGGAGGGCCGCGCGCAGACGGCGCGCCCCCGCGAGGATCGCGCTCGCAGCGAGGGCCGCCACGAGGCCTTCGGGCTTCGTCCAGACGGCGAGCGTGAGGAAGATAGAGAGCCGCGCGGTCGCGGCTGCGCCCTCTCCCGCGCGCGCGGCTTCGCCGGCCGCCGCCAGAACGAGGACGAGGAGCAGGCCCTCCGCGTAGCCGGGATAGCGGCGCCAGTACGGGAGAAGCGAAACGGCGGCGCCCGCGAGAAGCGCGAACGGCCACGCGACGTTCCACGACCGCGCGGCCCGCACCGCGAGGAGCGAGGCCGCGAGCGCGAGGAGCGGCCAGAGCGGCGTCGCGACGAGGTCGTCGAATGGCAGCCGCGCGCGCTCCGCGACCATGAGGAGGAGAGGCCAGAGCGGCGGGTATTCCGGATGCGAGAACGCGCCCTGGGGGTCCACGCGGAAGAGCGACGAGAGCGATCCGGACCTCTGGAGCGCGTGCGCTTTCAGCCCCCAGATCGCGGCGTAATCGTTCAGGGAGAAAGGCTCGCGCATCGCGAAGACGCCCGCCGTGAAGACTCCCCAGGCTAGAAGAAGCCCCGCGACGGCGGAGAGCGCGCGCGAAAAAGCGCGGCTCACGGTGGATTCCCCACGGGCGAACGTGCGATCGAAAAGCCGTCGCGCCCGGTCTCGGCGCGTCGGAGCACGACGCGCCGGGGCGCGAGAACGAAGGCCGCCTTGCGGCGCATCTCCTCGGCCTTGCCGTCCGGAAGTCCCGCGGGCACGGTCAGGACGACGTCTGATTCGAGCGGAAGAAAGCTGCTTTGCTTGACGAGCGCGGCGCCGAATTCCGGCTCGCGGCGGAAGAGCTGCGTGTTGAGAAGCCGAGTCGTCGAGCCCGCACGCCAGAACTTCGCCATGACGGAGAAAGAGACGGGGAGCGGCGCGACAGAGTCCCACGCCCGCCACGCGAGGGCGAAGAACGCCGCGAAGGCGAGAAACGCCGCGGCCCCTCCCCGGAGGCCTGCTCTCATGGCCGCCGCGCGGGCGGCCGGCGCAGCGCTTCGATCCGCGCGGCGAGGACGCGGGTGTCGGAAGACAAGAGTGCGGCGCGGAGCGCCTCCACTTCCTCGGCGAGGCTCTCGAGGACGCGCGGCGCCTCGGGGTTTGCCGCCTGAATCGCGTGTGTGAGCGCCACGTCCTGCCCGAGGATCGGCTCGACGAGCGCGAGGAGATGGCGGAACGAGGTCGTCGCGCGGCCGTCCACGTCGTCACGGGAGACGCCCAGCTCGGCCATCGCGAACGCCGCGACGAGCGCCACGAGGTGCGCGAGTCCCATCGTGCGCCCTACCCAGGCGTCGTGCTCCCCGGCCGGCATCGTCCTCACCTTCAGGCCCTCGCCGGCGAAGAGGCGCGCGACACGGCGCGCGGCGGACGCGTTTCCCGCGTCGAGGACGAGGAAGTCACGGCCGGAAAAGCGCGCGTCGGGCCCGAACATCGGATGCGCCGACGCGAGGGCGACGCCCTCCCTTCGTGCGCGCTCGAAGAGCGGCAGGAGCGGTGCCTTGAGGCTCGCGATGTCGAAGACGAGCCCCTTCGGCCGCCTGTCGAGGACCGCGCCGAGAGCCGCGGCGGCGTTGTCGAGGGACGCCGCGATCACGACGACGTCCGCGCGCCCCGCCTCGTCGAGGGTTCCCTTCGTGAAGCCGCGCGGAACGCCGGCGGGATCGGCGATCATCACGGAATGGCCCTTGCGCCGGAAGTAGCGAGCGAAGAGCCGCCCCATCCGCCCGGCACCGCCGACGAGCAGAACCGTCGGCCGCGCAACCCGGCGCGTCACTGCGTCAGCCTGACGAACTTCTTCCCCATCCGGAGAAAGATTCCTTCGGGGCCGACCTTCAGGACGTCGGCGGGCGACTCGACCTTCGTCCACGCCTGCCCGTCCGGCGACGTCGACACGGCGCCTTCGCGGATCTTCTGCCGCGCGATGGTTTTGCTCGCCACGAGTCCGGCCGCGACGAGCACGTCCGTCAATTGCCCTTCGAAGAAATTTGCAGACGACGACCCCTGCCCTAGCGAAACTTCTTCCGCCGAGACCGAACCTCCTCCGCCCGAAAACCTCTTGTCGAACTCCTCCCGGGCGCGCAGCGCGGCGTCCTTCCCGTGGAAGTCCTCGACGATGCGCCCCGCGAGATCGATCTTGCGGGCCTTCGGGTGCACGGTGCCCACCGCCGACTCCGCGCGCATGACCTCGATCTCGGCAGGCGTGAGGTCCGTGAGCAGCGTGTAGTACGTCCACATCGACGTGTCCGAAATGGACATCACCTTGCCGAAGATCTCGTCCGGGCTCTCGGCGATCCCGATCGCGTTCCCGAGCGACTTCGACATCTTCTCGACGCCGTCCGTGCCGACGAGGAGCGGCAGCGTCATGACGACCTGCGGTTCCTGCCCCGACTCCCTCATGAGGTCGCGGCCGACGAGGAGGTTGAAGAGCTGGTCCGTTCCCCCGAGCTCGACGTCCGCCGAGAGCGCGACGGAGTCGTACCCCTGGCAGAGCGGATAGAGCAGCTCGTGAACGGCGATCGGCTTGCCCTCCTTGAAGCGCTTCGCGAAGTCGTCCCTCTCGAGGAGACGCGCGACCGTGTACTTGGCCGACAGGCGCACGAGGCCCTCGGCGCCGAGCGCGGACAGCCACTCGGAGTTGAACGCGATGCGCGTCCTTTCGGGATCGAGGATCTTGAAGACCTGCGCCTTGTATGTCTCCGCGTTCGCGAGGACTTCGTCCTTCGTGAGCTGCCGGCGCGTCACCTTCTTGCCCGTGGGGTCGCCGATCATCCCCGTGAAGTCGCCGATCAGGAACACGATGGAGTGCCCAAGGCGCTGGAAGTGCCGCATCTTGCGGAACACGACCGTGTGACCAAGGTGGAGGTCCGGGGCGGAGGGGTCGAAACCCACCTTCACGAGGAGAGGCTTGCCGGTCTTAAGGGAGCGGACGAGCTTCTTCTCGAGCTCCTCCCTCTTCTCGCAGGCTTCGACACCCTTGAGAAGAAGGTCCATCTGTTCGGGGACCGGCGGAAACGCGCTCACCAGGGGCGCGATTGTAGCCACTTCACGACGCCGCCCGCGGGCTCAGTCGCCGAGGAGCTCGCGGAGCCGCGCGAAGAGAAAGTCGAGGGCAACCGTGTTCTCGCCGCCCTCCGGGATGATGAGGTCCGCGTAGCGCTTGGACGGCTCGACGAATTCCATGTGCATGGGCCGGACCGTGGACTCGTACTGCGTGACGACGCTCTCCACGGACCGGCCGCGCTCGGCGATGTCGCGCTTGAGCCGCCGGATGAGCCGCACGTCCGCGTCCGTGTCCACGTAGATCTTCACGTCGAAGAGCCTGCGGAGCTCCGCCTCGGCGAAGATGAGGATTCCGTCCACGAGGATCACCTTGCGAGGCTCCACGCGGCGGGTCTCCGGCGCGCGGCGGTGGACCTTGAAGTCGTAGATCGGCGTCTCGACGACCATCCCCTGCTTGAGCGCCTTCAGGTGGCGGACGAGAAGCTCGCTCTCCAGGGAGTCCGGGTGGTCGAAATTCTGCCGGTCGAGGATGTCCTTCGGCAGGTCCACGAAGTCGCGGTAGTACGCGTCGTGGGACAGGATCGCGATGCGATCTTCCCCCACGCGCGCGGCGATCGCGTTCGCGACCGTCGTCTTGCCCGAACCCGTCCCGCCGGCGAGACCGATGAGGAACGGCGTCACTTGAACGCTTCGAGCATCTCTTTCGCGGTCGAGGCGTCGGCACCCTTCGGATCGAGCCTGAGGTATTCGGTGAGGTGCTTTTTCATGTCGGGGATCTTGTTGAGATTCACGTACGACATGCCGAGGAGGTAGTGGGCCTTCGCGAAGTCGGGCTTGCCCTCGATGACCTTCTTGAGAAGCGGCTCGGCGGCCTTGAAGTCGTTCTTGTTGTAAAAGTCGACGGCCTGGTTGTAGACGAACTCCGGCTGGTCGGGGTTCGCGGCGACGAACTTCTTCTCGTACTCGGCCGCCTTCGCCTTGTCGCCCTTGCCGCGGTAGGCCTCCATGAGAATGCCGATGAGCGGGGTGTTGTCGGGCTCGAGCGCGAAGGACTTCTCGCCGTAGAGGATCGTGTTGTCCCAGTCCTTCCTCTTGAGAGCGATCGTCGCTCCGAGGTTGTAGGCGTTCGCCTTGTCAGGGCCGAGTCTGATGGCTTCCTGCGCCTTCGCGAACGCGGTGTCGAGGTCGCCCCCCTGATAGGCCTCGACGGACGCGTTGTAGCTCGTCGTGAAGGGGTCATCGACCTGTTTCACGACTCCCTTTTCGATCGCCTGCGACTGCGTGAGGAGCTGGGCGTCGAGGACCTCCGAGGAACCGATCGGGACCTTCTTCTCCTGGTCGAAGGACATGTAGCCCTGCTTCTCGAAGTGGTAGAGGTAGGAGATCGTCGAGTCGTTCAGGATCGTCCCCCATTTGCCGTCCTTGTCGGTCTTCAGCTCCTGCCGGAAGTTCGTGATCGACTTGGTCGTCACCACGATCTTCACGTCAGGGAGGGGCGTTCCTTTGCCGTCCGTGACCTTTCCCGTGATGCGCCCCTGCTGGGCGCCGAACGCGCCGAGAGGCAGAAGGAGAAGCGCGAGGAACGTGCCGAAGAGAGCGCGTGAAAAGCGTGAAGCGTGCATCGAAGCCTCCAAAAGCCGTTGCCGATGACTTCCGTGCAGGAAGGATGCCGATTCTATCGCCCCGTCCGGCGGGTCCGGCACCCATGTGAATGCATCATTCGGGGCCCTCCCGCACGAAATGGGGGGTTCGATTAGGCTGGAGGGCGTGCGCGGACGCCTCCTCCTCGGGATCCTCGCGGCCCTGGCCGCCGTCCTGACCCTGTTCGGCGGCGGCTATCTTCTCGGGCGCTTCCGGGCCCGCGGGGAGGGCGTCTCGTCCGCCCCCGTGGTCCAGGCGGTCCGCCGCATCGCCCGCCTCGCGACCGTGGAGATGGAGATCGCGGACGTCGTGAAGTACGAGGAAGTGAAGACCGTCCTCGTTTTCGACATCCCGAAGAACGCGACCCTGAGGCTCCGCGGGAAGGTGACGGGAGGATTCGACCTCGCGCACGGGTTCGACGTCGAGGCCGATGCGGCGCGGCACCGCATCCTCGTTCGACTCCCGGCGCCGCAGATCCTCTCCATCGACGATCGGCTCGAGTGGTTCGACGAGCAGTCGGGCTGGCTCAATCCGATCACGCCCGCGGACCGGACGCGCTGGACCCAGTGGGCGCGCGCCGCGCTCTCGCGCGCGGCCAAGGACGCGGGGCTCTTCGAGAAGTCGACGGCGCACGCTCGCGACCTCTTCGCGGACGCCGCCGCCGCGTTCTCGTGGACCTCGGACGTGTCCGTGAACGGCGTCCCCGTGCCGAAGGCGGATCCCGCGGCGCGCTCCGCGCGTCCCTGATCAGGGCGTCTTGTAGGGCAGCCGCCCCTGCGAGTCCTTCAGGGAGTTCGTCGCGATGAGGATCACGTCGACGAGCCACCAGATGCCACAGCCTCCGAGCGTGAAGAGCTTCAGGAGACCGAGGCCGACGTGCCCGAGATAGAAGCGGTCGACGCCGAACGTCCCGAGGAAAATCGACAGAAGCAACGCGACGAGCCACTCCTTCGCGTCGGCCGGACGAGGAGCACCGAGAGGCGGAGCGGCAACGGCCCCGCTCGCGGCAGGGAGAGGCGCGGCGGGAGTCGCCGCGAGCAGGTCGCGGAACTCCTCACGCGTCTGGAGAGGGACCCAGCCGGATTCGCCCGTTTTGAAAGAGAGGCTGGGCGCCCCGACGCGGCCCTCCGCGACCCACGCCCGGATCGCCGCCTCGTCGACCGGTCCGTACTGACTTCCGTTCGCTCCGATGACGTAATACATCGCCACTCCTCGGTGATCAGGAACGTGCTCCGGCCCCGAAAGGTTCTCCTTCCGGGGCCGGGCGCATCCTAGCGCTTAGCGGCGCTGCGGTTCGGAGCGGCCGCCCGAGGGCGCGGAGTGCTGCACTGGCGAGGGCGACCTCGGCTGCGCCTGCGCGGGCCGGGATTGCTGCTGCGGTCGCGACCAGCTCCTCGCGCGCGCTTCGCCGCGCTCGCGCGCCTGGACCTCGCGGTTCAGCTCCCGCCGAGGGACCTCGCGCGTCACGGGACGTTCCCGCGGCGTCACGACCCGCCCCGGACTGCCGGCCGGGCTCCTCCAGGCATCCTTGTCGCGCTGCTGCCATCCGTCCGGCGTCTTCCGATAGACCTCGCCGTTACTTCCCGCGTAGACGTTGTTGCCGCGGTCGACCGGGCGCACGCCCGGCCCGTGCGAAGGCGGCATGGGGGCTACACGCGCACGCTCGGGAATCCGCGCGTAGATGTTGTTCTGGATCCTCACGGGGCGGATGTCCTTCTGGGGCGGGCTGAAGCCGAGCGTTCTGCCCCGGCCGAGCCGTCCCGGAAGGCCGACGACTCCCGGCCGGTGAACGCCGCCGACGAAACCGGCCCCGGTCTTCCAGCTCGGCGGTCGGATTCCGCCCGGCCGGCTGCCCCAGTAGTGGCTCACGATGGCGGTCGGGGGGCGGTACCCGCCGGGCCCGAACCAGCCCCGGCGGCTTCCCCAGCCGCTCCCGAGATGGCCCGGGCGGCCCCATCCGACCGGGTGAAAAAAGCGCCCCCAGCCGAAGCTCGTGTTGAAGAACGGATAGCTCCACGACGCGCCGAAGCCCCATCCCGACCACGGCGTGTAATGCGCGTGGAAGCCCCACGTGTACGGGCGCGGCCACCAGAAGACAGGGCCGATCCACGGACGGTAATACCAGCCCGTCCCCCAGACGACCGTGCCCCCCCACGGGTAGCAGCCCTCGTAGCCGGGCGTGTAGCCATAGGTGACCTCGTCGGGGGACGAGTCGTACACGCGGACGTACTTCACGTTGTAGACGGGCGCGCTCGGCGGAATCTGGTCGATGTCGTCGCTCGGAACGGCGTCCGCGAGATCCCACGGTCCGGTGGGCGAATCGGCGACGTACCAGACCGCATTCGCGCAGGCGTAGTAGCGGCCCGCGATCCTCAGGACCGAGGTCGGCGTGTTGATGGCGTACTCGGTCTTCGTTCCTTCGATAGAAATGAACTTCGGTTCGCCGTCGTACTGGACGTCGAGCTTCGCCTCCGAGCGCTTCACGGCCGTCGTCTGCGGAATCTCAGCATCGAGGACCGCGTCCTCCGCCTCGTCCGTGCCCGGCACGCTGGCGCGCATGTCGCCGATGTCCGAGTCGGGCGGGATTTTCGCGAAGCTCGCGGGCA
Organism: Thermoanaerobaculia bacterium; assembly: GCA_038214715.1. GTDB lineage: Bacteria > Acidobacteriota > Thermoanaerobaculia > UBA5066 > UBA5066 > Fen-183. Next base: position 67,718 of record JBBQRP010000011.1, on the reverse strand, counting down.
GCTTATCGGGTGGAACATACGCGTAGGACCCGCCGGAGAGCGTCTTGGCGCGGAACCAGCGGCCCGAGAGGAGCACGTAGTAGTTCTGCGTCGGGACGTCGAGGAGAACGTCGCTCTCTGTGTTCTCCATCGAAAGGAGGTCGGCGCCGGCCCCGGCGACCGGCTTGAACGACGGCTTGCCTTCGGACACGATGAGCTCGGTCGGCTCGGTAGCGACGAGGATCTTCGGCGGGTTCGCCGCCTCGGTCCCGTCCTCGTCCGGAGTGTCCGCGTCGCCCTTCTTCTGAGCGGCATGGGCCTGCGCCGAGAGGTCCGCGATGTCCGCAGGCGGGCCGCCGATCGCGCGCCACGGGCCTTTCGCGTCGGGCGCCTCGTACCACCACTTCTTTCCGCCCGCGAGGTAGTAACGGTTGTTGCGCGTGTCGAGCACCATGAAGAACGCCGTGTTCACGACGACCTTCAGCCCCGGCGCCGCCTCGACGTCCCGGAGCTGCGGCTCGCCGTCGAGGAGCACGAGAACCGTCGGCTCCTGGACGAAGAGAACCTTCGGCGGCTCGTTCTTCAGCCCGTGCGCGCTTCTCTTCTCGCGGTCCGAGACCTTGACGGCCTCGAGCACGCGGTCGTACGCCATGACGAGGTTCCACTTCGGGACCTCGGCCTCCACGATTCCGGCGAACGCCTTCTCCTTCTCGGGGGTGATCTCGGGGAACCTCACGCGGTTCACCTTAAGGCGAAGGATCTCGACGGACCGGTCGTCCCGGTCGACGGAGACGCCAGCCGAGAAGAAGATGACGCCGAACTTCGTCGTCTTCTCGTCCTTCTTCGTGACGGAGACGGCCGCGCGGCCCGTCAGCGTGTCTCCTTTGAAGGTCTCGATCTGGGGCTGGTAGATGACGGCGGTGTTGCCCTTCGGGGTCGTGAACTCCCGCGGCCACGGATCGGGAGTGATTTCGGCTCCGCGGGTGTCCGCCGCCCCCGAAAGGAGAAGGATTGCCAGTGCGAATCCGGTGCGGTTGAGTCTCATACGTGCTCCTGTCGATACAATATCGCGTCCCGGCGGCTGAGTCCGCAATCCCCATGCCGCGCGGGAGGAGGACAGGCGTGATCTACGACGACATTCTCGGGACAATCGGCAACACTCCGATCGTGCGCATCAACCGCCTCGCGCCCCAGGGCACGACGATGTACGTGAAGTGCGAAGCCTTCAACCCGATGGGCTCCGTGAAGGACCGGCTGGCCTTCGCGATGATCACGGATGCCGAGCAACGCGGCCTCCTGAAACCCGGCCAGACCGTCGTCGAGGCGACGTCCGGGAATACCGGGATCGGGCTCGCGATGGTCTGCGCGGTCAAGGGATATCCCTTCGTCGCGATCATGGCCGACTCGTTCTCGGTCGAACGGCGCAAGCTCATGAAGGGCCTCGGGGCGAAGGTCATCCTGAGCCCGGCCGCGGGCCGGGCGTCGGGGATGGTGAAGGAGGCGCAGGAGCTCGCCGACAAGCACGGCTGGTTCCTGCCTCAGCAGTTCGAGAACCCGTCCAACCCGCAGTACCACCGCAATACGACGGGGCCCGAGATTCTCCGCGACTTCGCGGGGAAACGCCTCGACTATTTCGTCTCCGGCATCGGAACGGGCGGAACGCTGACCGGCGTCGGCGAAGTCCTGAAGGTCGCGCGTCCCGAAGTGAAGATCGTCTTCACGGAGCCGGCCGCGGCCCCGATGGTCACGCAGGGGACGTGGGCGCCGCACAAGGTCCAGGGCTGGACGGCCGACTTCGTGCCCGCCGTCTTCAACCGCAAGATCTACGACGAGGCCGTCCTCGTGACGGACGTCGAGTCGCGGGACGCCGCCCGCGAGCTCGCCCTCAAGGAGGGGATCTTCTGCGGCATCTCCTCCGGCGCGACGTTCGCCGCGGCGAAGAAGGTCGCCGAGAAGGCGCCGAAGGGCTCGGTCCTCCTCGCGATGCTTCCCGACACGGGCGAACGCTATCTGTCGACGATCCTCTTCGAAGGGATCACGGAGGAGAGTGACCCAATCCCCGGCTGACCGCCGGCGGCAGCTCCTCGCCGCCGAACGGTCCACGGAAAACCTCACCCGCCACGGGCGGACGCGCGTCGCCCTGGGCTTCCCGAACTCCTACGAGGTCGGGATGTCGAACCTCGGCTTCCAGTGGGTGTACCGCCTGCTGAATCGCGAGGACGACATCGCCTGCGACCGGTTCTTCGCGGACGAGGACGCGGACCGGCGAGGCCCGCGCACGCTCGAGACGGACACGCCGCTCGGGGACTTCCCTCTCGTCGCCTTCTCGATCTCGTGGGAGATGGACTACATCAACTTCCTGAGGCTCCTCCCCGCCGCGCGGATTCCCCTCGAGCGCACCGCGCGCGGCGACGGCGACCCGATCGTCCTCGTGGGCGGAGACTGCGCGCGTATCAACCCGGCGCCCCTCGCCGCCTGGGTCGACGTCTTCGCGATGGGCGACGCGGAAAAGATCGTTCCGTCGCTCGCGGACGCGCTCCGGCGCGACCTGACGCGCGACGCCACGCTCGCCGCGCTCGCCGCGGTCCCGGGGCTCTACGTTCCGGCCGTCCACGGGTCGCGCGCGGAGGGCGCCGAGGGCGGGAAAATCGTCGTGCAGCAGTTCAAGGCCGGTGAAGGCGCGCTGCGCGAGCCGCCCCACACGACGCTCCTCACCCCGAACACCGAGCTCTCGGACAAGCTCCTCATCGAGATCGCGCGCGGCTGCTCCGAGATGTGCCGCTTCTGCTGGGCCGCGTACGCGATGGCTCCGCAAGTGCGCGTGACCGCGGACGCGGTCCTCGAGATCGCGAAGCGCAACCGGCCGCTCACGTCCCGCGCCGGCCTCATCGCGACCGCCGTCGCGGACCATCCCGACATCCTCCCGATCCTGCGCGGACTCGCGGCCCTCGACTACCACGTGGCCCTTTCCTCCGTGAAGATCGACGCGATCTCGGAGGAGATCCTCGCGATCCTCACGAAACAGGGCGAGCGCGCGCTCGCGATCGCGCCCGAGGCGGGCAACGAGCGCCTCCGCCGCGCGATCAACAAGAAGGTGTCGGACGAGATGCTGCTCGAGAAGGTGCGCCTCATCGCGCGCTCGGGAATCACGCAGCTCAAGCTCTACCTGCAGGTCGGCCTCCCGGGCGAGACGGACTCCGACGTCGACGACGTCGTGGGGCTCGTCGACGCGCTGCGGCTCGTCTTTCTCGACGAGGGGCGCAAGCGCGGGCGCGTGGGCACGCTCGTCCCGACCGTGAACGCGTTCATCCCGAAGCCCCACACGCCGTTCGAGAACGAGCCGCTCGACGATCCTCTCGCTCTCGAGGAGAAGATGAACCGTCTCGACCGCGCGTTCCGCAAGATGCCGAACGTCACGTTCCGCGGGATGCCCGTCGTCGAGGCCGTCTGGGAGGCGTACCTCGCGAAGATGGGACCCGAGTCGGCCCCGATTCTTCTCGAGGCCGCGTCCGGCGCGCCCGTGCGCCGCCTCGTGAAGACGCACCGCGAAACGCTGATGGCCGTCGTGCGGCCCGGCCGCGCGCTCGAGCTGCCCGAGCACGCCGCGCCCCGCGGCGTCTTCGATCCCCACGCGCGGCAGGCGTCGCCGTGGGGGTTCATCAGCAAGAGCTGAGACGGACGCGTGTTTCCTTCGCTTCCGGGACGGCGAGACGCTCCACGCGCGGATCGAGGGCACGCACGGCAGCAAGCCCGCCGCGAAGGAGTGGACCTGGAGCCGTCAGCCCTTCGCCGCGCGGAAATAGGTCTCGGCGCCCGTCTTGAGAAGGGCGGTCACCGAGTGGAGCAGGATCGACAGGCCCCGCGCGGCGAGGTCCTTCGCGCGGACTCCTGTTGGCGCGACTGTGCCGACGACGAGACCGCGCTTTTTCGCAACCTCCGCCACGCGGTCGATCGCGGCCTCGACTTCGGGGTGACTCGGCCCGTCGGGAAAGCCGAGCGCGAGGGCGAGGTCGCGCGGGCCGACGATGAAACCGTCGATGCCCGGCACGGACGCGAGCTCCTCCACGCCCTCGAGCGCTTCTTTCGTCTCGATCTGGGGCAGGACGAGAGTCTCGCGGTTCGCCCGGAGGATCCAGTCCTCCTGCTTCTCCGCCCCGAGAAGGAAGCCGTTCGCGCGCATCGCCGCGAGGCCGCGCAGGCCCTCGGGCGGATATTTCGCGGCCTCGACGAGGCGCCTCACGTCCTCCGCGCTCCTCACGCCGGGCAGCATGACGCCCGTCATCCCCGCGTCGAGGAACTGCAGGATCAGCTTCGCGTCGAGCGCCCTCGGCCTCACGAGAGGCGCGAGGCCCGCTCCCTCGCAGGCGCGCACGACTCCCGCCGCTTCGGGCGGACCCGCGGTGCCGTGTTCCGTGTCGAGAAGGTAGAGGTCGAAGCCGAGCCGGCCGAGCGTCTCGACGAGATCGGGCTCGGCGTTCGGAGACAGGAGGCCGTGCACGACCTCGCCGGCGCGAAGCCTGTCCTTGAGAACGCCCGCCATCCGTTCCTTCCCGCGCCTCAGGCGCCAACGCGCTGGAGCGCGCCGTAAAGGTCGTTCGCGGTCGGCGGACGCTCCGCCGGATTCTTCGCGAGACAGGACATGAGGACGCGCTCGAGGAGATCCGGCAGGTCCGGCCTCAGCGCCGTGATCGGCTTCGGCGCGAACGACACGTGCTTGCGCATCACTTCGCCCGGCTCGCGGCCTTCGATCGGGCGCTTGCCCGCGAACATCTCGTAGAGGACGACGCCGACCGAGTAGATGTCGCTGCGCGCGTCGAGCTCACGGCCGCGCGCCTGCTCGGGGCTCATGTAGTACGGCGTGCCGACCGTGTCGCCGCCCTGGGTCGCGGGATCGGCTCCTTCGGCCGCCCGCGCGATCCCGAAGTCCATGAGCTTCACGACGCCGTTAGGGAGGACCATGATGTTCGGCGGCTTGATGTCGCGATGGATGATCCCGGCCTCGTGGACGGCCGCGAGACCCCGGCAGAGCTGCTTTGCGATCTGCAGGCCCGGCGCGAGCGCGAGCGCGCCTTTCTTGTCGAGGATGTCGCGCAGCGTCGTGCCGGGCACGTATTCCATCGTGAGGAAGCGGAGGCCGTCGGCCTCGCCGAGGTCGTGCGTGCGCACGACGTTCCGGTGCGTGATCTTCCTCGCGAGGCGGATCTCCTGCTTGAGCGTCTGCCCGATCGTCGCACCCTCGTCGAACGCCTCCGGCTGGAGGACCTTCACGGCCACCTCGTCGTCGAGCTCCCGGTCGAGCGCGCGGTACACGGTGCCCATTCCGCCCTTGCCGAGCGTGCTGAGAATCTCGTAGCGCCCCGCGAAGAGGCTGCCCGCGCGGGGACCCGCGAAGGCGCGGGCCGCCGCGTCGGGCGGTGCGGGCGGCCGGGCCGTCCCGAACCCGTGCGCCTGCGTGGCCTGGTCCGCCGGCGTGCGCAGGTCGGCCAGCATCTGCTCGAGGGCCGCCTTCTCCTTGAGTTCCCCGACCATCGCCGAGAATGCCCGGGCGAGCGCGCCGACCTCGTCCCCGCCCGCCTCCGGCAGCTTGACCTCGAGGTTTCCTTCGCGGATCTCCGCCGCGCCCTTCGCGAGCTCGGCGAGGGGGCGGGCGATGCTGCGCCCCATCGCGAAGGAGGCGGGCAGAGCGAGAACGAGCGCGAGGACGCCCACGAGGAGGAGCGTGTCGCGGATGCGCCGGAACGCGGCCGTCTCCTCGTCGCGCGAGCGCGACACGACGAAGGCCCCGAGCGTCTCGTCCGTCGCGCTCTTCAGGGGGACTGCCGCCACGACGCGGCGGTCCCCCGCCACGAGGACGTCGAGCGGCCCCACGGCCTGTCCCTGTCCGAAGAGCGAGTCGACGGCGGCGCGGTCGCTCGCGAGAGCCGGAACGAGGAGGTCGCCCCGAAAGGCCTCCGTCGCCGCGGAGAGCTCGACGCGCGGGGGCTCGCCGCGCTTCGCCGTATTCGCGAGAAAACCCGTCTGGCCGTTCGTGATGCCGCGGAGCGTGCGCGCGCGCTTCTCGTCGAGCGCCGTCGCCACGGCGAGCGCGCCCCTGAGGCGCCCTTCGCCGACGGCCATGTCACCCGCGAGGACGGGTACGGACGCGACCGTCGCGAGCACCTTGCCCTCCCGGATCACCGCCGTCCCCGGCATTCCGAGGAGCGCGTCCGCCACCCACTTGACCGTCGCGAAGGACGGACGGTGCTCCTCGTCGACCTCCTGGTCGCTCCGGTCGAGGAGGACGCCGTTCGCGTCGAACAGAAAGACCGTCCGCGCGTTCAGCTTCGAGGCCTTGTCGACCGTCCAATCGTGCAGGGTCCGCGCGTCCTTCGCGTCGAAGAGGCTCTTCGTTCCCGGCTCGTCCGCGACGCTCGTGACCTGCCGGCGCAGGGAGTCTTCGAGGCTCCCCTGGTACGCGTGGAAGGTCTCCGGCATCGCGGCCAGGCTCTCGCGGATGCTCTTCTCGGCGACTTCGTTCGCGCGCCACGTGGCGACCGTGACGGCGCCGCCGAGTGTGAGGACGACGAGGAGCGCGGCCGCGACGGAAAATTTCGTCGCGAGCCCCGGGCCGGCGCGGGCGGTCCCGCGAGTTACGGGCGGGACAGCGGGGGGCAGCGGCATCGCCGGCGTGGGCGCGCCCGTGTCCAGAGGCACGACCCTCGTGGACTCTCCCGAGGCCGGGTGCGGAGCGTCAGTACCGGTTCGCATCGTCGTCCGGCGGAGGATATTTCTTTCCGTACTTGTTCGTGTGGGGCGCGTCGCGGAAGTTCGAGCCGTCGAGCGCGATTGCGAGCGTCGCGGTCTTTCCCGCGACGACGTCGACGGTCCCCTGGTAGTCACCGCCCTTCTCGTCCCACGCGCGCACCGCGACGCGGCCCGTGGCCACGCGGGTCAGGATCGCGCCACCGTCGGAGCCCGCCTGCGCCCAGTTCGTCCCGTCGAGGACGAGGAGATACGCCGCCATCTGGGGATGGATGTTGCAGTAGACGCGGACGAGCCCGGGCGTGTCGAAGGTCTTCGTGCGCGAGGCTCCGTTGCGGTAGAGGCCGAGATCGAACGTCGCGCCCGGCGAAAGGCTGAAGACGTTGTGAAAGATCCGGTCGAGGTTCGGGAACTCGACCGTCGCCCCGGCGGGAACGGCGGTGATGCGCGGCTCGAACCGCTTGCCCTTCGACGCGATCCGCAGCGGGGTCGCCGGGGCTGGTCGGGACGCGGGCCTCGGCGCGCCGGGAACAGCGGGAATCCACACGATCGCCTGCGCGGCCGGGAGGACGCGGTGGTCGGAGCCCTGGACGGTCACGGTGACTCTTACGTCGCCGGTCGCCGGAACGGATCCCTGAGGCGCGCCGCGGCCCTTCCGCGACGCGAGCGTCGGGAGGAAAACCGCGGCGGTGAGAACGGCCGCGAGAATCGTCCCGACGGGTCTCGGAGAATCGCCGCGCGTCACGCCGGGATTCCCGCGCGCGACCGCTCCGCGCGCACTCTCGCGACCGAGCGAACGATGGCGTCCGCGGCCCGATCGATCTCCTCGTCCGTCGTGAAGCGGCCCAGCCCGAACCGGATCGAGGATTCGGCGTCCTCGCGCGTCCGGCCGAGAGCGAGGAGGACGTGACTCGGCTCGGCCGACGCGGACGTGCACGCGGAGCCCGACGAAACGGCGACGTCCCTCGCACCGGACATGACGGCGTCCGCCGGCGCACCGGGTATCGTCACGTTCAGATTTCCGGGCAGCGTGAGCGCCGGATGGCCGTTCCGCGAGACGCTGGAGACAACTGCCTTCAGTCGCTCCCAGAGCCGGTCCCGGAGCGCGGAGACGCGACGCGATTCGGCCTCTCCCTCCACCCGCGCGAGATCGGCCGCGGCTCCGAATCCGACGATCGCGGGCACGTCGAGCGTGCCGGGCCGGAAGCCGCGTTCGTGCCCGCCTCCGAAGAGGATCGGATCGAGCCGCACGCGCGGGTTCACGGCCCGCACGAAGAGGGCGCCGACGCCTTTCGGGCCGCACAGTTTGTGGGCCGACAGCGAAACGAGGTCGAGGCCGAGGCCGTGCACGTCGAGGGGAATCTTTCCGAGCGCCTGCACGGCGTCCGTGTGGAAGAGGATCCCGCGCTCTTTGCAGAGGCGCGCGATCTCGCCGATCGGATTCAGCGTGCCGATCTCGTTGTTCGCCGCCATGACGGACACGAGGACCGTCTCCTTCCGGAGCGCCCCGGCGACGGCGGCCGCACTCGTGAGGCCCTCCCGGTCCGGGGAGAGGTACGTGACGTCGAAGCCCTCCGTTTCCAGCCGGCGGCAGGGATCGAGGACGGCGGGATGTTCGATCGCCGACGTGACGACGTGGGCGCCGGCGGCGCGGCGCGCGCGCGCCGCGCCGAGGAGCGCGAGATTGTCCGCCTCGGTGGCGCCGGACGTGAACACGATCTCGCGGGGATTCGCCCCGACGAGGCGCGCGACCGCTTCGCGCGCGGCCGTGACGGCGGCCTCGGCGCGCCAACCGAAGACGTGGCTCCTGGACGCCGCGTTTCCGAAATGTTCCGTGAAGTACGGCCGCATCACCTCGAAGACGCGCGGGTCGACCGGCGTCGTGGCGTGGTAGTCGAGGTAAATCGGTCGCGTCGCTGTCACGGGCCGCGGGCCATCCTCGACCCGGCGGGCTCGGTTTGCAACCTGGGATGAGCGAAGATCGGTCCGCCATGCTCCACGTTCTCGTCGCGACGGCGGACCGCCACGACCTTCTCGACGAGCTGCGCGCGATCGCGCCGGCCACGACGACCCTCGTCGGCGCGCGGGGCACGGAGGCGATGCTCGAGCGCCTCGGCCGGTCGGCGCGCATAGACGCCGTCGTGACGGACGCTCCCGAGATCCTGATGGAGATCTACCACGAGATCCCCGGGGCGATGCCGGTCTATCTCGCGCGGGTGGACGAGACCCCGGCCTCGGTCCTCGCAGGCCTCGACGGCCTACTCGCCCCCGAGTGACGGTTCAGGCGGTGCCGGCCCTCTTCCATTCGGTCCGAATCTCCGACTGGAGGCGGCCGAGGCGGTAGGCGTCCCGGTTCACGAACGCGCCCCACGCCGCGAGCCCCGGATGGACCTCCTCGATGCGGCGCCAGATCTCCTGGACGACGAGCCGGTAGTCGGGATGGCCCTGCGGCATCGAGCGTAGCTCGCACAGGTGCACGGCCTCGCGCAGGTTCATCGTGACGTACCAGCGCACCCGGAACGCGAAGGGCACGACGTACTGCGCTTCGACGGGATGGTCCTTCTTCACGGACTCGAAAAGGTCGTGCGCGCGCTCCATGCACTCTTTGAACACGGGCTCGTGACCCGCCTCGGCGATCTCGGGCGGCGTTTCGTACCCGTGCGCCGTCGAGAACGGCTGGCGTTCCTGGGAGAGCAGCCGGTGGCGATGGAGGTCCCGGTAGATCCCGAGATTCCCCATGAGGTCGAACGAGTAAGACGCCTCCTCCAGCGCACGGGGCGGCTTGTCGCGCCGGCTCCTTCGCCCGGACGCGAGGGAGGCGAGAAGCGTCATACGCTCCCCTCCCGGCATCGCGCGCACGCGATCCCTCACGTCCGACAGCGGCAGGCTCCCGTGCGGGTAGAGAAGGGCCGCAAGGACTTTTTCCTCCGCGTCGGGATCGAAACCGACGAGCGTGACGGGCGTGCCCGGCGCGCCGGACGTACCGGTTTTCGCGGCGAGGCGCCCGGCCGCCTCTGCCGCCCGGGCGTTCAGGTCTTCCTTGAAGAGGCTGGGGGCCGATCTCTTCACGAAGGACGGGATCAGACGATCCAGCTCGCGGCGCATCGCCGCCGCGAGGGCGCGGCATTCGTGCGACGGGTGCGTCAGGAGCCGGTTGAGGAGGTGCTCGTACGCCTGTCCCGTCGCGAAGACTCCGAGGTTCGTCAGCGTCGCGGCCGGAAGGTAGCTCCGCATGACGTCGCAGGCGTGCGCCCGCACGGTCGCCGCATAGGCCCGCTTCGCCGCCCGCAGCAGCTCCTCGTCGCGCTTCACGTCCGCGAAGTCCAGCGTCTCGCCCGTCTTCGGGTGGCGGGCCGCGACGGACTCCATGGGAAGCACCCTCTCGATGTGCGCGATCATCGCGTCGATCTGATCTGCGTATGCACCGAACAGGCGGTCCATGAGCGCGACGTACGCGTGCCGGTGGCGCGAGGCCATGAGCGTCGGCTCCCTCGACCAGAGAAAATCGCCGTCCGCGTCCCTCTGGTCGAACCTCACGTACCGGGTCGACTTCTCGAGGAACGCGATGCCGATGCGCGCGTCCTCCAGGACCTGGGCCGTCACGTTCGAGACGCGCTCGATCGCGAGGTGCGCCCCGCCGAGCTGCGCGACGGAGTCGTCGCCGTATCCCACGAGCACGCGGTCGTAGAACGCGCGCGCCTTCCGTAGCGCCTCCCCGTCGTTAGCGGCTTCGGCGCCCGTGAGGAGGCCCGCTTCCCCGCGGAACTCGTCCAGAAACACGCGCCGCAGGCTCTTCCCGGACCGGCTGTAGCGCGAGAACAGCGCACCCGCCACTTCCTGCGGGAGGCGCAGGCCGAAGACGTGCGCGTCGACGTTCGTGAAGTAGGGGGCGAGCGAGCGCGCCTCGTCCGCGGTGAACTCGTTCATCTCGGGATCGAGTCTAGCCGGGGGAGACGTTCGCTTTCCACGCGGCCCGTCCGCACGGCCTGGATGAGCGCGACCGCGAGCGGCGACAGCGGGCGGCCGTCGTATGAAGACGGCGCCGCGAACACGAAGACGTAGTAGTGGCCCGGCCCCGAGAGGAGCGGAATCCGCGCGCGCGCCACGCCGCTCAAGAGATCGATCTCCCCCTTCGACCCGTCCGCGTATTGCGTGTTCACGGGAGCGCGCGCGAGGAGGCGCCGGGACGGGAGAGGATAGGAATAAGAGCCGCGACGGCGGATCTCCTCGCGCGACAACGGGCTCGGCGCCCGTTCGAAGCCGACCTCGAGAGAGACGAGACTCCAGCCGGAAGGGAGCTTGACGGCGTACGGTGCGGTAGACCCGGCCGGAACGGGCGCCCGGGGAACCTCGACCCACAGCGCGACGCGGCGGCTGAACTCCTCCACCATCCGGAACTCGCCGCCCGCCACGGCGGCGCCGATGCCCACGTGCGTCCAGTCCGGGTCCACGACCGTCCGCCGGTGCCCGTCGTCCGGCGGCCGCTCGGCCATCATCTGCTCGTGAGCCTCGAGGAGGAGGCGCGAAACCTCCCGCTCCTCGACGATCGAGCCGGTGCGGGTCAGGGCGCTGAAGTTCTCGGCGTGGTAGTCGACGCCTCCCGCGAGCGCCCAGCGGAGATATGGCGGCCGGCCCGCCGTGTCCCAGTGCCCCGACGAGCGCGCCGTCGCGGAGTCGAGACAGAACGCGTCGCCCACGCTTGCACCGAGGAGGTCGTACGCGACAGGCGCGACCCCTGCCGAGCGGCGCTCGCGGTTCAGGAGCTCGAAGAGACGCGCCTTTGCCTCCGGGAACCGCTCGGCGTAGGTCCCGGAGCCCACGCCTCCGCCCCGCCGGACGACGGGAACCGCCGTGTCCGTGCGCCCCGCGGGCGTCGTCGCGCATGCGGCCGCGAGCAGTGCCGCACCGCCGACGAAACTTCGATGCGCCAACGGGGACCTGGGCACCGTAGAATCCTACGGCCTCATGATCCGTTTCGGTACTTCCGGTTGGCGCGCGGTTCTGGGAGAGGAATTCACGTTCCCGAACGCGCGGCGCGTCGTGACCGCGATCGCCCGCGTCGCGAAGGCTTCGGGGGATGCCGGGCGCGGCCTCGTCGTCGCCTCGGACACGCGGTTCCTCAACGAGCGCTTCGTGGACGAGGCCTCGCGCATCCTCGTGCGAGAGGGCGTCCGCCCCCTCCGCGCGAGCCGCGACGTCCCGACGCCCGTCGTGGCGTTTACGATCCGCGAAAAGAAAGCGCTCGGCGCGATCAACTTCACCGCATCGCACAATCCGCCCGAGTACAACGGGATCAAGTTCTCGACCGCGGACGGCGCGCCCGCGCTCCCGGACGTGACGGCGAAGATCGAGGAGGAGATCGCGAAGACGTCGGATGCGGACGCCGCCTCGGCGCCCGCCGCGGACACGCCGACCTTCGACCCGAAGGAGCCCTATCTCGAGGAGCTCGCCCGGCGCGTCGACGGTGCCGCGATGAAGAAAGCCCGCCTGCGCGTCGGCGTCGATCCGCGCTTCGGCACGTCGCGCGGCTACCTCGACGAGTTCCTGACGCGGGCGGGTGTCGACGTCACGCTCATCAACGGCCACCGCGACCCGTACTTCGGCGGCCTGTCGCCGCAATGCGACGCGCCGAACCTCGCCGCGCTCGGCAAAGTGGTCGTCGCCGAGAAGCGCGCAATGGGGCTCGCGACCGACGGCGACGCGGACCGGTTCGGCGTCCTCGACGCCGACGGCTCCTACATGAATCCGAACCATTGCCTCATGCTCCTCGCCGAGCGCCTCCTTCCGCGCCGCCGGCCGGGCGATACCCGCGGCGTCGCCCGGTCGGTCGCGACGACGCACGGCCTCGACGCGGTCGCGAAAGCGCACGGCGCGCCGGTCTTCGAGACGGCCGTCGGCTTCAAATACATCGGTGCGCTGCTTCTCGAGGACAGGATCGTCATGGGCGGTGAGGAGTCGGCCGGATTCACGATGGAAGGCCATGTCCCGGAAAAGGACGGCCCGCTCGCGTGCCTGCTTCTCGCGGAGCTCGTCGCGACGACCGGGAAGACGCTCGGAGCGCTTCTCCAGGAGCTGTTCGCGCGGGTCGGGCCGTTCTGGCCGGATCGCGCGGACGTGCGCCTCGACCCCGCGCTCGCGGCATCCGTGACGAAGCGCCTCGCCGAAAGCCCCGACTCTTTCGCGGGTCTGAAGGTCGCGGGCATCGACCGGACGGACGGCCAGAAGCTCCTCCTCGGCGACCGGCGCTGGATCCTCTTCCGCGCCTCGGGCACCGAGCCCGTCGTGCGGATCTACGCCGAGTCCCCCGACAGGGGCGAGACGGACCGGCTTCTGAACGCCGCAAGAGAATATGTTCTCAGAGGTTAAGAAGGCCGCGGGCTGCGCCGGCGCCACGTGCGCGACGTCCGCCCGCATCCAGTTCCGAATATTCACCTTCTAAGCAAATCCTTCTTTTTTCTTTCTTACCGAGGAGCCCACATGTACGCCATCGAAAGCATTCACGCCCGCGAGATCCTCGACTCACGCGGCAACCCGACGATCGAGGTGGAGTGCCTTCTCGAGGGCGGGGCCTCGGGCCGGGCGGGCGTTCCCTCCGGCGCGTCCACCGGCTCGCGCGAGGCTCTCGAGCTGCGCGACGGTGACAAGAAACGTTTTTCGGGAAAGGGCGTCCTCGGGGCCGTCAAGAACGTCAACGAGACGATCGCGCCCGAGGTCCTCGGAATGGACGCGCGCCAGCAGGCCGAGATCGACCGCGTCATGATCGACCTCGACGGCACCGAAATGAAGACAGCCCTCGGCGCGAACGCCATCCTGGGCGTCTCGATGGCCGCCTGCCGCGCCGCGGCCGAGGCGTGCGGTCTTCCCCTTTTCCGGTACCTCGGGGGCACCGGCGCCGTGACGCTGCCCGTCCCGCTCATGAACGTCGTGAACGGCGGCGCCCACGCGGACAACCCTCTCGACATCCAGGAGTTCATGCTCGTGCCCGCGGGCTTCCGGACGTTTCGCGAGGCGCTCCGGGCCGGAGCCGAAGTCTTCCATGCGCTGAAGGGAATCCTGAAGGCGAAGGGCCTCGCGACGGGCGTAGGCGACGAGGGCGGCTTCGCCCCGAACATCGAATCGACGCGCGCGACGCTCGACCTCGTCGTGGACGCGATCTCGAAGGCGGGCTATCACGCCGGGAAGGACGTCTTCCTCGCGCTCGACTGCGCCGCTTCGGAGTTCTTCGACAAGGGCGCGTACGTGCTCGAGGGCAAGAAGCTCCCGCCCGCGGACATCGTCGCGTTCTACGAAGCCCTCGTCTCCGACTATCCGATCCTGTCGATCGAAGACGGCTGCGCCGAAGGCGACAAGGCCGGCTGGAAGCTCCTCACCGAGCGCCTCGGCGCGAAGATCCACCTCATCGGCGACGACAACTTCGTCACGAACCCGAAGATTCTGAAGCAGGGCATTGCGGACGGCATCGCGAACGGCCTCCTCGTGAAGGTGAACCAGATCGGCACGATCTCGGAAACGCTCGAAGCTGTACGCATGGCTCAGACGGCCGGGTACATCACCGTGATCTCGCACCGCTCCGGAGAAACCGAGGACACGACGATCGCCGACCTCGCGGTCGCTGTGAATGCCGGCTTCATCAAGACGGGCTCCCTCTGCCGCTCCGAACGGATCGCGAAGTACAACCGGCTGCTCCGGATCGAGGAGGATCTCGCGGAAACCGGCGTCTATCCGGGGCTCTCCGCGAAGAAAGCCTGACGCCGCGCCCCTTTTTGCGCGAAAATGGCCCGTGCGGTTCGAACAAATCGTCGGTGAGGGTTCGCCCCGCGTCATCGGGGTTAAGAAACTGCACGCCCAGGGCCGCCGGGACGAGGAGCGCCGCCTGCCCGAGCTGAAGCCGGACACGCCGCCGCCCGCCTCCGGAGCGCGGCCGGACGCGCGGCACGTGAATCCCGCCTCGTACATCGCGATCTCGCTGGTGTTCTCCCTCTTCGTCTTCGGCCTGTTTCTCCTCAGCCCGAGCGGCCTCCTGAGGGTGAGGAAGCAGCGCGTCCAGCTCGCGGCGATGCAGGCCGAGGTCGCGAAGCTCTATGCCGAGAACGTTCGTCTCGAAGAAGAGGTCCACGCGCTGAAGACGGACCCGAAGGCGGTCGAGAAGATCGCGCGGGAAACGCTGAATCTCGTGAAGCCGGGCGAGGTCGTTCTCCTCCTTCCGGACGGATGGCAGACGCGCGTGAAGCCGCCGGCGGCGACCCCGCCCGCCCCGACGCCGCGCTGAGCCCGGCGCAGGTCCGGTTCGGTCGGAGCCCTTCAACCGACCGAAGGAAGATCGGCCGCGACCTCGCGCGCGTGCGTCGCGGGCGAGACGCTCTCGTAGATCTTCGCGATCCTGCCTTTCGAGTCGATCAGGAACGACTTCCTCTTCGCAATCCCGAACACGAGCTCGACACCGTAGGCACGGATCACGGTGCCGTCTTCGTCCGCGAGGAGGCGGAACGTCAGCTCGTTCTTTTTCGCGAACGCCTTTTGCGCTGCAACAGAGTCCTTCGAAACGCCGAGGACGACGAAGTCCTTCGGAAACCCGGGGCCTTCGTCACGGAAGGCCTGTGCCTCGGCCGTTCAACCCGGCGTGTCGGCCCTCGGGAAGAAGTAGAGGACGACGCGTTTGCCCCGAAGCGCCGCGAGCGAAACCTTTTCCCCCGTCTGGTCCTTCAGCGCGAAGTCCGGTGCGGCGTCACCCGCCTTAAGAGTCGTTCCGGAAAAGAGTCCCATCGCGTCCTCCCCGCGGCACTGTAACCTCTTCCGGGACGCCGGAAACCGCTCCGACAGTTTGCCGTCGCTTGACTCCCGGCGGTCCAGCCGCTATGGTCCCCCTCCCTGACGCGGGGTGGAGCAGCCTGGTAGCTCGTTGGGCTCATAACCCAAAGGTCGCAAGTTCAAATCTTGCCCCCGCAACCAATAGAATGAATGGGTTAGCTCATCCGGGCTAACCCGTTTTTCTTTTGGGCAACGGCGCGCGTGGGCCGCGGTCGCCCTCCCGCACTCCCATTCAGAGTACGGAGGTTCGTCCATGCGTTTCCCAGCCAGTCTCCTTTCCCTCGCGGCGCTCGCCGCGCTGGCCGCGCTGGCCGCACCGCCTCTCGCGGCCCAGACGCGCACGGTCTATGCGCCGGTCGTGTCCGTGACGCGGCCGGACACGTCCCTCCCGCGGCTGCAGGCGAAGACGCTCCTCTCGCGCCTCGACTTCTTCAACGCTTCTCCCGTCGGCCAGAGCGTTTACGTCACGTCGCGCTGGGGACCCTGCGGGCAGGCTTCCTTCGTGACCGACCCGCTCTTCGTCCCGCCGGGAGGCGTCGTGTTCTTCGGCGCGCCGCAGACCTTCGACTGCCCGGGTGACTACGTCGGCGTCGTCGCCGTGCCCGTCGCGGCGGGCGTCGTCGTGAGCTCCGCGCTCCAGCGGATTCTCACGTTCTCCTGCGATGCGACGTGCCCCGGAAACGGTCCGGGCACGGCTTCGATCTCGACCGGAGAGGTCCGGCTGCCGATCTTCGAGGATCTCGTTCCGCCGGGGCGCGAGGCCGCGAGCGGGTCCGTCCCTCTCTACAACGAGGAGGCGTTCCCGGCGTGCGGCCTCGACGCACGGCTCTATCCCAGGCGGGTGAACTTCACGGTGCTGAATGCCGGCGCCGCGACCGCGACGATCACGCTCCGGGCGACCGCGGGAGCAGGCACACTCCTCGACCAGACCTACCACGTGGCGCCCAAGAGCGTGGCCCAGTTCAACGGCCTGTCCTTCGGCGACCCGCAGATCTGCCGCTCCGACGGGCAGCCCGCCGTCTCACGGGCCGTCTTTCGCGCGCTGTCGGATCAGCCGTCCGTGGCCTGGGTCAGCACGACGTTCGACGCGGACCTCCCGGACTCGATCCGGTACGGTTTCTTCCCGTTGATCCCCGTGGACACGACGCCCGTGACGCTGGCCATTGGCCGGTGGACCGGCGGGGGCGCCTGCCTGTCCGCGTCGGACACCGGCTGCGACATGGCCGTCGGATGCGGACACGGCCAGTTCCCGAGGCCGGTTCTTCGAGACGACGGGACGTTCGACGTCGAGGGGACGTACCGGATCGAGGCGGGGCCGGTTTCGATAGACCCCGCGCCTCCGGCGCGCTTTTTCGGCTCCGTCTCCGGGACAACCGTGACAGTGACGGTCGTCCCCTCCGGAGCTCTCCCTTCGGCCACGTACACGATGAGCCCGGCCGCGCCGGGGGGCTGCCCGGTCCCGTGCCTGTGACGCCTCCGGGATAATCCTCCGGAATGGGGACCGGAAGGCTCGAGGCGTTCAGCGACGGCGTGATCGCAATCATCATCACGATCATGCTCCTCGAGCTCAAGGTCGCGCACGGCGACCGGCTCTCCGACCTCGTGCCGCTCCTGCCGGTCTTCCTCAGCTACGTCCTGAGCTTTCGTCTACGTCGGGATCTACTGGAACAACCACCGCCACATGCTGCATGCCTGCACGAAGGTGACGGGTGCGATTCTCTGGGCCAACCTGCACCTCCTGTTCTGGCGTCGCTCTTCCGTTCGCGACGGCCTGGATGGGTGAGAACCACTTCGCATCGACACCCACCGCGCTTGACGGCGCCGTCCTCCTCATGCCGGCGATCGCGTACAACGTGCTCCAGCAGGCGATCATCCGCGCGCAGGGCCCCGACTCGATCCTGAAGAAGGCAGTCGGGGGCGACTGGAAGGGGAAGCTGTCCCCCGCGTTCTACCTCGTCGCGATCGTGGCGGCCCGATGGGCGCCCTGGCTCTCCGAAGCGCTCTCCGTCGCCGTCGCGCTCGTGTGGCTGATTCCGGACCGGCGCATCGAGACCGTCCTGCCGCGCGGCGAAGCCGGCTGACCCACGGGTCTCAAGGGACGACGTGCGTGCCGGCCTTGCCCTCGAGAGCGAGGCCGACGTGGGCGGGGTCGGTGATGATCGCCTCGAGGCCGCCTCCCTCGAGAAACGCGATCACGACGGCCGTCCTTCTCACGAGAGCATCCTCCTCCACTGCGCCCGAGCATGGCAACGCCGACCGTCGGTGTGATTTTTCGACGCCTGGAGCGAATCATAGGGTGTAGGCAGCCTTGACGCGCTGCCGGGGACCGAAGGAAGGAGCCCGATGTCGAACCCGGCGCAGCAGGACAGATTCCTCATTCTGCTGGATCAGCACAAGAAGATTCTCCACAAGGTCGCTGGCTCCTACGAACGCACCGCGGCGGATCGGCAAGACCTGGTTCAGGAGATGGTCGTTCAGCTCTGGCGGTCCTTCGAACGCTACGACGACCGCTACCGCTTCTCCACCTGGATGTACCGGGTCGCTCTCAACGTCGCGATTTCTTTCCATCGGAGCGAGACCCGACGGTCGCGCCACATCGTGCCGGCCGAGGATTCCATCCTGGAGATCGCAGCGGAAGCGCCCTCGCCGGCGAACCAGGACGTTCAAATCCTGTACGAGGCGATGGAACGGCTCGGCGAGCTCGACCGCGCGCTCCTGATCCTCCATCTTGACGGAAACACCTACGACGCCATCGCCGAGGTCCTCGGGATATCGGAAACCAACGTCGGGACGAAGCTCAACCGACTCAAACAGCGGCTCCGGCGCGACCTGTCGCGCACGGACTGACGAGGGAGGCCAACATGGAACTCGAGGAACTGCAGCGACTCTGGGCGGAGCAGGACAAGAAGCTGGACGCCGGGATTCGGCTGAACACGCGCCTGCTGCACGAGACCGTACTGGGCAAAGCCGAAGCGGCGACGAGACCACTCTCTCGTTTGCTCTGGTTCGAGCTGCTCTTCAGCCTCCCGGCCGTCCTCTTGATCGGCTCGTTCCTGGCGGAACACGTCGAGGAAGCGCGCTTCTTCATCCCTGCGCTGGGACTCCATCTCGGCGTGATCGCCCTCCTCGTCTCCGGCATCCGCCAGCTTTCGATCCTCCGGACGATCGACTACGGCGCGCCGATCCTCGCGATCCAGAGGCGGCTCGCATCGCTCCGGGTCTTGCGGATCGGAACCGTGAAGTGGACGTTCATTCTCGCGCCGCTCGCCTGGACGCCGCTTCTGATCGTGGCGCTGAAGGGTCTCTTCGGTGTCGATGCCTACACGATGTTCGGCGCTCGTTGGCTGATCGCCAACGTGCTCTTCGGTCTCGCGGTGATCGCGCTCGCCGTTTGGCTCTCACGGCGCTACGCGGACCGGATGGATCGTTCTCCCGTCCTCCAGCGCCTGATGAGAGAACTCGCCGGCCAGAGCCTGACCACGGCGCAGTCGGTCCTCGGCTCGCTCTCGGAGTACGAGGAAGAGAGACGGCGCGCCTGAGGACGTCAGCCGAGAAGCCCGGGCCGACAAGCGAAGAAACCGGGATTCCGTATCCTCGGTCGGCCATGAGCGCCGAACGCCCCGCGCCCTCTCCACTCGCGGACCTCGCGCCGCAAGACGTCGTCCTGCGCTTCCTCGAGAGCACGGGCCGCCCCTCCGAGGCCCGGCTCTACCTCGACCTGTTCCGCGCGCGAGCGCGCGAGCAGTTTGCGGCGATCGCGATCGACGCGAACGTCATGTCGGGCGCCGCCGACGCCGTCGTCCAGGACCTGCGCTTCCTCGCCGCTCTCGACCTCACTCCGACGGTCGTCCTCGGGATCTTCCAGCCCGCCGACGCGGCGGCTCACGCGCGCCTCCTCACGCGCCACCTCGGCGCCGAAGGCGTGACGGTCGAGACGCTGTCTGCCGGGAACGCCGGTCTCGCCGCCAGCCTCTTCGCCGCGGCCGCGGCGGGCCGCGTGCCCGCGGTCGTCTTCGAGCCCGAGGCGGGCGAGCAGCCGGGCGACCGGCTTGCGCGGCTCGGGTTCCTGCTGCGCGAGCTCCAGACGCGGAAGCTCCTCTTCCTCCACCGGCCCGGAGGAATCCGCCAGGCCGGCGCTCTCGTTCCGCTCGTCAACCTCACGACGGACGTGCCGGCCCTCGCCGCGAGCCGGGAGATCTCGCGCAAGGAAGCGCTCATCCTCGAAGGCGCAAGGCGGCTCTGCGACGAGGCGGCGCCGCTGCCGTTCACCGTCGCGATCACGTCGCCTCTCAACGTCCTGCGCGAGCTGTTCACGGTGAAGGGCGCCGGCACGCTCCTCCGCCGCGGGGCGCGCATCGTCCGGCGGGAGGGCTGGAACGGCGTGGACCTCACGCGCATCCGTGAACTCCTCGCATCGAGCTTCGGCAAGCCCCCGCGCGAGGAGTTCTTCAAGACGGTGCCCGCGCGCGTCTTCCTCGAGGAGGCGTACCGCGGCTGCGCGATCCTCGTCGACACGCCGCTCGGCGCGTACCTCACGAAGTTCGCCGTGTCGTCCGAGGCGCAGGGCGAGGGCATCGCGCGGGATCTCTGGGAAGCGCTCGCCGCGGACGCGCCCGTCGTCTTCTGGCGCGCCCGCCTTACGAACCCGATCAGCGAGTGGTACGACAAGCTCTGCGACGGCCTCGTGCGCGTGCCGGGCTGGACGGTCTACTGGAAGGGGCTCGCCGCGGAGGCCATCCCCGAGGCGATCGCCTGGGCCGTGAAACAGCCCGTGGACCTCCCGCGCGACGGGGAGTGATCCGAAACCTGCGCCTTCTGGTTCATCCGCATCAGGGCCGGAGCCCCCCGCGTCGGATACCTTGTGACGCTGGAGGAGACTTCCATGTCCGCCAAGCCCCAGAGCAGGAAGAAAGCGCCCACGAAGAAGGACGTTTTTGTCTACACGAACCCGTTCCCGAAGGGCCACGACGACACGAAGTACCGGCTCGTCGCGGGGCCGAAGGGCTACGTGAAGAAGGCGAAGTTCGCGGGCAGGCCGATGCTCGTCGTCGAGCCGAAAGCGCTCACGGTCCTCGCACACGAGGCGATGCGGGACGTGTCGTTCCTCCTGCGCCCGAAGCACCAGCAGCAGGTCGCGTCGATCCTGTCGGATCCCGAAGCCTCCCCGAATGACAAGTTCATGGCGACGACGCTGCTCCGTAACGCGGTCGTCTCCTCGAAGTTCGAGCTGCCGTTCTGCCAGGACACGGGGACCGCGACCGTCGTCGCGTGGAAGGGCCAGCAGGTCTTCACGGGCGCCGACGACGCCGAGAAGATCTCCAAAGGAATCTGGCACACCTACACCGAGGAGAACCTGCGCTACTCGCAGACGGCCGCGCTCAATATGTACGACGAGGTCAACACGGGGAACAACCTCCCCGCGCAGATCGACATCTACGCGACGAAGGGAGACGCGTACAAGTTCCTCTTCGTGGCGAAGGGTGGCGGCTCGGCGAACAAGACGTACCTCTTCCAGGAGACGAAGGCGCTGCTCAACCCCGCGAGCCTCGAGGCGTTCCTCGTCGAGAAGATGAAGTCGCTCGGGACCGCGGCCTGCCCGCCGTACCACATCGTCTTCGTCGTGGGCGCCACCTCCGCCGAGGGCTGCCTCAAGACCGTCAAGCTCGCGTCGACGGGGTACTACGACTCGCTGCCGACGTCCGGGGACAAGTACGGCAGCGCATTCCGCGACCCCGAGCTCGAGAAGAAGCTCCTCGAGAGGGCGCAGGGCCTCGGCTTCGGCGCGCAGTTCGGCGGCAAGTATTTCGCGCACGACGTGCGCGTCATCCGCCTCCCGCGGCACGGCGCGTCCTGCCCGGTCGGGATGGGCGTCTCGTGCTCGGCCGACCGGAACGTGTTCGCGAAGATCGACGCGAAGGGGCTCTGGCTCGAGGAGCTCGAGCGCCACCCCGAGACGCTGCTCCCCGTCCACACCGGCGGAAAAGAGCACGCCGGCATCGTGAAGATCGACCTGAACAAGCCGATGCCTCAGATTCTCGCGGAGCTCTCGAAGCACCCTGTCTCGACGCCGCTCGCGCTCACGGGCCGCCTCGTCGTCGCACGGGACATCGCGCACGCGAAGCTGAAGGAGCGCCTCGACAAGGGCCAGGACCTCCCGCAGTACTTCAAGGATCACCCGGTCTACTACGCGGGTCCGGCGAAAACGCCGAAGGGCAAACCGTCAGGCTCGTTCGGGCCGACGACCGCGGGCCGCATGGACTCCTACGTCGACCTCTTCCAGAGCAAGGGCGGGTCGATGGTCATGATCGCGAAGGGCAACCGCAGCCCGAAGGTGACCGAGGCGTGCCAGGCGCACGGCGGCTTCTACCTTGGCTCGCCCGGCGGCCCGGCCGCGATCCTCGCGCAGGAGAACATCAAGAAGGTAGCGATCCTCGAGTTCCCCGAGCTCGGTATGGAGGCGGTCTACGCGATCGACGTCGTCGACTTCCCCGCCTTCATCCTCGTGGACGACAAGGGGAACGACTTCTTCCAGAAGCTCGGCTAACTCTCGGTCCGTTTCCTGCGAAGGCTGAATCGGAGCGTCGGCATCTCTTCGCCGGCGGGCGGGGTGAGATTGACGCCGCCGAAGCGCATCTCGCCGGTGAGGGTGTCGCCGTCCCGCCGCCCGACGTGCAGGAGCATGCCGCGCGGCCGCATGCCGTTCATCGAGCCGAAGGTCAGCCCATCCGGCGTCACCCTGAGGTACTGCACCGGCCGGACGAGCTCCACGTCCGGCGCGGGCCACGACGTCGTCGTCGCGACGACGCGGCCGGCTTCCAGGCTCACGCAGAGCGCGAATCGGTTCTTCGACGCGGGGTGAATCCACTGCTCGCCTTCCCATTCGCCGACGTAGTCGCGCACCTCCTCGGCGGAGGGGAACGGCGTTTCGAGAAGACTCTCGACCGTCTCGGCCGGGGGCGGGCGGCGCTCCACGTCGGCGATCCGCTCGCGCAGCTCCGCGGCCCCGGCCGGAGCGCCGTACGCGGACGCCAGGGCATCGAACGCCGCGTGCGCGGCGGCGCCGCGCCCCTCGATGAGGAGGTCGTCGATCACCTGCACGAGCAGCGGCTCCGGCGGCGTCACCGGCGCGCCCCACGAGTCCCGGAGCTTCCCGTACGACGGGAGGATGCTCGTCGTCGGCGCCTCGGGAGCCGCGAGCATCGAGTAGTCGCGGAAGAGCTCGCGCAGGCCGAGATACGCGCCGAGAAACTGCATCGACTCGTGCGACTCGTGAACGAGCTTCTCGCGATACAGGAGCCACGAGGGCGGCGCGGCGGCGGTCAACTTCTTCCACGAAGCTTCGCTCCACGCGAAGCGTGCCTCGATCGACACGTAGCGCAGGGGCGGGCCGCCCGCCGCCGCGCGGAGAAGCATCTTCTTCGCGAGCCACCCGTCGCCGAGGTGCATCGGCGTGTCGAGCGCCACGAAGAAACGAAATGCCGCACGCGTCGCCGCGGCATACGTCACGAGGACTCCGCCCGACGACGTGCCGACGAGGGCCCGCGGTTCCCCGGCGCGGAACTGGGCGTCGAGCGCGGGCATCAATTCCTTCTCGAGGAAGTCGAGAAAGCGGTCGCCTCCCTCGTTCAGCGAGCTTCCGCTCACGGACAGGCCGGGAGGCGTGAGGTCGTGGAGGCGGCCGCGGGTGTCGTCCGTGTTCTCGACGGAGACGATCACGGATTCGGGGATCTGGCCGTTCCGGACGAGGACGTCGCTGACGGCGACGACCGGCCGGAGCAGGAACGTGCCGTCGAGAAGAACCGTCGTCGGATACCTTCGGGCGGACGCGCTCTTCGCGAAAGACGCCGGAAGATGGACGAAGACCCGGCGGCTTTGCCCGAGGATCGCCGAGTCGATCCGGTAGGACTGGCTGCCGCCGCCGAGGGTGTCGCCGACGGAGCGCGCGGGCTCGGGGACGAGGCGCGGCGGGGACGGTGCCGGGCCGACGGCCGCGCCCGCGGCGAGGGCGAGCGCGACGACGAGCAGCGGCATTGCCGTATGGTACGAAGTTCGCGGCCTCAGGTTGCGATGCGCCGGATCCTCAGGATGGGTCCGTCCGGCGCGGCCTCGTCCCTGAGGTCGATCCCCGCGAAGACCGCCCACGTGAGATCTCCCTTCGGATCGACGAGCGTGTGCGTGACGTCCCACTGCCTCGTGCCGGCGGACTTCAGCTGCGTCAGGTGGTGGAGGCGCGCCTCGGATCCCGAGAGCAGCTCTCCGTACTCCGCGAAGAACGGCTCCAGCGCGGCCTCGAAGCGCTCGGCGTCCCAGCGGTCCTCGTCCGCGCCCTCGAAGACGCGCTCCGCCGCCTCCTCCCAGTCCTTGCGCGCGAGCGCCCGCACGAGGAGCTGCGCCTCGGCCCTCACCCGCGCCGCGAAGACCTTCGAGTTCGCGAGGAGCTCGTCGATCCACGAAACGACCTTCTTCGGCGCCGGGCCGGCCGCGGGGATCCGCTCGGCCAGCAGGAGCTCGGGGTGCCGCATCCGCTCCCACTCCTCGAGCAGGCTCGCGTCGGTCTCCCCGACGAGCGATCGGAAGAACCCCAGCACGTCCCACAGCTCGTCCGTCTTCGCGCCCTCGGGGACGGTCTGGTCGAGCGTGCGATAGAGCTGTGAGAGGTAGCGGAGCAGGACGCCTTCGCTCCTCTCGATGCCGTAGCTCTTCACGTAGTCCGAGAAGCCCGCGAACGTCTCGAACATCTCGCGCCCGATCGACTTCGGGCTCACGTCCGACCCGGCCGTCCACGGGTGGGCGGCGCGAAAGGCATTGAAGGACGCGTACAGGAAGTCCGCGAGCGGCTTCGGATGCGTGACCTCCTCGAGGCGCGCCATGCGCTCCTCGTAGGGGATGCCCTCCTCCTTCAGCTCCGCGACGAGCCGGCCCTTCGCCTTGTCCACCTGGCGCCTGAGAATCACGTCGGGGTTCTCGAGGATTGACTCGACGACCGTCAGCGCGTCCACGGCGTACGTCGGCGACGCCGGGTCGAGCTCGTCCAGAGCCGACAACGCGAACAGCGACAGCGCCTGATGGAGCGAGAAGTCCCACTGGAGATCCTCGGCCACGACGACCCGGTACGGCCGCTCGCGTTCGAGGACGAGGATTCCCGCCCGGTAGAGGGAACGGACGAGGACGGCCGCCTGCCTGACGAGGCGGCGCTTCGTGCCGTCGTCCTCGTGGCAGCGCGCGATCAGGTCCCGGAGCGCCCCGAAGTTGCGAGCCGGGCGCTCGCTCTCGTCCCTCTGGAGCAGGGAGAGCACCATGCCGTGCGTGAGCCGGAACCGCGAGACGAGCGTCTCGGGCGGCCGCGCGATCAGCTTCTGGAACGTCTCGACCGTCCACGAGACCTCCCCTTTCGGGGCGCCCCTGCCGGCGCGGGCTTTTCGGCCGGAGGCCTCGGACTTCTTCTCCGCCTGCCGCTTCTCGACGATGTGCTCGGGCGCCTGCGCGACGACGCTGCCCTCGGTGTCGAAGCCGCGGCGGCCGGCGCGTCCGGCGATCTGCTTGAAGTCGCGCACGGAGAGGAGCCCGACCTTCGTGCCGTCGAACTTCGCGAGCTTCGTGAAGAGGACTGTCCGGATCGGAATGTTCACGCCGACGCCGAGCGTGTCCGTCCCGCAAACGACGTGGAGGAGGCCCTTCTGCGCGAGCTTCTCCACGAGCAGGCGGTACTTCGGGAGCAGCCCCGCGTGGTGGACGCCGACGCCGAAGGACAGGAACCTTCGGAACTCCTTGCCGTACGGCGTCGCGAGGCGGATTCCCGCCGCGACCTTCCGGATCTCCTCGCGCTCCTCCTTCGTCCCGATCTTCACGCTCGTGAGCGACTGCGCGAGCTCGGCGCACTCCCGCTGCGTGAAGTTCACGACGTAGATCGGGCTCTTTCCGGCGGCCAGGAGCTCCTCGATCGTCTCGTGAAGCGGCGTCTCGCGGTACTCCCAGTCGAGCGGCACCGGCCGCTCGTCGCTCGTCACGTGGGCGACCTCCCGGCCCGTGTCGCGCTCGAGCCGCTCGGCGATCGCGCGCGTGTCGCCGAGAGTCGCCGACATGAGGAGGAACTGCGTGTCCGGCAGGACGAGGAGCGGCACCTGCCACGCGACGCCGCGCTCCTTGTCGGCGTAGTAGTGGAACTCGTCCATCACGACGTAGGGAGCCTGGAGAGCGGGGCCGCGCCGGAGCGCCATGTTCGAGAGGACCTCCGCCGTGCAGCAGAGAACGCTCGCCTCTGCGTTGATGCTCGCGTCGCCCGTCAGCATCCCGACGTTCTCTGGCCCGAGGTCGTTGCACAGGGAGAAGAACTTCTCGCTCGCGAGCGCCTTGATCGGGCTCGTGTAGAAGGACACGCGGCCCTCGCACGCCGCCTTGAAGTGCAGTCCGAGCGCGACGAGCGACTTCCCCGACCCCGTCGGCGTCCCGAGGATGACGTGCCGGCCCGCCATGATCTCGAGAAGCGCCTCTTCCTGGGCCGCGTAGAGCGTGAGGCCCGTGGAGGCGACCCAATCGAGGAACCGGCTCAGGATTTCGTCGGGGTCGTGCGTCCCGCCGGACGGGATCCGGTCCGCGAGCGGAGTGATCGGTGGCATCGCGGACATTCTTCCACGGGGTGAGAGACTGATTGACGGTCGACGACATGGAAGCCCCGCAGAGCGCCTCTCCAGGCCCCCACGACAGCGCTCTGAGGAGGCGTCTGCGCCACGCGTCCGAGCCCCGGATTCTCTTTCCGGCATTCGCCGTCCTCGTCCTCGCCGTGATCTGGGGCACGACGCTGAAAGTCGCCAAGCCCTGAGCCGTAGCGACCCACAGTAGCGAGGTCAAGGGGATTCTCTACGCGTTTCGGACTATCGTGGACGTGGTTCGTTCAGGAGGTTTTCGATGGCCCAGCCCGCCCGCCTTGCAATAAACGGTTTCGGCCGCATCGGCCGGTGTCTCTTCAAGAATGCTCTTTCACGCGGAGCGGTCGTCACCGGGATCAACGACCTCGCCGATCTCGGCGACCTCGCCTACCTGCTGAAATACGACTCCGTTCACGGCTGGTGGGACCGCAAGGTTTCGCACACGGACACGGAGCTCGTCGTCGACGGGGTCGCGATCCCCTTCTTCACGTCGAAAGATCCCGCCGCGCTGCCCTGGAAGAAGGTGGGAGCCGACATCGTGTTCGAGTGCTCGGGCGCCTTCCGGAAACGGGCGGACGCCGCGAAGCACCTCGCGGCAGGGGCGCGTAAGGTCGTGATCTCGGCACCCGCGGACGATCCCGACGGCACCTTCGTCCTCGGGGTGAACGCCGAGACCTACGACCCCGCGAAGCATCACGTGGTGTCGATGGCGTCCTGTACCACGAACTCGCTCGCGCCCGTCGCGAAGGTTCTCCACGAGACGTTCGGCGTCGAGCACCTCATGATCACGACCGTCCACGCCTACACGTCGAGCCAGTCCCTGATGGACGCCCCGACCCGAAAGAGGCGGCGGGGCCGCGCGGCAGCGCTCTCGATCGTCCCGACGTCGACGGGAGCCGCGAAGGCGACCGCTCTCGTGATCCCGGCGCTCAAGGGCCGGATGGACGGGATGGCGCTCCGGGTGCCGGTGCCGGACGGTTCGATCACGGACATCGTCGCGACTCTCCAGATGGACGTGACGCCGGAGTCGATCAACGCCGTCCTCGCCGCCGCCGCCGAGACGCCGGCTCTGAAGGGAATCCTCCGCGTCGCGGACGAGGCGCTCGTGTCGCGGGACATTCTCGGCGACACGCACTCTGCGATCGTCGACAAGGAAAGCACGATGGTGCTGAGAAACAGGGTCGCGAAGATCCTCGTCTGGTACGACAACGAGTGGGGTTACTCGGCGCGGCTCGCCGACTTCGCCGTCCTTCTGGCCGCGCGTCTCTGACGCGGTGTACGCTCGTCCTCACGGACACGGGAAGACGGAGGAGGAGCGGGTGAAGCCGACGGCGGACGTCCCCGGGTCCGCGTTCGCGCGCGCCCTCGCCTGGACCGCCGTCGCGGCCGGCATCGCGGCCCGGGTCTTCACTCTCGCGGCCCGCCCCCTCTGGGCGGACGAAATCTTCACGCTGACGGTCGCGAGGAAGGGCGTCCGGGAAATCCTTTCGGCCCTGCGCGTCGACTCGGGGCCGCCGCTCCATTACCTCGCGGCCCACGTGCTTCTCGCGCCGTTCGGACCGCTCCCGGGCCGGGCGGACGTCGCCGTGCGCCTTCTCTCTCTCGCCGCGTCCCTTCTCCACCTGCCGCTCCTCGTTCTCGTCGCCCGCCGGCTCGGCCGGCCCGCTTCCGGCCTCGCGGCGTGCGCGCTCTTCGCGATCTCCCCGCTCGCCGTCGCCTATGCAGCCGAGGGCCGAGGCTACGCGCTCGCGTCGCTCCTCGTCCTTCTCTCCTTCGAGCGCGCGCTCGCGCTGCGCGAAGAGCCCCGCCCCGGCGCCACGGTGGGCCTCTCGCTCGCCGCCTCCGGAGCGGTCCTGACGCATTACCTCGCCGTCTTTCCGATCGCGGCGCTCGCCGTACTCGTCGCGGGCGCCACGCCGAGAAGCCGGCGGGCTCTGGTGCTCGCCGGCGCCGCCGCCGCCGCGATCGCCGGCACCTGGATTCCCGTCGCGCTCCGTCAGCCGCGCGCGTCGATGGCGTGGTCCTTCGGTGCCGATTTCTCCGGAGCGCTCCGGGACTTCCCCGCGAGCCTCGCGTTCGGCGCGCCCGCCGGCGGCCCGGCGAGGACGGCGCTCGCGGCCGCGGGCGCGCTCCTCGTCGCGGGTCTTCTCGCGCGCGCGTGGCGGCACGCGCCCTCCCCGGTCGCTCGCGTCCTCGCGGTCTCCCTCGCGCTCCTCGCCGCGGGGCAGGTCGCCGCGGGGACGTTCGTTCTCCCCGAACGCACGGCGCTCGTCCTGCTGCCGTTCGCCGCGCTCCTCGTCGCGGACGCTCCTCCCGCCGTGCCGGCGCTCGCGGGCACGCTCTCGGCCGCGCTTCTCGCGCTCTGGCTGCCGCGCGCCGCCGAGCCCTCCCCCGGCGAGTTCCTCGCGCGCCTTCTGGAGGCGCCGGACCGAGCGGGACGGCGCGTCCTCGCGGCCGATTACTGGGGGCCGGAGCTCGATTACCGGCTCGCGCGCGCGGGAGAGCCGGGACGCGTGATGCTTTTCCCGTCCGCCGTGGCCACCCATCCGGGCTGGTACCGGGAGGAGGAGATCCCCGACGCAGTACTCGCTGCGGAGGCAGAGGCGGCCATTGCATCCCCCTCGGCGCCCACGCTGTTCGTCCTCCCCCACGGCTCGCGCGGGTCGGCGGCCATCGCATCGCGTCTCGGCCCGTCGCGCCGGCTCCTCTCGACTCCGCTCGTCGACGTCGTCGAAACGAAGCCCGTCGCGAGACCCTGACCTGCCCCGCGTTTGACGGATCCCCGATCCCGTGAGACGCTGACATCCTGCTGACGGGCGTGTTCACGCGTCCCAGCTCCGAACCAAACTGGACCGGCGTCGACCTCCTCTCGGGAAACGACCGCCCCCGTCCGTGCGATGGCCCCACCGGCGATCCATCGCTCCCGCCCCGCCGGACATTCCACGGGACGGACGTGCGTCAAGCGCGGGGCCGCCCCGGAAAGCGATTTCTCTCTCATGCCTTTCTCCTCGTTCCATCTCCACCCCGACCTTCTCCGCGGCGTCAAGGAAATGGGCTTCACGAAGCCCACGCCCATCCAGAACGACTCGATTCCTCCCGCGATGGAAGGTCGCGACCTCCTCGCCTGCGCGATGACGGGCAGCGGCAAGACGGCCGCGTTCGTCCTTCCGATCCTCCACCGCCTCATCGGGAAGCCTCGCGGCACGACCCGGGCTCTCGTCATCACGCCGACGCGCGAGCTGGCGGCCCAGATCGACGAGCACCTGAAGGCAATGGCGATCCACACTCCCCTCTCGGGCGCGGCCGTCTTCGGCGGCGTCGGGATGGGCCCGCAAGAGCATGCGTTCCGGAGCGGCGTCGACGTGATCGTGGCAACGCCCGGGCGGCTCCTCGACCACTTCCGCTTCGGCTACGCGAAGCTGTCCGGCCTCGAAGTACTCGTCCTCGACGAGGCGGACCGGATGCTCGACATGGGCTTCCTGCCCGACGTCCGGCGCGTCATCAAGCACCTCCCCCAGAACCGCCAGACGCTGTTCTTCTCGGCGACGATGCCGCCCCCGATCGCGCAGCTCACGAAGGAGATGCTGAAGAACCCCGTCACCGTGAACGTCGAGCGGCAGGCGCTGCCCGCCGTCGGCATCACGCAGGCCGTCTACCCCGTCCCGCAGGATCTGAAGTTCGGGCTGCTCCTTTCGCTGCTCAAGCGCGGCGACTTCAAGAGCGTCCTGACGTTCACGCGCACGAAGCACCGCGCGAACCGCCTCGCGGATCAGCTCACGCGAAACGGAGTGCCCTGCGAGCGCATCCACGGCAACCGCAGCCAGGCGCAGCGCACGCAGGCGCTCGCGGGTTTCAAGGACGGGAAGTTCAAGGTCCTCGTCGCGACAGACATCGCGGCGCGCGGCATCGATGTCGAAGCCCTGTCCCACGTCGTTAACTTCGACGTCCCGCACGTCCCCGAGGACTACATCCACCGCGTCGGGCGGACGGCGCGCGCCGAGCTGAAGGGAGACGCGTTCACGTTCGTCTCGCCCGACGAAGAGGGTGACCTTCGGCAGATCGAGCGCGCGATCGGTAAGCGGCTCCCCCGCGTGACCGTTCCCGAGTTCGACTACACGTCGCGACCGGCCGAGCGCCTCGAGGTTCCCCTCCAGGAGCGCATCGCGGCGATCCGCGCACGCAAGTCCGAGGAGCGGAAGCGCGCGAAGGAGAAGGCCGACCGCCGCGCGATCCACGAATCCGGAATGGCGGGACGAAGGGGACCCGGCGGGCCTCCCGGCCCGCGCCCCGGACAGCCGGTTTCCTCACGCCATGCCGCGCCTCGTGGACCTCAGCCACACGGTCCACGCCGGGATGGCCACGTACAAGGGCCTGCCCGGCCCGGGTATTCGAGACCACCTCAGTCGTGAGGCCGGGGGGCGAGAGGCAACGGGAGGAGTCCGGCGGCTGCCAGGACGCCGCCGAAGGCGTATTTCACGGCGCGGTGATCGCCACGTTGTCGAACGGCTGGGACGCTCCCGGCAGCTCGACGGTCACCGCGTGCACCGCGGCCGGAACGGAGAACGTGGCCCACGTCGTCAACGTGCGGCCGGCGCCCAGAACGATGCCCGAGATCGGTCCCGCCGGCGGATGTTTGCCCGCGAGCGGCGTGCCTCCCTTGTCCTTCGTCACCGTGTACTTCACGCGCGTGGACGGGTCCAGCATCTCGGCGTCATAGGCCAGGTGGTAGCCGTCGCTCCATCCGCTGCCGCCCTTGGTCAGCCGTTGCCTGGTTTTGGTCGTGTTGTGCAGGGTCCAGGTCGTGCGCACTTCGGTCGGGCTGATGCGTTTGACTTCGACGAGTTGGATCTTCACTCCCGTTGGCATCTGATCGGCCAGGCCCACGCCCTGAAAGTCCTGCTCGCTGCAGCAAGGAGCTATGGCGAACGCCGGACGATCGACTGCGGCCATCGCGAGAAAAAGCGAAACCGTGAAGGCAAAGGGTGTCAAAGCAAGGCGTCGCATGAGACCTCCTGAATGCGCGGGAATTACGGATTAATTCTCCGAATTGCAAAGATGCCGGCGGCAGCCAGAATGAGCGTCAACGCAATCAGTCCTGGCGCATCGAGTGCCGGAACGTCAACCTGCCCGACGCCTGGGATCGGTGTGGGCGTCGGCGGGGCAGGCGTCGGAGTTGCGGTCGAGACAGGGGTTGGTGTGGGCGTAGGAGTGGGAGTGGGGGGTGCGGCGGCGGTGGTGATCGCCATGAAGCTGGGAGTACTCAACCCCGTGGCGGCCCCGATGATGGTCCGCAGCGGGGCGACACTGCCGTTCGCCGTCCGGGCGTAGACGGTAATGGAGCCGGCGCCGGCGACGAAGCCGGCGACGTTCGCCACCGCCAACTCGTTGTTCACGGGGTCCACGGCCACGCCGAATGGATTACTAAAGCTCGTGGCGGCCCCGATGAGGATCCGCAGCGGGGCGACATTGCCATCCGCCGTCCGGGCGTAGACCGTGACGGTGCCGGCGCCGGTGACGTTCGCCACCGCCAGCTCGTTGTTCACGGGGTCCACGGCCAGGCCGAACGGATTACTAAAGCCCGTGGCGGCCCCGATGATGGTCCGCAGCGGGGCGACATTGCCATTCGCCGTGCGGGCGTAAACCGTGACGGAGCCGACGCCGAAGTTCACCACTGCGAGCTCGTTGTTCACGGTGTCCAAGGCCAGGCCTTGTGGAGAACTCAACCCCGTGGCGGCCCCGACGATAGTCCGCAGCGGTGCAACATTGCCGTTCGCCGTCCGGGCGTAAACCCTGACGGAGTCGTCGCTGTTTGCCACCAGCAGCTCGTTGTTCACGGTGTCCACGGCCAGACCGACTGGAGAACTCAACCCCGTTGAGGCCCCGACGATGGTCCGCAGCGGCGCGACATTGCCGTTCGCCGTCCGGGCGTAAACCGTAACGGAGCCGGCGCCACCGAGGTTCGCCACCGCCAGCTCGTTGTTCACAGTGTCCACGGCCAGGCCTTGCGGAGCACTCAACCCGGTGGCGGCCCCGACGATGGTCCGCAGCGGGGCGACATTGCCGTTTGCCGTCCGGGCGTAGACCGTGACGGAGTTGGCGGATCGGTTCGTGACGAAGAGCTCGTCCTGCGCGAGGGCCGCCCGGCTGTCCAGGCCCAGAAGAATCGCCGCAGCGGCACAAGCGACCCGGACCATTCGGGATTCCGGTTTCCACTTTTTCGCGATCCCGGTGAAGGTGAAGGGTGTCATATAGGATCAATTCCCGATGTCCGACGAGCGTTACACGGGCTCACGGGCAGAAGCGCCTTCTCACCCGGGCGGGGCGATGAGTCCGGGAGACGCCGACGCCCTCGTGGCCGACCTGGCCGAGCGCTTCACGCTGCGCTTGAGGCTCTTCACGCTGCGGCGCCTTCGCGATGCCGCGGCGGCCGAGGACACGGTCCAGGAAGCGCTTCGCGAAGCCCTCAAGGCGCTCCGGGCAGGCCGCGTGGCGACGGCGGAAGCCCTTCCCGGGTTCGTCTTTCAGACGGCGAAGAACCTGTGCATGCACCACGGACGGTCGGCGCTCAGGCGAGACCGCGCGATCCTCGCATTTGGTCGCCTTCCACGGCCCGAGCCCGAAGATCCCCTGTTTGCGTTGGTTCGTGAGGAGCGGCGCACGCAGGTTCGGGACGCTTTGGCACGGCTCGAGAAGGACGATCGGGAGCTGCTTTCGCTCAGCTTCGAGGACGGCCTGGACGCGGTGGAGATCGGCCGGCGTCTGGAACTGGAGCCCGGAACGGTTCGCGTGAGGAAGCACCGCGCCTTGGGCAGGCTGGCAGCGCTTCTGGGCGAGCCGGGCAGTAACGAACCGGAAGGAGCGGGAATTCCATGACGATGGGCGAGGTCGGCGCATGCGTGTACGTCGGAACCGATGGTGTCGTCCGTTATGTCGCTCGAAAGCTCTCCAAGGCCGAGTCCGACTCTTTCGAGGAACACCTCTTTGCGTGTGACCGGTGCCTCTCCGAGGTCCGGGTCGGCCTCGAGATCAAGGCGGCCGCATCGCCGGAGCCGGGAGGATCGGCCGAGCAGACCTCCCGTCGTCTCCCCTGGCGACCTCTGGCGATCGCCGCGGCCCTCGCGGTTACCTTCCTCGGAGCATGGCAGCTCCAACGTTCGAGGGTTCCGGCGGTCGACGGCATCACGAGAGGCGAGGCCACCCGCGCACTCGCGGTCCACGCGCGCGCGCGCGTTGATGGCGTGGAGGTGTCGTGGTCGTCCGTGCCTCGCGCCGATGTCTATCGCGTCGAGATCTCGACCGGGGAGGGAAAGCTTCTCCTGAAACGAGACGTGGCGGGGACCTCGGTTGCTTTTGGCAGGGCTGAGCTCGGCGCGGTGGCGGGCGACACGCTCTACGTGCGCGTAACGGCTCTCGATGGCCTGCGGCAGGAGGTCGCCGCTTCGTCACCGGTTCCAATCGCCCCTGTTTCCCGCCGGGACTAGCCCGTGCCACGCCTTCGGTCTCGCGGGCGCGCCGTGTGCGGAGCCAGCCTCGCCCTCGCGGCTGTGCTCCTCGCGTGCGGGCGGCGGAGCAGCACCTTCGACGGCGCCGACCGGCTCCTGGCCGAGGCTCGATACGAAGAGGCGCTCGCCGCCTACCGCAGGCTGGAAGAGAAAGGAACGGCGGCGAAGGATCCCGCAGCCGTCTTCCGCGCCCGCCTCTGGGGCACACGCACCCTGATGCTCCTCGGCCGGATGAAGGAGTGCCGGGCTGCCCTCGAGCCGCTCCGCGCCGAGGCCGCGGGCGATCCCGTGAAGGTCGCGTGGACTTCCGGCATGTTCAGCATGCTGCTCCACCGCGAGGGAAACCTCGCGGGAGCGCTCGCGGAGGCCAGGCAGAGCGTGGAGCTCGCAAGGAACGCGAAGGACGAGAAGCTCCAGGCATTCGCGGTGGGAATCCTCGGCACGGCGCAATCGTTGAGCGGTCGCTACCGCGAGGCCGTGCAGTCGAACCGGGCGCAGCTCGCGATCGACCGGCGGATCGGACCGCCCACCGAGGTCGCGCTCGCGCTCAACGACCTCGGAATCGATCTGAAGCATCTCGGCCGCTTCGAGGAGGCGCTCGCGTCCTACGACGAAGCGCTCGCCATCTTCGAGCGGAATGGAGCGCGTTCGAGGATGGCGATGCCTCTCCTCAACGCCGCCAATGTTTACGAATCACTAGGCGACCGGAATCGGTCCCTGAAGATGCACGAAAGGTCGCTCGCGGTCTCGGTCGAGACCGGAAGCCTCTACGGCCAGGGGATCAACCACAACGACATCGGGGAGCTCACCCTCGGCGCCGGAAATCTCCCGGCGGCGCGTGAGCACCTCGAGAAAGCGCTCGCAATCGGACGTTCCGCGCCGTTCGTCTACATCGAACTCGTCGCACTCGAGCACATGGGCAGACTCCAGCTCGAAGCGGGTGATCTCGAGGCCGCACGAGCCCGCCTGGACGAGGCCCTGAAGATCGCGGACGCCAGGGGATTCGGCCGGCAGAGGGTCATCGTGAGAGCCGTGCTCGCGCGGACCGAGGCGCGGCGCGGCGACCGGGACAGCGCCCTGGCCTTCGCGGACGAGGCCGTCCGGCAGGCAGGCGCACTCGAAGACCCTGAGGCCGAGTTCGAGGCTCTCGAGGCGCGGGCCGCCGTCCTCGAGGCGGCGGGCGATCGCGGGGCCGCGGCGGCGTACCTAAACGCGATCGATCTTCTGGAGTCGCTGCGCGGGCGCCTTGCGCTCGGCGACCTGAGGATGGGAGTCGCGGAGCCGCACTTCTCCGTGTACGAGGGGGCCATCCGGACTCTCATGCGGGACGGAAAACCCGCGGACGCTTTCGACGTGGCCGAGCGTGCACGGGCCCGCACGCTGCTCCAGCTCATGGCCGCTCGCGGCTCCGCGGGTGGTGGGCAGACGCGGGAGGCCGAGGTGCTCCGAAAGCTGCGCGAGGCATCGGAGGCTCTCGCCACCGCGCCAAAGGAGGCCCGCGCTTCCTGGCAGCGCGAGGTCGACGACCTGGCGAAGGAGCTCTCTCGAGAGGAGGACGAAGCCCGGCGTGTGGACGCCGCCGCCGCCGCCGCTCGCTACGCGTGGACGGCTCCGCTCTCGCGGCTCCGATCCGGGCTGCTCCGCCCCGGCCGCACGCTGCTGGCGTTCTTCTGGGGGGAGGAGAGCGTCTACGGCTGGTGGATCGACGGCACGCACCTCCGCGGAGCCCGGCTCGGCGCCGCCGCCCCGCTCGCCTCGGAGGTTGGATTCCTCGCGTCCGCGGTCTCTGCGCGCTCGGACGGACCCGACTGGCGTCCACCGGCTCGGCGGGTCTTCGCGGATTTCGTCACGCCGCTCGCGCCCGGTCCGGCGGATGAAGTCCTCGTCGTCGCTGACGGTCCCCTCTGCCGCCTGCCCTTCGAGACCCTTCTCCCGCGCGAGGGAGCACAGCCATGGGGGATGTCAGCACGCTTCGTGTACGGCCCATCGGCGTCGGTTCTCCTCGCGCTGCACGAAAGATCGCGGGCAGCGCACTTTGACGGGACTGTTCTCGCGGTCGGAAACCCGGTCGTCTCGACAGGCGCCAGGGGAGGCGACCCGCAGGGATCCCGATCCGACCGCGATCCGCTGCCTTTCGCCGAGGAGGAGGCGCGGGGCATCGTCAGCCTTTTCGGGAGCGGAAATTCGAAGCTGCTTCTCGGTGCCGAGGCGACGCCGGAGCGTTGGGCAAGCCTCTCTCCCGCGGGCTACCGGTATCTGCACTTCGCCACTCACGCCGCGGTCAGCGACCGCCATCCGCAAGAGACGTCGCTCCTTCTGTCCGGGGGCCGTCTCACGCTGCCCGCAATCCAGCGTCTCTCGTTGGACGCCGAGCTCGTCACCCTCTCGGCGTGCGATACGGCTCTGGGTCAAAGGGTCCGCGGCGAGGGCGTCATCGGGCTGCCCCAGGCCTTCCTGGCGGCCGGCGCGGGCGGCGTCGTCGTCAGCCTCTGGAAGGTCGAAGACCGCTCGACGGCGGCGTATATGCACGACTTCTACGGCCTGCTCAAGCGGGGCGTCTCTCCGGCGGAGGCACTCCTCACGGTCCGGCGCGCGCGCGCCGCGTTGCCGGGAGACGACGGTCATCCGTCCCGCTGGGCGGCTTTCATCCTGGTTGGAGGCATGAAACGCTAGCATCCCGCCATGGCGCGCCTTATCGACCTCAGCCACACGGTCCGCGCCGGGATGGCCACGTACAAGGGCCTGCCCGGCCCGGTCATTCGAGACCACCTCAGTCGTGAAGAGTCCCGGGCGCTCTACGCGCCGGGTACCTCGTTCCAGATCGGGAAGATCGAGATGGTCGCGAACACGGGCACGTACGTGGACGCGCCTTTTCATCGCTGGGAGGACGGCGCGGACCTCGCGTCGCTTTCGCTCGATTTGCTCGCAGGCCGCGAGGGCATCTGCATCGCGGCACCGCACTCTCGAGGGCTCGCGGTGGATTCGGATTTCTTAGAAGGTGAAGAGATCGAGGGGAAGGCGGTTCTCGTTTCGACGGGCTGGTCTGCTTTCTGGGGGACTCCCTCTTACTTTCAACGCTCTTCTCATCTGACCTCTTCAGCGGCTTCTCTCCTCGTCGCCCGCGGAGCCGCCATCGTCGGAATCGATTCCCACAACATCGACGACACGGACGACCTGTCGCGCCCCGTGCACTCGATCCTCCTCCGCGCGGGGATCCCTGTCGTCGAGCACCTCTGCGGTCTCGAGGCGCTACCGCCCTCGGGATTCCGTTTCTATGCCGTGCCGGTCAAGATCGCCGGGATGGGCACGTTTCCCGTGCGGGCGTTCGCGGAGGTCCTCCCGTAAGTCCTTCCGGATGAGCGCTGAACCCGGAAACCCCGGGATACGTATCATTGGAGAGACCGAATCCACCCGTTTTCGCTCCAAGGAGGTTCCTTCATGGGCCTGCTCGACAACATCAAGACGCAGATCGGCAACCAGATGGGTTCGCAGTTCATCGAGATCATCCAGTGGCTCGATGACACGACGGACTCCATGGTCTACCGCTTCCCCGTCTACAACCAGGAAATCAAGATGAATGCGCAGCTCACGGTTCGCGAGAACCAGGTGGCGCTGTTCATCAACGAGGGCAAGGCCGCCGACCTGTTCACGCCGGGCCGCTACCAGCTCTCGACGCAGAACATGCCGATCCTGACGACGCTCCGCGGGTGGAAGTACGGGTTCCAGTCGCCGTTCAAGGCCGAGGTCTACTTCTTCAACACGCGCCTCTTCACGGACCTGAAGTGGGGCACGACGAACCCCGTCATGATGCGCGACGCGGAGTTCGGAATGATCCGGCTGCGCGCGTTCGGCACGTACGCGATGAAGATCGCGGACGCGAAGGCGTTCTTCACGGCCATCGTCGGGACGCAGGGCCTCACGACGACGGACGAGATCACGGGCCAGCTGCGCTCGACGATCCTCTCGCGCCTGTCGGACGCGATCGCCGAGTCGAAGATCGCCGCGCTCGACCTCGCGTCGAAGTACGACGAGCTGTCGGGGAACGGCAAGCAGGTCCTCGCGCCCGAGTTCGCGGGCTACGGCCTCGACCTCGCGAAGTTCTTCATCGAGAACATCTCGCTGCCCGAGGAAGTGGAGGCCGCGATCGACCAGCGCACGAAGCTGGGCGTCCTCGGCGACAAGATGGGCCAGTACACGCAGCTCCAGGCCGCGGACGCGATGAAGATCGCGGCGGCGAATCCCGGCGGCGCGGCCGGCGCCGGCATCGGCATCGGCGCGGGCATCGCGATGGGCGGGATGATGGGAGGAGCGCTGGGACAGAGCATGGCGGGCGCCGGAGGAGCCGGCCCGATGGCGCCTCCGCCCCCCACGGGCCTCGGTTTCTCCGCTCCGAAGTGGTCTCTCACGGTGGACGGCAAGACGTACGGACCCTACTCGGACGACGCGCTGAAGGGGATGATCGCGTCCGGCCAGGTCGCGGGCGGAACGCTCGCGTGGAAGCCGGGCGCGGCCGGTTGGGCCGCGCTCTCGACGTTCGAGGAGTTCGCGGGATCGTCGGCTCCGCCGATGCCTCCGCCGCCTCCGCCGCCCGCCCGCTGACGCCTCCTCCATGAGCAGCTCGAGCGCGCCCCCGGTGATACCGGGGGCGCCGGCGAAGCTCCGCAAGTTTCCGTGCGCCGCCTGCGGAGCGGACGTCGTCTGGAATCCGGGCGCGGCGTCCTTGAAGTGCCCTTACTGCGGCGCGACGAAGGAGGTCCCGCGGGCGACGGGCGAGGTCGTGGAGCGCCCGATCGAGGACGCGCTCACGGGGGCGTCCGATCTCGGCTGGGGCATGGCGCGCAAGGCCGTCTCGTGCCGCGGGTGCGGAGCGACGACGACGTTCGACGCCGGGATCGCAGCGTCCCGCTGCGCGTTCTGCGGCGCCCCGGCCGTCGTCGAGGCGCCTCCGAGCGCGACGATGGTCCGGCCGGGGGGCGTCCTGCCCTTCCGCCTCGACCGCAACGCGGCGACCTCGAAATTCCGCCAGTGGCTCTCCTCGCTCTGGTTCCGGCCGGACGATCTCTCCGAGAAGTCCGCACTCTCGGAGCTGAAGGGCGTCTACGTCCCGTTCTGGACGTTCGATGCCGCGACGCACTCGGCGTGGACGGCGGACGCCGGCTTCGACTACCAGGTCGAGGTCCAGGTCCAGGAGAACGGGCAGGTCTTCACGCGTTACGAGACGCGAACTCGGTGGGAGCCCGCCGAAGGCGTCCTCGAGCACTTCTTCGACGACATTCCCGTGGCGGCGTCCAAGGGGCTGCCTCCCGACCTCGCGCGCGCCGTCGAGCCGTTCCCGACGCCCGACCTCGTCCCCTACGAGCCGTCGTACCTCTCGGGATTTCTCGCCGAGGAGTACGCGGTCGGCGCGAAGGAGGCCCTCTCGTCCGCGCGCGAGCGGATGACGCAGGAACTCTACGCCGCCTGCGGCGACGAGGTTCCCGGCGACCGCTTCCAGAACCTGAGCGTCCGCACGGCGTGGTCCGGGCTCACCTGCAAGAGCGGGCTTCTCCCGATCTGGATCGCCGCGTACCGGTACGCGGACAAGCCCTACCGCTTCCTCGTGAACGGCGTCACGGGCAAGACGGACGGGCACGCGCCCCTGTCGTGGGTCAAGATCGCGCTCGCGGTCGCGGCCGCGGTCCTCCTCCTCATCATCGTCGCCGGAATCGCGAGTTGACGCGCTCATTCCCCGGAGAAGCGGGCGCCGTTCTGGTAGCTTGAGTCCATGGGCTCCATGAGCTTTGCCCGGCCGGCCGCGTCGCGCCCGCTCCACGAAGGTCCACGACCGATCCTCGTCACGGTCCTCGTGACGGTATGGCTCATCCTCTCGGGACTCGGCGCTCTGCGGGCGATCGTCCACCTCGCCGGCGCCGCCGTCCTCTCGAGCATCGGCGACGCGGATCCGGAGGCGCGTGTCGCCGCGGCGGCTCCCGACCTCGCGACACCCGAGATGCGGCAGCACCTCGCACAACGCGCCGAGAGATCGGCCCTCGAGAGGACTCTCTCCTGGCCGCTGCTCCTCATCGCGGGGCTCGGAGCCGCCGGCGCCCTCGGCCTGCTCCGGCGAAGGACCTGGGCTCGCCCCCTCCTCCTCGCCGTCGGCGTCTCGGCGCTCGCCCTCTCCGCATTTCACGCCGACCGCGTGGTCAGGATCGCGACCGGGCCCGCCGTCGGACTCTCGGACCCCGACGCGGAAGCGGAGGCCCGGAACGCCGTCGTGCTTCTCCGGACCGCGGCCGGGATCGGGCTGCTGCTGCAGTCGATCCCTCTCGTTCTCGCGATGGCTCTCCTGCGCCA
The DNA here is from genome assembly GCA_038214715.1 of Thermoanaerobaculia bacterium. GTDB lineage: Bacteria > Acidobacteriota > Thermoanaerobaculia > UBA5066 > UBA5066 > Fen-183. Next base: position 27,706 of record JBBQRP010000011.1, on the reverse strand, counting down.
CCCCCTCGTCCGCGCCTTTGTGGCGGAAGGCACGCCCGCGCGGCCGAGACCGGCGTTGCGCCCCGACCCTTTCCTGATCGTGGGCGGGGCCGCCCTTCTCGTGGCCGCAGGCTCCTTCCTATTCTCGAAGGGCCGCACCTCCGCGCCTCAGGCGGCGGCGGCGGGCGAGAGGACCGCGGCGGCGGCCGAGCCCGAGACGTTCCGGTGGAGCGACCAGCCCATCACCTTCGTGCCGCCTCCGGTCTCCTTCACGCGAGAGCGCCACGCCGAGGGCGGGAGAAAGGGCGTGTCCTTCACGCGCTACGCGACACCGCCGAGCCGCATCGTCGTCGCCGAAGTGCCGCTGGACACGCCGGCGCGGGACGCCGAGGAGGTCCTTTCGCGGTTCCGTCTAACGGCCGAGAATTTCCGCTCGGCCGATTCCGCGCTCGTGGGGGATCCAGTGCGGGCCGTCATCTCGGGCCAGCCCGCATTCCAGACCGACTACACGCTCCGCGAGCGTTCGATGCAGCACCATGGCCGCGAGTTCTTCAGCGTCGTGCGCGGTCACGCGTTCGTATTCACGTTCCTCGGGCGGGACGCCGATATTCCTCTCTTCGAGAACCTCGTCGCCTCCGTCCGGTTCGCGGCGGTCGACGCGGACCCGGCGGAGATCGTCTCGACCACGGCCGCGGAGAGTCCCCGCGGCGAGGCGCCTCGCGGCGCGGAGGTGAGTTTTCGCGTCGGGGAGATTCGCCTCAAACTTCGCGTCCCGGAGCTCTGGGAGCGTGTCGACTACGGACAGCGCCAGGAGTTCCGGCGTGGCGAGGCCAGGATCGTCCTCGTCGATGCCGGACGTTCCGAAGCCGGCGCACCCGGCGACGAAGGGAACGTCGCCCGCGCGCTGCGCCTTTCGGGTCACGATCCGCGCCGCTGGGAGGTCTTCGCGCGCACGCGCCTCCCGGTCGGACCGGGGGTGGCGCTCGCCGTCGACACGCGTGACCCCCTCAGCCACGTCTTCCACAAGCGGACGTTACTTTTCGTGCTCGGGGGACGTCTCCTCGTCGCGTTCCCCGAGCAGGGCAGCGTCGAAGAGACCCAGGCTCCTCTCGACTCTCTCGCCCGTTCGATCCGCCCTCCGGACTAGCGCTCGGGAGAGCGGACGCGCCGGAGCAGCCTCTGAGGCTGCGTCCTGACGCGATCGCCCACGGCCCAACCGGTGTCTTCGTCGAGCATCTGGAGGGCGCGGAGCTCCTCTCCGTCGAGACGGCGCTCGATGGTCCAGTGCGCCCCGGAGTCCGCGGTCGCAAAGACGAACGACCGCGCCTTGTCCCTCAGAAAACCCACGATCCATCCCCGGTCCCCCACGAACTGGACGGCCGTGAGGAAAGCTTCGCGGTCCCCGACGTCCTCGAGGGACCACGAGTCTCCGCCGTCTCCCGAGTGGAGGACCGTGCCGTTTTCACCGACGATCCACGCCTCGGAGTTGCCTCTCCACGTCATCCCGAAGAGGTACGGCCGTGATGCGGACGCGCTCTCGCGAAGCGGGACGGGCACGCGCGCCCACGTCGCTCCGCCGTCGCGGGTCCGGAGAAGGGCGCCTCCCATCCCCGCGATCCACCCGTTCCGCGCGTCGACGAAGTGGATCTCCCGGCCCATGACGTCGCCGCCGTCGCGCGCACGCTCGACGAGAGTCTCCCACGTCGTCCCTCCGTCTTTCGTGTGAAGGACACCCGGGAGCCCGACGGCCCAGCCCTCGTTCTCGTCCAGGAAGTGCAGCCCTAAGAGGTGACTGCCGCTGCCCCGCCTGACGCGGGCCGAGACCCAGCTTCCTCCCCCGTCGATCGTCAGGAAGATCCCGCGGTCCGAAACGACGCAGGCGCGCTGACGGTCGAAGGCGTGGACGGCGTTGAGCGAGGCCGAAGGCGCCGAGCCGCCCATCACGCCCGTCTTGTACGTCCAGGTCCTCCCCCCGTCCTCCGTGCGCCCGACGATTCCGCCCTCGACGAAAGGGCTCCCGCCCACGATCCAGCCGACCTCCGCGTCCACGAAGTGGAGGCCGTTGAAGACGGCGTCCGTCCCGATCCGAACCTCCTCCCAGAGCGCGCCCGCCGCCCGAGGCGGCGTCGCGCTCCTCTGGCTCGCGCGGCCGCAGCCCGCCACCGGGGCGGCGATGGCGATGACCGCGGCCAGGGAACACGCCGCGGCCGCGACCCGGGGAATTCCACGGAGCGACGCGGACAGTTTCTTCCTCCGGCTGATATCGCCCACCGGTCTCCCCGAGAAAAAAGTCAGTGCGTCGGCGCGGCTGGAGCGTCGAGACCCGGCGCCTCGCCGATCTCCTTGAGGAGGTTCGTCGCACCGTCCACCTCGGACATCGTCCACAGCATGTACCGGCTGTCGACGTGGATCGAGCGCGTCTTCTCCGTGTCGTAGAGATAGTCGGACGCGACGGTGTCGAATGTGCCGTCGAACAGGAGGCCACAGAGCTCGCCCTTCGCGTTCAGCGTGGCCGAGCCCGAGTTGCCGCCCGTCGTGTCGACGGTCGAGAGGAAGTCCACGGGCACGCTGCCGAGCTTCGGGTCCGCGTAAGGCGTCTTCTTGCCGGCCTTCAAGGCCGCAATCGCGTCGAGCTCCTTTTTCGGGGCGTTGAACTCTCCCTCGCCCGTCGCTTTCTCGACGATGCCCTCGAGCGTGGTCTGCGGGGAGTAGATGAGGCCGTCCCTCTCGGCGACTCCAAGGACACGTCCGTACGTCACCCGGAGCGTGCCGTTCGCGTCCGGAGCGGTCAGTCCTCCGCTCTTTTCGAGGACCGCCTGCGCGTAGCGCGAGCCGAGGCGCGCGGACGCGCCGTCCCGCGCCTTCCCGCGCTCGCGGTTCGCCTGCCACAGCGGATCGAGGGCGGACGCGAGCTCGATCATCGGGTCCTTCGCCGCGAGGACCTCGGCCGTGGATTTGTCGAGGAGCGCGAGACGCACCGCTTTCTCACCGAGCTTCGTTCCCGTGTAGAGGCGATCCAGGAGCGCGTCGATCTTCTTCGCGGCGTCGGCAGCGGACATCCCGACCGAGAGGCCCGCCTCCTTGTCGAGAGCCTCGATCCTTTGGTCGGCAGGGAGCCGGGAGGCCTCGACGAGGACGTACCTCAGAAGAACGCGATCGGCCGCCGGATCGTAAGAACGCTGCAGGCGCTCCTGGCTCTCCCGGATCCGGGTCCAGTTGCGCTCCTGGTACTCGGCGTCGCGGTCGAGGTCCTTCTTCGGTCGCTCGACGGACAGGGCGAAGAGGGTGTGCGCCGCGGGCAGGAGAACGCTCCCGTTTCCGATGAGGTCGAACAGGGTCGCGTCGCGCTCGCGCGTCTTCACCTTTTCGGCCTGAAGCGCGTCGAGTGCCGGCAGGACGTCTCCGTAGGTCTTCTTCCGGACGGGATCCGCGGCGATCCACGCCGCGAGGTCCCTCTCCATTCCTTCTTTCTTCGCGAGCAGGTTCCCTTTCTTGAAGCCCTCGACGACTCCCCGGCGGTTCGTGAGCGTGTTGTTGAGGCCGCGCTTCCGCGTCGCCACGCGGATCTCCGTCTCCTTGCTCTTCTTCCCGACGTCGTCGAGAAGAGCGATGAGCTCGGTGTTTCGGCGGACGACCCGGGGGAAGGACCACTCGGCGAGCTCCTTCGTCTGGGCGTAGGTCGCGAAGCGCTGCGTGCGGCCGGGATAGCCGGCGACGAATACGAGGTCCCCCGGCCCCGCCCCTCCCGGAGAGACGCGAAGCCAGTGCTTCGGCTTGAACGGGACGTTGCCCCTGTTGTACGCGACGGACTTCCCCGTGGGGGAGACGTAGGCACGGTAGAAGGACCAGTCGCCGGTCTGGCGCGGCCACTGCCAGTTGTCCGCTTCGCCGCCGAAGTTCCCGATCCCCTCGGCCGGCGCGTAGACGAGGCGCACGTCCTGGATCTCCATCTGCGCGAGCTCGTAGTACTTCAGGCTGTCGAAGAACGAGGCGACCCGGCAGCGAGAGCCTTCCTTCTCGCAGGCCGCGGTGTGCTCCTTGATGCGCCTCTCGACGACTTCGTGCCGGTCGCGGTCCGACAGTTTCGGGTCGAGCTTGCCCGCGATCTCCGCCGTGACGTCCCGCACCGAGGTCGTGACGTAGACGCGCGAGCCGGGACCGGCGGTCAGCTCCTGATCCCGCGACGCCGCCAGGAAGCCGTCCACGAGGAGGTTCTTCTGGGGCGTCGAGTTGAACTGGAGGGCGCCTTGCACGCAGTGGTGGTTCGTGACGATGAGTCCGTCGGGCGACACGAACGAGGCGCTGCATCCGCCGAGGGACACGATCGCGCCCATCGGCTGTCCCGTCAGGTCCGCGAAAGCCTGGGGGTCCCCGCGAAAGCCCATCGCCTTCAGGCGCTCGGCGAGCTGGGGTATTTGCTGCGGCATCCACATGCCTTCCTCGGCGCGGGAGACGGCCGGCAGGAGAAGCATGGCGAGGGCGAGCAGGCCGGCGCGGTTCGAAATGAGTCGGGATCGGGTCTTCAAGAGTCCTCCTCGGCGAACTGAGGCGTGCGGGCGCCGTTCAAGGCGCGCGGGAAACACGGAATTATGCTCCGGTTCCGTCCGTCCGGGCCCTCCCCGCTGTTGAAGCCGGCCGAGACCCTCATCCTCATTCCTCGCTCTCGTCAAGTATTCTGTCGGCCCAGGATGAAACCGAAACCGACGAGACCTCCGCTCACGGCCGATCTCGACGACCTCCTGACGCGCGCTTTCGCCGAGGACGGCGAAGACATAACGTCTCTCGCCGTCTTCGGACCGGCCGCCCGGGTCGACGCGAGGATGGTGTGCCGCGAACGCGCCGTCCTCTCGGGGGCGGCGTTCCTGCCCCGGCTGTTCGCCTTTCTTTCTCCCCCGGCCCGCGTCACGCTCCTCGCCGCCGACGGCGACGTCGTGAAAGCCGGCGACGTCGTCGCGAAGATCGAGGGACCCGCGATCACCGTGCTCGCCGTGGAACGCACAGCGCTGAACCTCGTGCAGCGGCTGACGGGAATCGCGACGCTGACGCGCGCGTACGTCGAGGCCCTCAAGGGCACGAAGACCGTGCTCCTCGACACGCGGAAGACGATGCCCGGCCTCCGTGCGTTCGAGAGGTACGCCGTGCGCTGCGGCGGAGGCACGAACCACCGGCCGGGCCTCTCGGGCGGATTCCTCGTGAAGGACAATCATGCGGACGGCGCGGGCTCGATCTGGGAGGCGACGCGCCGGGCCTCGGACTTCCGTTCGCTGAACCGCCGCCTGCGAAAGCTCCTCCTCGAAGCCGAGGCACGCACCCTGGACGAGGTGCATCAGGCTCTCGACGCGGGCGCCGAGCGCGTCCTCCTCGACAACATGACCCCCGCGGCGATGGCGAAGGCGGTCGTCGACGTGAAGCTCTTCAACGAGGCCACTGGGCGCGACGTCACGACGGAAGCCTCCGGCCGCATGACGCCGGTCTCGGCGCGCGCCGCCGCGGACGCGGGTGTCGATTTCGTCTCGGCCGGGGCCCTCACCCACTCGGCGCGCGCGATCGACATCGCGCTCGACGTGGTCGCGAAGACGACGTGAAGATCTTTCCCGCCCGTTTCCACACGCCGGTCCTGGTGCTCGGAACGGGCATCGCGGGGCTGACGACCGCGCTGACACTCGCGCGCCGCGGCGTGAGGGTGCTCGTCCTCACGAAGGCGAAAGAGCCCGAGGACTGCAACACGACCTGGGCGCAGGGCGGAATCATCTACTTCGGAAAAAGGGATTCACCCCGCTCCCTCGTGAAGGACATCCTCCTCGCGGGCGCGGGCCTGTGCCAGCCCGAGGCCGTGGAGTTCCTCGCCAGGCGCGGGCCCCATGTCGTGAAGGAGATCCTCCTGGACACCGTGGGCGTCCCGTTCTCCCGCACGACGCGCGGAGACCTCGACTTCACCCGAGAGGGAGCGCATTCGGTGGCGCGCATCGTCCACTCCGCCGACGCGACCGGAAGGGCGATCGAGACGGCCCTCCTCGCCCGGCTGGCCAAGGAAAAGCACGTCACCCTCTTCACGGAAGCCACCGCGATCGACCTCATCACGGCCCGCCATCAATCGAAGGACGTCGCCCAAAGGTACGCGCTCCAGGATCCCTGTCTCGGGGCGTACGTGCTCGACGGGCAGGGCGTGGTCCACACGGTTCTTGCGGATTTCACGGTCCTCGCGACAGGCGGCGTCGGCCGCCTCTTCCTCCACACGACGAATACGCGGCATGCGACCGGCGGCGGCCTCGCGATGGCCGAGCGCGCCGGTGCCGCCACGCTGAATCTCGAGTACGTCCAGTTCCATCCGACGACGCTCTACAGCCCGGACGCGGAGGGCTTTCTCATCTCGGAGGCGCTCCGCGGCGAGGGCGCGGTCCTCGTGAACCGGGCGGGCGAGGCCTTCATGGGCCGCTACGCCCCGAAGCTCCGCGACCTCGCTCCCCGCGACGTCGTCACGCGCGCGATCGTCGAGGAGATGACATCGCGCGGCGACCCCTGCGTCTACCTCGACCTCGTGCACCACTACCGCACCCACGACGGGCAGAGCATCCGGGAGAGATTCCCGACGATCGCGGCGACGTGCGCGACGTTCGGTATCGACATCGCGAAGGATCCGATCCCGGTCGTCCCCGCCGCGCATTACCACTGCGGCGGCGTCCTCGCGGATCTCGAGGGCAAGACGACGATTCGGCGCCTGTACGCCGTGGGCGAAGTGTCGTGCACGGGCGTCCACGGGGCGAACCGCCTCGCGTCGACCTCTCTCCTCGAGGGGCTCGTGTGGGGAGACGCTGCCGGCCGGTCCATTGCGGCACGGCTCCGCAACGGCGAGCCGCTCGGGCCGCGCGTCTTCCGCGCGATCCCCGACTGGCAGTCACCCGGCGACGCGCAGAACCAGGACCCCGCTCTGCTCCAGCAGGACTGGGCCACGATCCGCAACACGCTCTGGAACTACGTCGGCATCGTCCGCACGACGGCGCGCCTCGCCCGCGCCGTGGCCGACCTGCGCGACCTCGAGAAACGAATTCTCCGCTTCTACCAGGTGTCGCAGATCTCGAAGGAGATCGTCGACCTCACGCACGGGATCCGCGCCGCGCACCTGATCGCGACCGCGGCCTTCCGAAATCCAGAGTCGCGCGGCTGCCACTACCGGAAGAGCTGACGGCCCCCCGGCCGCCACCCGGCGCCGCAGTCAGAGCTCCGTTCCGCCTCAGGCCTTCCGCCCGGGGAGGACGACCATGACGAGGCCCACCGCGGCGATTCCGAGCCCGACCCAGCGCGCGGTCCCCGCGAGATCGCTCTTCCCGCGCTCGTTCTTGGAGAACGTTTTCTTGAGGACGCCTTCGACGCTGTCGTAGCTCTGCCTCTGGCTGGAGGCGACGAGGAAGACGACCACTCCCGCGGCGAGAAGAATGAACCCGTTTCGGCGCATCGCGACCTCTTGCCCCGCATCTTATCCGCCCGCATCAGGCGGGAACGAGGATCTTCACGCTTCCCTCCGCGGGCTCCACGGTCACGGGCGTCGTGCCGACGCCGTCCCCATCCACCTGCACCTCGACTTCGTAGCCCGCGAGCGACCGCGCCGTGAAGGAGCGCACGCTCATCCGCGACACGCCCTCGTCCGCGAGGTGGGCCGCCTTGCCGAGGGAGAGGTGGTGGTAGAAGAGCATGAGAGTCCTCCGGGACCGCGACGTGAAGAGGATGAGGTCGAGGACGTCGCTCTCCGGGTCCGCGAACGGGGAGAGGATCGGGTCACCCCCGTATCGGCTCGTGTTCGCCGAGAGGACGAACGTGGCGTCGCGCCTGAAACGCCGCCCGTCGGCGTCCACGCCCTCGACTGCGATCGGCGGAAACTCGTACGTGAGCCACTCGATCGTCGCGGTCCAGCCGATGCCCGTGCGCCCGAAGAGACGCTTCAAGACGGGCACGGTGCGCGTCATCACGCGTGCGTCGAATCCGACGCCCGTCCCGATCACGCAGGCCCGGCCGGCAGCGTGGAAGACCCGGAGGGGCCGGGTCTTCGGGGAAAAGAGCGCGCCTTCCGCGATGCCGGCGTCCGCGACTCCGTACTCGCGCGCCACGACGTTCGTGGTGCCGGCGGGCAGGATCGCGACGGGCACATCCGTTCCGAGAAGAGCTTCGGCGACCTCGCCGAGCGTTCCGTCGCCTCCCGCGACCGCGACGAGCGCGAGATCCTCTCCCAGCCGCGCCGACACGAGCTCCGTCGCGTGGCGAGGGCGCTCGGTCGGAAGGGGGATTAGATCGAGCCCCTTCTCACGCGCGCGGGCCACGACGCCCGGCACGTCCACGCGGCGCGCGCCTCCCGCCTTCGGGTTGTAGATGAGGATCCCGCGCCGCCGGGACGAGGAGGACGGGTCAGCCAAACAGAGTTCCCGGACCCGCGGCAGGGCTGAGCCCGAGATGGCGGTACGCGAGGGCCGAGGCCACGCGCCCCTTCGGCGTTCTCTGGAGGAACCCCGATTGCAGGAGGAAGGGCTCGTAGAGGTCCTCCAGCGTGCCCTTGTCCTCACCGAGCGAATGTGCGAGCGCCGAGAGGCCCACCGGCCCGCCGGCAAAACGTTCGATGACGAGCGCCAGAATGCGACGGTCGATCTCGTCGAGGCCGTGCTGGTCGACCTCGAGCTTGTCGAGCGCTACCTCGGCCGCGCGCTCCGTGATCGCGCTCTCGCCCGCGACCTCGGCGTAGTCGCGCACGCGGCGAAGCAGCCGGTTCGCGATGCGCGGCGTTCCGCGGCTGCGGCGCGCGATCTCGCGCGCACCCGCCGGCTCGACGGGACAGGAGAGAATCGTGGACGAGCGCGTCACGATGGTCGCGAGCGCTTCGGCGTCGTAGAAATCGAGCCGGTGCGTGATGCCGAAGCGCGCCGTGAACGGCTGCGAGAGGAGGCCGGCGCGCGTCGTCGCGCCCACGAGCGTGAAAGGCGGCAGCCGCAGCTCGACCGTGCGCGCGCCCGGCCCCGTCCCGATCACGAGGTCCAGCTTTCCGTCCTCCATGGCGGGATAGAGGATCTCCTCGACCGCGGGCGGCATCCGGTGGATCTCGTCCACGAAGAGGACGTCTCCCGGCGCGAGGTTCGTGAGAATCGCCGCAAGGTCGCCCGCCTTCTCGAGCACCGGCCCCGACGTGACGCGTATCTGCGCGCCCATCTCGCGCGCGATGATGTGGGCGAGCGTCGTCTTGCCCAGCCCGGGCGGGCCGGACAGGAGGACGTGATCGAGTGGCTCCTGCCTCTGACGCGCGGCCTGCAGGAAGACCCCGAGCGTTTCCTTCAGCTTCGGCTGCCCGATGAACTCCGGGAGCGCGCGCGGCCGCAGCGTGACCTCGGGGTCCGCCTCGGCCGTCTGGAGCACGCCCGAGAGAATGCGTTCGTCCATCCGTGCCGATTATCGCGCCAGGGACTTCAGCGCGGCCTGAAGGATCTTGTTCAGGTCGTCGACGCCGACATCGCGAACCGCCTTCTCGACGGCCTGCTCGGCCTGCACGAGCTTGTACCCGAGGTTTTCGAGCGCGCCGATCGCGTCCTCGACCGCCGAGGCCTTTCCGGCCGCTCCGGCCGTTCCCGCTTCCGCGCCGAATTCGGAGAGCTTTTCCTTGAGCTCGAGGCCGAGCCGCTCGGCGAGCTTTTTACCGATCCCGGGAATCGTCGCGAGAACACGGGCGTTCTGCGTCGCGATCGCGCGCACGAGGTCCGGGAGCGGGAGGCCCGAGAGAACGGTGAGCGCGACCTTCGGCCCGACGCCCGAGACGGAGATCAACCGCTCGAAGACGTACTTCTCCTGCGTCGTTGCGAAGCCGAAGAGCTGAAGCGCGTCCTCGCGCACGTGCATGTGGACGTGAACGGACGTCTTCTCCCCGGAAGGCGGCAGGGACGAGAACGTGCCGAGCGGGATCGCGAGCGCGTAGCCCACGCCGCCGACATCGAGGACGAGACGGTCCGTCCGGAGCTCGAGAACGGTCCCCGAAAGGCGGGCGATCACGCCCTAGGCTTTCGACCCGCCCATCCTCGACAGGAGCTCGCGGTTGAACTCGATTTTCAGATCGGAGCGCTTCTTCTGGACGAGCGCCTGCAGCAGCTTGTTGGACTTCTGGCCGCGGAGGCTCTCCCGCAAGGCCGTCTTCTCCTTGTCGAACGCCGCCTGGTCGAACGGCGTGACGCTGTCGACGCGCACGACGACCGCGCCGCGCTCGGCGACCGCAAGAGGGCCCTTCAGATCGCCGGCCTTCGCCGAGAACACGGCGTCGAGGACGGTCTTCGGGGAGCCGAGACCGGGGATCGGGCCACCCAGCGCGAACGCGTCCGGAGACTCGATCTTGAGGTTGAGCTTCTTCGCGATCGTCTCGAGCGTCGCACCATCCGTCATCGCCTGCTTGAGCGCCGCGAGGGTCGCCTCGTCCTGCCTCTTCTTCTGGATGTCGAGCGCGACGCGCGCCTTGACCTCCGCGAAAGCCGGGAGCCCGGGCTTCTTGATCTCGACGAGCTTCACGATCGCCTCGCCCCGCGGGGTCGTGATCGGCGCGGCCGCCGTTTCGCCCTCCTTGAGGGAGAACAGCTTCTCGCTGAACTGCGGATTGAATCCGATCCCGGCGGGCGCGTCGGTCCGCGACAGGAACTCCGTCTCGTTGAACGTGACGCCCGAGCCCGCGAGCTTCCTCAGATCGTCGTCGGAGGGCTTGCCCATCTTCGCGACCTTCTCCGAGAGCCCCGCCGCGACGCGCCGTGCCTCGTCCCGGGCCCGCTCGTCCTGAAGGCGGGCGCGGATTCCCGCCGACACCTCGAAGAGCGGCTGGACTCTCTCGCCCGTCTTCTCGAGAACCTGGATGACGTGGTACCCGAACGAGCTCTTGACGGGGCCCAGGATGTCCTTCTCCTTCCCGGAGAAGGCGGCGTCCTCGAACTCCTTCACCATGCGGCCCCGCGGGAACGTGCCGAGGTCTCCGCCGCTCGCCTTCGACCCGGCGTCGTCCGACTCCGCCTTCGCGAGCGCCGCGAAGTCCGCGCCGCCCCTGAGCTTCCGGGCGGCCGCGTCGGCCTTCGCCTTCTGGGCCGCGTCGTTCGCGCCCTCGACCTTGTAGAGGATGTGGCGTGCATGCACTTCCTCACCCTTGCGGTAGGTCTCCGCGTTCGCCCCGTAGTCGGCCGCGACGTCCGCGTCCGTGACCTGGATCGTCGGTCGGATCTTCGCGGTCTCGACGAGGAGATACTTCGCCTTGCGCTTTTCTGGCTGCATGTACGGCGTGGGATTCGTCTTGAAATACGCTTCGGCCTCGACATCGGTCGCGGGCGGCTGGGACGTCGAGACGACGGGCAGGAGCGCCCACTCGATCTTCGCCTTGACGTTCCGCTTCTCGAACTCCGACCGGACCTCGTCGTCGGGAACGACGACGGCCTCGGTGAAGAACCGGTTCAGCTTCTCGAGGAGAATCTGCTCGCGCTGGGAGTCCTCGAAGCTCTGGGGCGCGAGGCGGTTCGCCGCCAGGATGCGGCGGTACGCCGCGTCGCCCACGAAGATGCCGTCCTTCACGAACAGCGGCTTGCCGCTCTGGGGATCCTTGATGCCGAGGAGGTGCTGCGTGAGCTCCTCGTCCGTCACCTTGAGGTTCAGCCTCTCGGCTTCTTCCCGGAAGAGACGCCGGTCGATGAGGGAGTTGAGGACCTGTTCGGGCAGGTTCATCGCGCGCGCGAGCTCGGGGGTGTAGTTCTTCCCGTACGCCTGCCGGTAGCGGTCCTCGGCGAAGGCGTACTCCTTCTGGAACTCGATCGTCGTGATCCGGATACCTCCGGCCTTCGCCGCGATCGCCGCTTCGGCGCCTCCGCTCTGGGAACCCATGCCCCAGTCCGCGAAGACGAAAATCACGAAGACGGCGATCACTCCCCAGAGGATCCACTGGAGGTGCTTGAAGTTCTCGCGTAGTGCCTTGAGCATCTTGTTCTCCGAAGACGGACGCGTCCATTCCGCCCGGTTGCGGCATGGGGCCCGAAGAATCGAGGACGATACCCCAGAGCCAAACGGCGGTAAAGTTGGGGTTGCCGGCCTCGACACGAAGGGGTGCCCCGGGGATCGGCCATGCTATAAGAATTGCCGTAAGGCTTTCCAGAAGCGAGCGTTATGCCCAAAAAGTCCCCGAGCGACCTGGAGTCCCAGCTCGAGTGGTACTACGTCTCCACGGAGACGCTCGTTCGGATTCTGATCGGCGTCCTGCTTCTGGCCGCGGTCGTCGCGGGCGGAGTTTTTCTCTACATGAAGCGGGGAGAGACCGCGGGCCGCGCCAAACAGGAGATCGCGCGCGCCGAGGACGCGCTCTCCCGCGCCCGGCAGCAGAAGGACGCGTCGCTTCTTTCGAAGGAGCTCACGTCGGCGGAGGACATGCTCGGCGAGGCGCGCCGGGATCTCGCGTCCGGCCAGAACGACAAGGCCGCGCGCACGGCCGTCGAAGTGCAGTCGCGCGCCATGAAGATCATCGCGGGCGCGGGCATAAGGAGCAGCGCGAACGTCGTCGACACCGCGGGGGACGTGAAGATCCAGAAGGCGAATCGGAACACGTGGGACACGCTGCGCCCGAGCACGAGCGTGGGCGAAGGCGACTTCATCAAGACGGGACCGAACGGAACCGCCGAGGTCCTCTGGAACGACGGCACGATGTACCGGATCCGGCCCGAGACTCTCTTCGAGGTCCACGGCGCCGGGGGCCAGGCCGGCGCGAACGTCAAGCTCGTCGTCGGCACGACGGACGTGAACACGGGGGACAAGAGCAAGGCCTCGGTGTCGACGGATACGGCAACCGCGAACATCGGCTCGAACGCGAGCGTGGGCATGCAGACGGACTCGCAGAAGACGAACGTGAGCAGCTTCGCGGGCACCACGACTCTCACGGACCGCGCCGGCCGCGCCGTGTCCCTGGGCCCTCGCGAGAGAGTCGCGGCGCTGCGCGAGGGCGGCATCGGACCGAAGTCATCGCTGCCGGAGGCTCCCACGCTCTCGAAGCCGGAGGACAACCTCGAGATCGACTACAAGAAGCACGAGCCTCTCCTCCTCCGGTGGGGCCCGGTGAAGGACGCCACCGCCTACGAGGTCGAGATCGCGCGCAGCCGGCTCTTCGTCAAGGATTCGGTGCTCGACATCGGATCGAGCGAGCGCACGAAGGCCGAGGTCCTCATCGGCATCTACGAGCCGGGATCGTATTTCTGGCACGTGCGCTCGATCCGCAGGGGCACGCCGGCCGCCCTGTCGGACTGGTCCGCGCCCCGGCGCTTCAAGGTCTCTTCGGGCGATCTCTCGCAGGCGCGGCTCGACACGCTCCCCCCCGATCTCGTCATCACGCAGCGGCCGAACGTGGTGGGCTCCTCCGTCGTCCTCGTGGGTCGGACGGCGCCGGGCGCGGCCGTCACGGTCAACGGCGAGATCGCGGACGTCTCCTCCGACGGCACGTTCCGCAAGGTCATTTCCGTGGGGGGCGACGGTCTTCAGTCCATCGTCATCAAGGCGCGCACGACGGGCGGCGAAACCGTGAAGAAGGAATCGGTACTCATCAACAGCAATTGACCGGAGGGCGGCGCTCCGCGCCGTGGACCCTCGAAAGGACCCTGTCTTGGCTCTTCGTTCCTTCTTCTCGATCTTCTCGTCCGACCTCGCGATCGATCTCGGCACCGCGAATACCCTCGTGTTCGCGGAAGGCCGGGGGATCGTCGTGCGCGAGCCGTCCATCGTGGCCGTGAACCGGATCACGAACAAGGTCGAAGCCGTCGGCAGCGCCGCGAAGGACATGCTCGGGCGCACGCCCGGCAACATCGTCGCGATCCGGCCCATGAAGGACGGCGTCATCGCCGACTTCGAGGTGACGGAGAGGATGCTCGACTACTTCATCAAGAAGGCGCACGGGCGGTCCCTCTTCGTGCGGCCGAAGATCGTCATCTCCGTGCCGTCCGACATCACGCAGGTCGAGAAGCGCGCCGTGAAGGACTCCGCGCTCCAGGCGGGCGCGAGCGAAGTGTTCATCGTGGAGCAGGCGATGGCGGCCGCGATCGGCGCGGGCTTGCCGATCACCGAGCCCACGGGCAACATGATCGTGGACATCGGGGGCGGCACCACGGACGTCGCCGTCATCTCGCTCGCCGGCATCGTCTACTCGAAGTCCGTGCGCGTCGCGTCGAACGAGATGGACGAGGCGATCATTCAGTACATCAAAAGGAAGTACAACCTCCTGATCGGCGAGCGTACGGCCGAAGCCATCAAGATCGAGATCGGGTCGGCTTATCCGCTCGACGAGCCGATCTCGATGGAGATCAAGGGACGCGACCTCGTGGAAGGAGTCCCGAAGACGCTGAACCTCACGGACGCAGAGGTCCGGGAGGCCCTCGCCGAGACGGTCGGCATCATCCTCGACGCCGTTCGGGTCGCGCTCGAGAAGACTCCGCCGGAGCTCTCGGCGGACATCATGGACAAGGGAATCGTGCTCACGGGCGGGGGCTCGATGCTGAAGAATCTCGACCGCCGCCTCCGCGAGGAAACAGGCCTCCCGATCGCGACGGCCGAGGAGCCGCTGTCCTCCGTCGCCCTCGGAACGGGCGCGATGCTCGCGGACGTCGACCTCCTGCGGAAAATCAGCCTCGACTGAAGCACCCGTGGCCGTACCGACCCTCGCCGAGCGCCGCCCCGAGATCTTCCTGGCGGTGCTCCTGTCTCTCTGCCTCGTCGCGCTGTCGCTCCAGGTGCGGCGGCCCGGGGGCCGGACCGTCGGCGAGGGCTGGCTCCTCACGGCCGTTTCTCCCTTCGTGGATCTCGTGACCGGGGTGCGGTCCGCCTTCCACGACGCCGGCACGTGGGCGGCGTCGCGGCACGCGCTTCGCGTCGAGAACGGCGCGTTGAAGGCGGAGGTCGATTCCCTCCGTGCCGAGCTCCTCCGCCTCAGGGACGCCGAGGAGGACAAGGGACGTCTCCTCGAGCTCTTCGGAGCGCAGCCGACGCCACCACCCGGGACTTTTCCCGCGCGCCTGATCGCCGTGGAGTCGAGCGGCCCATTCCAGACGGCGCTCCTCGACCGCGGCGCGGGAGACGGCCTCCAGCTCGACGGCGTCGTCCTCGCACGGAGCGGACTCCTCGGCCGCGTGATCGCACTCGGCCCGCGGACCGCGCGCGTTCAGCTCCTCGCGGACAACACCGCCGCCGTCGGCGTCCTCCTCACTCACGCCTCCCGCGGCGGACGCGTCGCCGTCGCGAAGGGCGACGGGCAGGGCGGCGTCTCGGTGGAGTACGTGCCCACGATCGAGCAGGTCGAACCGAACGACGTCCTCATCTCGTCCGGCACGGACGGCCTCTATCCCGGCGGCCTTCCGGTCGGCCGCGTGAAGGCCGTGAAACGAAACAAGACGCTCTTCTGGGAAATCCAGGTGTCCCCCGCGGCCGACGCCCACCGCGAATCCATCGTGTTCGTCCTGCCTCCCGTGAGGAAGTCCGACATCACGTCGGGTCCCTCCGTGGCGGAACGCCGCTGACGAGCCGAAGCCGACCGTGAAAGCGCTGCGCCTCGCGATCGGGCTCTCTCTCGCGGTTCTCGCGACCCTTGCGCTCGGGGCGCTCCATTTCCCCGCGCCGCCGGACTTCTTCCTCCTCGTCGTCGCCGACATGGCGCGCGGGGGCGCCGCCGTGCCCGCGATGCTCGTCGGACTCCCCGCGGGACTCTTCGAGGACACGCTCCTCTCCCCAGGCCACCTCCTCGGGCTCCACGCCTTCTCGAAGATCCTCATCGGCTACCTCCTGGCGACCCTCGGCGCGCGCACCGTCGTGGAGAAGCCTGTCGCCGTCGGGGGCCTCCTCGCGGGAGCCGTCCTCGTCGAGGCGGCGACGCTCACGTTTCTCGTCTGGGTTCTGAAGGGCGAATTCCTTCCGCCCGCTCCGTGGCGGCTCCTCGCGCGCGCGGGAACGACGGGCCTCCTCGGCGGACTCCTCTACGCGGCGTCGCGGATCCCCTGGAAGCAGCGGCGCGACGCGCGGCGCCGCGTGAGGTTGACCTGATGCCGAGCGCGCGCGAAGACCGCCGCCCCGTCCTATCGCGTGTCGACATCGTCGCGCGCGGGACGTGGATCCTCATCGGCCTTCTCGCCGGCGTCTATTGGGTCCACCAGGTGCTGCGCGGAGAGGAGTACGAGCGCCAGGCCGAGAACAATCGCCTGCGCCGCGTGCCCGTCACGGCTCCCCGCGGGTTCATTCTCGACCGTAATGGCGTCGTCCTCGCGGAGAACGAACCGTCGTTCACGCTCCTCCTCTACCGCCGGGAGACGAAAGACCTCGATGCCTCCCTGAGGTTCGTCGCGGAGCTCTTCAACCGCCCCTTCGAGGATCTCAAGCGCCGCGTCGAGCGCGACCGGTCGTACTACGACTTCGTGCCCGTCGTCCTCCAGGAAAACCTCACGATCGCCGAGGTCGGCGCCGTGCAGGCACGCGCCCTCGAGCACCCCGAGCTCGTCGTGCAGAAAACCGAGAGGCGCGTCTACACGCAGGGTACCGCAGCCGCCCATCTCCTCGGCCACCTCGGCGAAGCCACGGCCGAACAGGTTGCCGCCCGCGCGAAGGCGCGGCCGGGCGACCCGAACCTGCCGCGGCCCGGCGAGGCGATCGGCCAGCAGGGTGTCGAGGCGACGTACCAGGATCTCCTCTCGGGAACCTCGGGGTCGAGGACGTACGTCATCGATTCGTTCGGCCGCGAGGTTGGCGAGTCGGGGCACGAGTCGCCGCTGCCGGGCAACACGCTCCGCCTTACGATCGACCTCGGGATGCAGAAGATCGCGGAGGACTACTTCGCCGACCGCGTGGGCTCCGCCGTGGCCCTCGATCCGAAGACCGGCGAAATCCTCGCGCTCCTCTCCGCCCCGGCCTATGACCCGAACCTCTTCACGCGGCGTGTGAGCCGGGCAGAATGGGAAGACATCGTCGCGGACAAGAACCGTCCGCTGAACAACCGCGCTCTCCAGAACGTCTACTCGCCCGGATCGGCCTGGAAGCCGTTCGTCGCGTACGCGATTCTCACCCACGGCATCGATCCGAAAGAGCGCGTCTTCTGTCCGGGAGGCCTGACGTTCTACGGCCGCCACTTCCGCTGCCATGGAACACACGGGAGCGTCGACCTCGCGACGGCGCTCCAGGTGTCGTGCGATTCCTACTTCTACACGATGGGGAAGCGTCTCGGGATCGACGCGCTCGCGGAGGCGGCCGGGCTCTTCGGCTTCGGCCGGCCTACCGGGATCGACCTCGCGCACGAGAAGAACGGGATCGTCCCCTCGAACGAGTGGAGCGTCACCGTGCGCAAGCACCCGTGGTATCTCGGCGAGACGATCTCCGTCGCGATCGGCCAGGGGCCCGTCCTCGTGACCGCGCTCCAGGTCGCACGCGGGATGTCAGGCATCGCGAACGCCGATGGGTCACTCCCGGTTCCCCATCTCTTCCACATCGGCGAGAACGTGCGGACCGGGGAGCGCTTCGTGTACCGCCCCCAGTCGAAGGAATCCATTCCGTATCCCCCGGGCGCCCACGAGACGATCGTGGAGGGCCTCTGGCGGGTCGTGAACATGCCCGGCGGCACCGCCTACGGCTCCCGCGTGCCGGGCCTCGACCTGTGCGGGAAGACCGGCTCCGTGCAGGTCGTCGGTCAGAAGGAAGCGAAGAAGGGGCATCTTCTCCCCGAGGAGCTGCGCGACCACGGCTGGTTCGCGAGCTTCGCTCCCCGTGACGACCCGAAGGTCGTGGTCGTCGTGTTCGTCGAGCACGGCGAGCACGGGGCCTCGGCCGCGGCACCCCTCGCCGCGCGCCTCGCCGAATACTGGGTCACGAAAAGCCGGGGCGGAACGCCCGAGATCCTGGCTCAGGTCGCCGCACGGCCGCTCGGCCGCGCTCCCGCGCGGGCAAACTGACCGATGTCGCGCCTCGCGGAAGTCCTCCCGCGCCGGATCGACCTGCGGATCCTGTTTCTCGCTCTCGCGCTCACGGCGATCGGAATCGCGATGGTCGTGTCGACTACCGCCGGCACGCCGCGCGGGGACCTCGCGGGCAAGCAAATCTTCTTCGCGGTCCTCGGGCTCGCCGCCGCCGGCGTGCTCCTCGCCATCGACTACCGCATCCTCCTCCAGTACTCGCCGGGGCTCTACGGCGTCACGCTTCTCCTCCTCATCTGGCTCCCGATCTTCGGCAAGAGGATCGCGGGCGCGAAATCGTGGATCAAGGTCGGCGGAGGATTCCAGCTTCAGCCCTCGGAGTTCGCACGCATCTCGATCGCGCTCCTTCTCGCGTGGATTCTGGAGAATGACGACCGAGCGCTTTTGCGCTCGCGCACGATCTGGCTGATCGCGGGAGCTGTCGGGCTTCCCGTGCTCCTCGTCATGCTTCAGCCGGATCTCGGAGTCGCGCTCACGTACATGCCGTTCCTCCTGACGGCCCTTTTCTTCGGCGGCCTCCCCACGCGGTGGTGGACGATTCTGATCGTGACGGGAACGCTGGCGGTCGGGGGCTCGTGGTTTCTCCTCAAGGACTACCAGAAGGACCGGATCCGGACATTCCTCGATCCGAACCTCGCCGCCCGCGGCGCGGGTTATCAGGTGCGGCAGGCACGAATCGCGATCGGCTCCGGCGGAATCCTCGGCAAGGGCTGGAAGCAGGGGACGCAAAGCCGCCTCGGATTCCTGCCGGTGCGGCACACCGACTTCATCTTCGCGGCGCTCGCCGAAGAGTGGGGGTTCGCGGGAGTGGCCGTCTTCCTCGCGCTCTACGGCCTCCTCGTCTCACGCGCCCTCTCGCTCGCCCGCGACGCCCGCGACCGGGGAGGCTCGATCCTCGTGATTCTCCTCGTCCTCAATATCGCGGTTCAGGCGCTCGTGAACGTCGCGATGAACGTCGGCGTCATGCCGACGACGGGCATCACGCTCCCATTCGTCTCGTACGGCGGATCCTCTCTCGTCGCGACCTGGTGCATGGTCGGCCTCATGCTGTCCGTCGCGTACCGGCGGTACGTGAACGTCTAAAGAACTCCCGCGTACACTCCCCGCGTGCCGAAGGAGCTTCTCGTCTCCGCGTCCGAGCGTGAAACACGGGTCGCGGTCCTCGAAGAGGGGGCCGTGGCCGAGGTGCAGATCGAACGTCGCAAGCAGCGCGGCACGGTCGGGAACATCTACAAGGGGCGCGTCACGCGCGTCCTGCCCGGAATGCAGTCGGCGTTCGTGGACGTCGGCCTCGAAAAGGACGCCTTCCTCTACGTGGCGGACGTCGGCGAAGAAGTGGACGACTTCGACGCGTTCGGAAGTGGCGGGGCCGCGGCCGCGCTGGAGGCGTCTCCACCTCCCGCGGACGCCGCGGACGCCGCGCCCGAAGGAGACTCCGCCTCGCGGCCGGTGCTTCCGTCGATCGATGAGCTCCTGCGCGAAGGTCAGGAGCTCGTCGTGCAGGTCACGAAGGACCAGATCGCGCACAAGGGCGTGCGCGTCACGACGCACGTGACCCTTCCCGGTCGCACGCTCGTCTACATGCCCACGATCGACCACGTCGGGGTGTCGCGTCGCATCGAGAACGAGGACGAGAGGACGCGTCTCAAGGAGATCCTCGTCGCGCTCAAGAAGGGGCCGGGCGGGTACATCGTGCGCACGGCCGGCGAAGGGCGCGCGGCGGACGAGTTCGCGTCCGACCGGCGGTACCTCACGAAGCTCTGGGAGCAGATCCGCAAGAAGGGCGAGCGCGCCGGCGCGCCGACGCTCCTCCACCGCGATCTCGATCTCACGCTCCGGGCCGCGCGCGACATCTTCGGATCCGATTTCGCGACGCTCTGGGTGGACGACGACGAGGAGTACCAGCGCATCGTCGAGTTCCTCGATCAGGTCCAGCCCGCGCTCGTCTCCAAGGTGAAGCTGTTCCGCAAGTCGGCACCGCTCTTCGAAGAGTACGGAGTCGACGCGGAGATCGAGAACGCCCTGAAGTCGAAGGTCTGGCTCAAGTCCGGCGGCTACATCGTGATCAACCAGACGGAAGCCCTCGTCGCGATCGACGTGAACACCGGAAAGTTCGTCGGAAAGAAGCGCCTCGAAGACACCGTCGTGAAGACGAACCTCGAGGCGGTGCGCGAGATCGTGCGGCAGATCCGCCTCCGCGATCTCGGCGGCCTCCTCGTCGTGGACTTCATCGACATGGAAGAGGAGGAGCACCGCAAGGAGCTCGTCCTGGCCCTCGAGGCCGAGATGAAGAAAGACCGCTCGAAGAACCGGATGCTCCCGGTGTCGGAGTTCGGACTCGTCGAGATCACGCGGAAGAGGCAGCGCCAGAGTCTCGAGCGGGCGCTCACGATGCCCTGTCCCTACTGTGCGGGATCGGGGCGCACGAAGAGCGTCTCGACGATCGTCCTCGAGATCCGCCGCGAGGTCCTGAAGAGGGTTGAGGCGGGCGAGGCGCACTCCCTCGTGCTGCGGGTCCACCCGGAGGTCTACCGCGCCCTCGTCGGAGAGGAGCGCCGCCTCGTGGAAGAGCTCGAGGAGCGCATCGGCATGCCCGTTCACGTACAAAGCGACGAGCACCTGCATCACGAGCGGTTCGACATCGTCCTCGAGGCCTGAACGGGGCGTCGTTTCGGCGCGTCCGGGCTGGCACGCGGCGTGCGAAAGGACGAGGCAGCGCACCTCCTCCTCCGGCCGCTCTCGGGCGGCCCTTTTTTATCCTGGGGAGACGGCGGCATACTGCGTCCCGTGCGCCTGCTCGCCGTTGCCGGTCTCGCCCTGCTTTTCGCGCGGCCGACCGCCGGTCTCGGAGCCGAGAAGGGCGCGCCCACGCCGGTCCCGAAGCCTCCTCCCGCCGCAAACGGGGGGCTCGACACGCAGATTTCGCCGGAGTCAGTCGCGGCCGCCCTGCGACCGGTCATTTCCGATCTGTCCCCGCGGCGCGTGCACGCCCTCGGCAAGCTGATCATCCAGGGAAGCGGTTTCGGCAGGGACGTGCCGGGCCGCCCCCTCCGGATGCGCATGGGCGGGAACGGGTTCGGGGCCGACCTCCCGGCGCAGCGGTGGACGGACCGCCTCGTCGAGGTCCAGATTCCGAAAGGCGTCCCCCCCGGCCGCTACTACGTGGGCGTGGGCGACGCGCGGTCCCAATGGGCCAGCGCGATCGACCAGACCTTCGAGGTCCTGCCGGACGTGCGCGACATCGCCGTGGCGCTCGAGATCACTTTCCGCTGCGTCTTCGACGTCATTTCCGCCCCGGCTTCGATCCCCATCCGCTTCACGTCTCCGGACGGAGCCGCGGTTCTGGGGCGCACGATGCTCACCTCGGCAGGCCGTGCAGCCGCGACGTTTGGAGGAGAGGTGTATCGCTACACGGGACACGTCGGGCTCGGACTCGGCAGCTCGATCGCGGTGCCCGACAGCGCGGCCCGATTCACGATCGACTTCTGGGGCGACCCGCCCACCTACTGGGTGAGCCGCCAGTGCGCGGACCACAAGAGAACCACGGCAGCCGGCGCGCCGCTTCCCCGCCCTTTGCGGCAGAGCCGCAACGTCGACCTTTCGCACGGTGAAGCCCGCGTGACGGACGACACGACGGCGCTCTCGTTCCCGACGACGGTCCTGATGGAAGTGATCGATAGCCTGCCGATTCCCCCTCCCGTCTGCCCGCCGGCGGGCTGCAAGTAGCCGCGCGAGTCGCCGCGCGAATTCCGCGCGACCCCCTAGACTCGTTTTCGTGACCCGGAACGACCGCCTTTTCACGCGCCCGTTCTTCGTGATGTGCGGGTTCACGTTCACGGTCTTTCTGTCGCTCTTCCAGCTCCTCCCGACCGCGCCCTTCCGGATTCTCGAGCTCGGCGGTTCCACCACGGCCGCCGGACTCTTTCTCGGTCTCCTGACGTACGCCTCCGCGCTGTCGGCGCCGCTCACGGGCGCGCTCGCGGACCGCGTCGGGCGGCGCCGGATGCTCCTCGTCTCGAGCTTCGCGATCGCCTGCTTCGCGCTCGCCTACGCATTCGCGCCGCGTTGGGAGGTCCTGGTCGCCCTCGTCTTTTTCCACGGTCTCTTCTGGTCGGGCCTGGTCTCGGCTTCCGCGGCGTACATGACCGGGCTCATCCCGAACGAGCGGCGCGCCGAGGGGATCGGCTACTGGGGCATGGCGACGGTCCTCGCGACCGCGTTCGCACCCGCGCTCGGCCTCGCCGTTTTCGGGCTGGGATGGAAGGCCCTCTGCACGTCGGTCGGGGTTCTCAATCTCGTCATGGCCGCGATCGCGTGGAACCTCGAGCCCGACGCGCCGTATCTTTCGCCTCACGGTCCCTTTTTCACGAAGGACCTCGTCGAGTGGCGGGTCCTCGCCCCCTCGCTCGCGCTCTTCCTCTGCAGCTTCGGATACGGGGGCGTGACGAGCTTCGTCGCGATGTGGACCGAGAAAAACGGCCTCGCACCGAGAGGCTTTTTCTTCACCGTCTTCTCGCTCACGGTCCTCGTCCTCCGGCCGTTCCTCGGCCGCCTCGCGGACCGCACCGGATCCCGCCGCGTCCTCCTCCCGCTGCTCGGCCTCACGGCCCTCGCGTTCGCGGTCCTCGCCGTCGCAACCTCCCGGCCGCTCCTCGCGCTCTCGGCGCTCCTTTTCGGAGCCGGCTTCGGGAACGTCTATCCCGTCTTCGCCGCGCACGTCACGCGGCATGTCCGGCCCGAGAGAAGGGGAGCCGCCTTCGGTGCGATTCTCGCGGCGTTCGACGTCGGGATTGGCACGGGCTCGATCGCGCTCGGCACGATCATCGGACGTGCGGGCTTCCCGGCCGCTTACGCCACCGCAGCGGCCCTCGCGGTCCTGTCCGTCCCCGCGTTCCTTCTCCTCGACCGGTGGACATTTCCACCGATCGGAGCGGTATCCTCCAAGGCATGAAGAGCCCCCGCTTCTCCCGTTTCGCCTGGAAGGAATTCCTCCGCGGTCCTCTCGGCACGCCGATCGTCCTCGCCCGCGGCATCCGCCCCGTCGGCCGGCTCCTTCCGATCCGTGCCGCCTGGCTCCGAACGTGGCGGGGCGTCTCGGCGCTGCCTCTCTCGACCGGCGCGAAGAAGGCGCTGTATCGCGCCCTCTACGTGCTCCCCTTCGGACCCGGGGACCCCGCGACGATCGGCAGGGCCGGCGCGCGTTATCGCGCGCTCCTCACCCACGTCTGACGGGCGGACACCCGACCGCGCTTCTCGAGGATCAGTTCGAGACGACGCCCGTCTGCGGAGCCGGATCGTCTCCGCGCAGGAGCAGGAGCCCGCCCCTGAGCGCCGCGCCCCGCAGCGTCACCGCCAGCGCCTCGCCGAGATCGTCTACGGGATGGACGGCGATCATCTCGCGGACCTCCTTCGACAGGTCGAGAAGGTCCGGCTCGTTGTCCCTCGGAATGACGATCGTCCGGATCCCGGCCCTCACGGCGCCGAGAACCTTCTCCTTGAGTCCGCCGATCGGCAGCACGCGGCCCGAAAGCGTGACCTCTCCCGTCATCGCGATGTCGTGGCGCGCCGGGATCCTCGAGAGAGCCGATACGATCGCGGTCGCCATCGCGATTCCCGCCGAAGGGCCGTCCTTCGGGATCGCGCCCGCCGGAACGTGGATGTGGAGGTCACGCTCGAACGCTTCGTCCGGGATGCCGAGAAGGACCGCGTGCGAGCGCGCATATGTCCAGGCCGCGCGCGCGGATTCCTTCATCACGTCCCCGAGCTGTCCCGTCAGGACGACCTCGCCCTTGCCCCTCATGAGCATCGCTTCGATGAACATGATGTCGCCGCCCGCCGGCGTGTAGTACATACCGGTCGCGAGGCCGATCTGGTCCGTGACGATCTTCTTCTCGGGATGCACGCGCTTCTTGCCGAGGAGCGGAAAAACGTCCCCCTCGTCGACCGTGACCGCCGCGACCTCGCGGGCCGCGATCCGCCGCGCGACCTTGCGCCCGAGCTTTCCCAGCTCGCGCTCGAGCTGGCGCACTCCGGCCTCGCGGGTATAGCTCGTGATGACCTCCGCGATCGCGCGGTCCGTCATGGAAAGCTGATCCGCCGAGAGGCCGTTCTCGCCGAGCTGCCGCGGAACGAGGTACTGCCGCGCGATGCTGAGCTTCTCGTTCTCGGTATACCCCGCGAACTCGACGACTTCGAGCCGGTCGAGGAGGGGCGCGGGAATGCCCTGGAGAAGGTTCGCGGTCGCGATGAAAAGGACCTCGGACAGATCGAACGGGAGGCCGAGGTAGTGGTCCGTGAAAGAGTCGTTCTGCGCCGGGTCGAGCACCTCGAGGAGCGCGCTCGCGGGATCGCCCTGGAACGACACACCGAGCTTGTCGATCTCGTCGAGAAGGAAGACCGGGTTCTTCGTTCCGGCCTGTTTAAGGCCCTGCAGGATGCGCCCCGGCATCGCGCCGACGTACGTCCTCCGGTGGCCGCGAATGTCGGCCTCATCGCGCGCGCCGCCGAGCGCGATGCGCACGTACGTGCGGCCCATCGCCCGCGCGATGGATTTCGCGATGGACGTCTTTCCGACGCCCGGAGGACCCACGAAGAGCAGGATCCGGCCTTTCCCGGCGGGCGCGTCCTTCGCGTCCTTCACGTTCGCACGCATCTGGCGCACCGCGAGGAACTCCAGGATGCGGTCCTTCACGTCACCCAGGGCGTAGTGGTCCTCGTCGAGGATGCGGGACGCCTCGTTCACGTCGAGCTTCTCGTCGCTGCGCGCGCCCCACGGCAGCTCCGCCACGGCCTCGAGGAACGTGCGGATGACCTGCGATTCCATCGACTCGCGGCCGATGCGCTCGAGGCGCGAAAGTTCCCGGTCGACTTCCTTGCGGGCGTCCTCCGTGAGGGGGTGCCCCGCGAGCTTCTTCCTCAGCTCCTCGAGGTCCGCAGCGTCCTTGCCCTCGCCTTCGCCGAGCTCCTTCTGGATAGCGCGCAGCTGCTCGCGGAGCAGCATCTCGCGCTGGCGGTCGCCGATCTGCTCTTTCACCTTGGACTGGATGTCTTCCTGGGCCGCGAGGACGCCGATCTGCCTCTGCACGTGCACGAGGACGCGCCTCAGGCGATCCTCGACCGAGAGCGTCTCGAGGAGCTGCTGCCTCTCGAGCGTCGGGATGTCGATGTAGCCTGCGACGAGGTCGGCGAGGAGCCCCGGCTGGTCCACGTGCGCGAGGAACTGCTCGACCGCGTCGTCCGGCAGGCCCATCTTCGTGCCGAGCTCGGCGGCGCGCTCGCGGGCCTCCTTGTGGAGTGCGGAAAAAAGAGGGTCCCTGGGATCGGCAGGGGCCATCTCCTGCGCGTCCACGACTACGGCTTCCATCATGCCGTTCGGTTTCTCGACGACGCGCATCGCGATTCCCCGCCTCTTGCCTTCGAGAAGGAGGCGCATTCCGCCGGGCCCGCGCTGGACGGAGCTCACGGTCGCGACCGTGCCGATCGTATAGAGACCTTCGGTCGTCACGCGCTCGACGTCCGCGCGCTGTGCGACGGCGAAAATCAGGGAGCCCGGCTGGCGCACGGCCTGTTCGATCGCACGCAATGTTCCCGCGCGGCCGGCGGAAATCGGGAAACTGACGCCGGGGAAGAGGACGGCGTTACGAAGCGGCAGGACGGGCAGAGTCAGGTTTTCCGACATGCACCCATAACGCCGGGGGTACGAGCACTATTCCCTCGATCTGAGTAAGGCGAACGCAGGTCGGGAAAAGAATTTTCTTTAGAATGGTTTACGGGGCGGCGAAATCGCAACGGACCGATAGACGAACGCCTTTTCGCAGCGCTTTCGCGGAACGGCAGCTCCGCCGGTGTCAGGCGCACGCGCCCGTCGCGAGGTACCGGAACGGGGTGCGCTGCATTCCCGAACCCGAGCCGAAAACGATTCTGATGCCCGAGAAGCTGCTCGCGAGATTCGTCCGGAATTCCTTCGCCTCTTCGGGCGTGAGGAGCAGCGAATGCGGATCGAGGGTCGCGAGAATCCCGTTGACCGCGGCGTATTCGGCGCTCGGCTTCGAGGCGGGCGAGCGGTGCGCGCTCACAAAGCGCAGGATCTCCACGAGCGACTTCCGCAGATCGGCGAGCGAACGGACAGAGGCGGCCGGAAACGTCCTGCGTTCCCCCGCGACCACGAGATTGATCGCATCTCCGCCTGACGGCGGCTCCAGGAGCACTTCAGGGACGTCCCGGTCGAGCGCTCGTGCCGCTCGATCCTACTGCGTCGGCATCCGTCTCACTCGAGAGTGAGCGTTTCAGCGCACCAGGCGCTTCGCGAGAATGTCGACACCGCGGAGCGCGGCCTCGGGCGGGATTGCCGTGTAGCAGAGCCTCACGTGGGTCGGGAAGGGGCCGAAGCTCGGGCCCGGCGCCAGGAAGAGCCCGTCGTCCGCGCAGCCTTCGAGAAAGCCCATGAGGCCTCGGGAATCGAGCGACTTCGCCGCGTCGAGGAACAGGAACGTCCCGCCTTCGGGGGCGGCTACTCCGAGCCGCCGCGCGGCCTCGGTGCCGGTTGCGACGTATTCGGCGCGCGCCTCGGCGGCCCACGCGTCCCCCGCTCCCGCGAGGATGCGCAGCGCGGCATACTGCGAGGGCGTCGCCGCGCTGTAGGTCGTGTGCGTGCCGAGCTTCGCGATCTCCGCGAGAGCGGCATCCGGCCCGACGAGCCATCCGAGGCGGGCGCCCGCGAGGCCGTAGGCCTTCGAAAGGGAGTGCGCGGCGAGCGTCCTCTCGGGAGCGAGCGGATAGGCGTAGGCATGAGGGCCGGCGTACGCATAGTCCTCGTAGACCTCGTCCGCGAAGATCCAGAGATCCTTCCGACGCGCCCATCTGGCGAGGGCCGCGAGCGATGCCGCCGGGAGCAGGCGGCCCGAGGGGTTGTTGGGCGTGTTCAGGTAGAGCGCGACGGTCTTCTCGGTCGCGCGCGCTTCGACCGCGGCGACGGCAGTGTCGGGGGAAGTGTCCCCGAGGAGAAATGGAATCTCGACCGGGATGGCCCCCGCCATGCGCACATGGCCTTCGATCAGCGGCCAGTGGGGGGCGAGAAGAAGAACCTCCTCCCCCGGTGAGACGAGCGCTCCCACCGCCGCCATGAGTCCGGCCGTGGCGCCGCCCGTCACGAGAACGTTGCCGCGTGAAAGCGATGCGCCCGATCGCGACGCGGTCCGCGCCGCGACCGCGTCGCGCAGTTCGGGGAGCCCCCACACGTCCGTGTACCGGTTGATGCCCGCGATGCCGCGGCCCAGCTCCTCGGGCCGGCCTCCCGCGGGCGCCTCCTTCCACGTATCCCCGATGTGGAGCGGGTAGACCTCGCCCGCGTGCGTTGCCATCCGGCCGAGCAGGCTCGAGTACGGGTTGCCGCGGAGCGCGGCGGCGGCGGGCGACGTGGCGGGCGGACGCGGCACGCGGGGCATCGTAGCGAACCCGTCCCTGGAATGCGCCATTCCGGCCCCGCTTTGCGCGTTACTATCGAGAATCGTTCTCCGGAGGCTTCAATTGCGCAAGAAAGTTCTGGTTGTCCTGCTGCTCGTCGCCGGCTCGATCTCCGCACCCGCCATGGACAAGGTCCGCGTCGAGACAAACGTCGACGCCGCGATCGCGAAGTACGGCGTCACCGGCCGCGGCGTCATCGTCGCGCTTCTCGACCGTGGAATCGACTGGAAGAACGCGGACTTCCGGAACGCCGACGGGACGACGCGGATCGCGTACATCCTCGATTTCACGGACAACTC
>JBBQRP010000010.1:0-134115 GCA_038214715.1 Thermoanaerobaculia bacterium | reverse complement strand
CTTTCCCGGCTTCTCGGGATTCTTCAGCAAGGACGCGATTCTCGCCGAGACGTGGGGCGCCGGCTACAGGGTTCTCTGGGCGCTCGCCGTCCTGACGGCCGGGCTCACGGCCTTCTACATGTTCCGCCTCATCAAGATGACGTTCTACGGGACGTTCCGTGGGACGGCCGAGCAGCTCAGGCACGTCCACGAGTCGCCGCCCTCGATGACAGGACCGCTCTGGATCCTGGCGACGGGCGCCGCCGTCGTCGGGTGGTTCGGGATCCCGAAGTTCCTCCTTGGCACGGAGCACGCCTTCGACCGGTTCATCAAGCCGGTCCTCGTGGTCCTGCCGGCGGACTGGGTCGCCGAGGCGCACGAGATGTCGCATGCGACCGAGCTGACGCTGATGCTGACGTCCGTGGGCGTTGCCGCCCTCGGGATCGTCCTCGCCTGGACGTTCTACGACGGGGAGTACCCCTTCCCGATCCCGGAACGGATCGCGGCGTCCCTGGGCGGCTTCTACCGCCTCGTGCGCGACAAGTACCGGGTGGACGAGCTCTACGAAGCCGTCATCGTGAACGGCCTCATCAAGAAGGGCGGCCGCTTCCTGTGGGAGATCGACGCGCGCGTCGTCGACCTCATCCCGAACGGAGCGGCGGGTCTGACGCTCGGGATCTCGCACGTCTCGTCGTGGTTCGACAGGACGTTCGTGGACGGCGCCGTGAACGGCGTCGGAGGCGTCTTCCAGTCCGCGTTCCGCGGAATGCATCGCGTCATGACCGGCCGGACCCAGAACTACGCGCTGACGATGGCCGCCGGCGTCTTCGGTTTCGTGTGCCTCTATCTCCTCCTGAAGTGAAGGACGGCGAATGAACGGACTCCTCTCGCTCCTGATTTTCCTGCCGGTCGTCGGCACGCTCGTCGTGCTCTTCGTGCCGCGGGAAAAGCCCTCCGTGATCCGGTGGGTGACGACGCTCTTCGCGGGCGCCGAGTTCCTGGTCTCACTTCCCCTCTGGACGTTCGCGGGGTTCCGCAGGTCCGGAGACTTCTTCTTCCGCGAGACGCACGACTGGATTCCCTCGCTTGGCGCGAAGTACTCCCTCGGCGTGGACGGAATCTCGGCGCTCCTGATCCTCCTCACGACACTCCTCTCCTTCATCTCGGTCTACGCGTCCTTCACGGCGATTACGAAGCGGGAGAAGGAGTACTACGTGTTCCTCCTGCTCCTCGAGACGGGGATGGTGGGAGTCTTCTGCGCGCTCGACTTCTTCCTCTTCTACGTGTTCTGGGAGGTCATGCTCGTCCCGATGTACTTCCTGATCGGAATCTGGGGAGGCCCGCGGAGGCTCTACGCGGCGATCAAGTTCTTCCTCTACACGCTCGCGGGCTCGGTCGTCATGCTGCTCGCGATCATCGCCCTCTACTTCTTCAACACGTCCGGCTTCCTGGGGTGGAAGGGCCTCGGGAATCCCGCGACGTTCGACATCGTGCACTTCCAGTCGATCGCATCCCAGATTCCTCCCGATCTCCAGCTCTGGCTCTTCTGGGCGTTCTTCCTCGGGTTTGCCATCAAGGTGCCGATGTTCCCGTTCCACACGTGGCTGCCGGACGCGCACGTCGAGGCGCCCACCGCGGGGTCGGTCATCCTCGCGGGCGTCCTCCTCAAAATGGGGACGTACGGCTTTCTCCGCTTCTCGCTGCCTCTCTGCCCGGACGCTCTCGCCTCGAACGCACGCTTCCTCGGCCTGACGTCCGTCGGATGGGTCGCCGCGCTCTCGATCGTCGGCATCATCTACGGCTCGATGGTCGCGATGGTCCAGAAAGACATGAAGAAGCTCGTCGCCTACTCCTCGGTCGCGCACCTTGGCTTCGTCATGCTCGGCCTCTTCGCGCTCAACAACGCGGGCATCCAGGGCGGCATCCTGCAGTCCATCAACCACGGACTCTCGACGGGAGGGCTGTTCCTTCTCGTCGGGATCATCTACGAGAGGACGCACACGCGTCTCATCGCGGACTACGGAGGCCTCTCGGGCGTCATGCCTGTCTACGCGATGCTCTTCATGATCATCCTGCTCGCATCGATCGGCTTGCCGCTCCTGAACGGCTTCGTCGGTGAGTTCACGATTCTGATCGGGGCGTTCCTCGCGGACTGGCGCTGGGCCGCATGGGCGAGCCTCGGCGTCATTCTCGGCGCGGCGTACATGCTCTGGCTCTACCAGCGCGTCTTCTTCGGCGAAATGACGAACGAGAAGAACAAGGGCCTGAAGGACGTCAACCTCCGCGAGATCCTCACGCTCGCGCCCCTCATCGTGATGTGCTTCTGGATCGGCCTCTACCCGAAGCCGTTCTTCGAGATGACGGCGAAGTCGGCGGAGAAGATCGTTGCGGCTGTTTCGGCTCCGAACGCCCGGCGCCTGGCGCGCGAGGCCGCGCCGCGCCTCGCGTCCGCTACCGCGCCCGTGCCTGTCGCCGCGCCCATACCTGTCGTCGCCGTGCCGGAGGTCAAGTAGACCGTGCCGTTTCCCGCGGGCGACACGCTCCTGATCCTGCCGGAGCTCTTCCTGACGGCGGCCGCCCTCGTCGTGCTGATCTGGGCGACAGCCGTGAGCCGGGAAGGGGAGCGCGGACTCGCCTACTTCTCGGTCGCGTCTCTCGCCGTGACGGGTCTCCTGCTCTTCGTGTCGGCGCGGATGGGCGGCGCGCTGCCGCGCAGTGGATTCGGCCGGATGTTCGTCATGGACCGCTTCGGGCTCTATTTCAAGGCGATCCTGATCCTCGTGACGATCGTGATCATCCTCTTTTCGCTGCGCTTCGTCGGGGCGGCGACGTATCCGGGAGGCGAGTACTACGGCCTCCTCCTTTTCGCGACCGTCGGCATGCTCTTCATGGTGTCCGGGACGAATCTTGCCTCGATCATCGTCGCGCTCGAGCTCATGGCGCTCTCGCAATACGTCCTCGCGGGTTACTTCAAGCGCGAGACGAAGTCTCTCGAGGCCGCGGCGAAGTATTTCGTCCTCGGGGCGTTCTCCTCGGGCGTTCTTCTCTACGGCGTCTCTCTCGTCTACGGCGCGGCCGGAACGCTTTCGCTCGCGGGAATCG
Source organism: Thermoanaerobaculia bacterium (assembly GCA_038214715.1). Taxonomy (GTDB): domain Bacteria; phylum Acidobacteriota; class Thermoanaerobaculia; order UBA5066; family UBA5066; genus Fen-183. The sequence goes on along the minus strand of JBBQRP010000010.1, from coordinate 131,034 downwards.
CGACGGCGTTCGCGGTGAAGGACCCACCCGTCTTCCTCGTCGTGGGCGTGATCCTGGTCGCGTGCGGCATGTTCTTCAAGATCGCGTCCGCGCCGTTCCACGTATGGGCGCCCGACGTTTACGAGGGAGCCCCGACGCCGATCTCGGCCTTCTTCGCGGTCGGCCCGAAGCTCGCGGCTTACGCGATCTTCGCGCGGATCTTCTTCGTCGGATTCGGCCCGCTCGCGGGCGACTGGACCGCGATCGTCGCCGCGTCCGCGGCGCTCACGATGATCGTGGGTAACGCGGGCGCGCTCATGCAGACGAACGTGAAACGCCTGCTGGGATATTCGTCGATCGCGCACGCGGGCTACGCGCTCCTCGGCCTCCTCGCGTACGGGGACGGTAGCGGAATCGGCCTCTGGTCGATCCTCGTGTACCTCCTCGCGTACGCATTCATGAACCTCGGCGCGTTCGGGCTCGTCATCCTCCTCGAGGCGAAGGGCTACGCCGGCGAAAGCGTGGACGACTTCAACGGGCTGGCGAAGAAGAATCCCTGGCTCGCGGCCGCGATGCTCGTGTTCCTCCTGTCGCTCGCGGGGATTCCACCGACGGCGGGATTCGTGGGCAAGTACTTCCTCTTCTCGGCGGCGATGAAGGCGGGGTACTTCTGGCTCACGCTCCTCGCGGTCCTCATGTCCGCGGTTTCCCTCTTCTACTACTTCCGGATCGCGCGCGCGATGTATCTCGTGGACGGCGAGGGAACGGTCCACTGGCGCGAGGAGCCCGCGGTCACGGCGGCGATCGCGCTCTGCGCGGCCGGCACGCTCGCGATGGGGATCCTGCCCGGGCCGTTCGTGCAGTTCGCCCGGACGTGTCTCCTTCCCTTCGGGCCGTGAGCGGAGATCCGGAAGGCGGCCGCCCGCCCCAGGACGGGGGATCCCGCCGGTTCTTCGGTGACGTCCTGACGTTCGGGTGGGTCCTCCCCGGGGCGATCGCGGCGGGCGCGGGCCTGGGCTACCTCGGTGACCGCCTCTTCGGCATTTTCCCGGTCCTGACGGCAGTCTTCGGGGTCGTCGGCTTCGTCGCGGGCCTTCGCCAGATATACCGCGAGTCGGGGTCGATCTCGGACGAAGGGCGGGGCCCCCGAACGTGACGGGGCGGCCGCCCGGGGAGCGACAGCCGGCGGCTCCGGGACCCTATCGGCGCCTGCTCCTCCTCGCGACCGTCCTGGGCCTCCTCGGAGCGACCGGTCTGGCCGCCCTCTCACGCTTCGAGTCTGCCCTCGCCTTGACTCTCGGGGCTGCGGTGGCTATCGTCTCGGCGCTCTGGCTGTCGGATCTCGTCGGACGCTTCAAAGCTCCCGAAGAGGTTGCGCCGGCACGATTTGACTGGAAATTCGGGCTCAAGGCCGTTCTTCGGTATGCCTTCGTCGGTCTCGCCCTGTGGGGCGTCCTGACGCTGCTACCGGCCGACGTCCGGTGGGTGCTCGTGGGCCTTTCGACGGTCTTCGCCGCGGTGGTGATCGACGGGTTTCGCGAGCTCCTGGCCGGCCGCCGGAGCAAGACGGGTTCAGCTCAGTGAGGGCGGGGGCGACGTGCACCACGAACATTCGATCTTCTTCGGGCTCTTCAACGCCCTCCTGACCCGCCTGTTCGGTCCCGTCGAAGGCGCTCCGGCGTGGTGGCGGGACGGCATCGCCCTGGGAGGTTTCCACATCGGCGGGATCGCGCCGCGCGGTGAGCACGGGGAGCTCCTCGGCTGGATCCCCGACCACATCGCGATGGCGCTCGTCGTGTTTCTCTTCTGCGCCATCTTCTCGTTCCTCGTCTCGCGGCGCTACCGCAGGAACGCGCCCTCGGGCGCGCAGAACGTCCTCGAGGTATTCGTGGATTTTCTCCGCGACGTCATCAAGGAGAACATTCCGGAGCACGGCGAGAAGTACCTGTCGATCGCGGGAACGTTCTTCTTCTTCATCTTCCTGAGCAGCCTCTGCGGCGTGTTCTTCTTCCTGCAGCCTCCGACTGCGAACCTGAACGTCACGTTCGCGCTCTCGATCATCTGCTTCTTCCTCTACAACGCCGCCGGGATCAAGGCGCACGGGCTCTTCGGGTACCTCAAGCACTTTCTCGGGCCGATGCTCGTCCTCGCTCCTCTCATGTTCCTCATCGAGATGGTCGGGAACTTCGCGCGCGCTCTTTCGCTTTCGATGCGTCTCTACGGAAACATCTTCGGCGAGCACACGGCGGGAAGCATCTTCGCGGGGCTCGTCCCGATTGTCGTTCCCTGGCCGCTGATGGCGCTCAGCATCTTCACGGCGCTGCTTCAGGCCTACGTCTTCACGCTCCTCACCACCGTCTATCTGGGCGGCGCCACCGCCCACGAGCATTGAGAGCACGACATCCTGCTTTTTCGATCACGAAAGGAGTTCCCGAAATGTTGAAGAGAATCCTCCCGGCCGGCGCCGTCGCGGCGCTTGCCCTTCTGCTCCCGAATCTCGCTCTCGCCCAGGACGCCGTGAAGGCCGGCGCCGGCGCGGGCTGGGGCCACCTCTCGGCGGCGATCGCAATCGGGCTCGCGGCCTTCGGAGGCGCGATCTCGCAGGGCCGGACGGCCGTCGCGGCCTGTGAAGGAATTGCGAGAAACCCCGGTGCCGGTGGTGCGATCCGCGCCATGGCATTCCTGGCACTCGTCCTCATCGAGTCCCTCGTCATCTACGCCCTCGTCATCGCCTTCGTCATCAACGGCAAGTAAGACCTTCTTCTTCAATCAGATGCGTGGCCCCGGGCGACCGGGGCCGTTTTTTTTCCCGGGAATGCAGGCCGGAACGGGTGGGTTTGCGTATTGCATAGTGAGGAGAGGGATATCTCGATATGGCCGCTCAAGCACCCTCCAGAACCGCCGCGACCCCGACCTCCTGGAATTTCGGGAGCGGAGAGCTTCCGTACGCCGACGCCCTTTACGGCTCGGCGCTTCGCCTGACCCGCAACCGGCAGGACGCAGAGGATCTCCTGCAGGAGACCTTCCTCAAGGCCTATGCGCACTACGACGGATTCACCGAAGGTACGAACCTCAAGGCGTGGCTGTTTCGAATCCTCAAGAATGCCTTCATCAACGGATACCGGCGCGTGAAGGCGGGCCCGAAGGAGGTCGATCTCGGCGAAGGTGGGGACGAGGCCCTCGACGCCGCACGGGCGAGAACGGCCGATGGAATGAAGGAGAAGTCGCCGGAGGATGGCCTGCTCGCGGCGACGCTCGACCGCGGCGTAGCCGATGCCCTCGCGGCGCTGCCGGAGGACTTCCGCCTCGTCGTCGAGCTCGTGGATCTTCAGGATTTCTCGTACCGGGAGGTCGCGGACATTCTCGAGGTGCCACTCGGCACCGTCATGTCCCGCCTCTACAGGGGCCGCCGCCTCCTCGAGTCGGCGCTCCTCGAGTACGGCCGGCGCCGCCATTACCTCGGAACCGAGGACCCCGCCCGTACCAGGCTCGCCGCCGCCCGGAGCCCCGTTACGCTCTCGGAATACCGGCGGCGCCGCGAACGTTAGACGAGCCAGAGGGGCGAGGGGATGATGGATTGCCGCACGGCAAACCTCTTGATCGAGGCGTACCACGACGACGAGCTCGAGCTCGTCGAGGCCGCGCACCTTCTCGCACACTTCGAGGAGTGCCCCTCCTGCCACGAACATTGCGACGAGGCGGGCAGGCTTCGCGAGACGCTCAAGACGTGCCGCCCGGTGGACCGATGTCCCGAGGAGCTGGCGCGCCGCCTCGCCCGACGCCTCGACACGCCGCCCGGAGCGAGGCCGCGCCGCTCGTTCCCGCGGTCCGTCACGATCGTCGTCCTGGCGGGGTGCGGCCTCGCCGCGGGATGGGCGGTCGTGCGCTTCCGGATGCCGGCCGCGTCCGTGGCGGCGTCCGCGCTCGCCGTGAGGCGCGTCGACGGAGAGCTCGTGTGTCTCAGATGCGCGATCGGGAACGCGCTTCCCGCGGTGGGAATCCGACTCGCGCACACGCCTCACCGGCCCCTCCTCCTGACGCCGGACGGAAGGCTCTTCGTCGTGCGGTCCGAGGAGGCGCTTCGCCCCCGGCTCGACGCGGACGACCCCGTGAACAGGCAGGTCTCGGTGATGGCGAGCCTCGACGACTCGAGCGGCGTCGCGGACGTCCGCGAGGTCCTTCCTCGCTCCGCGTCGACCTCCGCGGTCGTCGCGCGCTGAGGGAGTTCGCCGAGAGCCTCGGGTTGAAACCCGGAGAGCTCAGGCGTCCGGCGGGAGCGCCGGGGGGCTCAGCCGCTTCTCGAACAGGATCGATTCCCGCGTCTTGCCGCCGACCGTCACGGGAACGAGATCGACGACGCGAAAACCGTACAGCCAGTAGAGGTGAGGCCCGGCGGGAGAGGACGCGAAAGAGCGCGCGCGCAGGACGAGCAGGCGCCTCTCGCGGCACGTCTCGATGCCGCGGAAGAGAAGCTCCCGCCCCACGCCCGAGCTTCTCTCGGGGCCGTCCACGATGAGCCAGATGAAGCGTGCCGCCGCCGGATCGACGAGGTCCAAGGTCACGAGGAGGACTCCAACGAGGCGCCCGTCCCGCTCCGCCGTGAGGAGAGCGTCGCGCGTCGCGTCGAACGCACTCGCGATCGAGGCGGCCTCCTCGCTCACGACGTCGGACACGACGTCGGAGAAGTCCTCCGCGACGACTCGTTCGACGAACGCGCGCGCGGCGACGAGGGCGTCGATTCCGCGGACCCGGTAGACGACGTCCGCTCCCGGCATCGTCACATCCGCCCGGGTATCGGGACTCCGAGGACGCCGAGGAGGTCCGCGAGGTGAAGGGAGACGACCTGAAGCGCGGCCCTCCGGGCGCGTCTCACCGTCTCGTCCTTCTCCTGGGCGATCGGATGCGTGTGATAGAGGTGATGAAAGGCCGCGGCCACGGCGAGTGCGTGTCTCACGAGGAGAGAGACCTCGAGAGACTCCGCGACCTTCTCGAGCGTGTCCAGCGTCCGGCCGCAGGTTCTCACGACGTCCCAAAGGCCGTCGTCGAGCGCCGAGGCGGGGAGCGCGAGCACCGTGTCGATCTCGTCGCCTTCGAGGCGTCCCGTCAGGCCGGTCTCCTCCAGCTTTCGGAAGATGTTCGCGGCGCGCACGGCGGCGTACTGCAGGTACGGGCCCGTGTCGCCCTCGAACGCGAGCGCCTCGTCGAAGTCGAACGCGATGACCTTGTTCCGAGAGAAGCGCGTCATGTAGACGCGGAGCGCACCGACGGCGATCGCCTCGGCCCGGCCCGTCTCAGGAGGCTCGGCTGACCGCGACTGGATCTGCTCCCGCGCCTTCTCGACGAGCCGGTCGAGGAGGTCCTCGGCCTTCACGCCCAGGCCCTTGCGGCCCGACATCTCGACGAAGGGGCGCGAGCGGTCCTCGTCGGAGAGCTCCACGCCGAGCGCCTCGGCTGACGCCGGCGTCAGGGCCACCATCTCGTACGCGAAGTGGATGGACCGCTCGGCCGCCTCGGGGAAACCGGCGCGGCGCACGGCCTCCTTCACGACCTTCTGGGGGTAGGACTGGCGGACGTCGATGACGTTGATGACGGCGGACGCCTTCCCGAACCGGCCCCGCGCCGAGGGGTCCGCGCCGGTCTCGTCCCGACGCGTCCTGTAGAGAGGCGTCACGCCGTCCGAGGAGTGGAACTCGGGCGAGCCGTCGACGTCCCGGTACGGGAGCTCCTCGTACTCGAAGTCGATTCCGAGGACGCCGAGCTTCCAGAGCTGGTAGGCGACGTCCTTCCCCGTGTACGTGACCGTGCCGTTCGACCGCACGAGGACCTTGTCCGCATCCTCCATGCCTTCGAACTCCGGAGAGCCCTCGAGCGGCATGACCCAGCAGCCCGCATTCTTGCCCTCGGTCTCGAGCCGCGCCGCGCCGGCGGTCTTCAGGAGCTCGAACGCCTTCACCCAGAAGCGGCGCGCGAGGATGTCGCTCTCACGCGGCAGAAGATCGTAGGTGACTCCCACGCGTTCCATCGTGAAGAGATGGCAGCGCACCACGGCCTCGGCGAGCCGCCCCGCGAGGTCGGCCGTCGCCGCCGCTTCGGCGGACTGGTCGGCGCCCGTGGCCGCGCCTTCGATCGCGTGGAGCGTGGCCTTCCGCTTCTCCTCGAGCGACGGATCGGCCGCGTAGCTCCGTCCCGCGAGCGCATAGAGGTCCCAGGCGAGGTCGCCGAGGCGGCGCGGCTCGACGCCGGGCGCGTGCTCGGGGAACGCGTCGAGGATCTCGCGGATCTCCGCGGCGAGCCGCCGGGCGCGCGGCGCCTCGACGAGCTCTTCGGTGTTCTCGAGCGCGACGACGACGTCGGCGACCTGGACGCCCGTGTCGTCGAGGTAGTTCTGGATCTCCACGATCCGGCCGAGGCGCTTGAACGTGCTCACGAGGACGTCGCCGAGAACCGCGTTGCGAAGGTGTCCGATGTGCGCGGCCTTGTTCGGGTTGATGTTCGTGTGCTCGACGATGAGCTTGCCGGCGGCGGGATCGGCCTCCGGCGCCGCGCGTCCGGCCTTCAGCATGGCCGTGAGGACGCGCGGCCGGTCGAGGAAGAAATTGACGAAACCCCCTCCCTCGACCGAGCGCTTCACGACGAGGTCGGGCAGGACGAGCTCGGGCGCCAGCTCCTCGGCGATCTTTCTTGGCGGCCGCCTCAGGACCTTCGCGAGCTCGAACGCGACAGGGCAGGCGAGGTCGCCGAGTTCCACCTTGGGAGGGGTCTCGAGGACGATTCGCGGCGGCGGAACGCCGTAGAGGCGGAGGCAGGCCTCAGTGACGGCGCCCTCTATCTCCTTCTTGAGGCCAGGAATCACGTCGTGTTGCCCCTGTCCGGGGCGGGCGGCTTCGTTTCACGCATGGCGCGCGGATTCTCGCACGGCGATGGATTGCACCGGAATCTCTCGCGCGAAAGCGAGAGGTCGCGAGGCCGAACTTTTTCGCCTCGAGGCTAAATAGAAATATTGAGTCGAATCCAAAATCCCGTAGACACGGTTGCTGTCGTAGAGAGTCCCTCCTCCGGGCGGCCGGGGGACATCGTCGTAACATCGCCAGCGTGTTCGAAACGTCCGTCACGCGACAGGTCACCGTTCGCGTCTCACCGGAAAGGGCCTTTGCCGCGTTCGTGGAACTTTCGGACGTCCTGGCGTGGCTCGCGGACGGAGCCGTCATCGGTCCCCGTCCCGGCGGCAACTGGGGACTCGGCTGGTACGCGGACCAGGAATCCGATACCGGTTACAGCTCGATCGGCCAGTTCGAGGTCTTCGATCCGGGTCGGCGTTTCGTCGTCGCGAGCCTCATGTTCTCGACGCCCGAAGGCGAGACGTTCGGTCCGATGCGCCTCGTCGTGGAATTCGAGAAGATCGAAGACGCGACGCGCGTGATGGTGACGCAGTCCGGCTTCGAGGATTCCGTGGCGGGAGCCTCGTATCGCGACCGGCTCGGGCCCGGCTGGGAGCGGATGCTCTCCGACCTGAAGGCCTGGCTCGAAGACGGGCGGAGACTTCCGGGGCGCTGACAGGGAATCTCACCGCTGCTGTTTGGGAGAATCGCGCAGAGCCGGATCGTCCGGGAAAAGGGCGAGAGCCTTGCGGTGAACTTCTCCCGCGGCGGATCGATCTCCGAGAAACGTGAGGGCCCGGTACGCGCGCGCGTAGGCTTCCGCGGTCCCCACTCGATTCACCATCTCGGCCAGCGTCCGCTTCGCCTCGGCGATCTTCGATTGGGACGCGAGGGCGAACGCGAGGCCGACCCAGGCCTCCGTCTGCGCGGGAAAGAGTCGAATCTCCTCGTCGAACTCCGGGGTGGCGGCGTCGAACCGGTTCATCCGCGCCAGAACGTCTCCCCTCAGGTAGTGGACTCCTGGCAGCTCGCCCAAGGCGCCGCCAGGACGCAACTCGTCGAGCCGGGACAGCGCTCCCGCGTAGTCGTGCCTTGCAACGGCGACGTGTGCGAGCGCGAGGAGCGCACGCTTCCTCACGCGCGGCACCAGGAGCGCCTCCCTGGCCGACCGCTCGGCACGGGTCAGGTCTCCCGTGGCCAGGTAGGAGCGGGCCATCGTCTCGTGGGCGGCGCCGTCGCCGCGCTCCAGCGCCAGATGGGCGTTTCTCAGGGCCTCGTCGGGGAGACCCACCCGCAAGTCCAGATTCGCGACGGCCAAAAGGGGAAGCGTGGAGCCCTCGGGCGCGAGCTCGACCGCTTTCTTCCCGGCGGCGAGCGCCTGGTTCGGGTGGCCGGCGGCGAGCAGAGTCTCCGAATAGAGGTCCCAGACGTCGGCCATCGCCGGGTTCTTCTCGAGGAGCTTCTCGAGAAGGGGAAGCGCCTCGAGCGGCCGCCCGGATCTGGAGCTCGCGACCGCCTCTCGAAGCAGACGGACGACGCCGATCTCGTCCTTCGGATCCGGCAGCTTTCCGGATCCGGCCTGGGCGCCCGTCGAGAGATATCCGAGCGACGCGAGCTTCTTCCGCTCTTCGTCGCTCACCCGCCCCGGCGACTCGAAGCTCGTCTTTCGTTTTTCCGCGTCCGCGGCCATCGTGCGCAGCGGATCGGGCTTCGCGGCGGCGAGGCTCTTCGTCTCGCCCGGATCGGCGTCGAGATCGTAGAACTCCGGAGAAGGTGCGTCGACGTAGTGCCACTGTCCGCGAACAGTCGAGGCGAGATTCGCCCACCCGTAGTGGATGCGCGGAAAGTACGTCTCGGAGTAGAGGGAGCGGACGGGGACCTTCGCGCCCGCGGCCAGAGCGACGAGCGAGACGGTGCCGTCGATCTCGGGAAACCCGGCGGTGGCGGTCGCCCGGCCGATCGTCGTGAAGACGTCGGTGAGCTGGACGGGGTCCGCCACGCTTGCCCCGGCAAGCACCTTTCCGGGCAGTTTCAGGAGTAGAGGCACCTGCAGGACCGAGCGGTAGAGAAGGATTCCGTGCTCGTCCTCGCCGTGCTCCCCGAGGCTTTCGCCGTGGTCCGAGAGACAGATGACGACAGAGCGGTCGTAGAGACCCTTCTCCTTGAGGTGAGACAGGAATGCGCCGACGATCGCGTCGGCGGTCGCGATCTCTCCGTCATAAGGGTTCGCGGCGTACCGGGTTCTGTATGGTTCCACGGGCGCGTACGGCGTATGGGGCTCGTAGAGATGAAGGAACGCGAAGAATCGCTCCGGGCCCTGGGCGTCGATCCACCGCTCGAGAAGCGCCGCCGTCTCGGCTCCGGGGCGCTGGATCAAACTCGGCGCTGAGTAGGACCCGATTGGTTCGACCCCGTCTTCGTAGAAATCGAAGCCCCTTCCGATACCTGACGTCCCGCCGAGGACGAAGGCCGAGACGGCTGCTCCCGTCCGGAAGCCCCCCTTCTTCAGGAGCTCGGCCAGAGTCGGGATCCCGGCCTCGAGTCGATATCCGAGGTTGTCGTGGACTCCGTGGACGCCGGGAAGCCGGCCCGTGAAGAGAGAGGCGTGCGACGGCAGTGTGAGGGGAACCGGTGAAAAGGCGCGCTCGAAGAGGATGGCGTCGCGTCGCAGCTCCGACAGGGCCGGCGTCGCAACTCCGCCGTAGCCGTAGAACGGCAGATGGTCCGATCGGAGCGTGTCGATGGAGATCAGGACGACGGGGGCGCCGGGGAAGGTCTCGGTGATCCGCTCACGGGCGCGCCCGCAGCCGATCGCCGAAAGAAGAAAAACGACCACGCAGGACGCACAAGCGGCACCGAGATGGTTCCGGATCATCGAGTGGAGTCTAGTGAGACGCCGAAGCGCAGGGAACAAGAGGCCCCGGCTTTCGCCGGGGCCCTTGGTACGCCAACCCGGTGTCTCGGCTAGAAGCGCACTCCCACGGAGAACTGGAACGAGCGCGCCGACTGGTAGCTCAAGGCGCTCGTCGGGTGGCCGTAGAGAGACCCCTTCTGGTAGTTCGCTCCCATAGTCTTGCAGGCCGCCAAAGCGGTTCCTTGAGGGCACTCGATCGGCGAGGAGTTCGTGAACGGGTTGAAAGCAGCGAAGGACGACGAGTTGACGGCCGTGTTCACGGTCTGGTTTACCGCGATGACGTGCTGGTTGTTGAAGATGTTGAAGAGCTGGGGGGCCAGGTAGAGCTCGACGGCGCCGCCGAATTTGTAGGAATACGTGAGCGCCAGGTCTGTCCGGTAGATGTCCTCGGTCTTGTAGGCGTCGCGGCCCGTGAAGTAGTAGCTGACCGAAGTCGGCGGCGTGAGATAGCCCGGGTTCTTCACGAGCGCACCCGTCTTGACGCTGCCGACGGCACCATAAGGGTTGCCCGAGTCGAAGGACTGGATCGCGCTGACGTTCAGGGAGCCGAGCCGAGCGGGGATGGGAGCGTCGTACGTGCCGAAGATGCGGACGCGATGGCGCGTGTCGCTCGAAAGGCTGCCGGTAGGGTTGTTCCATGCCCTGTCGAAGTATTCGGGATACGCGTGGCCGCCTCCGCGGGTCGGACCGGAGCCGGACGTCTCGCCGACGTAGTCGCCGATGAGATGGGACCAGGTCCAGTTGCCACCGAGGTTGAGGCGGGAGCCGACACGGTAAGAGAACTGCGTGTGCAGGCCGGTGTAGTTGCGGGTGTAGTCGTTGCTGATCGTGATGAGCCCGAGGTCGTAGCGCTGGTCGGGGTTGACCGGGCTGGTGACCTTTCCGGTCGATGTGTCCTTCTGGAGGTCATAGAAGTTCCCGTACACGCGCCGCACGAAGTCCGCGCGGAAAGAGCCGTGGGACCCGACGTTGCCGGCGAGCCCGAGGACATATTCGTTCGTGTACGGCGAGGCGAGCGAGTTCTGGATCTGGATGTTGACGCCGCTGATGGACGGCGGGCCTCCGAGCGGAACCTTGCAGCTCGCGGCGAGAGGATCCGGCAGGCAGCCCTGGGACTGCCACCACGCGAAGAACTGCTTCACGGAGTCGGCCGGCGAGAGGAGCGTCTTCGTGGGGTCCGCGTTGATGGGTGTCGCGCCGGGACCGTCGTAGTACCAGTAGTAGATCGCGGGGCTCCCGGCGAGCGTGGCGCCGCTTCCAGCCTGCGTGTCCTGAAGAGCCGCCACGTACTTCGCGTAGTTCGCGTTGATTCGGAGCTTGCCGTCGCCCTTCACGTCGAAGCTGCCGGCGAGGCGGGGGCTGAACGACGAGTCGTTGGAGGTCACGTTTCCGCCCTGGTCCGTGGCGTGGTTTTTGTCGTAGCGGACGCCCACGTTGAAGGAGAGCCGCTCGTTCAGGCGCCACGTGTCGTTGAGAAAAGCCGACCGGGTCCGCAGGTCGTTACCCTGCGAGACCTGCGTCACCGGCCAGTAGATGAGGTACGAAGCCGAGTCGAAGACCGGGTAGATGCTCGAGCCCCGGACGATCGACGCGGTCTGCGAGTAGAGCGTGTAGTTACTGCCGGACTGATAGTTGTTCGACTCGCGCTGGCCGCCGAAGTCGTCGTAGCCGCCGAGGAGAGTGTGTGAGCCGAGGGACGGGGTGGAGAAGAAGTACGTCCCCTTGACGATGACGTCATTGTTGTTGCGATCGTCCTTGTTACAGGCGCAGAAGGTCGGCGAGTTGTAGACGACACCGAGGTTCGTGTCCTTGATCGGCGTCCCGCCGATCAGGTCCGTGGCGGTGCTGCCCGCGTTTTGGAAGCTGAACTTGCGCTTCGAATAGAAGCCGTCCACGAACAGCGAGCTCGACAGGACTCCCGCGTAGTTGAGGACGAAAATGGACTGCGGGAGCTGCCGGTTGTAGAAGACGTTCGTGTCGGCGGGCACGTCGAAGTTGTAGTTCACGTCCGAGTGCGAGATGCCGATGTAGGAGCCCGTTAGCGTGTGATTCTGTAAGGGTGAGATCGTCAGCTTTCCCTCGTAACGCGTTTCTTTCGCTCCGAAAGTCACGGGGATGTTCGTGAAGCGCGTGACTGTGGAGCGGGAATCGGACGTGTCGAAGTAGCGGCCGGCTCCGAAGAACCAGACCTTGTCCTTCAGGAGCGGCCCTCCGAACGTCGCCTCGTAGGTGGGGGTGATCGTGTTCAGGAAGGTGCCTTCCTGCGGGTTCACGCCCGTCGCCGGAACCCGGTAGCCGTTCGTCGAGGCCCACGCGTCGTTCGTGAACGTCGAGCGGACGGATCCGCTGAAGGTGTTTCCGCCCGACTTCGTGATCGTGTTGATGACGCCGCCCGTGAACCGGCCGTATTCCGCGGAGACGGTCGACGTGATCGTGGTCGTCTCCTGGATCGCATCCTCGATGAAGAGGTTGTTCGCCGTGGAGCGGACGTTGTCGGTGATGACGACGCCATTGACCGTGTAGAGATTCTCGGTCGACTGGGCGCCGGCGATCGAGATGCCGTTCGGTCCGTTCTGGTTGAGGCCCGGCGAGAGGATGACGGCGGATGTGATCGTCCGACCCGTCGGCAGCTTCGCGAGGAGGTCGGTCGAGTAAGTCGTGGCTTCCTGGGTCGTCTGGGAAATCGAGTCGGTCTTCGCGGAGACCGTCGTCTCGGCCGCGATCGCCGAGACGCTCAACGTGGCGTCCTGTTGGATCTGCTGGGACGAGCCGGCGCTCACGGACTTCGTGACGGGCTGGAAGCCCTGAAGCGTGAATGCGATCGTGTAGGCGCCCGGAGGGACGGCCGCGAAAACGTAGCCGCCGTTCGCGCTCGTGGCGGTGACGCGAGCTCCCTGGAGGGCGGGCGACGTCGCGGTCACGGTGACTCCGGGGAGCGGCTGCCCCTCGTTAGTCACGCGCCCCATGATGGTCGCGGTCGGAAGCCCCTGCGCGAACGCGGAGTTCCCGAGGAGCAGTCCGAGGATGAGAGCGGCGCCGAATGCGATCGAGGGGACCCTTCGACTCCGCGGGCGACAGGCGAAAAATGAAGTGGAACTTGAGCGATGCACTGAACTCCTCCTTTGACGATGAGCCCCGGCGAGGCGTCCGAGTCGAATTGGGATGGATGCCAGAATTCCGGGGATGAGAGTGAAAAAACAAGGGCTGATTTCGTAAGGAAATCATCTTATGAGACGCAATGGACCGCAAGGGCTGATGCGTCTGCATCAAGGTGTAATTGCCGTGAACATGGTTCAGGTTTTCCGGAGCCCCGAGGGCGCCGCGGTGATCCCTTTTCGCCCTTGTCAGGTGTCCCTGGTTAGGGTATTCCATCGCTCAAGATGAAAACCGTTTTGCGCCTCGCATCCGCCCTCCTGATCGCATCGACGCTGCCCTGCATTGGTGCCGGTCTCACGCGTTACAAGGACTGGAACAAGTCCCCCGAATTCGTCGGCCTCGCGGTCGACTCCGAACAGAAAGAGTGGAAGAAGGTCGCGTCCGACGAGGAAGCCGAACGCTTCATTCAGCTGTTCTGGGCGAAGCGCGATCCGGACCTGAAGACGCCCGTCAACGAATTCAAGATCGCGTTCGACCAGCGCGTGAAGGAGGCCGACCAGCTCTTCGGTCTGCCGCGGGTACGCGGCTCCCTGACCGAGCGCGGCAAGCTCTACATCCTCGTCGGCCCGCCGAAGAACCTCCTGCGGGTCACCGGGATCAAGCCGCAGCCGCTCGCTCCTCCCGGGCAGATCCCGCCGCCGAACGACCCGGGCACGTCGATCGGCGAGTCTCTCGCGACGTTCATCTACGAGGCGGCCCAGCTTCCGGAGTGGGCCGGCATCAAGTCTTTCCGCGCCGAGTTCATCGTCGAGTCGGCCTCGGACTACGTAAGCGGCGCCGGCGGAGGCGAGGTGCGCCGCCTCGAGACGAAGGCCCGGCAGGCCTCCGTCAAGAACCCGTCGCTCAAGGAGGCCCCGCACTTCAAGACTGGCCCGGAGCTCGAGGCGGAGCGCAAGGTGGCCGAGGCCGCCGCCGCCGAGGCCCTGAAGGGGCCGGTACTGTCCTCACCGGCGAGGGAGGCGCTCGACGGCCTCCTCGCGAAGGAGGACGCCGGCCTGCTCTCGCTGCTCCCGATCATCTCGAGAGACCGGGAGTCGCGTCTCCAGGTGCAGCTCTTCGTGCCGGCGGCCGCCGGTGCGCCCACGCCCGAATCGAAGGTCGCGATCCTCGTCAAGAACGACGCGGGTGCGGACGCCGCGCGCCTCGAGGAGACGACCGCGTTCGAGTCCGGCGCCGGCGGAGTCGTGATGTCCCGGGCGCTCGCGGTTCCGCCGGGCTCGTACGGCGTCGCCGTCGGGGTGCTCGACCCCGCGGGCAAGCTGCTCTTCTCGGCGAAGCGGAAAGTGACGGTGGCCCCGGCCCCCACGGAGTTCGCTCTCTCGCCGCTCGTCGTGGCGGCGAGCTTCTCGCCCGCGCCGAAGGGGAAGGCCGACGAGGCCTTCACGTTGGGCGGGAATCACTTCGTTACGAAAGGGGGCCGGCTCGATCCCGAGGACGGACTCCTCTTCGTCGTGAGGGTCTACAACCCGAAGGTCGATCCCGCCACGAAGACCGTGAAGATCTCGCGCACGGTGAAGGTCAAGCCGAAGGGCGCGCCCGCGATCGACGTGCCTCAGCCCGCCGACCAGCCCGTCGCCGTGCCGGACTCGAAGGACAGAACGGAGCTCATTTCGCTCGACGTCGCCGCGGAAATCATTCAGGCCCCTCTCGGCGAGTACCTGAGGAAGCCGGGAGACTACGACCTCAGGGTGTCGATCACGGACCAGGTCGCGCAGAAGACGCTCGAGACGTCCACCACCTTCACCGTGACCGGGGTCTTGCCGCCGAAGAAGAAGTAGTAGCGCCCGTCGCGAACCGGGGGTCTTTCGGGAACTGGCGTCTCGCCTCGCGGCGAAGCTGCTCCTCGCCCTCCGGATCCTCAGTGGAGCGGAACGTCTTCATGCCCAGAATGAAGGCCTCGGGCGTCGGCTGGCGCGAGACGAGGTCGATGATCACGCGGCGCGCGTCCTGCCGGCGGCCGAGGGATGCGTACAGGGCGGAGAGGGAGACGCGGGCGTCCGACCGGTCGGGATAGAGCCGCAGCTCCTCGAGGAATTCCTTCTCGGCCTCGACGGGCCGCCCGGACCGCGCGAGAACGTCTCCGCGCAGCATGTGCATGCCCGACTGCGGAACCTTGTCGCCGGCCGAGAGCTCCTGCGCTTTCTCCGAAAAGGTCCGGGCGCTCGCGAGGTCGTTCTTCATCACGGCGAGCCGGCCCAGAACCAGATAGCCGCGGACGCGCGCCTTGCCCTTTCCGGATTCCACGGCTTTCCGGGAAGCCGCTTCCGCGCCGGCATAGTCGCCCTTCCCGAGGGAGGCGCGGGCGGCGATGTCCTCGGCGCCAGAATCGCCGAGGAGACGGAGCGCCTCGGCGTGCTTGAGGCCCTCGTCCCACTTTCCAAGCTGCAGGCACATGTTCGCGACCTCGGTGATGTAGGGCGCGCGGGCCGCTTCGGGAGCGAGGTCGATCGTCTTCTCGACCGCCTCGAGCGCCTCCTCGGGCCGCCCCAGCTCCAGAAGAGCGCGGGCCTTCATGTCCCAGATGTCGAGCATGCGGGGGTTGTCTTTGAGGAGCCGCGTGAAGATCTCGACGGCCTTCTCCTGGCGGCCTCCGGTCAGCTCGCCGAGGCCGGTGCGGAGCTCTTCGAACGTCTTGATCCGGTCTTTCGGATCGTCGAGAGTGCCCGCGGGCGAAGGGCCGGCGCTCAGATACCCGAGGGACGCGAGCTTCTTGCGGGCTTCGCTGTCGACGTCGACGGGGGTTTCGTACGAGGGCTTCCTCCTGAGGAGATCCGCGCGGAGCGCGCGGAGCGCATCGGGCTTTTCCGCGATGCGGTTGACCCCCTCCGAGGGATCGCTCACCAGGTCGTAGATCTCGGGGCGCGGCGCCTCGATGTAGTGCCAGCGCCCTTCGATCAGGGAGCTCAGCTCGCTCCAGCCGAAGTGAATGCGTGGAAAGAAAGTCTCGGAAAGGATGCGCCGGGCCGCGGGAGGCGCGCCCGACGCGTTCACCGCGAGGTCGACGAGGGAGACGGTCCCTGAGGGAGGCTGGAAATCCGCGAGTGCGACGATCCGGCCGACGGTCGTGAAGATGTCGCTGAGCGCGACGGGCGAGGCGACCGAGACTCCGCCCCTCTTCCCTCCCGGCAGCTTTACGAGAAGCGGCACCTGCAGGCTTTCACGGTAGAGAAACATCCCGTGCTCGCCTTCGCCGTGCTCCCCGAGCCCTTCCCCGTGATCCGACATGAAGATGACGAGCGCCTTGTCGTAGAGGCCCCTCTGCTTCAGGAACGACAAAAACGTTCCGACGATCGCGTCGGCCGCGGCGATCTCACCGTCGTAGGGCACCGACGCGTAGCGCGACTTGAAGGGCTCCGGCGGCTCGTAGGGCGTGTGGGGCTCGTAGAGGTGAAGAAACGCGAAGAGCGGCTTCCCCGCCTGTTCGCCCGCCCACGCCTCGAGCCTCTTCTCGGTGTCGGCGCCCGGACGCTGGACGCGCCCGAGGGCCGCCTTCGCCTCGGGCGGTTCCACCTCGTCGTCGTAGAAATCGAAGCCTCGCGAGACGCCGCTGTCGCCCTTGAGGACGTAACAGGAGACGGCGCCGCCTGTCGCGTAGCCGCCTTTCCTCAGGAGCTCCGCGAGCGTCGGGATGTCGCGGCGGAGGTGATAGCCGAGGTTGTCGTGAATGCCGTGCTCCGCCGGGACCCGCCCCGTGAAGACGGACGCGTGGGAGGGGAGCGTCAGAGGGACGTGTGAGTACGCCCTCTCGAAGAGGATCGAATCGCTTCTCAGCGCGGAAAGGGCCGGCGTCTCGACGCCCTTGTACCCGTAAAACGGAAGGTGGTCCGACCGCAGCGTGTCGACGCTGATGAGGATGACCGGGGCGGACGGAAACGTCTCGGCAGGGGGGGCCTTCGCGCCCGGGCCCTTCGCGCAGCCGGCGCCGAGACACGCGGCGAGGAAGGCGGCGGAGAAGGTCGAGACTCGGGAAACCGGGAATCTTGCGCGGCGCACCACGGACGAAGGGTACCGCAGCCCGGTGCGGATGAGAGGCGCGGAAAAGAAAAGGAGCCGGAGATGATCTCCGGCTCCGAAAAGGATTGGATTGGAAAAAGTCCCGAAGCCTAGAAGCGGATCCCGACCGTCGCCTGGAACGTTCGCGGCTGCTGGAAGTCGTTTACGTTGCGGGCCGTGCCGAAATTCGGGCCGTAGTTCCAGTTCGCCGTCGGCGTGGTCGTGTTGCGCGCGCCCTGGACGGGGACCGTCGTGAACGGGTTGAAGTCCAGGTAGCCCGTCGTGTTCGCACGCGTCTGGACGGTCGTGTCGACGGCGATCTTCCCCTGGTTGTTGAACACGTTGATGACCTGCGGCTGAACGAAGATCTCGACGACACCGCCGATCTTCGTCGCGAAGTTCAGCGAGAGATCCGTCCGCTTGATGTCGTCTGTACGGAACGCGTCGCGCGCGGTGTAGTAGTACGCGACCGACGTGGGCGGAGTCTGATAGCCCGGGTTTGTCACGAACAGCGTGGAGCGCACGAGGCCGACCGCGCCGTACGGAGCTCCCGTGTCGTAGCTCTGGACGACGCCGACCGAAATGGCGCCGATCTTCTGCGGGACGAACGGCAGGTCGTATGACCCGAAGATCCGCACGCGATGCCGCTGGTCGGTGACAAGAGAGCCGGACGGGTTGTTCCAAGCCGGGTCCTTGTACTCGGGATAGGTCTTGAACCCGGACGCCACCGGCCCATTGGCATTCGTTTCACCGTCGTTGTTGCCAAGCGTGTGGGACCACGTCCAGTTCGCCGTCATCGTCAGGCGCCCGGCCCGATACTGGAACTGAGTCTGGAGGGCCGTGTAATTACGGATGAGGTCGTCCGTGTTCCCCAGGATTCCGATGTCGAACTTGTTGCCGAACGGGTCCGCGGCTTTCCCGGTTCCGATGTTGAGCAGCGAGTAATAGGAATCCTTGAATTCGCGCCGGACGAAGTCGGCCCGGTACGAGAGCGCGCCGAGCGACCCGCTGGCGCCTACCGTGTACTCGTTCGCGTAAGGCGTGTTCAGACCGTCGGCCGGGATCTGGGTGCTGAGGCCCGCTGCGGACGCGCCGGCGAGGGGAACCTTGCAGGTCTGGAGATTCGGACAGCCCTGGGCGAAGAACCAGTTGAAGACCTGCTGCAGGGCTTGCGCGCGCGTCACGAGCGGGGCGCCTGCCGGGGGATTGACGTTGATGGGCGTGGCGCCCACACCCGTGTAGTACCAGTAGAAGGTGGAGTTCCGCCCCGCGTTCGAGGCGCTGTCGATGAGGGCTTCCTGGACTCCGCCGACGTACTTCGCGTAGCTCGCCCCGATCTTCGCGGATCCCTTGCCGGTGACGTCGAACTGAAGCGCGAGACGCGGGCTGAACGCGCTGTCCTTCGCGGTCACGACGCCGCGGCTGTCGGCGGCGTCGTTCTTGTCGTAACGGACGCCGAGGTTCGCGGACAGGCGGTCGCTCACGCGCCACGCGTCGTTGAGGAACGCGGAGTGCGTCAGGGCGTCGGAGCCCTTGCTCAGCGTGTCGATCGGCGTGTAGTAGATGTACGTATTGCTGTCGATGACCGGGAAGATGTCGCCGTTCTGGATGATCGTGTTCGTCGTGAAGAGCCGGTAATTGCTGCCCGACTGGTAGTTGTTCGCCTTGCGCGAGCCGGCGAAGTGGTCGTAGCCGAGGACGATGTTGTGCGAGCCGAGGTTGCCCGTCGAGAGGAAGTACGTGCCCTTGACGAGGAAGTCCTTGTTGTCGCGGCTCTCGGGGTCGCACACGCCGCAGAACGTGGGAGCGTTGTAGCGCGCGTTCCCGTGGGCCCTGTCGCGCATGAGCGTGCCCTTGATGAGGTCCGTATAGAGAGAGCCGGCGTTCTCGAACGTGAACTTGCGGCGGGAGTAGAGCCCTTCTACGAAGAGGTTGCTCGTGAGAACGCCGTTGTAGTTCGCCGTGAAGATTTCCTGGGGGAGCTGGCGGGTCACGAGGCTGTCGAGGTCGAGCACGTTGCCGAAGACGTTGCCCGTCTCCTCCGTGGCGACCTTCAGATAGTTGACGGCGAACGTCTGGCTCGCGAAAGGCGTCAGCGTGACCTTGCCCTGGTATCGCTTCTCGTCGATGCCGTGCTCGAAGGAAATGTTCGTCGGGGCAACCGTCTGTGCGCTGTTCGTGGTCTTCGCGAGCCGGCCCGAGCCGAAGAACCAGACCCGGTCCTTCCAGATCGGCCCGCCGAGCGTCGCCTCGTAGATCGGGTTGACCTTCTGGATGCGTGTCTCGTTCTTGGGCGAGACGGCGGTCCAGGCGTCATTGGCGAACGAGGTGCGGAACGAGCCGGAGAACTGGTTGCCGCCGGACTTCGTGACGGTGTTGATGACGCCGCCGGTGAAGCGCCCGAACTCGGCGGAGACCGAGTTGACGGACGTCGTCGTCTCCTGGATCGCGTCTTCGATGAAGAGGTTGTTCGGAGTGCCGCGAAGGTTGTCCGTGACGACCGCGCCGTCGACCGTGAAGAGGTTGTCGAAAGTCTGGCCACCCGAGATCGTCGCCGCGTTCCCGAGCCCCGCCGTCCGGCTGAGACCCGACGAAAGCTCGACCGAGGCGAGAATCGTGCGTCCGACCGGCAGCTTGCTCGTGAGCTCGGAGGTGAGGGTCGTGGAGGCCTGCGTCGTCGTCGAGACGGTTTCGGCCTTCGCCGAGACCGTCGTCGCGGTCGAAATGCCCGACAGCGCGAGCACCGCGTCCTGCGTGGCGGGCTGTCCGGCCGTGAGGCTGACCGTCTTCGTCACGGCCTGGAAGCCCTGGAGCGTGAACGTCACGGTGTAGGCGCCCGGGGGGATGCCCGCGAACGAATAGTCGCCCGCGCCGGACGTCGAGGTCGTGCGGTCGCCCTGAAGGGAGGGAGACTTCAGCGTGACGAGAACGCCCGGGAGTCCGGCATTCTCGTTTTCGACCTTGCCACGCAGAGCGGTGGTGGTGGATTGGGCCAGGGCGATCGAACCGCAGCAGATCACGAGGATCAGTGCGGCAAGTTTCACTCCAAATCGACGGGTCATTGACTCTCCTCCTTAGCTCTTTGAACCAAACGACAAAATGAAAGGGGGACGAACAGGGATTTGCGGATGTCTATCGACATCCTATCAGGGCCGATTCGATGATCTATAGCACTTCATGTGCCGTGCCCCGCTCTTCCAGAGGGTCGAGGATCTCACCTGTTTACGAGGGTTTCCGGGTACGCAACGGCCTGGGAGAGAGATGAACGACGGAAACAAGGATGGCGATCCAATATTTCGTAGAGCCTCGCTGGGACGGATTGTTTCGGGTTAAGTCGTCCGCGTCCGAGGGGATCGAGGCCGTTTATCATGTCCGGTCGAGGGTGGCCGGCCCCAGGGGATCCACCCGACCCAAGAAGGAAGGGAGAATGTTTTCGATGACGCTTCGCCGCTTTTCTCTCGCTCTCGTCCTGCTCCTCGCCGCCGGTCCCTGCGTCGCGGCACTCGACAAGTACAAGGACTGGGACAAGTCGCCCGAGTCCGTCTACCTCGCGACCAACGACGAAAAGAAGGAATGGAAGAAGATCGCCACGGACGACGCGGCGGAAAAGTTCGTCGCTCTGTTCTGGGCCCGGCGCGATCCCGATCTGAAGACGCCCGTGAACGAATTCAAGGACCGCTTCGACGCCCTCGTGAAGAAGTCGGACGAGCTCTTTCCGCTCGGCCGCAAGCGGGGCGCCCTGACGGAGCGCGGGAAGGCCTTCATCCTGATCGGTCCGCCGAAGTCGATCGCCCAGGGAGCGGGTTCGTCCGCTTCCACGCCCTTCGGGGGAACGTCGGGCGGACAGGGAACGCAGGGCTCGCTCCAGGGCACGGGCGCCATGGGGGACGCCGGCGCCGCGACGATCCTCACACAGTTCCTCTACGAGAAGCCGCAGCTGCCGCCGTGGGCGGACGTGCAGACGCTCGACCTGAAGTTCCAGGTCGACGTCGGCGACGCGCGAGAGTCCCTGATCGACATGGGACCCGCGAAGCGCCTCGAGGCGAAGGCGGTCCAGGCGGCCCTCGTGAATCCCCAGCTCAAGGAGGTCCCGGTTTACAGGACGGCCGCGCAGGTGATCGCCGAGCAGAAGTCGGCCGCGGACAAGGCCGCGGAGGAGTCGAAGGGGCCGGCCCTCTCGGACGCCTCGCGTGCGACGCTCGAGGCTCTCGCGAAGGAACCGTTCGGAGCGCTCGCTCTCTTGCCCGTTTCGTACCGCGACGGAGCCTCGCGCCTCATGATCCAGCTCTTCGTTCCCGCGGCGGCCGCCGGAACGGGCGAGGGCGCGAAGCTCCTCATCCTCGCGAAAGACAAGGACGGCAAGGACGCCGTGCGTGTCGAGGAAGCTGCGGGCCTCAAGAAGACGAAGGCGGACTTCTTCGCGGATCGCGCGGTCCGGGTCGTCCCGGGCGATTACGACGTCGCGGTCGCGCTCGTTGACCCCGCCGGCAAGGTGCTCGCGTCCGCGCGGAGGCCGGTAACGGTGCCGCCGCTTCCGACGGAGTTCGCATCCTCGCCGCTCATCGTGGCCGTCAACGACTTCCCCGTCGACGCGCCGAAGCCCGACGAGCCGTTCACGTTCTCGGCGCGGCGCTTCGTGGTCAAAGGGGACGGTCGCGTCGACGCGGCGGACGGCCTCTCTTACGCGGTGCGCCTCTACAACCCGCCGGTCGATCCCGTCACGCGGACGATCACTCTGAAGCGCACGGTCAAGATCAAGCCCAAGGGCCAGCCCGCTATCGACGTGCCGACCCCGCCCGAGGAGCCGGCAAAGGTGCCCGAGTCGAAGGAGCCTGGAACGCTCATTCTCGACATCGCGGGCGGAATCGTCGAGTCGAATCTCGGGCAGTACCTGAAGCCGGGAGAGTACGAGATCCGCCTGACGCTCACGGAGCCCGCGAGCCAGAAGAAGCTGGAGCTCGCGACCCCCTTCACCGTCGTGGGGGCCGCCAAGAAATAGGAAGGGAAGCGGCGATGGACTCCGTGCGCGCCGGGCCCTCTTACTCGACGTGCACGGACTGGGAGCCGACGCCGATCCGGTTCGTGGCGACGTCCCGCACGGTCGCGACGAACCGGATATTGCCGGTGCGCGACTTGAACTCGCCCCTGTATACGAAGGGCTCGCCGGCGGATTTCGCGAGAATCTCCGGCGTCACCACGATTTCCCGCGTGTCGGTCACGAGGTCCGAGCGCGATCCCTTGTCCTCCACGGCCGCGAGAATCAGCTCGACGACGGCCTTTTTCTTTCCGGCTTCGTCGAGGAACGTGAGAGACGAGAGCGGCACCACGACCGCGAACGGCACCGCGCGGCGGCCGAGGCCGACGCCCTTCTTCGAGGGCGTGGACGTCTGGAGCGTGACGGGGAAGTCGCCGCCGGCGTCCGGCGTGAGGAGGCTCATCTCCATCCGGTCGCGCGCCGCGTCCGCCGCCGTGCGCGGCGTGTAGCCGCGCCGCGTGCGCACGGTGACGCCCGGCCGCGACGTCCTGACGCGCACGTCGTGGCGGGGCTTCTTGGCGTCGAGCGACGCGAGCGTCACGCCGACCGCGTAGTAGCTGGCCGACTCGCGCGCGATCTGGTCGAGCGCCGGACCGAAGCCGTTACGGTTCTCCACGAGAATGCCGCCCGTCTCGTCCGCGAGGCCCGCGAGCAGCTCGCGGCGGCTCGTGTTCTCGAGGAAGGGATCGATCGCGGGCGCATCGGCGTCTCCCGCGTCCACGCCGGTCGAGAGGCCCCGCGCGTCGATCGCGTGGATCGTGATCCCGGCACGGTTCGCCGCGTCCAGCACGGCACGGTACGGTTCCTGGATGTTGTAGTCGAACTGGTTCAGCGCCGTTCCGCCGAGAGCCTGCGAGAAGCTCTGCCCGGGGCGGAGCTCGATTCCGTGCGAGACCAGGAGCAGAACGCGCTTGCCGGCGCGTGCCCCGAGCGCCTCCACGGCTCTCCGGAATTCGTCCATCGTGCCCTTGTCGCGCGCCCATGCCTGCGCGCCCCAGCTCCTCACTACGGAATCGCGGGCGTTCTGCCCGCGCAGCGTGAAGGCCGAGTACCGCCGCGCCTCCTGGATCGCCTGGCGGTACTGCACGTCCCAGTGGAGGCCGCGGGGCGCGGTCTTCTCGAGACGCGCCAGGCCGCCGAGGAGGTCCTCCTTCGAGTTCGTGAAGGGGACGAAGACGTGCGTGGCGGCGTTGTACGCGAGGACCGCCATCGAGTCGGACGGGGACAGGCGCGTCACGAAGTCCCTCAGGCCTTCCACCACGCGCTTCCTCTCGAACGGCAGGAGGTGCTCGTCGTCGAAGAAGACGAGGAACTGCCGCGGCACGAAGCGCTCCGGGCCCGCGAGAGTGGTCTGGAGGATCAGGTCCGGGGACGCCGCCGCGAGATCGGGGGCATGGAGCTGTCCGGCCTCGAGGCGCACGAAATAGTCGAGAGCGACGGGCTTTCCGTCCACGGTGACGGTGATCTCGGCCCGCGTGAGGTCCGTCACGGGCTTGCCGTCCTTCCCGGTCGCGACGACGTCGAGGTCCATCGCGGTGACGTCCACGGCCGCGCGGATTCCCGCGGTGGTGGGCGGAGGATCGGCCGCTCCAGCCGTTCCGGAAACGGCGAGGGCCGCTGAGACGATCAGAAAGGAGACGAGCCGCGACGATCGGGCGACGTTCATGGTGGACCTCGTTTGGAGTGCATTGCGTTCGGGCCGGAAAGTTCAGAGTTGCAGAATCTCGCGCAGCATGGCCGCGTCCCGGGAGATCGCGTCGACGCGATCCTGGCTCGCGGTCAGGGCGACGACCTGGTCGGTCAGCCGCGGATCGTCGCTCGACCACTCCTGTCCGATCTGTTCGGACGGAGCGGCATGTTTGGCGAGAAAGATCAATCGTTCCGCGATCGGGCTTTTCATCGTGACCTGCCCGCTCGAGCCGAGGACATCCTCGACCGACTTCGGAAGATTCAATTTCCGGGCCAGCACCCGGCCCGCGGCCGAACGGAAGCGCGAAAGGGAGCCCGCGCGTATGGGCCCGGGCGGGAAGGCTACCGAGATCAACAGCTTGAGGAGCTCGTAGCTGCCGAGAGGCTCGAGGAGCCCGAGCGTGTACGCGTCCTCCCGCTCGAAGCCGTTCTCCTCGGCGAGATGCGAACTGGCCACTGCGGTGGACAGCGCCGAGCGCCTGACGACACGCTCCATTTTCTCCTCGGAGGGCACCTTCGGCGACCCCGCGTCCGAGAGGAGCCCGGCGAAACGTCTGATCGCGGACGGGCCCACGACCCGCACGGCTTCACGGGCCGTCCCGATCAGCTCGGAAGGGTCCGTCCTCAGGGAATTCGCGAGGTACAGGAGGTCGAGCGTCAGGAACGGGTCGAGCGCCGCCACCTGGACGAGGCGCTCGGGGTCCCCACCCTCGTCGAGGGCCGCGCGCAGCATCGTCGCGGTGTCGTCGTAGATCGGGAAGAGGCGCGCGGGCTCCCGCAGCCGCTTGTGGACGCGGTTCGCGAACGACGTGAAGCCCTGGAACGCCTCCCGGAGAGCCGCGGGCGCGGGCGTTTCGCCGGGGAGGCCTTCGAGGATCGTCCAGAAGAGCGACGCGAGCGCGTCCGGCTTGAATTCCTTCTCCCAGCGGGCCCCCGTCTCGTCGGCGCCCGTGGCGGTGCCGATGTTCACGCGCGAGTCGTCCACGGCCTTTGCGCCGTGGAACGCGAGGACCTGGCCTCGCAGCGAGAGGTGGATCCGGATGAGGTCCTCGATCTTGAAGAGAGGATCGAACTCGAACGAGGCGCCGCCCCAGTGAAAGAGGTCGAGGAGGATCTTCATCGCGAGGCCTTCGACGGCCTCGGCGAGCTTCTCGCGTGGGAGGAGGTTGCGCTCGAGGATGAGCCGCGTGAGGTTCTTTCCCGTCGCGAAGCTCTCGGCGAGGAGCTCGTACATCGCGCCTTCGGTCAGGACCCTCCGGCGCGTCAGGTAGACGCCGAGACGCTCGCTCGGAAGAGACGACGAAACGAACACGATCGCGCCGCCCTTGAGGTCGATCGTGCGCAGAACCTCCCCGCGCCAGACCGTGACCCTGCCGGACAGCGCGTTGATCTCCAGCCATTGAAGCAGGTCGGCGAGAGAGAACGTGTCGAGGTTTCCGCTGAGCGTGCGTGCCACGGCCGGGTCGAGTTTGACACGGAAGCCGCCGCGCGGCGCGACTCAGGGCCGCGGACGGACGAGTCGGGCCGCTTTCTGGAGAGCGAGGAGCTCGCGCGCGTCCTTCTGGAAGACGCCGGTCCCGTAGCCTTCCTTCGTGAGGAAGCGGTATTCGAGATCGTGGAAAGGCAGTCCCTTCGGGATCCGGTCGGAGCGGTAGTACCAGGTCTCGGACTCGCCCTCGATGTCTCCGGGCGTCACGAACCCGCGGTTCGTGGACGGAACGCGCACGAACGACGCGCCGCCGGACGCGGTCCGCGCGACCACGGTCTCGGTCGTCTTGAGCTCCGTCATGATGTCGGATGAGCGCAGAAGCGGCGACTTGCCCACGTAGGAGGGCGGCCCCAGGACGATGAGGACCCGGCCCCGGTCCGAGAGCGACCCTCGCATCGTTTCCGTCGAGAAGTTTGCTTCGGCGTACGTCACGCGGCGGTAGAACTCGAGCTGGAACTCGTTTTCGGGGGTCGCCGGGTCGGGGTCGAGGCTCTTCCAGAACCGCAGGACCCATTCGCGCCGCGACCCGTCGTCGGGCTGTCCGAGAAAATCCCTCTTCTCCCGCTCGGTAAGGAGGTGACGGACCGCCGTCTCGGCCCAGTCCGTCGCGCCCTCGTAGTGCGGAATCGTCAGTTCGTCCGCGGCCGTCGTTGCGAGATTGGGAAGGCCGTGCGAAGGCGGCACGGGCGGGGCGAGGCGCGCCGCGGCCGTGCGCTGCGCCTCGAAGAAGATGCAGTAGCTCTTCGGATAGGCGCCGGGGTCGATCGTCGCGTCCGGCTGGAATTCGAAGTACCGGGCGAGTTCCTTCCGGGCCCGCTCTTCGTCCTTGAGCTCCCACGCGACGGCGGCGCCGTAGAAGTGGTAGACGGGCAGGATCTTCGGGAGGGCCGCCTCGCGCTCGGGGGCGGAGGCAAGCTCGAGCAGGTGCCTGAGCGCGGTTTCGGCGTCGCTCCAGCGCTTCGCGCGGTACGCGGCCTTCGTTTCGACGAGCGTTTTCAGGACCGGATCGTCCGCCGCGTGCATCGGCGCCGCGAGAAGGAGGGGCAGGAGACAACGGAACGCGAGGCGAAGCCGCACTTTCAAACCTCGATGCCTCGAGCTTAGCATCGGGGCATGAGCGATTCCAACCCGCCGGCGTCCGGCCCGGGCCCGAGGGGCGTCTTTGGCCCCTCCGACGTTCCTTCCGGCTGGGTGCCCCCCCTGCCTGGCGTTCCGCCCTTCACGCGCGGCGCCCTCGCGGGCGGTTACGGAACGAAGCTCTGGACCATGCGTCAGTACGCTGGATTCTCGAGCGCGAAGGAATCGAACGCCCGCTACCGTTTCCTCCTCGACAAGGGTCAGACCGGACTCTCCGTCGCCTTCGACCTTCCGACGCAGATCGGTTTCGACTCGGACCACGCGCTCGCGCGGGGGGAGGTCGGCAAGGTCGGGGTTCCCGTCGCCTCGCTCGAGGACATGGAAACGCTTCTCGCGGGGATTCCGCTCGAGAAGGTTTCGATCTCGATGACGATCAATTCGACGGCCTCGATCCTCCTCGCGTTCCTGCTCGCGGTCGCGAAGGGGCGCGGCACGCCGTGGACGCGACTTTCGGGAACGATCCAGAACGACATCCTCAAGGAGTACGCGGCGCGGGGAACGTACGCGTTTCCGCCGAAGCCCTCGATGAGGCTCGTCACGGACGTCTTCGCGTTCTGCCTCGACAACGTCCCGCGCTGGAACACGATCTCCATCTCGGGGTATCACATCCGCGAGGCCGGCTCGACCGCCGTCCAGGAGATCGCGTTCACGCTCGCGGACGGTCTCGAGTACCTTCTCGCCGCGCGCGCCGCGGGCCTCGATCCCGCCGCGA
Organism: Thermoanaerobaculia bacterium; assembly: GCA_038214715.1. GTDB lineage: Bacteria > Acidobacteriota > Thermoanaerobaculia > UBA5066 > UBA5066 > Fen-183. The sequence continues at coordinate 104,052 of JBBQRP010000010.1, read as the reverse complement.
TCGCGCCCCGGCTGTCTTTCTTTTTCAACGTCCACAACGATTTCCTCGAGGAGATCGCGAAGTTCCGCGCCGCACGGACGCTCTGGGCGCGGCTCGTGGGCGAGAGGTTCGGCATCACGGACCCGCGCGGGGCGGCGATGCGTTTCCACACGCAGACGGCGGGTTCGACGCTCACCGCGCAGCAGCCCGACGTCAACGTCGTGAGGGTCGCGATCCAGGCGCTCGCGGCGGTCCTCGGGGGAACGCAGTCGCTGCACACGAACGGGAAGGACGAGGCGCTCTCGCTCCCGACGGAAGCCTCCGCACTCCTCGCTCTCAGGACGCAGCAGGTCATCGCGCACGAAACCGGAGTCGCACGGGTCGCCGATCCGCTCGGCGGGTCGTGGGCCATCGAGGCGATGACGGCGAACCTCGTGGAGGGCGCCGCGGAGCTTCTCCGGAAGATCGACGACATGGGCGGAGCCCTGAAGGCGATCGAGGCCGGGTTCTTTCAGAGGGAAATCCAGGAGAGCGCGTGGCGGGCGCAGCGGGCGATCGAGACCGGCGAACAGGTCGTCGTCGGCGTGAACGCATTCGTATCCCCGGAAGAGCGCGCGATCCCGACGCTCGTGGTCGATCCCGGGGTCGAGGCCGACCAGATCGCGCGGCTCGTGGCCCTTCGTGCCCGCCGCGACGGGGCGGCCGTCGCGAGGCGGCGCTCGGTGCTCGTCGCGGACGCTCGCGAGGGGCGAAACCTCGTGCCCGGGATCGTGGATGCCGTCACGGATCTCGTGACGCTCGGCGAGATCGTCGAATCTCTTCGTTCCGTCTTCGGCGAGCACCACGAAACGACCGCGTGGTGAGCCTCGAAGGCCGGCTGGAGTGCGCCAAACCGGCATTCCATGCGGGTTTGAAGAGGCGTATGACGCTCCGAACCGCATGGAATGCCGGAATGCCTCTGTGTAATTCATGCAGACCCGCGCGGGACGCGGGTTTGCGCGGTTCTTACACGCGGTGAATGTCGCAACTCGCTGTCATGGAAGAAGTTCGCGCGTGCACTCGAACTTGTGCAAAGTTCCCGAGCAGCCTGTCGGCGCGGAATCCTCCCGGTTATGCACATCGCAATTCACAAGGAAACGCACAGGAGCCTTGAGTCTCGAAAGAAACTCAGCGCCGTCAACTATTTGAACGCGAGCCGTTCGAGTCATCCGGGAACGGGAGTGAGCCCGCAATGGTCGCGACGCCCGGCTCGAAGCAGCGACGGCAGCGGGCTTCGTAGAGGCCGGCGGCACCCACGACCACGCGCTCCGTGGACTCCACGAGGCGCTGCGTCCGGCTCGCGGGCTGGCCGCAGCGCACGCAGATCGCGCGCGTCTTCATGACCTCCTCGGCGGCGGCCATGAGGGCCGGCATCGGCTCGAAGGGGCGACCGAGATAGTCCTGGTCGAGTCCGGCCGCGATGACCCGTTTTCCGAGATCGGCGAGGCGGCTCGCGACGTCCACGATTCCGGGGTCGAAGAACTGAACCTCGTCGAGCCCGACGACCTCCGTGCGCGCGTCCGTGCTCTCGAGCACATCCTTCGAGGACGCGACCGCGATCGCAAGGAGGCGGAGGCCTCCGTGCGAGACGACTTCGACTCCCGAGTAGCGGTCGTCGATCTTCGGCTTGAAGACCTGAACGCGGCGCCGGGCGATCTGCGCGCGCGTGAGGCGGCGGATCAGCTCTTCGGACTTGCCCGAGAACATCGAGCCGCAGATCACTTCGATGGAACCGATTCCCGGGGGTGTCATGTTGTGGTTCTTCTTGCCGAAGAAGAAGACGAAGACTTCCTGGAAGGCGTGCGAATGGCCTTCGCGTTCCGACCTCGGCGCACCACGCCGGATGCCGTCGTCCTCTTCGCCTTCGCCACCACGCCCACCTTCGGACAGATGTCGGCGAGCGTGCAGAGGTCGCACTTCGGCCGCTGCGACGTGCAGGTGCGGCGGCCGTGCTGGATGAGCGCGTGGCTGATCCAGGTCCACCTCTCCCTCGGGACGAGCGCGTTGAGATCGCGTTCCGCCTTCACGGGGTCGGCCTGCTTCGTCCAGCCGAGGCGCCGCGCGAGGCGTCCGACGTGCGTGTCGACCACGACGCCGTCCGGCTCGTTCCAGACGTTGCCGAGCACGACGTTTGCCGTCTTGCGGCCGACGCCCGGCAGCGCATGAAGCTCGTTCATCGTACGGGGGACCTCGCCGCCGTGCTTTTCCACGAGCGCCTTCGCCATCCCGCGCAGGGACTTCGCCTTCGCGTTGAAGAAGCCCGTGGACCTGATCACGTCCTCGAGAGCGCCGGGAGGCGCGGCGGCGAGCGCCGCGGCGTCGGGATAACGCCGGAAGACCTCCGGAGTCACGAGGTTCACGCGGGCGTCCGTGCACTGGGCCGAGAGGATCGTCGCGACGAGGAGCTGGAGCGGACTCGCGAAGTCGAGGGAACAGCTCGCGTCGCCATAGAGATGCTCGAGCCTTTCGAGCGCCTCGGGAACGGGCGCTGGGAGATGTCTTTTCGCGGGCATGACGGCGGAGAATATGCTAAGAATCGCACTGCTTGAGTTCATCTCGTCGCCTCCGGGAGGCCTTCGCGCTTTTGCTCCCCGGTTTCCTCGCCTTCGCGGGGCAAAGCCGGGCTGCGGCGCCGCGCGTCGTCGTCACGATCCTCCAGACGTCGGACCTCCACGGCCACCTCCTGCCCTGGGACTACCAGCGGGCGCGGGCGTCGGACGATGGCCTCGCGCGCATCGCCACCCGCGTCGCGGCGATCCGAAAGGAGACGCCGAACGTTCTTCTCCTCGACGCCGGAGACACGATCCAGGGCACGCCGGTCGAATTCCTCCACGCGAAGGACCCCGGGAAGGGCGTGGACCCCATGGTGGAAGCGATGAGCGCCATGAAGTACGACGCGATGGCCGTCGGGAACCACGAATTCAATTTCGGCCTTGCGGTTCTCCACAAGGCGCAGAAGGAGTCGACGTTCCCCTGGCTGTCGGCGAACACGCGAAACGTCTCGGACGGGTCCGCCGCGTTTCCCGAGTACCTCGTGAAGACGGTCGGCGGGATCCGGATCGGGATCCTCGGCCTGACGACGCCGAACATTCCGGGCTGGGAGCCGGCACGCAACCGGCCGGGCCTGCGGTGGGAGGACCCGGTCGACACGGCGGCCCGCCTCGTCCCGGTTCTCCGGGGAAAGGAGCGCTGCGCCTTCGTCGTCGCGCTCATCCACAGCGGCCCGGAAGTCGATCTCAAGACGGGCGTGCCGGACAGCACGGCCGACGAGAACCGCGTCGTCGCGCTGTCGAAGGTGCCCGGGATCGACCTTCTCCTGACGGGGCACACGCACCGGCGGATCCCGCTGACACGCGTCAACGGCGTCCCGATGGTGCAGCCGGGCCGCTGGGGCGACGTCCTCGCGCGCGTCGACGTCACGTTCGAGAGGGCCGGCGGAAAGACGAAGGTCGCGGACGTCTCGGCATCCCTGCTTCCGTCCGACGCCTCGGTCGCGACGGACGCGACCGTCGCGGCGATCGCCGCCCCGCACGACGCCGCGGCCCGCGCCTACATGGACGAGCAGGTCGCGATCGCCGACGAGGATTTTCCCGGTGCGCGCGCGCGCCTCGAGGACACGGCCCTGCTGGATTTCGTGAGCGATACCATGCGGGAGACGACAGGCGCCGACCTCGCGATGACGTCTCTTCTCCCGGGGCGCTTCGAAGGGTTTCGCAAGGGTCCGATCAAGGTGCGGAACGTCTACACGCTGTACCCGTACGAGAACGCCCTCGTCGCGATCGAGATCGACGGAGCGACGCTCCGGGCCTGCCTCGAGCATGCGGCCGAGTTCTACGCGAGCGCGTCCTTCGAAGGCGGGCGTCTCGTCCTGAAGCCGAAGGAGGGGATGATTCCCTACAACTTCGACGTCGTTCAGGGCGCGACCTACCGGATCGATCCCACGGCGCCGGTGGGCTCGAGAATCAAGGAGCTCGCCTACCGCGGCAGGCCCGTCGAACCCTCGGACAAATTCACGCTCGCCGTGAACGCGTACCGCGCACAGGGTTCCGGCGGCTACAGGGTTCTCAAGGGCGCGAAGGTCGTCAAGGAGGTCCCGGACGAGATTCGCGAGCTCCTCATCGAGCGGCTGCGCAAGCTCGGCCACGTTCGCCCACAGACGGACCACAACTGGGTCGTCGCGCCGGACGCCGTCTGGGCGCCGGAGCCGCCGCGGGCACCCGCGGCGAACTGAGCGTCATTTCGCGGGGAAGAGGTCCCAGGCGCGGCTCAGGTTGAAGCCGATCTTCATGTTCCGGTCCGTGATGCCCCCCGCGTAGTCGCCGCCGATGTACTGATCGACGGTGGTCGCCTGGGTGTTGCCGAGCCACACCGCGAACCGGTGGTGGAAGATCTGCTTCTCGATCGCGACGCTCCACTGCGCGACGGACTCCGGAAGGTAGTTCTTCCTCGGAACGTACTCGCCCATGACCGCGATCGACTTCGTCACCCGGGCCTGGAGCACGAGAGGAACGTTCCAGACGCTTCTCTGGAACTGCGTGTTCGCGGCATAGCTCGGCGCCGCGGCGAGCGTCACGCGGTTTGCGATCGTGTAAGAGATGAGCGCCTGTCCGAAGGCGCTCGTCTCCTTCGGGGCGTACGAGGCCGTGCGCCAGTCGAGGCCGCCCCGGACGCCGAACGCGAGCGGGAGCGACGCCTTGGGCCGGAGCAGCGTCGCCTTGAGCGCGAACTCGTAGTCCGCGTAGTTGTTGACGCGATAAACCTCGACCGCGACGTTCGGAACGAATGCGTACGAGACCCCGAAGCCGATGGCCGCACCGGAGTCGAGGCCGCCGAGGCTGCCGCCGCCCGCGTCCTTGACGTTCTGGTTGAACCTGTGCGTGAACGCCCATTCGAGCGCTCCCTGGTCGTTCGTCATTGGAGTCTCCGTCTCGGAGAACCGCGTGCCGAGGCCCGTCGCGACGCCGTCGTCCCCCGAAGCGGCCCCCCCCGCCGCAAGCGCGCACAGGATTCCGAGGGGCAGGACCTTCGAGAGCTTCATGGGATCTCCCTCGTTCGAAGCGCGCCGAATCGCGGGACTATCGTGTCGTCACGATCGGAAGGAGCACGTCCGTGTCGCCGGTGGTCTTGTCCCGGCGGAGAAGCACCGCGAGGAAGGGAGTCGTTCCGTCGGCGGGGACGAGGTCCACCCTCGAGAGGTCCGCCGGGGCGCCGGCGGGGGTTCCCGGCAGCGAGACGACGCCCCAGGGTGGAACCGTCACGGTGCGGGTGCCTGCCGCGCTACCGTCCGCGCCGAAATAGTTCACGATCACGTCCCCCGGATTCGGAGACGTGCTCGTCATCTGGATCACCGAGGTGTACGCGTCGTTCTCCGTGGCCGCGAGGAAAACTCCGCGGAAGCCCGGAGAGACGCCGGTCGGGGATGCAAAGAAGACGGCCGGAGCCGAGAAGAGGGCGCTTCCTCCCGACGGCAGAGGTGTCCACAGCGTCGCGAAGGCCGCGATCGGCTGGTCCGAGAAGACGTCGAAGGTGCCCGTCACGAAAGGACCCGCGGCGCTCAGGTCGAGCGCGGCCACGGACCCGGCCGGAATGATCGCGGTGGCGGGGATCATCACGGGAGGCTGCGGAGGTCCGTCCACCGGCTGCGCCACGCGCAGAGCGAAACTGAGGTGCGCGGGAGCCGCGCCTCCGTTGAAGACCTGGACCGTGGACGTCAGCCCGCCGCCGCGCGTGAATCCGGTGAGCTGGAGGACGGTCGAGAACGCGCCCGCTCCGATCGCCGCGAGGGGCGCTCCGTCGCCGCTCGTGGAGTCCATCGCGGTTCCGAACATGAGGACGCGTCCGGTCCGGACCGTGCAGACGAAGCGCGCGGACGGAAGAGCCGCGAGCCCGAAGGCGTCGAAGATCGAGGTGCCCTGGACCCTGTAGCCGCCCGGCCAGTCGTAGTCGTAGGAGGCCTTCGTGACGCCGGTCGCGTCGACGATCGAGACCGTCCCCGTCGACGACTGCGTGACGAGGATGCCGGCGATCGTGGGCCGCGACACGTCGGCGGATGCGAACAGGAACCCCGTCTCGCCCGGACCGAAGCCGGCCGCGTCCCTGCCGGCGTTCGCCGCATACCCGAGAGTTCCGCCCAACGGCGCCGCCACCGAGACGCGCGACCAGAGGAACGCGTCGTCGGGAACGTTCGAGGTGATGAAGAGCCCGCCGTAGATGCCCGCGGAATCCATGTCGGTCCCGACCACGTCGGGCTGCGAGACGAGCGCCGTGGCCGGAACGGCCGCCGTCGCGGTCCCCGACAACCCCGCGATCCATCCGTCCGGGAGGACTCTCTCTACGACGTTGAGGACTTTCGTCACGCCCGCCGCGTCCTTCGTCCCTCGATTCCACGTGACGACCTGCGTCCGGTAGACGCGCGAAGGATCCGTCGCGACGGCGGCCGCGCTCGCCGTCGGGACGTACTGGTCCCGCGGGTCGACCTGCGGCGGAGGCCCCAGGATCCCGATCGCGCCCGACGTTCCGAAGAAGATGCGGCCCCTCGCCTCGTCGATCAGGAGGGCCCAGAGCGGGCTTCCGTTGTTCGCAAGGACCTGCGTGATGGCGGCCGTCGCGCTCCCGACGTCGAAGCCCGTGACCGGCGGCGCGAGATTCTGCTCGTCGAAGGTGAGAGCGCTCGTCGTGGCGATCGAGGGGAAGGTGGAGCGGACGGTGGGCACGACATCCGCCACCACCAGCGTCGACGACGACGACGGAGCGACCTTCGCGGGATTGAAGAATCCGACCTGTCCCGAGAGGTCGGAATAGAGGACGAGGCCCCGGTAGTCGTGGAGGTCGTAGGGAAGCGAAGAAGGGTCGAGGTTGAAGATGTCGAGCGTGCCCGTTTGGTCGTCGAAGCGGCCGAGCATTGCCGAGGCGTAAAAGGAGATCCAGAGCTTTCCATCCGCGAGGCGCACGATCTTCGAGGGGGAGATCGTGTCGATCGGGAGCGTCCACAAGCGCGCGGTCGAGAGGTCGGGCGACCACTTCACGATCGAGCCGTAGACGAAATCCATCGAGAAGAGCGAACCGTCCGGGTCCTGCCACGGATAGGACAGGTAGAAGACTCCCGGCGTCTGGTAGTAGACGAAGTTCGGAACCGCGGGATCGAACAGCGCGAGGAGGCCGCCGGTCTCCGGCAGCCAGAACTTCCCGTCGGGCCTCTTGACGAGGTTCGTCGGGCGGCGGGAGCCGTCGACGTACTCCGTGACGCTGCCGCTCGCGGGGTCGAAATGCGCGACCTTGAAACCGCCGAGCTCCGTGATCCAGAACGTTCCGTCGGACTCGGGCAGGAGCGAGCTCGGTGCGGCGTCCTTCGCCATGACCCAGCGCGAGAGCTTCGTTCGGTCGCCCGACATCCGCGAGATCGCGTTTTCCGCGGCCGACACGGTCCAGATCGCACCGCTCGAGTCCTTGACGAGATTCGTGCCGTCGTAGGCGCCCGCACCCGCGAATCCGAAAATCTCCGAGCCTGCCGAAGCCGGCCGGGCGGTCGGGGCCGGCGTCGGCGTTGGCGTGACGGACGGCGTCAGGGTGGGAGTCGGTGTGGGCGTCGGCGTCTGCCCGAGCGCCGGGAGGGCGGTCAGGACGAGCGCGGAGGCGAGGAGCCGGGAGGAGCGACGGAGAGAGGTCATGAGTGTCACGTCTGGCATTGTACGGGCCCCGGATGCACGGTCCGTTCCGCCGGGTTCGTCTCGGAAAGTGGCCGCATTGACGCGCCCGAGATCATTGGCGTAGCATTCAGTCCTGCAGGGCGGCCCCGAACTTCGGAGCCACACGGCGCCGTGAACCGGAGCCGACGGCGAGAACAGCCGGAAAGGCGACGAAAACCGCGCCGCCCCGCCAGGGAGAACCCAAGCCAAGGGCCCGAAGACCGGAAGACGCGTTGCGTGCATCTGGAACGCCGTTTCCGACAGGAGGCCACGAGGGAAGTCCGTTGGCCGCCTGATGGGGCCAACCCCGGAGGACCTAAATTGAGTGAGATGAACCCGAAGGACAGAGTCCTGACGGCTCCCGACGACGACCGCGAGGTCGACGTCGAGGGCGATTTCGAGGCCGGTTCCGCCGGTGAAAGCGACGAAGGCGAGGGTGTCGAGGGGGGCGCTCCGGAGGCGGGCAACGCGCAGCCCGCGGGCGAAGGCGACCCCTCCCCCGGAGGTCCCTTCGATCCGTTCCGCCGCCGCCGCCGCCGCCGCCGCCGCCGCGGCCGCAGCCGCGGGCCGGGCGGTCCCGGAGAGGCGGGCGCCCCCGCCGCCGCGGAGGGCGTCTCGCCGGAAGCCCGCGGCCGCTATGCGGCGCGCGTCGAGCCGGCACCTCTCGCGAATCAGCCCCGCTCGGCCGTCAAGGGAGTCGTCAAGCTGCACGGCGACCACTCGGGCACGCTCGTCTCCTCCGAAACGTACTTCGCCGAGCGCGGCGATCCGTTTCTTCCGAAGTTCCTCGTCGAGTCCGAGGATCTCGAGGACGGCCTCCTCGTGGAGGCGGAAGCGGTGTCGCGCGGGCCGAAGGGTCTGATGGTCCAGAAGATCCTCGCGATCGAAGGCCTCGAGCCCGCGGACTATCGCGGGAAGTACATCCAGTTCCACAAGGGCGTGTCCGTCGACCCGGACGTGCGCCTCCGAATGGAGACGACGCCCGACGAGATCTCGGGGCGCGTCCTCGACCTCGTGGCGCCGATCGGGCGCGGCCAGCGCTGTCTCATCGTGGCGCCCCCGAAAGCTGGAAAGACCTTCCTTCTGAAGACGATGGCGAATGCCATCGCGAAAAACAACCCGGACGTGAAGATCTTCATGCTCCTCGTGGACGAGCGGCCCGAGGAAGTCACGGACATGCAGCGGTCGATCACGGGTGAGGTGATCGCCTCGCCGAGCGACCTGAACGCCGCCCACCACATCGCGGTCTCGGAGGCGTGCTTCGAGAGGGCCAAGCGTCTCGTCGAGATCGGCCAGGACGTCGTGATCTTCTGCGATTCCATCACCCGGATGAGCCGCGCCTACAACAACGAACAGCGCGGCAGCGGCCGGATCCTCTCAGGAGGCATGGACGCCCGCACGATGGAGAAGCCCCGCCGCTTCTTCGGCGGCGCCCGGAATCACGAGGGCGGCGGCTCGCTCACGATCGTCGCGACGTGCCTCATCGACACGGGGAGCCGGATGGACGACGTGATCTTCGAGGAGTTCAAGGGGACGGGAAACAGCGAGATCATCCTCGACCGGGGCCTCTTCGAAAGGCGCATTTTCCCCTGCATCAACATCCCGGCCTCGGGAACGCGCAAGGAAGAGAAGATCTACGACGCCGACGAGCTCCCGAAGATCCACAAGCTGAGGCGTGCGCTTTCGTCCGTGAAACCCATCGACGCGATGGAGCTCCTGCTCTCGAAGCTCGCGAAGACGAAGACGAACAAGGAATTCCTGAAGTCGATCCTGTAGCGCACGGCGGGAAGCGTGCGTGCTCCCCGTCGCCTCAGGCCGGCGCGCTCGCCTCGGCGCGGGGCGCGACGCGTCGGCCGCGCCGCCGCCTGCGCCGCTTCGGCGGTGCGCCCGGGGCGTCCGGCGGGAGAACCGGTTCGGGCGGCTCGTCGCCGAATCCGCCCTGCGGCACCGCGAGATGGAACGCCTCGCGCGTCCAGAAGTCGGCGGGCGCGGGGGATTCGGAAGAGGATTCTGCAAATAAGGGGATCGGAGAGACGGGGATTTCTTCGAATGGGGGTGGGGCTGCTGCGGCCGGCTCACTCTGCGGGACGCGATCCGTCTCCCGCGCCGGCGCCAGGAGAGGAACAGCCTTCTCCTCCGCCTTCGAAGAAATCTTCGGCGCCGGAGGCGCCGTCTTCTCTTCCTTCGGAAGACTCTTCGGCGGCACCGGCTTCGCCGCGGCGAAGAGCATGTCGTCGGCGAACTCGACCGGGATCTTCATCCCGATGAGGCGCTGGATCGCGTCGAGGGAGAACACGTAGTCCTCGTCGGCGAGGGAAATCGCCTTTCCGGTCTGGCCCGCGCGTGCCGTCCGCCCGATGCGGTGTACGTAGTCCTCCGGGTCCTGTGGGAGATCGACGTTCACGACGTGCGTGACGCCGTCGATGTGGAGGCCGCGGGACGCGACGTCCGTCGCGACGAGGAGCGGGAGGACGCCGCTCTTGAAGTCCTGGAGGATCTTGAGCCGGCGGGGCTGGGGGATGTCCCCCGTGAGCGCACCGATCTTGAAACCGTGCCGCTCGAGGTTCGAGACGAGGCGCTCGGCGAACCGCTTCGTGTTCACGAAGAGCATCGTGCGCTCGACGCCTTCCCTTCGGAGAAGATTCAGGAGGAGCGGAATCTTCTCGCGCTGCGAGACGTGGTAGAGCACCTGCGTGACGCGATCGGCCGTGACCTGCTCCGGCCGGATCTCGATCTTCCGCGCGTCGTTGAGGTGCTCGTATGCGAGCTCCATCACGCGGAGCGAGAGCGTCGCGGAGAAGAGCATCGAGTGGCGCCGGCCCGGCGGAGGGCAGCGCCTCAGGATGCGGCGCAGGTCCTTGATGAAGCCGAGGTCGAAGAGGCGGTCCGCCTCGTCCACGACGAGAGACTCCACCTCGCCGAACGACGTCGCCCCCTGCTGCTCGTAGTCGAGGAGGCGACCGGGCGTCCCGATGAGGAGATCGCAGCCCGCGCGCAGCTGATCGCGCTGGCGGCCGTAGTCGATCCCGCCGAACACGGTCACGATCCGCGGCTTGAGGAAGTGACCGAGCGCTCTCGCGTCTTCCTGGATCTGGACCGCGAGCTCGCGGGTGGGAGCGACGATGAGGGCACGGGGATTGGGCGACGCCTTGTGGCGCTTCGTCCTCACGAATCGCGTGAAGATGGCGATCAGGTACGCGGCGGTCTTGCCAGTGCCCGTCTGGGCCTGCGCGGCGACGTCCTGTCCCGCGAGGAGGATGGGGAGCGTGGCCGCCTGGATCGGGGTCGCGCGGACGAACCCACAGGCAGCGATCCCCGCGCTCACGGCGTGCGGGAGCCTCAGGTCGGAAAAGTAAACCTCGGACAGGTGGTCGGAGAATTTCCCCGCAGGGACGGTCATCCGCCGTGATTGTAACGTCCGAATGGCTTCCGCGCCGGTCCGATATACTCGATCGAGCCGTGCCTGTCGGGGAGCTCACCAAGAGGATCTTTCTCGGCAAGAGCCGAGACCCTCTCGATCCACGGATTTTTCAACAAATGTCCCTGGTGGCCTTCCTCGCGTGGGTGGGCCTCGGGGCGGACGGGCTGTCGTCCTCGGCGTACGGGCCGGAGGAAGCGTTCCTCGCGCTCGGCACGCACACGCACCTCGCCGTTTTCCTCGCGGTCGCGACGGCGTTCACGGTCGTTCTGATCTCCGCTTCGTACGCGCAGCTCATCGAGCTCTTCCCGTCGGGAGGCGGCGGCTATCTCGTCGCGACGCACCTTCTCGGCGAGAAGGCCGGGCTCGTCTCGGGCGCGGCGCTCCTGATCGACTACGTTCTCACGATCTCCACGTCCTGCGCCGCGGGAGTCGCCGCTCTCTGTTCGTTTTTCGGCGAGGTTTCCCCGTCCCGGCAGCTCGCCTACGCCGTGGGCTCCGTCGTGGTCCTCGTCTTCCTGAACGTTCGAGGCGTGCGGGAATCGATCCACGTCCTGCTTCCGATCTTCCTCGCCTTCCTCGTGTCGCACGTCGGGATCGTGCTCTTCGGCGTGTTCCGCCACATCGGGGCGGTCCCGGAGGTCGTGGCGCAGACGGCACGGGAAACACGCTCCACGTGGGTCGACCTCGGAGCGTGGGGCACGATCATGCTCCTCCTGAAAGCGTTCTCCCTCGGCGGAGGCACGTACACGGGCATCGAAGCGGTCTCGAACGGCCTCCAGATCCTGCGCGAGCCTCGCGTGACGACCGGCAAACGGACGATGCTTTACATGGCGGTCTCCCTCTCGTTCATGGCGGGAGGACTCATCCTCTGCTACCTGCTCGCGGGCGTGCGAAAGGCGGAGGGCGCGACGCTGAACGCCGCGCTCTACCACATCCTGACGCGCGAGCTGTTCGGCGCGGGCGGGGTCTCGGCGGGGTTCGTCTTCGTGCTCCTCGTCTCGGAGGGGCTGCTTCTCTTCGTGGCGGCGCAGTCGAGCTTCCTCGCAGGTCCGCGCGTCCTCGCGAACATGGCGATCGATTCCTGGGTGCCGCACCGGTTCAGCCTGCTCTCGGAGAGGCTCGTCACCCAGAACGGCGTGATCCTCATGGGCGCCGCCGCGATCGGAATGCTCCTGTACGCGCACGGCTCGATCCACGTCCTCGTCCTCATGTACTCGATCAACGTCTTCCTGACGTTCACGCTCTCGCAGCTCGGGATGTGCGTCCACTGGTGGCAGGTGCGCCGGTCGGAACGCAGCTGGGGGCGGCGCTTCGCCGTGAACGGGGCGGGCCTCCTCATCTCGGTGACGATTCTGATCGTCTCGGCCGCCCTGAAGTTCAGGGAAGGCGCGTGGATGACGGTTCTGATCACGGGAGCGCTCGTGGCCCTGTGCCTCGCCATCCGCCGGCACTACAACTCGGTCCGGCTCCTCATGAAGCGCGCGGACGACGTCCTGACGACGCTTCCGAAGACGAAACCCGGCGACTCCGGCTTCACGAACGTCGCGGCGGCCCCCGTCTCGCGGAACACGCCGACAGCGGTCTTCCTCGTGTCGGGCTTCAACGGCCTCGGGATCCACTCGCTCCTCCAGGTCCAGAAGTATTTCCCGCGCTACTTCACGAACGCGATCTTCCTTTCGGTCGGCGTCCTGGACTCGGCGAAGTTCAAGGGGTCGAGTGAAGTGGAGAACCTCAAGAAGGAGACAGACCAGGATCTCTCGCGGTACGTCGAGTTCGCCGAGGGCCTCGGGATGCACGCCGAGCAGGATTCGGCGATCGGCACGGACCTGCTCGACGAGATCGTCGAGCTCTGCCAGCGGGTGAAGGAACGCTACGACCGGCCGGTTTTCTTCACGTCGAAGCTCATCTTCCCGAACGAGAACCTCGCGAACCGATTTCTGCACAACCAGACCCCGTTCGCGGTGCAGCGCCGCCTCCAGTTCGAGGGCCTCCAGACGGTCATTCTCCCGATCCAGGTCAGCGTGTGACCAGCCCGAGGGCGCGTTCACCGCGGGAGCCGTTCGGCGCCCGCCGCCCGCTCGCTTTCGCCCTCGGTGTCGCCGCTCTCGTCCTCGCGCTCACGGCGGACGAACGGGTCTTCGGCCTCGTGACGGACGGCCAGATCATGACGCGCACGGCGTACGCGATGGCCGTCCTCGGCGAAATCGGCATCGCGCTCGGACATCCGGTCGACATCCTGAGACCCGCTGGCGACGCCGTGACCCGCTACGGGATGGGGCAGTCGTTCGTCCGGGCGCCGGTCGCGGCCGTCTCGGGCGCCTTCGAGAGCGCCTTCGGAACCGGGGCCTCGCAGACGCTCTTCGTCCTTCAGCAGATCGTTCTCGTCCTCCTCGCTGCCCTCGCGGCCGGCCTGCTGGCCCGCGCCTGCGGGGCGGCGGCGAAGGGCGTCCGGCAGGCCGTGCTTGCGACGTCGCTCGCGTCGCCGCTGTGGGCATACGTGTCGTCGGACTGGTCCGAGCCGCTTCAGGCCGCCTGCGTCGGTGGCGCGTTCGCGTGCGGGGCGCTCGCGGGCAGCCCGGGCGCGCGGCGCCCGGTTGCGCTCGCGGCAGGGGCCGGGGCGCTCGCGGGCCTGGCGCTGCTCTCGAAGTCCGTCTTCGTCGTTCTCCTGCCTCTCGTCCTCGCCGTCCTCCTGCTCGAGGCGCCGCGCGAGAAGCGCGCGGCGCGGTCCCTCGCGTTCCTCGGTGGCGCCGCGCCCCTCGGCGTGCTCTGGCTCGCGTTCGAGATTGCGCGCTTCGGCGCGCCCTTCGCCTCGTATGGCGGGGAGCACTTCAGCCACTCGGTGCTCGACGGTCTCTGGCGTCTGACGGTGGGGGCGAACAAGGGCCTTCTCCTCTACTTCCCGCTCGCGCTTCTCGGGGCGTGGGGCTTCGCGCGCGTCGCGAAGGAACGCCGAGCCCTCGGCGTCGCGCTCGCGGGGTTCTCGGGCTTTCTGCTCCTCACGACGGCGGCCTGGTGGTCGTGGGACGGCACGGCCGGCTGGGGCCCTCGGCTCCTCGTGCCGCTCGTTCCGCTCCTCGCCGCGGCCGCGGCGGTCGCGGCGCCGGGATTTCCGGCGGCCGCGTTCACGGCCCTCTTCGCCCTCGGCGTCGCCGTCAACGCGCTTGGCGCCCTTCAGCCCGACGCGGTCCTCATGTGGTACTACGCGACGGTCAAGCCGCGTACGCTGACGGCGAGTGAGGCACGGGCGTTCCCGGCTTTCGCGACCGAGGCCGACCCCGCGGGCGGCGTGAGGCTTCTGCCGATCCACGATGTCGCGAACCACGCGGCGCTCTCGCCGCTCCGGGTCAACGCATGGCTCCTCGGGAAGAGGCTCGCCGGGGGCGACGTCCTCGCGGCGCTCAGGACGCCGCCATGGCGGACGGACGTGCCGGGGCAGGAGTGGGGCGCCACGCCGGAGCAGGCGATCCCACCGAGTGCGCTCGTCTTCATGACGTCGGCATTCCGGTGGCCTCATCTCGGCATGTCGCTCACGCGGAGCGCCGGTCAGACGGATACCGTCCTTTCCTTCGTCGACTGCCTCTACGACCAGGCTCTCCGTGCGCAGGACATGGGTCGCGGCGACCGGGCGATCCAGTTCGGCGAGGAGCTCTACCGGCGTGTTCCCTCGCCCCAGACACTCACGACGCTTGCCGAGAGCTACCGGATCGCGGGCCGCCGCGAGGCGATTCGGGACCTCTTGAAGGCGCTGCCTCCCGCCCAGAGGAGCACGCCCGATCTCGGGATCGTGCTCGCGCTCGCGGCCCGGGACACGGGAAACGAGACCCTCGCGCGCGAGATCCTCGGGCAGGTGCTCGCCGTGAGCCCGCGCCGGGAGTACGCACGCCTCGCCGAGTCGCCGATGGCCGCGTGGCCGCCCACGCTTAGAAAGATCCAGTATCCGGCCGATTTCCTCGCCCGGAAAAAACCGTGACCCGGCCTCGCCCGCTCGTGGCCGCGCTCCTCCTGGCCGGCGCCGTCCTCGTGCTGACGGCAGACGAACGCGTCTTCGGGCTCGGCACCGACGGCCGGATCATGGTGCGGACCGCGGTCTCCATGGTGACGCTGGGGGAGATCGGCATCGCCCGCGGACAGGCGGTCGACGTGCCCCGGCCGGGTGGCGACGCCGTCTCGCGCTACGGGATGGGCGAGTCGTTCGTTCTCGCACTGCCGGCGTCCGTCGCGGGCGCTTTCGAACGCTCGTTCGGCACCGGGGCGTCCCAGTCGCTCTTCGTCCTCGAGCAGATCCTCCTCGTCCTTCTCGCGTCCTGCGCCTCCGGCTTCCTCGTGCGCGCTCTCTCGGGAAACGAGCGTGCCGCGGCGGCGGCCGCGCTCGCGACGGCGCTCGCGTCGCCCCTCTGGGCCTACGTCGCGCTCGATTTCTCGGAGCCTCTGCAGGCGGCTCTCGCGGCGTCGGCGTTCTCGTGCGCGCTCTTCGCGGGGCGCACCGGCGCGTCGGTCCGCCGCGGGACGGCTCTCGCGGCTCTCGCGGGACTCCTCGCGGGCTTCGCGCTCCTGACGAAGTCCCTCCTCGTCATCCTCGTTCCTCTCGTCTTCTGCCTGATCTTCACGTCCGGCAATCCGTCGGGACGGGTGCGCCGTGCCCTGGCGGCGCTCGCGGGATTCGTACCTCCATTCACGCTCTGGATCGTCCTCGAGATCGCTCGCTTCGGCCGGCCCTTCGCGTCCTATGCGGGCGAGCACTTCTCGCACCCCGTATGGGACGGACTCTGGCGGCTCACCGTGGGCTCGAACAAAGGACTCCTCCTCTACTTTCCGCTCACGGTTCTCTCGGTGGCCGGCGCCGTCGCGCTCCTCCGGGGGGCAAAGGGCGCGGCGGCGAAAGCTCCCGTTCTCGCGCTCTCCTCTTTCGTGCTCTTCCTCCTCGTCTCGGCGGCCGCGTGGTGGGCGTGGGACGGGACCTTCGGCTGGGGACCGCGCCTGCTCGTGCCCTCTCTTCCGATCCTTGCAGCGCTCGCCGCGTGCGCCCCCGCGCCCCGATTCGTGTTCCGGGCGCTGCTTGCGGCCGGCGTTCTCTTGAATGGCGTTGCCGTGCTCCAGCCGGAGTCGCTGACCTCGTGGACGTACAAGGTCCTTCCTCGGCGCGTTCTCTCCGCGGCGGAGGCCGCGGGGTTTCCCGCATTCGCCTCGGAACGAATGCCGGATGGACGCGCGCTGCTTTTCAGCCAGTACGACGCCGCGAACCACGCGGCCCTTGCCCCGATCCCGCTCGCGGCCCGGCTGCTCGCGGCTCGGCTCGACGGACGCGGCGTTCCCGCCCTCGACGCCGCGCTCTGGTCCTCGGATGACGCCGCCCTTCGCCCGGAGTCGTCGCTCGCGCGGGCCGTCGCCCCTTCGGAGCTCGTTCATCTGACCGCACCTTTCCGGTGGCCGCATCTCGGGATGTCGCTGTCGCGCAGGAAGAACGAGGCCGACCAGTCTCTCTCGTACATCGAGGCGCTCCTCGACCAGGCGAACCGGGCGCAGGACATGGGGCGTGCGGATCGCGCGGTCGCCTTCGGAGAGCAGCTCTTCGCGCTCCTTCCGAATCCGCAGACGGCGGTCGTGCTCGGCGAAGGCTATCGACTCGCGGGCCGGCGCGAGACACTGGCGGCCTTCGCCATCGAGATCCTGGGAAAGCGTTCCGTCGATCCCGACTTCGGCGTCGTCCTCGCGCTCGCGGCCCGCGACGCGGGCGATGAGGCCGGCGCCCGGAAGCTCCTCGAGGACGTCGCGTCCGGCGGGAACAGCGCCTCGGTCGCGCCGCTTCTCGGCCACCCTCCGTCGGAATGGCCGCGCACGCTGCGCGAGATCCAGAGAGGGCGGCGGACGGGTGAATCGCCGCCGGTTAGGATGGGCCCGTGATCCAGGTCCATTCGCCCGCGACGGGCGAGCTCCTCGGCGAGGTCGCCGACCAGGACGCCGCGTCTGTCGCCGAGGCGGTGGCGCGCGCCCGCGCGGCGGCCCCCGCGTGGGCGAACCTTCAGCTCGGCGCCCGTGTCGAGGCTCTTCTCAAGTGGAGGGACCTCGTCCTCGACACGCCGCTCGTGCCCGAGACTCTCGTGAGGGAGAGCGGCAAGCCGCGCCACGAGGCCGAGGGGATCGAGGTCCTCTATCTGTGCGAGCTCATCCGGGCGATGGTCCGCCTCTCGCGGCGCGCGTTCGCCGAGGAAACGCGGAACCCGCTCCTCTTCCTCACCAAAAAGACGCGGCTCGTTCGGCATCCCCACGGCGTCGTCGGAGTCATCGGACCGTGGAACTTCCCGATCCTGAACAATGCGGCGGACGCGGTCGCGCCGCTTCTCGCGGGGAACACGGTCGTCCTCAAGCCGTCGGAGATCACGCCCCTCACGTCCTGCCTTCTCCGCGATCTCTGGGTGAAGGCGGGCAACCCGAAGGACGTCTTCCAGGTCGTGACCGGGCGCGGCGCGGCCGGTGCCGCCCTCGTGGATCTCGCGGACGCCGTCATGTTCACGGGCTCGGTCGCGACCGGGCGGAGCATCGCGGCCCGCTGCGGCGAGCGCCTCGTTCCGTGCGTCGCCGAGCTGGGCGGCAAGTCGCCGTTCGTCGTCCTCCCGGGCGCGAATCTCGAGCGAGCGGCCGAGGCGGCCGCGTGGTCGAGCTTCATCCATTCGGGCCAGGTGTGCGTGAGGACGGAGCGCATCTATGTGCACGCATCCGTCGCGGACCGCTTCGAACAGCTCCTGGTCGCGAGAGTCGCGGCCCTCCGCCAGGGCGTGCCCGACCCCGAAGGGGGAGCGCAAGACCTCGGCGCCGTGACATTCCCTCGCCAGATCGAGGTCGTCGAGCGGCAGATCAAGGATGCGGTCGCGAAGGGAGCACGCGTCCTGACCGGCGGCTCTCGGCGGGGGAGCGGCCCGGGCCTCTTCTTCGAGCCCACGGTCCTCTCCGGCGCGACCCACGACATGGAGGTCATGCGGGAGGAGACGTTCGGACCCCTCGTCCCCGTCATGCGTTTCTGGGAGAACGCCGAGGCGCTCTCCCTCGCGAACGACACGCACCTCGGGCTCAACGCGACAGTCTTCGGGCCTCCCGCCGAGGCGGAGACTTTCGCGAGAAGGCTCCGCTCGGGCCAGGCGATCGTGAACGACGTCCTCGTCAACTATTTCGTCGTCGAGTCGCCACTCGGGGGCTGGCGCGCGAGCGGACTCGGCGTCCGGCACGGAATCGAGGGGCTGAGGCAGTGGACGCGCGTCGAGGCCGTCACGACGCGGCGCCCGCTGCTCGCACCCGTGGACCGCTTTCTCTCGAAGAAGCTCGCTTTCCCGTACGACCCGCGCGTGCTCGCGGTGCTGCGCGTCGCGATGCGTCTTCTCTACCGGCGCGGGTTCGCCGCGAAGTTGCGCTCGCCTGGTTGAGCACCGGGTTCCCCGGGGCCGTCACGGCCCTTACAATCGACGGATGAAGGCTGTTTTTCTCAGCGCGCTCGCCGTCTCCGCTGTCCTCGCGCGTCCCGTGGCGAGCCAGACGCGCACCCCGGCGCCGTCCCCGGCCCCGGGCACGGCGCCCGGTCTCCTCGTCACGACCGGAAGCACCGCGCCGAAGGGCGGATCGAACGCGAAGGTAGAGGACGTCCGCGTCCTCGACCGTGGCGTCGCGGATCCCTTCGAGCTCGAGCGGCTCGGCCTCGCGGCCGTGAACGCGAATCAGCTCGAGCGCGCGCGGGCGCTCTTCGAGCAGGCCTGGAAGAGCGCCGAGCTGCCTTCCGCCGCCTACAATCTCGCCTGCCTCGACGCCCGCCAGGGGCGCGCCGATCATGCGTTCCAGCGCCTCGACCGGGCCATCGCCGCTGGCTTCGACGACGGCGTCTCGCTCGAGAAGGATCCGGACCTCGGACCGCTTCGCGGAAAGCCGAAGTTCGCCGCCATCGTGTCGGGCGCGGCGAAGAACCGCGCGGCGGGCGACGCGGCCGTCGTGAAGGAAGGCGTCTTCCTGAGCCCGAAGGACAAGGCTCTCGCGGTCCTCCTCCTCGTGCACGACAAGGAATCGGATCCCTTCAGCGTCAGCGGGCCGTTCACGGACGTCGCGCTCTCACATCATCTCTTCATCGCCGCGCCGCGAGGCCCGGGGCGTTCGGCGAAGAGGCGCTTCGGGTGGGGTTCGGCCGACCGCGCCGAGAAGGCGATCGACGCGGCCGTCGCGGCGGCCCGGGCGAAGTCGGGCGACCCGAAGATCCCCGTGTTCATCGTCGGTATCGGGCGGGGCGGGACGGAGGTCCTCCGCGTCGCCGCGAAGAAGCCGGCCGGCACGTACGCGGGCGTCGGGTCGATCGGCGGGCCCTTCGACCCCGGAACGGCGCCGAATCCCGCGGGACTCCGCGGGACGCGGCTCTTCCTCGGCTATTCGCGCGACGGCGGACCCGCCGAGCTCGCGGCGGTTCGGAGGGGGATCGAAACGCTACGCCAGCAGGGCCTCCGCCCGATCGTCGCGGAATGGCCCGGCGCGAGCTCGGGTCTTCCCAATGACGCCGCGCGCGCGGTAAAGGAAACGCTCGACGCCTTCGCGGGGATGGCGCCCGCCGCAGCGCGCTGACCCAGATGGCTGTCGACTTCTATCGTCATTCTCTCGGTGAGGACGAAAAGGCCGCCGTGCGCGGCGTCCTCGACTCGCTCTTCCTCACGACGGGACAGAAGGTCTATGCGTTCGAAGTCGCTTTCGAGGAATACCTCGGCGTCGCCGCGGTCGTCTGCACGGCGCACGCGACGGCGTCGCTGCACCTCGCCATGCTCGCCGCGGGCATCGGGCCGGGAGACGAGGTCGTCACGACGCCGATGACGTTCCTGTCGTCCTCGAACGCAATCGTCTACGCGGGCGGAACTCCCGTCTTCGTCGACGTCGACCCCGCGACCGGGAACATCGATCCCGCGGCGGTGGAGGCCGCGGTCACGCCGCGCACCAGGGCGATCGTGGCCGTCGACCTCTACGGGCTGATGGCCGACATGGTCGCGCTCCGGGCGCTCGCGAACCGCCACGCGCTCGTCCTCGTGGAGGATGCCGCGCACTGCGTCGAAGGGCGGCGCGACGGCTTCGGGCCGGGACAGCTCGCCGACTTCGGCTGCTTCAGCTTCTACGCGACGAAAAACCTCACCTGCGGGGAAGGCGGTGCGATCACGGCCCGCGACGCGGGAAAGAAAACGCTCCTCCGGCAGCTCGGCTCGCACGGGATGTCGAAGAACGCAGCGGACCGCTACGCGGGCAAGTACCAGCACTGGGACATGGAGCGCCTCGGCTACAAGTACAACCTCTCCGACGTGAACGCCGCGCTCCTCCTTCCCCAGCTCCCGAAGCTCGCGGAGCGCCTCCGCCGGCGCGAGGAGATCTGCAAGCGCTACGAGGCGGCGTTCCGCGAGACGCCAGGCGTCTCGTTTCCCGTCGTGCCCGAGGGCATGACGTCGGGGCGGCACCTCTTCACGATCTGGGTCGATTCCGCCAGGCGGGATGACGTTCTCGCCGGGATCCAGGCCCGCGGTGTCGGCGTCGCGGTGAACTACCGCGCCGTCCACCTCACGAAGTTCTACCGGGAACGCTTCGGCTTCCGCCGCGGCATGTTTCCGAAGGCCGAGCTCATCGGCGACTCCACCATCACGATCCCGCTCTGGCCCGCGATGACGGACGCGCAGGTGGACGAAGTGATCTCGGCGGTCCGCGGGGCGGTGTCCGAGGGGGGCTGAGCGCGAACCCTCACCCCGGTCCGGTCGACTCGACGATCTTGAGGATGTCCGAGGCGGGGTCGAGCGCGATCGCCGCGACGAGCTTCTTCTGCGGATTCAGGACCGTGACGGTCGTCGTGACGCCCGTCGGAACCACCGTCACGTCGGACGTCGTGCCGTCCACGAACGTGATCCGGACCGGCAGCGGGAAGACGTAGAACGGCTTATCGTTCGGCCCGGGGACGGGATGGGCGACGGTATGGCCCTGCGTCTGCGTGACGGTCAGCGTCACCGTCGAGCCGTCGATCGCCGTTCGATACGTCGCCCGGAACGTCGGACGGAACTGCGTTTCGAGCCACTGGTCGAAAAACTGCTTGAGGTCGAGGGCCGTCCGCTCCTCGAAGAGCGCGCGGAGCTCGCCGCGCGTCGCGGTGCCCCCGGCATGCGCGTCGCCGTACGCTCTCAGGCCTGAGAAGAACGCCTCGTCGCCCACGAGGCGCCGCAGCATGTGAAGGAAGTAGCCGCCCTTGTTGTAGACGGAGCCCGTGTACTTGAAAGGATCCGAAGGATCCGCCACGACCTTCTGCGCGAGGCGGCCGCCGTAGAGGCCGTCGTCGTAAGAGAGCCTGAGCGTCGTCCCGGGATCCCGGCCCTGCGCCTTCTCGAGATAGAGGACCTCGCTGTAGGTCGCGAATCCCTCGTTGAGCCAGATGTCGTCCCACGTCCGCATCGTGACCCGGTCGCCCCACCACTGGTGGGAGAGCTCGTGAACGAGAAGGATCGTGATGTCGCGCGGGACGTTCGAGAGGATGTTCTCGCCGATCGACGTCATCGTCGGGTGCTCCATTCCGCCCGAGAAGGACGACGACACGATCCCGTACTTCGTGTCCACGAACGGGTACTCCCCGAAGAGGGACGCGAGGACGCCGATGTGACCCTTGATCGCGGAAAGCCTCGTGGCGTTCGCGGCGGCGTTCTCCGGCATCAGGTAGGAGCGGATCGGCATGACGCGCCCGTCCATTGCCGTGTAGGAGTCCTCGAGAACCGTGTAATTCGCGACGTTCAGCGACGCGAGATACGTCGAGATCGCCTGCGGAAGCCTCCACGTGTAGGTGCTGCGGCCGGCGCCCGCGTCCGCGACGGTCACGAGGCCGGCGGAGGCGACGACGTAGCCCGGCGGAACGGTCGCATGGACGGTGACGACGGCCTTGTCCTTCGGGTCGTCCACGGAGGGCCAGAACGTTCGCGCGCCGAACGGCTCGGCCACGCTCGTCGCGGCCCAGCCCCCGGCGTGCTGCCAGAAGTCGAGCGCGGCCGCGGCGGGAGGGATCCCCGCGTACGAGACGGAGAGCGTCGCCCGGTCCGCGGGTCCGAGCGGCGGCTCGAATGGGATCACGAGCTTCCCGGCTGTGTGCGTCGCGGCCGCGGCGCGCCCGTCGCGCGTCGTCGCGGTCACCGCGAAGGCGTCGTCGAGGTCGAGCGCGAGGGACGTCGTCCGGGGCGCGAAGCCGGCGACGCGGATGACCGTCGTGCCGGACAGGAACCGGATCGACGGGTCGACGTCGAACGAGATGTCGTAGGACAGGACGTCGAGCCCCCGTTCGGTTCCTTCGACGGAGGGTGGGACGACGCCCGCGAGCGCGCGTGCCCGGGCGGCTGTCGCGAATCGGGCCCGCTTCGCGGCGCCTTCGACGTGCTCTTCGAGGAGTCGCCGGGCGACGTCGAGGTCGGGAAGCCGGGCGCCCGCGCGGATCGCACCTCCCGCGAGGAGAGCCGCGAGCGCGAACGCCCCCGCGGAGCGGAGGCGGTCCGTCATGCCGCGATTCTAGAGCGCCTTCCCGAGGGACTCGCCCCGCGCGATGCGCTCCCCGAGGGCGATGCCGTCGCGGAAGCCCGACGTGACGAAGAGGGCGCCCGGGGAAGTCGATTGGACGGCGGCGAGGTCCGCGTCCAGGGCCTCGAGCGTGCGGTGATGGCCGAGCGGCATCTGAGGGATCGCCTCGGGCCATCTCACGATCCACGAGCGCACTGGCGGGCCGAGGCGGGGGAAAAAACGTGCGACTTCGGAGCCGGCCCCGGCGAGGAGATCGGCATCGGCGGCGCCTGCGTACGCGCGGTCGAGCGCGCCGCCGAGGAACGAGGTCGTGAGAACGAATCCTTCGGGGGCGCGCCCCGAAAAAAGTGAGGCGGGGTAGAGGATCCCGAGGGAGCGGAACCCTTCCACTTGCGGAATCAGCCCGCCGAACCCTCGCGGCGCGTCCTTCGGAGACGGCGGAGTCCGATAGGCCGCGAGGACGACGGTCACCGGGGAAGACGGCACCGCGGCGAGCGCCGCCGCGGATCGTGTCAGAACGTGGCCGAGGAGCCTCGCGGTCGCGGGGGCCGGGAGCGTCGAGACGAGAACGTCCGTGTCGAACGCGCGGCCGTCCGCGGTGCGAACGGTCCACCGGCGCCCGGGCGCGGAGTCCGCGCGCGGCCCCTCGACGGCAACGGCGGCGGCACCGGTCTCGAGGCGGACGAAGGGCCGCGACGCGAAGTGCTCCGCGAGCGCCTCGACGAGCGTGTAGAGGCCCCCCGTGAACGTGAGAGTTCTGGGCCGATGGCGGACCGGACCAAGGTTCCCCGGCGCGCCGGCGCCGGCGTTGCCCTTGTCCTTCCGCCTCAGGAAATCCTTCAGGACGCTTCCGGATCTTCCCTCCGCCAGCCAGAGCCTCGGGAATGCCGAGCGTGTCGAAAGCGTGTGTGGGTCGCCAGCGTAGACGCCCGAGACCATCGGGCCGGCGCCATAGAGCGCGGCCTCCTCGCCGAACCGCCGCGCGAAGAACGAGTGGACGCTCTCGTCGTCGAGGGACGCGGGCCGCGCCGTGACGAACGGCTCCTTGAGGAGACGGAGCTTTCCCCTCGTCGTGAAAACGCTGTTGAAGAGAGCCGCCGGCCCGGGCACGACTTCGCGGGGAGATCCACCGCGCACGATCCAGCGGGGAGCCTTCGCGTCGGCGACGACGACCTGGGGCTCGAGCCCCAGGTCGTCGAGGAGTCGCTCGGCGGCCTCGCTCGTCCGGAGCGTGTTCGGCCCGCACTCGAGCGTGAACCCGTCCTCCCGGATCGTCCGGATCGAGCCTCCCGCACGCGGTCCCGCTTCGAGCACGATCGTCTCGCCGGCCGACGCCCGCCGGTACGCGGCCGTGAGGCCTGCGATTCCGCCCCCGAGAACGAGGACGCGCGTCACGCGGCCGCCTTCCGCACGATTTCCGCGAGGCCCCGGATGAAGTCCGGATGGTCGTTGAGCCCCTCGGCAGCCACGTAATGCGGGATGCCGAGGCGGGCCGCCTCGCCCCCGAAGAGGAGGCGGATCTCGTAGAGCGTCTCGACGTGGTCGGAAACGAACGCGATCGGAACGACGAGCACCTGCGTCTCGCCCGCCTTCGCGAGGTCCTGGAGGACCTCCGACGTCGAGGGCCCGAGCCATTCCACGGGGCCGACCTTCGACTGGTAGCCGAGCCGCGAGCGGGTGCGGCCCCCGAGCGCCGCGTCGATCACCTTCACGGTCGCCTCGATGTGCTGCGGGTAGGGGTCCTTCTGGGTCTCGATCGTCTTCACCGGGAGGGAATGCGCCGAGTAGAGAACGACGGTCTTCGAAGGATCGGCGTCCGGCAGCGCCCGAGCGGCTGTGCGGATCCGGTCGACGTGCGCGGCGACGAAGCCCGGCACGTCGTACCACGAGCCGGGGGCGTTCGTGCGCGCGGGACTCCAGCCCATTTCGAGGAGCGCGGACGTGACGCGGTTGAAGGAGCCGCGTGTCGTCGTCACCGAGTACTGGGGATAGAGCGGGAGGACGAAGAGGCGCGTGACGCCTTCCTTACGGAGCTCCGCGAGCGCGTCCTCCACGAACGGGAAGGAGCACGTCATCCCGACTCGGACGACGGGTGGGAGGCCGCCGCCCGCGTTCGGGTCCGAGAGCTCTTTCTCGAGGAGGCGGGCCTGCGCCTCGGACCAGCGGCGGATCGGAGACCAGTTGATCCTCTCGTACGTCGCGGCCGCCTTCGGAGCGCGCGCGGTCGCGATGAGCCACGCGACGAGGCGGCGAAGCGGCACGAAAGAAATACCGAGAATCTCAGGATCCACGAAGAGCTCGTAGAGAAAAGGCTTGAGCTCCTCGCGCGAAGCCGGCCCACCGAGCTGGACGAGAAGAACCCCGAGACGTTCGCTCATTGACCTTCTGGGAAAATCAACGTCGCCCTGCTTGAACCGCTCACAGCGTGCGAGAGAAGATCTTCGGCGCGCCCGCGGTCTTCTTCTCGAGGTACTCGTCGAACAGCATCGCGACGTTCCGGATGAAGATGCGGCCCATCGTCGTCACGCGGATCTCGTCCCGGGTGACCTCGACCATCCCGTCCTCCACGAGATCGGGAAGGCGCGCCGCGGCCGAGGCGAACGTCGCGTCGAAGGACGCGAGCCCCCAGGCGCGCTCGACGTCGCGCTTGTCGATGACGCAATGACAGAGGAGCCGGGAGATGACGTCGGACCTGAGGAAGTCGGCGGCCGTCAGCCGGTGGCCCTTCGCCGTCGCGAACCGCCCGTCCTGCGTCGCCGCGTGGTAGGCGGCGTAGTCCTTCGTGTTCTGGACGAACATATCGTCGATCGATCCGATCGCCGAGACGCCGAGCCCGTAGAGGTCGCAACCCGCGTGCGTCGTGTAGCCCTGGAAGTTGCGGTGGAGCGTGCGGTCCCTCTGGGCCTTCACGATCTCGTCGTGGGGCAGCGCGAAGTGGTCCATGCCGATGTAGACGTAACCCGCGGCGACGAAACGTTCGATTCCCGAGACGAAGATCGCGAATTTCTCCGTCCCCTCGGGGAGGTGCGCCGCGAGGACGCGCTGGGGCCGCTTGAGCCATGGAACGTGCGCGTACGAGTACATCGCGACGCGGTCCGGGCGCAGCGAGAGGATCTGCTCGACGCTCTTTTCGAAGCCGGAGCGCGTCTGGCCGGGAAGGCCGTAGATCATGTCGAGATTCACGGAGCCGTAGCCGAGGTCGCGCGCGGCCTCGACGAGGTCTCGCGTCATCTCGAAGGGCTGGATCCGGTTCACGAGCTCCTGGACCTCGGTATCGAAGTCTTGTACGCCCATCGACACGCGATTGAAGCCCCGCCCCCTCAGAACGGCGAGGTGTTCTTTCGACGTGACGCGGGGATCCACCTCGACCGAAACCTCGGCGTCGGCCGCGGGCCGGAACGTCTCGAGAAGATGCTTCGCGAGGGCGTCCGCCTGCTTCGGCGTGAGGTACGTCGGGGTCCCGCCGCCCCAGTGGACCTGCTTCACGGAGCGGGTCCTTTCGATGCGCGACGCGAGGAGGTCGATCTCGTGGTGGAGATCTGCGAGGTAGGGCTCGATCTCCTCGCGCGTCTCGCCCCGGCGCTCGGGCTTCGGGACGACCTTCATGAAGCAGCCGCAGAACCAGCACTGCTCGTCGCAGAAGGGAAGATGCACGTACAGAGAGACCGGCGAGCCCTTCGCGTTCGCGCGCTCGCAGACGGCTTCCGTGTCGGCAGGCGTCAAATCCGCCCATTCGGGCGCCGTCGGATACGAGGTGTATCGGGGCCCCTGGACGTTGTATTTCTCGAGAAGCTCCGTGGTCATCGGGAGCGTTTCGCCGCCGAGACGGATCGGAATGGCGCTCACGGCGCGAGGTTAGCACCCGCGGCGGCGGCGCCCGGCTGCTGCAATTGCATCAAGGGATTGCGGGTTGCTCCAACCTGGTCCACCCTCGGATCGTGCCCGCGAGCGTTCCCTCCGATGCCGGCGTTCCCCGCGCGCCGCGCAGCCTTTTCCCGTTCTTCGTCTTCACGGCGCTTGCGCTCGCCGTCACTCTCGGAGTCTCGATGGGCGGCTGGGCGATCTGGCGCATGGCGTTCGCGACCGGCACGGTTCTTCCCTCACACCTTCAGGTCCACGCTCACGTGCAGATTCTCGGCTTCGGCGCGCTCTTCATCTTCGGTGTCGCGCTTCAGGCGATCCCTCGGATCTTCGGAACCGCACCGGCGTCCCGGCCCGTTCTCATCGTGGTGCTCCTCGGGATCGGTGGCGGGGCGCTCCTCAGGGCGGTCGGGCAGCCGCTCGCGCCCTGGGCGGCCGGCCGTCTCCTGTCGCTCCTCTCGGGAGCGCTCGAGCTGATGGGTGCGCTCACGTTTGCCGCGTGGGCTCTTCCCGTCCTCGTGCCGCGGAGCGCCGCTTCCGATCCGCTCGCGCGGCACGCTCTCGCCGGAACGATGTGGGGGGTGACCGCCGCCGGGCTCTCCGCGGCACAGGCCGCGTTCCTCGCGGGGCACGTCACGTCCGAAGTCCCGGCGCGGCTCCTCGAGCCCTTCTATGCGATCGCGCTTTACGGATTCGTCCTCTCCTGGGTGTTCGGCTTCGCCTCGCGGATGGTGCCGGCGTTCATCGGCGTCCCGCGACCTTCGTGGGGGAGCGCGCGAGCGGCCGCCGCCCTGCAGGGTGCGGGCGTCCTCCTTCTCGCCTCCGCCTGGATTCCGGGCCCGCCCGCGGCCGTCTCCCGCGCCCTGACGCTCGGCGGGACCCTTCTCCTCGCGGCCGCGATCGCCGTGTTTCTCGCCGCGAGCCGCATCCTCGCGAAGTTTCCGGGAGGTCCCGGGACGCGTTCGATCCGGGCCCCGTTCGTCTTCCTCGCCCTCTTCGCCGCCGTTTCCGTCTGCGCCTGTGCCGCGGAGATCTCCGGCGCATCCGTTCACAAGTTCGTGTGGGACGGCGCGCGTCACCTGTACACGATCGGGTTTCTGACGCTTCTCGTCGTCGCAATGAGCCTCCGTGTCGTTCCCGCCTTCATGGGGCGCGCGCTCGCGCGCCCGCGGGAGGCAAAGGCCGCGATCGCGTTGGTCGCCGCGGCGGCTGCCGTCCGGGCGCTGCAGATTCCCGTCGCTCTCGGATGGGGAGGCTTGCCGCTCTATCGAGTCGTCGGCACGACGGGAATCTTCGCGACCGCGGGATTCCTTCTCTGGGTGGACGTCCTCGTCGCCACCCTGAGGCGCGTGAAGGCCGGTCCGGGGCTCCCCACGCGCGCGAACTGACCCCGCGCGTTCTATGCTCCGTCCGTGCCCGGCGCCGCCCTGCCGCACTTCGACGCCATCCCCCTCTTCCGGTGCCTCAACCCCGGAGAGCGGCGGCTTCTCGGTCCTGCCTCCCGGGTCGTCGTCTACGGGAAGGGAGAGGAGGTCTTCCGCGAAGGAGCGCCCGCGACCGACCTTTGTTTCGTCGTGATCGGCCGCGTGAAAATCGTGAAGGCGGCGCCGGAGCGCGACGTGATTCTCGGGCTCTTCGGCGTCGGCGAGCCGGTCGGCGCGGTCGCACTCTTCGAGGGGAAGGTTTTCCCGGCCTCGGCCGTCGCCCTCGAGCCGACCACGATCCTCAGGATTCCCGAAAAGGATTTTTTCGCGACGATCGACGCCCACCCCGAAATGACGCGCCGCCTCCTCCAGGGGCTGATGACGCGGCAGTTCGAGATCTCGAGGCGTCTCGCGGACCTGACGGGTCCGGTCGAGAAGCGCGTCGCGCGGCTCCTGCTCATGCTCGCGGACCGCGTGGGCCGCCGCGACGGAGCGGGCGCGACGATTCCGCTCGTCCTCTCCCGCCAGGACATCGCGGACCTCACGGCGACGACGGTCGAATCGGCGATTCGCGTCATGAGCCGTTGGGGAAAGGACGATCTCGTCGCGACGACGCCCGAGGGCTTCACCGTGCGCGACGAGCGTGCCCTCCGCGAGATCGCCACGGGCGAGGCGGACTGAGGCGATTCGGCGGAACTACTTCGCGGCGACCTTCCCATGCAGGACCTCGCCCGCCTTGACCTGGGCCTGGCGCGACAGATCGATCGACTCGCCGAGGATCCGGGCCATCTCCTGGGGAGCGTGAAACCCCATCGAGTTCTCGGCGGCGACGATGTCGAGCCGCCATTGCGCGGCCCGCTGAAGCTCGCCGAGCTCCCGGATCGCCGGATCGGCTTCGACGACCGTGCGCCACGCGGCGAGGAGGTTCGCCTTCGTCTCGGACGCCAGCTTCTTCTCCTGATCCTCTTTCGCGAGCTTCTGGAACTCCGCGCTCTTGTCGAGCGTCTCCTTCGCCTTCGCGGCGGCACCGGTACGGTTCTTTTCGTCGTAGGGTTTCCGCACGGCGACGATGGCGTCGATCATCGCGACCGCGGCGGTGCCCGCGCGGGACATGAGCGCGAAATGCCGGTCCTGGATCGCTTCCACGCGGCTCTTGAGCTCCTCGTCACCGTAGGGATGGCAGCTCGCGCAGGAGCGGTTGACCGAGAGGAGGGGGCTCCTCACCCAGTGTTCCGAGACCTTCTGGGCGCCGTCGCGCCTGTAGGGCATGTGGCAGTCGGAGCAGGCCACGCCGCTTCGTGCGTGGATGCCCTGGCTCCACATCTCGAACTCGGGGTGCTGGGCCTTCAGGACCTCCATGCCGGTCTCGGCGTGCGTCCAGTCCTTGAAGCGCTGCCCTTTTGTCTGCAGGCCGTCGTAGAGATGCTCCATCTGCTCGACCTTGAGCCCCTCGGCCCACGGGAAGAACACCGTCGTGCCCTTGCCGCAGAAATATTCCACGTGGCACTGCGCGCAGACATAGGAGCGCTTCTCCTGGCGCGTCGCGTCGACGTTCGGGTCGTACGGAAGCGTGCGGCCTCCCTTGCGCCAGCGCTCGATGCTGGGCAGGTGCGGAACGTCCGCGGTCGAAGACGCGAGCTTCTGGATGCCCGTGATGAAGGCCGGCCGTGTGACGCGCAGCTCCATGGAGCTGGGGTCGTGGCAGTCGACGCACGAGACGGGGTGGGCCGTCCCTCCGCTGATCTGCTCGAGCTGCTTGTGGGCGTCCCAGTAGCTGAGCTCGCCCACGGCCGCGAGTCCCTTCTGAATCTGCTCGGCCTCGCGCGCCTGGGGGGCCGCCTCTTTTCCGAGCTTCCGGTAGAGCGGCATGATCGATCCGTGGCAGTGGAGGCAGTTTCCCGACTGCTTGTTTTCGGAAGGGATGTTCCGCTTCGTGGTTTCCTGGTCGAACAGCATGAACGCGTGGCCGCGGCGGTCGCGGTAGTCGACCGCGAAGAGATACCCGGCGAAGATCCGGGTGAGCCACGGGTCCCGCGCCGCTTTCTGGGGGGGCACGAGGCCCTCGGCGACGCCGGATCCGCCTCCGTACTTCGTGTGGTTCGGCTCGGACGTGCGCTTGTACCCGTCGTACTCGCGCGGCCAGTTCGTGCCCCATTTCGCGGGGTCCGTGTCGTTCTCGCCCACTTCGACGAGCCTGACGTACGGGTTCTTCGCTTCCTGCTTCCTCTGCGCGATATTGACGAGGAGCGCGCCGGCGCCGAGCGCCCCGAGGGCGAAGGCGGCCGCGAGGGCCACGAGGAACCGGCGTTTCTTGGGGGGGGCCGGGATTGCTGCGGACATGAGGTGCTCCTTGACGGGTGGTATGGCGCGACGGATCTCAGCGTGCGTGACCGACGGAGGCGTGGCAGCGGACGCAGGAGACGTAGCCTCCGTGCGTCATCGAATCGACGAGCTCCGCGTGGCAGCGCTTGCAGTTCGCCTCGACGACGGCCGAGCTCTCGGGCCGGGCCCGAATGACGTCCGGGTATCCGCCGAGAGTGAAGGCCATGGAATGGTGCCAGCCGTTCGTCGCCTTGACCCAATACTTCGAGAAGAAGCCGGCCGGCGTATGGCAGTCGTTGCACGTGGCGACATGGTGATGCGGGGCGCTCTGCCAGCCCGTGTAGTGCGCGCTCATGACGTGGCAGTTCGCGCACGTCGCCGGATCGTTTCCGAGGTAGGAGTAGCCCTTCGCGTAATAGAAAGCGTACGCGGCGATCCCGAATGCCAGGCCGGCCGCGGCGGCGACGAGCGTGAGCGGAATAGACAGAGAGGTGGCGCCGCGCGGCCGCTTCATGGCCCCGCTCAGGCGGCCTTCCGCTCCGCGCTCGACACCGGGAGCACGTTCACCGCCATGGACGGAACGTTAGGAATGGCGGCGCAACCCCGTCGATGATTCAGTTGAATCAAGGCGACATCAGTCTTCGCGAATGGCAGCAGGCGCTCCGTGGCGCCCCGTATGACGCCGGTCATACGAGGGAAGGGCATCGGGCTGAACATTCAGGCGGAGGCAACGATGACCGAGTCCGGAAAGCTTTCTCCCTGGTGGCGGCACGGTGCGATCCTCGCGATGATTTTCGGGTTCTCGGTCCTGTCCGTCGTGACGGTCCAGACCTACCGTAACGCGCCACCGATCCCGGACCGGGTCGTGGACGAGAACGGTGCGACGCTGTTCACGAGCGCCGACATCCTCGCGGGACAGGACGTCTTCCTCAAGTACGGACTCATGGAGCACGGCACGCTCTGGGGGCACGGCGCCTACCTCGGACCGGACTACACCGCCGAGACGCTCCACCGCCTCGCGGAGGTCTCGCGCGAAACGCTCGCGAAGAGCCGCTTCCAGGCGGCCTACGGGGATCTCGACGCGGGACGCAAGGCCGCGATCGACGCCGAGGTGCAGACGGCCACGAAGAGGAACACCTGGGATCCCGCCGCGAAGACGCTCACGTACCCGGCCGGCACGGCCGCGGCGTTCGCCGTCTCGAAGAACGAATGGGCCTCGTACTTCGGGAGCGCGACGCCGGCGCCCGGCCTCCCGGCGCACTACATCAAGGACCCGAAGGAGCTCGACGCGCTCGCCGCGTACTTCTCGTGGGCGACGTGGGCGACGGTCGCGAGACGTCCCGGCAAGGACTACTCGTACACGAACAACTTCCCGTACGAGCCGCTCGTCGGGAACAGTCCCTCGTCGGCAACCTACCTCTGGAGCGGCCTTTCCCTCATCTCGCTCCTCGGCGGCCTCGGGACCATCCTGTTCGTGTTCGGCAGGTTCGACTTCCTCGGATGGAGGAGCGAAGGCGCCGAGCATCACCACGACGCGCCGAAGCCGATGGCCCTGACGCCGAGCCAGAGGGTCACCGGCCTCTTCCTCGCGGTCGTGGCAGTCCTCTTCCTGCTTCAGACGCTCGCGGGCGGGGCTCTCGCGCACTATCGCGTCGAGCCCGGGGCGTTCTACGGATTCGACATCGTATCTCTTCTTCCGTACACGCTCCTGCGCACGTGGCACCTGCAGCTCGCGATCTTCTGGATCGCGACGGCTTGGGTGGCGGGCGGGCTCTTCCTCGCGCCTCACCTCGGCGGGGGCGATCCGAAGGGCCAGAGGGCTGGCGCGCTCGTCCTCCTCGGTGCCCTCGTTGTCGTCGTCTTCGGGAGCCTCTTCGGGGAGTTCCTCGGCCTGAGAAATGCGCTCGGGAAGTTCTGGTTCTGGTTCGGACACCAGGGGTCCGAGTATCTCGACCTCGGCCGCTTCTGGCAGATCCTCCTCGCAGCCGGCCTCGTCCTGTGGCTCGTCCTCATGTTCCGCGCGCTGAGGCCCGCGATGAAGCACCCGAAGACGGGGACGCTCGCATCGCTTTTCCTCTACGTCGCGGTTGCGATCCCGCTCTTCTACCTGCCGGCCCTCTTCTACGGCCCGCATACGAACCCGGCGGTCATCGACAACTGGCGCTTCTGGATCATCCACCTGTGGGTCGAGGGCTTCTTCGAGCTTTTCGCGACCGTACTCGTCGCGATCATGTTCTTCCAGATGGGCCTCGTGAGCGCGAAGACGGCGACTCGTGTCGTCTATCTCGACGCGATCCTCTACCTCGGGGCGGGCATCATCGGGACCGGGCACCACTGGTACTTCACGGGGCAGGGCACGCTCAACATGGGTCTCGCGGCGACTTTCTCGGCGATGGAGGTCGTCCCGCTGACACTCCTCACGCTGGACGCATGGGACTTCATCCGGCTGAGAGACAAGACCTGTGGCTCGTGCGGCACGACGCTTTCGTCGAACCAGAAGTGGGCGATCAACTTCCTGATGGCCGTAGGCGTGTGGAACTTCGTCGGCGCGGGCGTCTTCGGCTTCCTCATCAACCTGCCCGTGGTCTCCTACTTCGAGATCGGCACGACGCTGACCACGAATCACGGCCACGCGGCCATGTTCGGCGTTTTCGGGATGCTCGCGCTCGCGGTCGTCGTCTACTGCCTGAGGGCGCTTCAGAGCGACGCGCGCTGGGCGAAGGTCGAGGGACTCGTGAGGATCGGGTTCTGGGGCCTGAACATCGGCCTCGGGCTCATGATCGTCCTCGATCTCTTCCCGGCGGGCGTTCTCCAGCTCCAGGACTCGCTCGCGAACGGGTACTGGCACGCACGCCGCCAGGCGTTCCTCATGGCGGGTGCGTACCACACGCTCGAGTGGCTCCGCGTCGTCGCGGACACGACGTTCCTCGTGGTCGGCGTCTTCCCGATCGTGATCGCGACGCTGCGTTCGGTCTTCGCGCGCAGGGAAAAGGGGCCGGACGGCGTCGCTCTTCCGGTCGTGACGGGGGCACGGACCTGACGCGCCCGCGTCACCCCCCGATCGGCATCGCGACGGCCCCGAGGCGGTTCGTCGCGGTGTCGCGGACGCCCACGAAGAGGCGGCCCTTCCAGCGCTTGTCGATGTTGAAGTTCGACTCTTTGCGGAAGAACGATCCGTCCTTGGCCGTCTTGTCCATCGTGACCGAGAACGGAATGACCATGGGCTCGGAAGCGCGGCCTTCCTCGTCTACGGCGGAAACGAGGAGCTCCAGCTTCGCGCGCTTCCCGTCACCCCGCTCCTCGGCGTAAACGCCGGAGACGGGTACGAGGACGTCGAATGGAAGGGCGTCGGTCGTGCGCTTCGAAATCGGGCCCTTCATCTCCACGGCGATCGTGAAATCACCGGCCGGCGCCTGAGACGAGAGAAGAAGCCCCGCGAACCGAGAGCGCGCGGCGGTTTCGGCGGTCAGGGAGCGCTGGCCCGAGGCGGTGCGCACGACGAGGCCCGGCCTCAGGACTTCGACGCGGATGTCGCGGCGGGCCGAGGTGCCGTCAGGCGGAATGAAGCCGAGGCGGTAGCGCCGCGCGAGGAGGCGCGACTCGTCGACGATGAGGTCGGCCGGCTTGTTCGAGAACCCGAGGCGCGCGCCTCCCGTGGCCTCGGCGATGAGCGCGAACGTGTCGCTGCGGAAGGCGAATGAGTCCGACTGGTCGCCCTCCGAGGATCCGTCGGCGGGCCGCAGCGTCGACGCGGTGTCACGTCCGGCACGGCCGTTCACGCTCGCGAGGGAGTTGATCTCCGCCTTGGCGTTTGGCGAGTCGAGCCCGGTCGAGTCGAGGGCGACGACCGTCGCGCGTGCGAGGAGGGCCTGCGACTCGGCCTCCTTCGCTTCCGCGAGGAAATTCCAGATTCCCTTGGACGAATAGGAGTTTCCGATGGCCGAGAGGGTGTCGGAGCCGGGCACCGGGCTCTCGGACCCGGCGCCCGTCGAGAACGACGTCTGGGAGAGCGCCGCCGATCCGGCCGCACCGCCGATGGGTTCGATGAATCCCGTAGCCGAGATCGGGCCGGACACGAGAACGACCGTCTTCGCCTCCGGCCGGTTCGCGACGCTGCCGAGAACGGTCGAGAAGTTGCGCAGCATTTGCCGCGACTGGCCCACCCACTCTTCGCCGCGCGTTTCGGAAAAGACGTAGGACGCCGGCAGGCTGCGGCCGGTCCGGTCGATCGCCTTCTTCAATTCCTTGCGGTCGCTCGTGAATCCCACGAGGCGGCGGGCTCCGTTGTCGAGGAGGTAGACGGCCCCCTGCTCGCCGGCCGGAAGGCGGTCGACGTACGCGCGCAGAGCGTCGAGGCCGGCATTGCGCGCGCGGACGTCGAGATGAAGGGGAGAGATCACGAAAAGCGTGCTGTGGACCCGGCGCGGCAGCGGCGCCGCGGAGGCTCTGGTGGCGGCCGCGGAGGATGCGGACGGGGCGGACGTCGAAGGCGGTCCGGCCGGAGGCGGCGCCTCGAAGAAGTCGAGCGGCGTCTCCTTGCCGTTCACGAAGAGCCTGAAGTCGCTCTTCGCGAGTCCGTCCACGGGTGTGCCTTTTCGGTCGACGACGAGAACCTCCACCTCGGCCGCAATCGCCTCGACGGCTCCTTTCACGGGACGCGAGGAATCGGGAGCCTGGGCCTGGGCCGAGGCAGCGAGGAGGAGAGCCAGCGCGGCGGATAAGGGCCTTTTCATCGGGACCTCCGATCGGACGAGGTCTAGCACGGATCGTGCCGTGAATCAGGGACGAATCGTCCCTAAGGCGGGACGAGAGAGCATGTTCATGCTCCCAGTGCGGGTCGCCTCGCGGTTGATGGAAGATGCGACACGTGCAGATACTGACGTACCCGGTGGGCGTCGTCGTCGGACTGCTGCCGGTAATCGTGGAGCTCGGGATCCCGACTCGCCCCGCGACCCTCCTCCTGGACGGCCGGCCCGTGTGCGCGCTGTCCGCGGAGAATCCCGGCTGCGGCGTCGACCTCGGGACGGCTCCCCGCATCCACCTCCTCGAGGCCGTGAGGCGGGATGAGTCGGCCCGCGTCGTCGAGCGCGCGGTCCGCTGGGTGAACCGCCCGGGCGCCGCGGAGGCCGAAGTCCAGACGCGAACGGCGTGTCTCGAAGGCTCGGTGAATTGCGACGTCACAATCGGGTGGGCGCACCCCGAAAGGCTCGACCCGAAGACGATCCGCGTGACGCTGGACGGACGGAAGGTGACGCTCGGAAAAGACCGTCGCCTCCGGCTGCCGGCGCGCTCCGTCCGGGGATCGCTCCTCACGGTCGACCTCGCGTTCCCGGATGGGCGGCGCGCGACGTACGCGGGCGCGGTGGGCGGCGGAACGCGCGGCGACGAGGAGGCCGCTTTGACGGCCCGCCTCGAGGGCGATGTGTGCGGACCCTCGAATCTCGACGCGCTCCGCCGGCGCCTCGAAGGAAGGGGCCGGCCGGTGCGCTCCGTGGAGCGGGGAGAATGGGAGATCGTCCTCGTCGCCGAGCCGTCCGCCTACATGGCGCTCCGGGATCTCGTCGGAGTCGCCCCGCCCGGCGCGGCGGCCGCGCTCGGGAAGCCCTTCCGGGGCGCGTTTTCCGTCTCCGCAATCGTCGCGAACGCCGGCCTTTCGCGGTTCGATCTCACGGGCCGCGACGCCGAGGGCGTGCTCGAGGGCCTGATGGACGGGCTCTGGGCGAGCACGCTCCACCCCGTGAGGACGGCCGATGCCGTCGCGGCGGCCGCGCTCTTCGCGGGGGCCGCGGCGCACCGGCGCGCGGTCCTTCTCGTCCTCGCCGGCGGCGAGGACCGGAGCGCGCTCGACGCCTCCGGCGTACGGCGCTACCTCGAAGAGGTTGGCGTCCCCCTCTTCGTGGTGCTTGCGCGCGACGCCGTGCACCCGGAGTGGCCCGACGGGACGCGCCTCGCGGCCTTGTCCGATCTCGGGATTGCTTTTCAGGACGTGAAGAGGCGCCTCGACTGCCAGGCGGTCGTGTGGCTCGAAGGGGGCGACCGGCGACCCTGACGCCAGACCCCATCACGCCACGACCCGCGATCAGGCCGGGAGCGGCGCCCGCGCCGCCGCCACGAACGCGGCGACGTTCTCGATCGGCGTCGGCGGAAGGATTCCGTGGCCGAGGTTCACGATGTGCCCGACCGGGCCGGCCATGCGGCGTGCGGCGAAGACGGCTTCCCGGACGCCGTCCGGCGAGCCGAGGAGTACTCCAGGGTCCACGTTGCCCTGGAGAGCCTTGCCGCTCGCGCGCTTTCGCGCTTCGTCGAGAGGGAGCTTCCAGTCGATGGAAAGGACGTCGACGGGCAGCTTCGCGAACGACTCGACGAGATGCGCGGAGCCCGAGGCGAAGTGCACGACGGGGACCTGTCCGCGGAGCGACAGGTGCGACAGGAGCCGTTCGGTGGCGGGACGCGCGAAGCGGTCGTAGTCCGCGCGCGAGAGCTCGCCGGCCCACGAGTCGAAGATCTGGACGAGGTCGGCGCCGGCTTCGACCTGCGCCGCAAGGTACCGGCCGCATCCGTCCGCCAGCTTCTCGAGCAGAGCCTCGAGGACCTTCGGCTCCTTGTGCATGATCGTCTTGGTCGCCGTGAACGACTTCGACGAGCCGCCCTCGATCGCGTATGTCGCGAGCGTCCACGGCGCCCCGCAGAAACCGATCGTGGCCGCTTCACCGTGGACCTCGCTCTTGAGACCGCGGTGAATGTCCATCACGAACGCGGTATCGACGTTCGGATCGAAGGCGCGGAGCTTCGCGACGTCGGCGGCGGTCCGGATAGGATTCGGGAGTTTCGGCCCGCCCTCGTCGAGCCGGACTTCGATTCCCATCGGGGGCAGAGGGATGAGGATGTCGGAGAAGAGGACGATTCCGTCCATTCCGAAGCGGCGGAAGGGCTGGAGCGTCACCTCGATCGCGGCCGGGACGTCGGCGCACAGCTCGAGGAACTTGAGGCGCTTCCTCATCTCGCGGTATTCGGGAAGGTAGCGGCCGGCCTGCCGCATGAGCCAAACGGGCGGGACGTCCGTCGGGCGCGAGAAGGCGGCATCGAGGAAACGCTGTCGAGACGGGCCCTTCGCGGCTGACATGGCGGCTGCGGACATGGCGGCGGAGATTAGCATCGCAAAGCGCGACGAATTCTCAGGGCTTCGCGCCGGCCCACGCGAGAACGCGGGCGCGGAAGAAAGCCAGGACTTTCGGTTCGTGTGGCGCGAGGTCGGCCACGCCCGCCGCGTCGGCTGACGAGAAGAGGCTCTCTTCCGTGGCGGCCAGGTTCCCTCCTGCATCCGGCGCGAGCGTCGCGTGGTAAACGAAGTCGCGGGTCGCGGCCGTGGCGGTGCGGCCCTCGTCGTCCCACGCGATGACGGGCCGCGCGGCCGGCTCCCGTGCGTAGAGATCCCGTCCGTCGCCGACGCCCTCCTTCGAGCCGAGGAAGCCGAGAAGCGTCGCCGGGACGTCCGCGAGCGACGCGGGGCCCTCGAGCACGACCCCCCCCGCGAGGAGCGGAGAAAAAAAGACGAGCGGGACCTGGTGGCGAAGGGAGGCGAAGCGGTGCGGCGTGGGCGTGCCCGAGAGGGGCGCGATGGGAAGGCCGTGATCCCCCGATATCACGAAGATCGTCCGTTGGAACCACGGGCGGTTCCTTGCGAGGTCGAAGAACAACCCGACCGCCTCGTCCGTGTAGTGGATCGTTTTCAGCATCGGCCCCGTGTGGAGGCCGAGGGCCCGCGAAAGGCCGGGCACGCTCACGAAGCCGCCGCGAGCCGCCTCCGGCGGCTCGAACGACGTGGAAGCGTCCGTGGGAACCTGGAAGGGATGGTGGTTCGACACCGTGAGCGCCATCGCCGCGAACGGCTCTTCGAGCCGGTCGAACGCGCGGACGGCCGCGCGCATGAGCGCCTTGTCCGAGTATCCCCAGTTCGTGCGCGGGTCGCCCGGATCGAAATCGCGTCCGTCGATCATCCGGAATCCGCGTGCGGGGTAGAAGCGGTCACGCCGGTAGAACGTCTGGTCGCCGTCGTGGATCCAAAGGAAGGACTTCCAGCCCGCGCGCGCGAGGATTTCCGGCAGCCCGTCGTGCGGCAGGTCCGGCTCGTCGGTGAGGATCAGGGAACGCGGGTTCGCGAGGAGGCCATACCAGAGAGCGAGCTCTCCTTCCGGCGTGTGCGTGCCCGGGCTGAAGGCGCGGTCGACGCGCACGCCGTGGCGGGCGAGATCGTCGAGGTGCGGCGAGAGGCCTTTCAGGCCGCCCCACGCGCCCAGCTCTTCCGAACGGACGCCCTCGAGGAGGAGAAAGACGACGTTCGGACGCAGGCCGGCCGGAATGAGGGGTGCCCCCGGGGTGCGCGGTCCGGCTGGCCTCGAGGCGCTCGCTCCGGACCCGCCGGGCGGCTCGAGACGGCGGAGGGAAGGAGCCCCGCCGTCCGCGCGCGCGGCCGGTCCGCGAACGAGGCCAGGAAGGACGAGGAGGGCGTGGCGCGACGTCAGGCGCAGGTGTACGGGAAGCGGAAGCGCCGCCAGGACGCAGGCCGATAGGGCGAGGATCGCGAGAGGGCGGAGAGAGCGTTCGCCGAGCCGTGGCGGGATGCGGCGCGCGCGACGGATCGAGAAGGCCACGGCTCCCGCGAGCGCGAGGAGCACGAGCGTGGCCCTCAGAACAAATCCTGCATCGATCGACTTCGCGAGAAAGGACGCGTCCCAACCGATCGCGAATTCCGTCCGGCGCGGAGGATGGCCGAAGTAGACGAGCGCCTCAGACCAGAGGAACGTCAGAATCGAGACGAGGAACGCGAGGGCCGTGAACGCGCCAGCCGCGGCGCGCGGCCACCGTCCGAGGAGAAGAAGGCAGAGGGCGGCTCCCGTGGCGAGAAGCGCGAGGTCGTCGACAGCCCCCGCGAGAAGCCATCGGATCGGCTCGGCGGAGGGAAGGGGCGAGGCGGCATGGAGGCGAAAGCGGAGGGCGAAGCCGCACGCGAGCGCTCCCGCGCCGAGCCCTTCGGCGTAGGACACGAACTGCGCGCGGGTCACCGCGCGTTCCGGGCCCGAAGCGGCATGGGGGTACCCTGATGCATCGGCACTGATTCTCTCCCGACGGGCCTTCCTATAATCGCGGGTGTGACGAATGCCGCCGAGATCGCGACGACGCTGGGCTGGGTAGCGCTCGTCGCCTACTCTCTCTCTGCGATTCTCTACACGGCATTGCTCTACCGCCCGCTTCCGGCGATCGGCCGCGCGGCGACCGCGTTCGCGATTCTGGGGGCACTCACGAACTTCGGGACGCTCTACGCGCGCTCCGTCGCGCTCCACAGTGTGCCGTACCGGGACCTCCTCGGTTCGATGAAGCTCTTCGGGTTCTTCCTCGCCGTCCTGAACATCGTCCTCGAGCTGCGGCACAAGGACCGGTCGCTGGGGCCGTTCCTGATGCCCGTGGCCCTCGCGTTTCTCCTCCTGTCCGTGTCGCTCACGCCGCCGCCTCACGTCGACGCGCCCGAGCTCAAGGGCTCGGTCTTCGCGTTGCACGTCACGCTCAACATGCTCGCGTACGCCGCCTTCGCGGTCGCGTGCGCGCTGTCGCTCCTCTACCTGTGGGTGGGCCGTTCCCTCAAGAAACGCGCCTTCTCGGGGCCGGCGTCCCGCCTCCCGAGCCTGTCCTACCTCGAACGCGCGAACCGCACGTCCCTTTCCCTCGGCGTGGCGACCCTTTCGGTCGGGCTTTTCCTCGGACTCTTCTGGGCCTCGCGCATGTGGAAGGGCGAGCACCCGCTGTGGGCGCTCGACCCGAAGATCTGGTTCGCGCTCGCGACGCTCGCGTTCTACGTCTTCGTCCTCCTGCGCGCCCGCCGTGGCGCGGCCCCCGTCTCGACGGCGCGGCTCTCGGTGGCGGGGTTCCTGCTCGTCCTGCTCTCGTATACAGCGGTCAACGTCTTCGTCAGCAAGCTGCACGACTTCACGTCATGAATCTGCTCTACGTCGGCTGGGACCACCGTGCGGCGCCTCTCGACCTGAGAGAGAGACTCGCCTTCACGCCGGAAAGGGCGCGCGAGGCTCTCGACGGGCTGTTCGCCGAGCACATTCTCTCGGAGGGCGCGATCGTCTCCACGTGCAACCGCGCCGAGGTCTACGGGATCGGCGCGCGGGAGGACAGCCTCGACGCGCTCGCGGGTTTCTTCTCCCGGTTTCACCGAGTCGACGACACGGTCCTGAGGCAGACGGCGCTCTCCGGTCGCGGGGATGCGACGGCGCGGCACTTGTTCCGCGTCGCGGCGGGCCTCGACTCGATGGTCGTCGGGGAAGCGCAGATCCTCGGGCAGATCCGGGAAGCGCATCGCCTCGCGACCGCGGCGGGGACGGTGCGCACCGTGACGAACCGGCTCTTCATGAGCGCGCTCGAATGCGGCAAGCGCGTGAGGGCCGAGACGGCGCTCGGCCAGAAGCCCACGTCCGTCGCGGGCCTCGCGCTCGGCCTCGCGGGGCGCATCTTCGAATCCCTGAAGGGCCGCCGCGTGCTCCTGATCGGGGCCGGCGAGACCGCGGAGCTCACGGCCCGGCTCCTCGCGGAAGAGGGCGTCGCCGAGATCCTCGTGACGAACCGCTCGCACGAGAAGGCCGAAGCCCTCGCCGCGGCGAACCGGGGCAGCGCCGTCCGGTGGGAGGAGCGCGCCCGCGCCGCGGCGGGCGTCGACCTCGTGCTCAGCGCCACGAACGCTCCGGATCCCGTTCTCACGGCGGGTGCGCTTCGGACGGCCCTGCACGCCGTGCCGCGCCGCGGACCCCTTCTCGTCCTCGACCTCGCCGTCCCGCGCGACGTCGAAGCCGAGGTCGGGGAGCTCCCGGACGTCTACCGTTACGACCTCGACGCGCTCGAGGAGATGGCGGCCGTGAACGCCCGCGCCCGTTCCGGTGAGGTTCCGCGCGCGGAGGCGATCGTCGAGGAATGCGTCCTGAAGTTCCAGGACTGGCGCGGCGGACTCCTGCAGGCCGACGTCGTGCGCGGTCTCCGCGAGAAGCTCGAGGCGATCCGTTGCGTCGAGCTGGAAAAGCACGCGGGAAAGCTGGCCTCTCTCAGCGCCCACGACCGGGCCCTGGTCGAGCGGCTCACGGAGACGCTCGTCGCCCACATCCTCCACGACCCGACGGTGGGGCTCAAAGAAGGTGACGGTACGGAGCGGGTGGAGCGCGCCGCGGCGGTCCGCGCCCTGTTCCGACTCGACGAGAGCGCGCGGTGACGGGTCTCGCCGCTCCGGGGCGCGCTCTTCGAATGGGCACGCGCGCGAGCACGCTCGCGCGGACGCAATCCGGCGCGTTCGCCGACGAGCTGTCCCGGAGGTCCGGCCGGCCCGTCGCGATCGTCGTGATCCGCACGCAGGGCGACCAGCTGTCGAGCGAGGGGAAGGCGCCTCCCGGCGGCGATTCCGCGGGAGTCTTCGTGAGGGCGCTCGACGAGGCCCTTCTCGCGAACGAGATCGACTTCGCCGTCCATTCCCTGAAGGACGTCCCGACGGTCCTGGCGAAAGGCACCGTCCTGGGCGCCGTTCCGGTGCGCGCGGACGCCCGCGACGCGTTCGTCGTCGCGTCGCGGCATGCCGGAGTGAAAACGGTGAGTTCGCTTCCGCACGGCGCCCGCGTGGCCACGTCCTCTCCGCGGCGGGTCTCGCAGCTCCTCAGGATCCGGCCCGACCTCGTGACCGTCTCGATGGCGGGCAACGTCGACACGCGTCTCCAGCGCCTCGAGGAGGGCCGCGCCGACGCGCTCATCCTCGCATGCGCGGGGCTCGACAGGCTCGGTCGAGGCGGCGTGATCACGGGCCGTCTCGAGCCCGACGAAATGCTCGGCGCGCCGGCACAGGGCGCGCTCGGGATCGGGTGCCGGGCGGACGACGCAGAGACGATCGCGGCGCTGGAATTGATGGACGATTTCCCCTCGAGAGTTGCGGCGGAGGCCGAAAGAGAATTCCTTTTTTGTCTGAGAGGAGGATGTCGCGCGCCCGTCGGCGCGCGAGGATTCCTGGAAGGTGAGGAGGGGAGCCGGACGCTGAGGCTCGTGGGCCGCGTCCTGTCTCTGGACGGGCGCGAGTGCCTGGAAGACGAGATGAGCGAGCCATTCGCGCTATCGCCCTCTCCTTCCCCCTCTTCACCTTCAAAGAAATCTTCTCTTCCTCTCTCTTCTCCTGTTACTTCTTCTTCCCTCGGCCGCCTTCTCGCGGAGAGGCTCCTCGCGCGGGGTGCCGCGCGGCTCATCGCCGCGGCGCGGGACACGACTCCGTGACGTGTTCGCGGCTGGCGGGCGTCGCACCGTGAGGATCCTCCTCCTGCGCTCCGGCGCCCTCGGGTCCGAAGACGCTCCGCAGGGAGACGTGACCGTTCTCTACACGCACGCGGTCGCGCCGCGCTCCCAGGGCATCGCGGAGGCGCTCGCGTTCGTGCCGTCGGGCGGCACGCTCGTCGTCTCGTCCAAGGAGACGATCCGGTTCCTGCTCCCGCTCTTCCGTGAGCCCTTCGCCCGGATGATCGCGGTCGGCGAGGCCACCGGGGATTTGCTGAGAAGAGTGAATACGGGAGGGGCCGACGCGAGCCGAGCTGCTGAAGCGTCAACCTGCAGCGGGGCAAACGCGGCGGTGGTCGTACCGGAAATGCCCGGAGCGGCGGGCGTCCTCGACTTTCTAAAA
This sequence comes from Thermoanaerobaculia bacterium, assembly GCA_038214715.1. Lineage (GTDB taxonomy): Bacteria > Acidobacteriota > Thermoanaerobaculia > UBA5066 > UBA5066 > Fen-183. The sequence goes on along the minus strand of JBBQRP010000010.1, from coordinate 61,080 downwards.
AGAACCTCTCTTCCCTCTCATGCGCGCATGCTCTGGCCGCACGGATCCGACGCCGCTGCCGGTCCTCTCGACGAAATTCGTGCGCTCGGCATCCATCTCGTCGCGCCGGTCGTCTACGAGAAACGTCCGCTCTCCCTGTCCGAGATGAACCCGTCGATCGTCTCCGACTTTCGCGCGGGCCGGTTCGCCGCCGTGGCCGTCGGCTCGATGGCGGGCCTCGACTCGTTCCTCGCGGCCCTGGACCTCCCCGTCTCGTCCCTTCCGCCCGTGAAATGGGGCGTCCTCGGTCCCGAGACCGCGAAAGCGCTCGTGGCCCGGGGGCTGCCGCCGCCCTTCGTTCCCCCGCACGCGCGCCTCTCCGAACTTCTGGGCCTCCTGAGGAAGGAAATACGATGAGCTTCCCCGTGCACCGCTATCGCCGCCTGCGGCGCTCCGAGAGTCTGCGAACCCTCGTGAGGGAGACGTCGCTCGCGCCGTCCCATTTCATCGCACCGCTCTTCGTCGTGGCGGGCCGAGGCGTGCGGCAGCCCGTGCCCTCCATGCCCGGCGTGGACCGCCTCTCGGCGGATCTCGCCGCGGAGGAGGCGAAGGCGCTCGCGTCCCTCGGCGTCCTGTCCGTCATCCTCTTCGGAATTCCGGAGCGCAAGGACGCGACGGGCACCTCGGGAGCCGAGCCCGACGGTCCGGTCCCGAGCGCGGTGCGCGCGATCAAGGCGGCGAGCCCCGCCACCGTCGTCATGACCGACGTCTGCCTCTGCGAGTACACGGACCACGGACACTGCGGCGCGCTCTCTGGCGGGACCGTGGACAACGACGCGACGCTTCCGCTCCTGGCGGGGCAGGCGCTCGCCCACGCGCAGGCGGGCGCGGACGTCGTCGCGCCGTCGGACATGATGGACGGGCGCGTCGGGGCGATCCGCGCGGCGCTCGACGGCGCGGGATTTCCGGACGTCGCGCTGCTCGCCTACGCCGCGAAATACGCCTCGGGCTTCTACGGACCGTTCCGTGAGGCGGCCGGGTCCACGCCGTCCTTCGGCGACCGGCGCTCCTACCAGATGGATCCCGCGAACGTCCGCGAGGGTGTCAAGGAGATCCTCTCGGACGTCGAGGAGGGCGCGGACCTCGTGATGGTCAAGCCGGCGCTCTCCTATCTCGACGTGATCCGCGCGGCGAAGGAAGCCACGAACGTCCCCGTCGCCTGTTACAACGTCTCCGGCGAATACGCCATGGTGAAGGCGGCGGCGGCAAACGGGTGGATCGACGGCCCGCGTGTCACGCTCGAGATCCTGACGTCCATGCGGCGGGCGGGGGCGGACCTGATCCTGACGTATCACGCGAAGGAAGCGGCGGAGTGGCTCTCGTGAAGAAGAAGAAAGAGAAGAAAGAGAAGAAAGATTTGCTTCGAAAGGGAAGAGAGAATGCGCCCGCGGTGCGTAAACGCCCGCGCCGGACCGCCCGGTCCGAAGCGCTGTTTCTGCGCGCAAAGAAGCGCATGCCGGGCGGCGTCTCGTCGCCGGTCCGCTCGTTCGCGTCCGTGGGTGGAAACCCGTTTTTCGTGAAGAAGGGGCGCGGCGCGACCCTGATCGACGCGGACGGCAACCGCTACGTCGACTGGGTGATGTCGTACGGACCCCTCGTCTTCGGGCACGCGCACAAGCCGATTCTCGCGGCCGTGCGCCGGGCGTTGCCGCGCGGGACGTCCTGGGGCGCGCCCTCCGGAGGAGAGGTCGAGCTCGCCGAGCGCGTCACGAAGGCATTCCCGTCGATGGAGAAGGTGCGGTTCGTCTCGTCGGGCACGGAGGCGGCGATGAGCGCCGTGCGTCTCGCGCGGGGCGCCACGGGCCGCGATCTCGTCCTGAAGTTCGCGGGCTGCTACCACGGGCACGCGGATTCGTTCCTCGTCTCGGCCGGCTCCGGCCTCGCGACACTCGGCATTCCCGGCTCGCCCGGCGTCCCGAGCTCGCTCGCGGGGCTCACGCTGACGGCCCGGTACAACGACCTCGCGTCGGTCGAGGCGCTCTTCAAGGCCCACCCGAAACGCATCGCGGTCATCGCGGTCGAGCCGATCGCCGCGAACATGGGAGTCGTGGCGCCCGAGGCCGGCTTTCTCGAAAGCCTCCGCAGTCTTGCGGACCGCGAGGGAGCGCTGTTGCTCTTCGACGAGGTCATCAGCGGATTCCGCGTCGCGAAGGGCGGCGCGCAGGAGCTCTACGGAATCCGCCCCGACCTGACCTGCCTCGGAAAGATCCTCGGCGGCGGCCTCCCGGTCGGGGCCTACGGCGGCCGCGCGGACCTGATGGCGCGGATCGCGCCGGACGGGCCCGTCTATCAGGCGGGAACACTCTCCGGAAATCCCCTCGCGATGGCGGCCGGGAAGGCGATGCTCGATTCCCTGACGCCCGCCGTGTACGAGAAGCTCGAGAAGACCGCGCGGGATCTCGAGCACGGCATGAACGCCGTGGCGAAGAGGCTCGGTGTCGCGGACCGCGTCGCGATCAACCGTGTGGGCTCGATCCTCACGCCGTTCTTCACCGCGGGGCCCGTCAAGAACTTCGACGACGCGAAAACGTCGGATCTCGAGGCGTTCAAGCGGTGGTTCCACGCCCTGCTCGGCGCCGGCGTCTTCGTCGCTCCCGCACAGTTCGAGGCGATGTTCGTCTCGACCGCTCACACGGCGTCGGACGTCACGAAGACCGTGAAGGCGCACGAAGCCGGCCTCAGAGCGGCGTTCTCTCTAGCGGCCGCGGGGTGACGGCGGGTTGACGGCCTCGCGGATCCGCTGCGCTTCTCGGCGCGGGCGGCGGCCCGCCCGTGACCTGACGCCGGCTACTCGAACCAGCCGACGACGTCGAGAAGGACGTGCGCGGTCCCCGACGGGAGGCCGTCGACGACGACATCTCCGGCCGTGCCGAGCGCCATCGTGACGTTGTTCGCGCGCGTCTGGCCGGCACGGAAGTTCACCGTGGACGTGCCCGTCGTCGGAGCGCCGCCGGGGACGAGGCGGATCGAGCCCGCCGCTGTGGGACCCGCGACCGTGAGGTTTCCGGCGATCGACTTCGCCGTCGTGGGCACGCCGCAGCGCCCCCGGATCACGAAGGAGCGTGCCTGCCCGGCGAAAAGCGCGGGCCCGCCGAACGCGCCGTTCGGATTCCGCGTGTCGAGCACGCGGCAGGGCGTCAGGACGTGGAACGCCGACGCAGGGGGCGGCGCGGCGAAGTCCACCTGCACCGTGAGAGACGTGGCCGTCTTCGAGAGCGTCTTGATCGTGAGCGAGAGCTCCGGGTCCGTGAACGTCGCACCGACGTCCAGCTCGGAGTCGTCGAAGTTTCCGGGCGTCGCGGGCTTCATGTCGAGAAGATCCGTCCCGGCGACGGCGCTCGGGCCGAAACGGATGAGGCCTCCGTTCGCGACGCCGGCGGGCTCGCCCGCGTCGAATCCCGCGCGATTCCGCCACTCGATCCAGTACGTGCGGTCGGGCTTCGTCGTCGGGATCCTCACGGCGTAGGCGAACTCGCCGGGCGATTCGAGCGCGCCGATCGTGTACGTCGCCGAGCCGCCGCCGTGGTTGCGGACGCTGCCCGCCGGCAGCCAGCGGAACGCGTCCTTCGAGTAGGCGTTGAAATGGCCCGCCCGGGAGTTGCCCATGACGTCGAATCGGTCGCCGTAGTCGCTGCGCGAGCAGCCCGAGGGCGCGATCGAGACCGCCCCGCACGCGTACGAGTGCGAGTGCCAGACGCCGAAGTTGTGGCCGAGCTCGTGCGCGGCCACGAGGAGGCTCATCGATCCGGTGCCGTTGATCCACGCCCCAGACCCGCCTACGTATCCGAGCCCGTTCCAGCCGCAGGCGCCGATTCCCGGGAAGATCCACACGAGGAAGTCGTAGCTCGAGAGCGTGTATCCGGCGGCGGCCGCGCGCGCGTTCGACTGGGACTGGATCGTCCCGGTGTCGCACGTTGCGGGCTTCGCGACCGTCGCGGTCACGAGCGCGACGTCGCCGGTCATCGAGACGAGGCCGTAGGAGGCCTCGCTGTAGAAGCGCGCGACGCTCGAGCCGGTGCCGAAGAAGAGGTTCTGGGCGTTCGTGACGGTCGTCGCGTTCAGGGAGGCGTCGTTCGTGAAGTCGAGGAGGATCACGAGGAGGCGCTTGGCTCCGAGGGTCCACGAGCTCAGGGCAGAGCGCGAGACGAGGGACTCACGCTGGGAGGGAAGCGGCTCGATCCCGTCGACGTCGAACCCGCCTTCGCGGGCACGTCCCTGGATGGCGACGCGGTCTCCGGTTCGAAGCCCCTCCGGAGGCTCCGCGAACCGCAGGCGGAGGGATTCTCCGTCGTCCGTGCGCAGCTCGTAGTGCGTTTCGGCCGTCCCGTTCGCAAAGTCGTCGGCCACCCCAACCCAGACGGTGCCGCTCCTCAGAAAGGCGTCATCGGCCCCGAGCGGGAGCGCCAGAACCGCCAGAAGTCCGAGGGAGGAGAACGCTTTGCGAAGACACGGCATGGGAGCCTCTGTGAGAGTTCCTTAGGAGAGCCGATCTGCGCGTGGAAGCTTACCTCTTTTCGAGCAATGGCCCGCCCGGGCCCGCAAGCTTGTACCTCTCAGTAATTTGATGCAACTGAATCAAAGCTTCGGGATTGCGTTACTCCTACTCTCGCCATGGATGAAAACGGCTATTTCCTTCGAACGTCTGTTCGTTAATTCAATTCAGATTCTTTTCCGGTAAGGAGGCTGACCATGTCCCTGGTCTCACGTACGGCTCTTACTCTCCTCGCTGGTCTCGTCGCGGTGCCCATGACGCCCGTGACGCACACCGGCACCAACGCCTCCGCGGAGGTGAGCCAGGCGACGCCTGGCGCCTATGCCGCGAACCAGAAGGAGTTCTACCTCGCGGCGGACCAGGCCACCTTTGTCCGCCCGGGCTACGTCATCAAGGTGAATAGCGTCACGATCGGGGCCGACCTCAAGCCCGTCGTGGACGTGACGATCACGGACACCGCCGGCCAGCCTATCGACCGCCTCGGCGTTCTGACGCCGGGTCCGGCCGGGACGAGCTTCATCGCAGCGTGGTGGGACCCGGCGACGCGGTACTACACGTCCTATACGACCCGCTCGCAGACGAGCCCGATCACGGGCGTGACGGCCATCCAGGCCGGCACGGACTCGGGCGGGAAATACACGGATCTCGAGACGGGCCACTTCAAGTACACATTCGGGACGGCGCTGCCGGCTACCTTCGATCAGACGAAGACGACGACGATCGGCATCTACGGCACGCGCGTCATGCCGGCCGACATCCTCGACGGCAAGACCTACGTCGCGAACCTCGAGTACGACTTCCGGCCCGACGGAGCCGTCGTCGCCGACAAGTGGCTCAAGATCAACCAGACCACGAGCTGCAACAACTGTCACGACCCGCTCTCGGCTCACGGCGGCTCGCGGCAGGACGTAAAGCTCTGCGTCCTCTGCCACCAGCCCCAGTCAGTCGACCCCGACACCGGCAACACCGTCGACTTCAAGGTCATGATCCACAAGATCCACTCGGGTGAGAACCTTCCGAGCGTGGTCGCTGGAACGCCCTACCAGATCATCGGGTTCGGCCAGTCGGTCAACGACTACTCCACGTTGGCATACCCGCAGGACATCCGCAACTGCGCGAACTGTCACGAGGGCACGGTCGCGGCCTCCAAGCCCGCGCAGGCCGCCGTGTGGTACACGAACCCGTCGGCCGCGGCCTGCGGCTCCTGTCACGACGACGTGAACTTCAAGACGGGCGCGAACCACGTCGCCGGTCCCGCGACCGACGCCACGTGCGCCTCCTGCCACCAGCCCCAGGGCAACAACGAGTGGGACGCGGGCATCAAGAACGCCCACATCGTTCCGCTCAAGTCGGCTCAGCTCAAGGGTTTCAAGGCCTCGATCGTCTCCGTGACGAACTTCGCCCCCGGCAAGAAACCGGTCGTCACGTTCAAGCTCCAGAACGGGGACAACTCCCCGATCGACCCGGGCTACTTCAAGGTCGCCGCGAATGGCTCGCTGAACATCATCGCCGGCGGGCCGACGACCGACTACCTGAACGCGGGCGAGGCCGGGGTCGGCCAGCCGTTCCGCGAGGCCATGCAGAACGCGACGTACAACGCCGCCGACGGCACCGCGGTCTACACCTTCACGAACGCGATCCCCGCCGCCGCCAAGGGCACATACACGTTCTCGATCGAGACGCGCCGCCTCTACACGCTGAACCCGGCCCCGACGAAGGGTCCGGCGACGGTCAACGAGGGCGCACCGAACCAGCCGTTCAATGTCGCGGTCACGGGCACGACGGTCGTCCCGCGCCGGACGCTCGTCTCGCTCACGAAGTGCAACGCCTGCCACGACCGGCTCGACATCCTCTTCTCGCACGGCAACCAGCGCATCGCGATCGAGCACTGCGTCATCTGCCACAACCCGCAGGGCAGCGACATCGGCCGCCGTCCGGTGGACGGCTCGCAGAACCCCGGCGAGTCGATCGAGTTCGCGCGCATGATCCACCGGATCCACACGGGCGAAGAGCTCCAGCAGGACTTCACGATCTTCGGCTTCGGCGGCAGCGCCGCGAACTTCAACGAGGTCAGGTACCCCGGCGACCGCCGGAACTGCCTCGCCTGCCACGTGTCGGCGGCGGTGACGGCGCTCCCGCTCCCGATCACGAACCAGCCAGTCGTGACGGACCGCGATTTCTTCTCGCCGATGGGCTCGGCGACGGCGGCCTGCACTGGCTGCCACGACAGCCGGGACGTCCTCGCTCACGCCTACATCAACACGGCGTTCTTCCCGAAGAACCCGACCTCGCCCGCCGAGGCCTGCGGCACGTGCCACGGGGCCGGAGCGGACCTCGACGTCGCCAAGGTCCACGCGCGGTAACGAGTAAAGGCCGTGAAACACCTCTCGCCCGGAGCCCTCGTCGCGGTCGCCCTCGCCGTTCTCACGGCGGGGGTGGCCTCGGCCCAGGCTCAGGTTCCACCGGCTAGCCCGGTTCCCGCGAAGGTGGAGGCCGGCCCCGCGTGCGCCGACTGCCACGACGAGGCCAAGATCTTCGCGAGTAATCCCCACATGCGTGCCTTCGGCGCCGCCCACAAGGGCGCCGACGGCAGCGCGGTCTGCGCCACGTGTCACGGCGACGGGACGAAGCACATGGAGGCCGAAGGGGACAAGACCCTGATCCGGACCCTCCATGGCCGCACCGGCGCCGAAACGTGCGTGACCTGTCACAAGCAGTCCGCGGAGCACTCGTCGTTCAAGACGGGAGTTCATGCGTCGTCCGAGGCGGTCAACTGCCTCACGTGTCATGCCATCCACAAGTCGAACCCGAAGCAGGCGAGCCTGCTCGTGTCCGAGCCGACGGAGCTGTGCGCCACCTGCCATCAGGACGCCGCGTCGTCGTTCCGGACGCTCCCGTTCGCCCACAAGCTGAAGGCCGGCGCGCTCTCGTGCGTGTCCTGCCACGACCCTCATGGCCGTTCCGCGAAGCACGCGGTGAGAGAGACCCGCGCGGGCGAGCCCGGCTGTGTCTCGTGTCACTCGGAAGCCCGCGGTCCGTTCGTCTATCCGCACGTCAACGGTGTCGCCGGCGACTGCACGAGCTGCCACATTCCGCATGGCTCCTCGTACCCCCACCAGCTGCAGAGGGCCACGATCGCCTCGCAGTGCCTCGAGTGTCATTCGACGCTCGCGGCGGGGACCCTGGGTTCGCAGCCGCCTTCTTTCCACAACATCTCGCTGCCGCGCTACAGGAACTGCACGACGTGCCACGTCGCCGTGCACGGTTCCCAGCGCTCGCCGCTGCTTCTGAAGTAAGGACAGGCCGATGCGAACATTCCGCTCCGCCTTCCTCGTCTCCGGTCTCGCCGCGGCCCTCGCGCTCAACCTCGGTTTGGCCGGCGTCGCCCGTGCCCAGGCGATTCCGTTCGACATCGAGGTTGGCTATCGCTTTCTCACGCTCAGCGGCAGCGAGGAGTCCTATCGCTCCCAGGTCAACGAGCGCGACGGGTTTCTCGTCCGCAGCATCCATCTCGGCGAGGACGGCAAGACCACTGGCTTCCCGATCCTCGATCATCTGAGAATCGACGGTTCGGAGCTCGGAGCCGGCCCCGCCGGTTCCCTGAGGCTCGACGCGGGCCTCGCGGGCGCCTACCGGCTCCGCGCCTCGTACCGCCACCTCGATCAGTTCAGCGCGCTCTCCGGCTTCGCGAACCCTCTCGGCGCGGCCGTCGGCCAGCAGACCTGGGACCGCACGCGCAACGTGGTCGACGTCAACCTGGAGCTTCTGCCCGGGGCCGTCATCACACCGCTTCTCGGCTACACGTCCAACGAGCTTTCCGGCCCCGGCACCTCGACGGCCTTCATCGGCCAGGACGAGTTCCGCCTCGGCCAGGACCTCAAGGTCCACGACCAGGAATTCCGCGTCGGTGCCGGCTTCCGGGCCGGCCCGGTTTCGGGCGAGTTCCTGCAGGGCTGGCGCCGTTACCGGGAGACCGAGTCGCTCAGCCTCCTCGCGGGCGCGGGCGCCGGCAACAACACCGGCACGGTGCTCGACAAAGACGTCAACCTCTCTTCCTATTCGCGTACGAGCGTCACGGATATCAACACCCCGACGACTTCGTTCTTCGTGCGCGGATTTCTCACCGACTCCGTTCAGCTCATCGGCCTGTACGTGAAGTCGGACGCCACCGGCGACGACCGGGAAAACGAGGGCGCCGCGGGCTCGCTCGTTTCCTTCCCCCTCTCCCGCTTCTTCACGGGCCTCACCGAGAGTGCGTCGTCGCGCGTCCAGAGCTCTGCCTGGCGCGCCGGGGCGCGCGTCGAATGGCACGTGCTAGACGGCGTGGACGTGACGGGCGGCGCCGTCCGCCGCAACGCGACCTGGGACGGCCAGGACCTCGTGAGTAGCCTCTTCAGCGGCACTTCGAACTTTACGGGCTTCACCCTCACCGACCTCCAGACGCTCCTGAACGCGAAGAACTCTCTCGAGCGCACGGAAGACGTCTACGACGTCCAGGCGTCCGCGAAGGGGTTCGGCCCGTTCGGCATCCGAGTCGGATATTCGAGAACCCAGCAGGACCTCACGCTGAGCCCGGATCCGTCCGAGATCGTCATTCCCGGCGGTCAGGGCGGAACCTTCTCGCGCAACATCAATCGTTACGAGGGCGCCTTGACCTACGCGGCGGGCGGATTCTTCGTCGCGGGCGAGGCCTCCTGGGACGACGCGGACGTGGCGGTCCTGAGGACCGACTTCACGAGCCGCAACCGCGAGCGTGTGCGCGCCACGTGGAAGGGCTTCCCCTGGCTCACGCTCGGTGCGACCGGACTCTTCATCGACCAGAAGAACGACTCGGCCCTCATCAACTCCAAGGGCACGTCGCGGCGGTACACGGGCGACGTCACGATCACACCGGTCAAGATGCTCCGGCTGCACGGGGCCTACGGCAAGATGCAGGCCGACAGCACGATTCCCGTCCGCGCCCCGCAGGATTTCACGGTGTTCGACTCCGTCAACAAGGAAGACGGCGAGCTCTACGAAGCCGGCGTGGGCCTCAATTTCGGCAAGATCTCGCTCGACGGCTTCTGGACCCGCTTCGCGAACGAGGGCACCTACGCCTACCGTCTCTATCGCGGCGGCGCTCGGGTAGACTTCGACGCGACGGCGCACCTCGGGCTCATCGGTGAATGGGCGGTCGATCGCTACCTCGACTATCAGATCGCGTCTTCCAGCTTCCGTGCCAGCCGTGTCGGCATCTACCTCAAGTGGCGCCCCTGAAGGGAATGAAGAACATGAAGAAGACCCGCCTCGCCGTCCTCTCGCTCGCCTCGGCCGCCGCGCTCCTCGCCGGCTCGGCCTTCGCCACGATGGACATCCAGAAGGAATTTCAGAAGAAGTATCCCGATGCCAAGCTGAAGTGCGGCTCCTGTCACACGAAGGCGATGCCCAAGAAGGGCGAGGCCGCCGTGAACAAGTTCGGCACGGACGTGAACAAGGTCAAGGGTAAGGACGGAAAGTACGACTTCGCCGCCCTCGAGAAGATGGACAGCGACGGCGACGGCGTGGCGAACCTCGACGAGCTCAAGAAGGGGACGAATCCGGGCGATACCGCGTCCAAGTAAACTCATGCGGATGAGGTTCGGGGGCGTACTCGCCGCATTGCTGCTCACGGTCGCCCCGCTCCGGGCGGCGAACGCGTCGGCTCCGAAGCCTCCCGCGAACGACGACTGTCTCACCTGCCACGAGGACCCGTCCGCCAAGAGGGCGAACGGGTCTTCTGTTTTCGTCGACCGGAAGGTCTTCGGGGACTCGATCCATGGGACCGCGGGCGCCGCCTGCGTCGACTGTCACGTCGACCTCGCGAAGACGACCGACTTCCCGCACCCCGACACGCTCGCAAAGCCCGACTGCTCCTCCTGCCACGCGCAGGAGGTGGCGGACTACGGGAAGAGCGTGCACGCGGCCTCTCGCGCGAAGAGCCCCACGGGCAAGGCCGCCTGGTGCGTGGACTGCCACGGCGCGCACGACATCAAGCCTTCGACGGATCCGGCGTCCCGGACGAATCACTTCAACCTTCCCGCGACGTGCATGCGGTGTCACGGCGATCCGAAGATCTTCCCGCGCGCGAGCGGCACCGGCGGAAGCGAGCCGGTCAGCTTCCGCGATTCGATCCACGGGAAAGCGCTCGAGAAATCCGGTCTCAAGATCGCCCCGAACTGCGCGACCTGCCACGGCACCCACGAGATCCGCAGCCCGAAGAGCGATCCGCTCAGTACCGTCGCGCGCGCCCGGGTGCCCGCGACGTGCGGTTCGTGCCACTCGAAGATCCTCGACGAATACGCGACCTCCATTCACGGCGAACAGCTCGCGAAGGGCAATCCGAAGGTGCCGGTCTGCTCCGACTGCCACACGGCGCACGCGATCGCCTCGGCGTCGGATGCGCGGAGGCTCGCGATCCTCGAGCAGTGCGGCGGCTGCCACGAGCGCCAGCTCAAGACGTATCGCGACACGTACCACGGCCAGGTGAGCGCGATGGGCTTCTCGCGCGTCGCGACCTGCGCCGACTGCCACACGGCGCACGCGATCCATCCCGCCGGCGATCCGCGTTCCTCGGTCGCGGCCGCGAATCGCGTGGCGACCTGCCAGAAATGTCATCCCGGCGTCGGGGCGAGTTTCGCGAAATACGACCCTCACGCCGATACCCGGGACCGGGGGCGGAACTCGCTTCTCTGGGCGACGTCGCTGTTCATGAAGATCCTTCTCGTGGGCGTCTTCGGCTTCTTCGGGATCCACACCGTGCTCTGGTTCCCGCGCTCCGTGAAGGCGCGGCGGGACGCCGGCGTGAAGAAGAACGGAGGCGCGTGATGGTCGAAGAATTGCTCGTTGCCGCGCCGCCGCCGCCGGAGCCGCGCTGGGTCCGCCGGTTCGACACATACGACCGTTCGCTTCACATCCTCCTGATGGTGAGCTTTCTCGGCCTCGCGTTCACCGGCCTTCCGCTTCTCTTTTCGGAGCGCGCGTGGGCGGCGAGGCTCTCCCGCGCCGTCGGAGGGTTCCAGGTCGCCGGGTTCCTGCACCGCGCGTTCGCCGTCTGCATGCTCCTCACGTTCGGCCTCCACCTCGCGCGCCTCCTGAAGAGGATCTTCGGCGACCGCGAGTACGGAATTCTCTGGGGTCCGAAGTCCATGGTTCCGCGGCTCGAGGACCTCAAGCAGCTCATCGGGCACGTGAAGTGGTTCGTCGGGAACGGGCCGCGGCCCGACTTCGACCGGTTCACGTACTGGGAGAAGTTCGATTACTGGGCCGTGTTCTGGGGAATGGGGATAATCGGCGGATCCGGCCTGATCCTCTGGTTCCCGAAATTCTGGGCCCGCTTCCTGCCGGGCGACCTCTTCAACGTGGCGCTCCTCGTCCACGGCGAGGAGGCGCTCCTCGCGACCGTCTTCATCTTCACCGTGCATTTCTTCAACGGGCACCTCCGGCCGGAAAAGTTCCCGATGGACACGGTGATCTTCACGGGAGTCCTGCCGCTCGAGGAAGTCCGCCACGAAAGGCCCGCGGAATACGCGCGCCTCGTCGAGGAGGGCGGGCTCGAGCGCATCGCGGCGCCGGCGCCCGACCCGGAGATCCTGTGGCGCGGGCGAATCGTCGGAACGACGGCAGTCCTGCTCGGCCTTCTTCTCGTCACGCTGACGCTGTACGCGCTCCTGACCTGATCGTTCATCGCGGAGGAACCAACAAATGACCGAGGCAAAGCCCGGCCCCCTTTCGGGTTGGCTGAGACCGTTCTTCTACCTGGGGCGGAACCGCATCTCGCAGATCGGCGTGGGCCTCACGACGAGCGCCGCGGTGACGCTCGTCGGCTTCTGGCTCTTCGAGTCGATGAACTCGAGGCCCGTAAATCCCTACTCGGGGATCCTCTTCATCCTGGTCCTGCCGTTTTTCTTCCTTCTGGGGCTCCTCCTCATCCCGATCGGAATCTTCTTCGAGCGACGGCGCCTGCGGAAGGCGGGAACGCTTCCCGCGGTGTATCCGCGCGTCGATCTCGGGGATGCCAGCCTGCGCCGGGCCGTGATCCTCGTCGCGGGGCTCACGGTCGTGAACGTCGTCATCCTGAGCCTTTCGGCGTTCATCGGCGTCGAATACATGGACTCTGCCCGCTTCTGCGGGCTGACGTGCCACACGGTCATGGCCCCCGAGTACACGGCGTACCTCGATTCGCCGCACTCGCGGATCGCGTGCGCGAGCTGCCACATCGGCCCCGGCGCTCCCTGGGTCGTCAAGGCGAAGATCGACGGCGTGAGGCAGGTCATCGCGGTCACGTTCGGCACGTACGCACGGCCGATCCCGTCGCCCGTTCACACGCTTCGTCCCGCGCGAGCCACGTGCGAGCAGTGCCACTGGCCGCAGAAGTTCTCGGGCGAGAAGCTGCGGATCATCACGAAGTACGGTGATGACGAGAAGAACACGGCCACGAAGACGGTTCTCCTCCTCAAGGTCGGGGGCTTGTCGGGCACCAGCGCGGTCGGGATCCACGGGCGCCACCTCGACGACAAGGCGCGCATCACCTACATCACGGCAGACAAGCGCCGTGAGGTCATCCCGATCGTGAACTACATCGACGACGACGGGAAGACGGTCGTCTATACGTCGACGGACACGAAGATGACCGAGGCGCAGCAGGGGGTCGCCGAGAGGCGCACGATGGACTGCATCGACTGCCACAACCGCCCCACGCACGCGTTCCAGCTTCCCGAGCGCGCTCTGAACGAGACGATGGCCGAAGGCCGCGTCAGTACGGACCTGCCGTTCTTCCACAAGAAATCGATCGAGCTCCTCAAGGTCGCGTATCCGACGCGCGAGGAGGCGTTTCAGCGGATGGACAGGGACCTCACGGATTTCTACAAGACGAAATATCCGGACGTCTACGCGGCGCGCCGCGCCGCCGTCGACACCGCGGTTCGCGAAGTCCAGAAGATCTACGGCCGGAACGTCTGGCCGAACATGAAGATCACGTGGGGAACGCACCCGAACCACCTCGGGCACGAAGACTCTCCGGGCTGCTTCCGCTGTCACGACGGGAGCCACAAGGCGAAGGACGGGCGCGTGATCTCGGCAGAGTGCGACGCCTGCCATTCCGTACTCGCGATGGACGAGGCGAACCCGAAGGTGCTCGCCGAGCTCGGCGTCAAGTGACCCGTTTCATCGAAGCGCTTTGACACATGTGCATCATGGGAGTGTGATCGTGAAGGGACCACTCTTGGGATGCTGTGGATCTCACGACTTCCTATCTCGGGTTGAAGCTGGCCCACCCGCTGATGCCGGGGGCGTCCCCGCTGACGGCCGATCTCGACACGATCCTGCGGCTCGAAGACGCGGGTGCGCCGGCGATCGTGCTGCACTCTCTCTTTGAAGAGCAGATCGCCGCGGATCCGCTGAGAGCCCGGCGATCGACGACGGATCCCGTCGGGTATCTCGAGCACGTGAACCGGGTCAAGGAATCGGTGAAGGTCCCGGTGATCGCGTCGCTCAACGGGACGACCGATGAGGGCTGGACCTCTTTCGCTGGCCTCGTCGAGCAGGCGGGGGCGGACGCGCTCGAGCTGAACCTCTATCACCTGTCCACGAACCTCTGGACGAGCGGTGCGACGCTCGAGGCGTACACGCTCGACACCGTCAAGGCCGTTCGCGCACTCGTCTCGATCCCCATCGCCGTGAAGGTCTTTCCGTATTTCTCCTCTATCCCGTCGCTCGCGAGGCAGTTCGAGGAGATCGGCGTAAACGGGCTCGTCCTCTTCAACCGCACCTATCAGCCCGACATCGACCTCGAGACGCTCGAGGTGAAGCCCGACCTCAGGTTGTCGAGCTCGTCGGAGCTTCTCTCGCGGCTCTATTGGATCGCCATGCTCGCGGGCCGGGTAGATGTCTCGCTGGCGGTCACCGGAGGCGTGCACACGGGGTCCGACGCCGTGAAGGCGCTCCTCGCGGGCGCGGACGCCGTGCAGATGGTGTCGGCTCTCCTCCTCCACGGACCCGGGCACCTCGCCGTCGTACGCCGGGAGATCGAGCAGTGGCTCGAGGCTCACGGCCATTCCTCGCTGGACGGGGTCCGGGGAAGCATGAGCCTCGAAAAGAGAGAAGACTCCCGCGCGTTCACGCGCGCGGGCGTCCTCGAGATCCTTCAAAGGGGAATCGGTCCTCTTTCGGGTTAGTAAATCTCGCGGTGCGCGCAGGTCCTGCCGGTCGATCTCGCTCCCATGCATTCGCACCGATGCATCTGCATGTGACAGGGGCTGTCTCAGTTTAGGCCTCGACTCGGCACTTACATCATGGCGGCACCTGTATGGCTGCCGCCAGGGGGTGCTCATGAACGGCCACTCAAAACTCCTAGTCGTAGCGATTCTCGCCTCCGCCACGGTTTTCACTTGGCGCACGGCCGACGCGAGCCAGGTCGACCCCCTGGTGGACACGTATGTGGTTCGATCGAGCGCAGTTGTCCCTCAGACCGGCGCTCTATCACCCGCGACTCTCCTCGGTTAAACTCCGTGGGAGAACGCTTCTGCAATGCACTTCATTGTGTGGTGCTCACCCATACCTCTGATGAAAGGAACGCGCTCGAGGCCCTGGAAAAGCAGGGCCTGGTCTCCGTCGAGGCGGTTCGAGACGCGCACGCCCTTTTGTTCCAGAAATCGCGCTATGACGCAGTAACCCAGACGTTCGAGCGGGATTTCCCCGGCCGCTTCGACGTCGATGCGATTTCAGAAATGGCGCAGGTCGTCGTCGTCTTCAAGAGCTATCCGGAGCGAAGCTGGCTCGACCAGCTACAGGCTCTCGGAGCCGTCACGCTCGAGCCGGTCCCCGTCATGGGCTACGCAGTCTATGGGCCCAGAAAGATCCTAGCGACGTTGGGTAAGCAGTTCCCATTCGTTTACTCGGTGGCGGAGATTCCTTCCGGACTCAAGAGGTTCAACGTCGACGATCCTCCGGAGGGTGATGACGGCGGCCCTGCATTGACCACGGTTGCAATGGTCACAAAGAAACGAGATCTCATCACGAGTCTTATGAGCTCGGCCTCGGGAGCGCCACCCGCGCTGGTCTATCAGAGCGGCACGAGCGAGGCCTACGTGGCGCGTCTGCCGCTCTCCGACGCGTATGGGCTCTCTTCACTCCCGGAGGTCCTGAGCGTCTCCCGCGAAACCGTCAGAAGTTTCCCGTCGGACGAGCGGTCGAATCGAATCATGGGGGGGGACTTCCAGACCCCAGGGACATCCTGGCCCGCGACACTCGGCACCAACTTCGGGACGCCCCGATACTGGGATGGATACCTCACTCAGCTCTCCGGCCTCGGCCTCGACCTCAGCCACCAGGTCATCGGCTTCCTCGACACAGGCGTCGATAGCGGCCTGCAACGGGCGAATCAGCCATACTGCCCGGAGTATTTGAGGACGCCGCTCTACAACCCGAACGACCCGACGAACCCGGTCGGTTGCAGACTAGTCTTCACGACTGACATTACGACAAGGTTCAGTCAGCCTGAAACACGTGCAGACGATCTCTACTACCACGGTACCTTTACGACGAGCATCGCGGCCGGATTCGCGGGCGCCTACAGCTCCGGGCGCGACGGTGGTGGTTACGCGTTCACGCAGGGCGTCGCGCAGAACGCGAAGGTCGCGATGTGCCAAATCTTCATGCTGTGCAATACGACCCCACGGAGCGTTGGCGAAGCAGCACCATTCGATCCCTACGCCCTAGAGCAGACCAGCCGCTACGCGCTCGTCGAGCTCGGTTCGACATCTCCACTTCCAGACACGGCGGGTGGAAACGGGCCGGGCGCGCGCATCTTCAACCATAGCTGGAACGCGTGCGAATTCAACTACGAGGCCACGTCGATCCTCCTCGACAAGACGACGCGCAGCCTCGCGATGGCGAACTTTAATTTCAGCACCGATCCGCAACATCCAGACGTACGCACGGGACCTTCGGTGTCGGCGCTTCACGTGGTGTCGGCGGGGAACTACTCCCCGGGCTCCTGCCCGTATCCCAACGACACGAATAGACAGGTGACCGCCCCAGCCATCGCCAAGAATGCGATTGCCGTCGGCGCGAGCGAGACGTATAACCAAGAGAGCTATACACCCGTTTGTAACGACAACAATCTCGTCAATGCCGACGACCCTCACCAGGTTCCAGATTTCTCCCGCCTCGGATATCCGAATCAGCGTCTGAGGCCGGATCTTGTCGCCCCCGGGACTAGATCTTATGGGCGCCGGTCGGCTGAGTGGGTTTCCACGTGCCCCTTCACGAATTCCTGCAACATGAACCTGGACGGCAGTAGCCAGTACGCCTGGAGCGACGGCACGAGCTTCGCCGCTCCCGTCGTGACCGGGGCCGCCGCGATCGTGCGGGAATGGCTGCCAACTCTCGGCTTCACTGATCCATCTCCTGCGCTCGTCAAGGCGAGCCTTGTAAATGCAGCTCGCTCTTTGACGAATATTCAAAGCTGCTGGACCGGTTGCGGCAGCTGCTGCCAGACGTGCGGGGACATGCGGCCGTCACCGGACCAGTATCAGGGCTGGGGCGGCGTTTCGCTCGATCGCCTCTTCCGCTCATCCTCGAACTACTTCTTCTACGATCAGGGCTCGACCTTGACGAGTGGGCAGTACTACTCTCACACCGTCACGATTGCTGACGTGTCGAAGGACGTGAACATCACGCTCGCGTGGACGGATCGCTTCAGCCTCGCGACGAACGCCGCTTACATGAATCTCGTGAACGATCTCGACCTCTATGCGATTGTCTTCAACGGTGGGCAGGGATATACGTGGGTTGGGAACAACTACTACTACTCCCGCGACGCCTGCACCCGGGACGGCTACTCGCTTCGCAACCCCTCCCCGGTGGCCTTCGATCGGAAGAACAACGTCGAGCGGATCAATATACGCGCGTCCGACATTCCGGCGGGGACGACGAGTATCACGATTCAGGTCGTCGCCTACAGCCTCACCGGCGACGGGATCGACCCGGCCAACAACTCGACGTTCCAACAGGATTTCGCGCTTGCGGTGGAAAATGCACGCTAGGGGTGACGAATGAACCCGAGAAATACAAAAGTCCTTCTTTGTGTCGCGCTTGTCGCTTTCGGCTGCGCGCCCGCATTGGCCCAGGAGCTCCAGCCTCTATACGTTCCGCTGGTCTTCGCGATCACCGGAACGTCGCTCGACCCAGGGGGGCATACCGGATCTATCCAGCGTTGGGAGAGCACGATGTCTGTGTACAATCTAACCGACTCTCCGGGCACCGTCATCGATGTCGCGGTGTACGGAAAGGGAGCCATGCTCACTCAGGGTACTCGGACAATTCAGCCGCACCAAGGTGGCGCCCTTGTGCCGTCCGTGGTGCCTCAGCCGGAGCGGGGGGTCGGATTTCTCGAGCTGAACATGTCGCCAGGTATGGTGTTCAGCGCCGATGTTCAAAGGGTGACCCAGCGATGCGAGGTCGGCGCACCCAACTGCATCACTCTCGTTAGTGGGCAAGTGGGCATTCCCATCTATCATGCCCTCTTTCCGGCGGGAAGCATCGCGGTCAGCGGCGCGGTGGAGCTGGGTCAGTTTGGTCTTTCGCGGATTGGTTATTCCACGGAGGTTGATCGTCGCAGGCGCATGAACGTAACCCTCTTTAATGCTGCGAATGCGGCGGCGACGTTCGTGGTGCGAACGTTTCCCCATCATTTCTCGACGATCCCTCTCGCTGAGCAGACAGTCGTAGTCGACCCCAAAGACGTCTTGCAAATCAACAGCTTCGCCGTGCCAACCGAGTCTTCCATTCCAACGCAGACCTTCAACGGTGGAAATCAGATATGGGTGACCATTACCGCTGATCAGCCCTTTCTATCCTACGTGTCGACGATCTTTAGCGCCGTGGAACCCGGAGATCTCCCATTCCAGGTCTATCCGTCCTACCTCCAGAACTGACTGCGATGCGGCCTCCCGTCGTCCCAAAGTTGAGCTCGGACGACGGGAGGCCGGCGTGCGTCTCGAACGAACCCGAGGCCACCGAGGGAAGAGACCTTGCGGAGAGGCTCGCTGTCGACGCTAGCCTACGAGCGCGGCTCGCCGGGCACGCGTGGCGAAAGTTTGGGATCCCTCCGCAGGACGTCGCCGACATCCTGCAGGAGACATGCCTCTCCCTGCTGTTTTCGAGGGGGCACATCGAATGCCCGGGGGCATTCGCCGCGAAGGTGTTTCACGGGCGCTGCTGCGCGGCGATCAGGTCGCGTACAAGAGCAAGAGGCGCTCCGGTGACGCCCGCGGCCCGGTCCGGCGATGACAGCCCCGACGAGTCGATCTGGATCCACGAAGCCCTCGCACGACTCTCGCCAAGACGTCGCGGCCTGATTAGCGCGTACTTCTTCGAGGGACACAGCCTCCGGGAGACGGCAGGCCTCTGCGGAATCGCGGAGTCCAGCGTCTGGACCCTCCTGAGCCGCTCGACGGAGAATTTGCGGGTGGAGATGGCCGGATGATCAGTGCGTACTGATAGGCGTCAGATCCAGCCGCGCCGGAACGCAAGCGCCACGGCCTCGACCTGGCTGTGCACCTCGAGCTTCCGAAGGACGTTCTGAATGTGGTTCCGAACCGTCGCGTGGGAGAGGTTCAGCTTCGCCGCGATGTTGAGAGCCGCGTAGCCGTTCGACAGCAGCATCACGATCTCCCTTTCCCGCCCGCTGAGCGGCGAGACGGAGATCGGCGGATCGGCGGGAGGCAGGCCGTCCGGCAGGCGCACGGCCGAGCGCAGCGCGGAGATGAGGCCGTCCAGCGCCGGCCCTTCCTCGAGGAAGTGCATGAGAACCGCGAACGACGCGCCCGCCGCGGGCAGCGGCACCGCGCGCACGATGAGCTTGACCGAGGGCGAGCCCTTCTTCTTGACGTCGAGGAGGTACGGCCGGACGTCGTCGCCCGCAATTGCGGAGACGACGACGGGGCACTCCTTCGTACAGTAGAGGTTGCCGAAGAGATCCCGCCCGGCGAGGACGTCGTAGCACATCTTCCCGAGGACCTCTTCCGGCGACCAGCCGAGAGCCTTCTGCGCTCCCTCGTTCCAGTACACGATGCGGTCGTGGCGATCCATTCCGTACGCGGGCGCCTTCGACTCGGCGATCAACTCCAGGGCGTCACGCACCGGCAGAGAGGTCGGACTCGGCATCGCCCTATTCTGTCAGAAGTAATGGTGATTCAGGAATTGAGGTCCCGCGCCGGATCGAAACGCTCGAAAAGACGCGCGAGGAGATACGCCCCGAAGGCCACCTCCACGAAGAGCGCCAGAGCCGCGGGAAGAGCGGCGAGAGGCAGCGACCAGAATCCGAGGAGCCGAAACGTCAGGAAGATCACGGGCGCGGCGAGGAGGGCCGCCGGCACGAGTCCGACCAGGAGCGAGATGGACGTCGTCAGGAACGAGAGAATGCGGAGGCCCGACTGCTCGAGGCCGACGGCCCGCTTGCGCCCCGCGGGGAACCAGGCGGGGAACGCGAGGACGGCCGCGTTCTGGACGACGAGGATGAGCGCGACGAGGCCGGGCAGGAAGATGGCCACGGTGAGCGCGACGGGGATGAGCACGTCGAGGCGCTGGAAGGGGAACTGGGCCCCCGTTTGGGTCGTCCCCAGGAAGGCGGCCCTTGCGGCGCGGCCCGAGGCGATCGCAAGAGCGATCGCGATTCCTCCCCAGCTGTAAAGGGCGGACACGAGAGCCGGCGCCCCGAGCTCGCCCAGGACCAGCCGCTCCGCCTTCAGCGGCCACGTCTTGAGGACGGCGGCCTGTTCGAGGTCGCCGCGCAGGTCGATGCGGAAACCGAGAGGCGTGATGAGGGCGAGAAACGCCGTGATCCCGAGGCAAGCCGCGCTCGCGATCCCGGCGGCCGCGTCGGCTCGGGGTGCATTGAGGAAGGAGGAGGCCGCGAAAGCCGCGAGGACGAGCGCGCTCACGATCGCGGCCTGTCGCGACAGGCTCGTGCGCTTCCAGGCGATCAGGTTCTTCCACACGATCGCGATCTCGGGGGCGCCGCGCGCGGGGAGCGCGAACGGCCGGCGCCCGCGGCTCTTCACGGAGGCGGGAGCGTCGATGCGGCCCGCGGCGCGGCGCGCCCTTGCCTCGGCACGCCTGCCGGCCTGCGCGAGGGTCGCTTCCTCGAAGCGGACGGCCGTTCGCGCAACCCAGGCGTAAAGGAGGACGACGAGCGCGAGGGCCGGGGGCAGAGCGCGGAGGAACGCCGGCGCGTCGGGCGCGAGAAGCGGGGCGAGAATCCACCGGAACGGCGCGAGGAGCACGAAAGGAAGCGCGCCGAACGGACCGGTCCGGAGCGCTTTCGTGAACGCATCGAGGGATTCGTTGAATCCCTTTCCGACGCCGGCGGCTCCGGCGATGAGCGCCGCCCCGAGGCTCAGGAGGAGGATCGACAGAACCCCGGCCGCGACTGCGAAGGTCGCGGTCTGTGCCGTGCGGCGCGCCGCCCGAGAGAGCTCCTGGAAGCGCGCCTTCGTGAAGGCGACGGCGAGGTTGTGAAAGTGGCTTGCCGTCAGGAGCAGCCAGACCCCGGCACCCGTCAGGATCCCCGCGCTGCCCCCGCGGCGGCCCGAGACGAGCGCGAGGATCAGCGTGCTCAGGAGGACGGGCAGCTGGGCCTTCAGGAGGGCGTAGCGGAGGAGCACCTTACGCGAGACGGGCGCCGGAAAGAGGAACTGGATTTCCGCCTCGGAGAGGCCGAGGGACGGCTGGCCCTTCCGGAAGAGCCAGATGAGGAGCGTGACGACGGCGAGCCCGGCAGCTCCGCCCAGGAGGAGAACGTCACCCGAGGCGGCGGGCAACGGGAAGGCCCGCGGCGGCCGGCCGGCGCGGCCACCCGGCCTCGCGAAGAGCATGACGAAATAGGCGGCTCCCAGGGCAAACCCGACCATGTACCGGGGCTCGCGCAGGCGGCCGAGCTTCCTCTTCGCGGCGTTCCGCAGCATCCTCCGGCCGGCGAACCACGCGAGCGAAAGCGGCGCACCCGGGGCGCTCATTCGTTACCCGTCACGCGGAGGAAAATCTCCTCGAGCGACGTGTCTCCGCCGGCACCCGCGCGGATCTCGTCGAGTGTGCCCACGAGCACCGCCTTCCCGCGCGACAGGACGAGGACGCGCCCGCAGATCTCCTCCACGAGGGGCAGGAGGTGCGAAGACACGATGACGGCAGCTCCCGCGGCGGCGCGCCGGACGATCGTCTGTTTCATCTTCCGAATGCCCCCGGGGTCGATTCCCGTCAAAGGCTCGTCGAAGACGAGAACCTCGGGATCGTGCAGCAGGCCGCACGCCACGACGAGCTTCTGCTTCATGCCCCGGGAGAGCTCCGCCGGGAGCGCCCGCTCCTTCCCCGAGAGCTCGAGCTCCTCGATGAGGACGGCCGCGCGCGCCGAAGCGTCCGGCACGCCGTACATCCGCGCGGTGAACGCGAGGTGGTCCTCGACGGTCAGGTACTCGAAGAGACGCGGCTCGTCCGGCATGAACGCGAGGCGGCGCCGCGATTCCACGGGCTCCGCGACGAGATCGAAGCCGGCGAGCCGGATCGTGCCGGCGTTCGGAGGGAGGATTCCCGCGAGGCAGCGCAGCGTCGTCGTCTTTCCCGCGCCGTTCGGGCCGACGAGCCCGAGAACCTCTCCGCGCGCGACGCGGAAGCTCAGGCCGTCCACGGCGGTGACGTTCTCGTAGGCCTTGACGAGACCTTCGACCTCGATCATCGGGGAGAGTGTAGGGAAGATCCGGAATCCACGCGCGGACGCTACACTTCGTGCTCATGCCACGTCTCACGCTTCAGACCGCGGGCGAATCTCACGGCCCTCTCCTCACGGGCCTCGTCACGGGACTGCCCGCGGGCCTGAGGATCGACTTCGCGGCGCTGAACGCCGACCTCGCGCGGCGCCAGCATGGCTACGGCCGGGGCGGCCGAATGAAGATCGAGAAGGACGAGGCGCGCTTCACGGGAGGAATCCGGGGAGGTGAGACGCTTGGCGGCCCCGTCGCGTTCCAGGTCGAGAACCGGGACCACGCCGTCTGGGAGAAGGTGATGGGACCTCTCGAGGTCGACGAGGAGGCGGCCGCGAAGCGGCGCCTGTCGTCGCCCCGGCCCGGGCACGCGGATCTCGCGGGCGGTCTCAAGTACGGACGGCGCGACCTGAGGGACGTTCTCGAACGGGCGAGCGCGCGCGAGACCGCGGCCCGGGTCGCTGCGGGCGCGCTCTGCCGGCAGTTTCTTCTCGTGTTCGGCGTCCGCCTCCGGAGCGGCGTTCTCTCGATCGGAGACGTGGAAGTCCCGGTTGGGCCGCGCGGATTCGACGACCTCGAGAAGGTCGACGAGGCCTCGCCGTTCCGCGCCGTGGACGCGGGAGCGGAGCCGGCGATGAAGAAAGCCGCCGACGACGCCGGAAAGGCGGGGGACACGCTCGGCGGGACGATCCTCGTCGGCGCGCGCGGGGTTCCGACAGGACTCGGCTCGCACGTCTCCTGGGAGGAAAAGCTCGACGGCCGCATCGCCCGGGCCCTGATGTCGATCCCGTCCGTGAAGGCCGTCTCCCTCGGAGACGGAGTCGCGAACGCCTTTCGGCGCGGGTCCGTGGCGCACGACGCGATCCTCTGGGAGAAGGGCCGGTTCACCCGTTCCTCGAACCGGGCGGGCGGCCTCGAGGGCGGCATCACGAACGGCGAGGACGTGCTCGCCACGGTCTTTCAGAAGCCGATCTCCACGCTGAGGGACGGCCTCCCGTCGGTGGACATCGACACGAAAGAGCCCCGCCGGGCCGCGTATGAGAGGTCCGACGTGACCGCCGTGCCCGCCTGCGGGGTGATCGCGGAGGCCATGCTCGCGTTCGTCCTCGCGGACGCGCTTCTCGAGAAGACGGGTGGAGACTCGATGGAAGAGGTGAAGAGGAACTTCGACGGGTTCGTGAGGGCGCAGAGCCAATACTGAAGAGTTCGACGAGATCGAAGAAATACGAAGACAGGATCTTCTTGGAACGTTAAGAGGGCCGGCGCATGGAATTGGACTTCTCCTCCGAATTCCCTTCCAAGAAGTCTTCCATTCAATTCAACCATGCGGCGATCTGCCCTCTTCCCGCTCGGGCTGCCGCGGCGCTCTCTTTCTATTCGTCGAATCTCTCTCTGCGCGGCGGGCTCGACTGGAAGGACTGGCCTCGGAAGGCCGACGAGGTCCGCTCCCTCGCGGCGCGGCTGCTCGGCGCGGACGATTCCGTCGGAGGTGCCGCCTCGATCTCCATCGTGCCGAACACGTCCTGGGGGCTCGACATCGTGGCTCAGGGGCTCGAGCTCGCGCCCGGCGACTCCGTCGTCACGACGGCATCGGAGTTTCCCGCGAACCTCACGCCATGGGTCGCCCTCGAGAGACAGGGCGTCTCGGTGCGCCGCGTCCCGACGCGCGACGGCGCGTTCGCGGTGGACGACGTGGCGGCCTGCTGCGACGCCACGACCCGCGTCGTCTCGGTCTCCCTCGTCGCGTTCCATACGGGTTTTCGCGCGCCCGTCGAGGAGCTCGGCGCGTTCTGCCGGAAGAACCGCATCGTATTCGGCCTCGACGGCATCCAGGGAGTGGGCGCGCAGCGGGTGGACGTCGCGGGCTGGAACGTCGACTTCCTCTCGGCCGACGGGCACAAGTGGATGCTCTCTCCCGAGGGTTGCGGCATCCTCTTCACGACGCCCGAGCTGCGCGCTCGGCTCCGCCCTCCTGCCGGCTGGACGAACCTCCAGCGCGCGCACGGGGCGGACTACCGCGTCCCGGACAATCCCGTCTACCGGTCCGACGCGGTTCGCTTCGAGCCCGGCGCGCTTCCCACTCCCGCGCTCTACGCGCTCGCGGCGTCGCTCGGCCTGCTCCTCGAGATCGGGTTTCCGGCGATCGAGGCGCGTATCGCACGCACGCTCGCGGTGCTCGTGGACGGCCTCCCGCGCCTCGGCTTCGAGCCGCTCCTCTTCGGCGGCCCGCCACGCTCGGGCATCCTCGCGGCCCGCCCTCCCGCGGGCAAGGACGCCCGCTATTTCCACAAGCGCCTCGCGGAGGAGAACGTCGTCGTCTCGGCGCGTGAGGGTTTCGTGCGCTTCTCGCCGCACGTCGGGAACGACGAGGAGGAGGCGGTGCGGGTGCTCGAGCTCTTGAAGAAGCTCTAGATTCGGACCTTGTGCTGAGTGCAGGCGTCCCCGCGGCGGGGGGCGGTCGAGTCACGGCGCTAGAATTATCGCGATGCTGAAGCTGAAGGGAAAGTAGATCGATCACCGCTCACGGAGCGCGCTTACGTCCTTCGCGGGCTCGGGGCGCGGACGCCGTGCCATCGTGTTCGCGACCGCTCTCGTGCTGCGGGTGGGGGCGGTTCTGTTTACTGGACCGAATGCGATCCGGTTCGGGGATGCTCAGGACTACCTGGATGCCGCTCGGATCATTTGCGAGGAGAGCCGGTATCCGGATCACGGGAACCTTCCGTTCTTCAGGGCCCCGGCTTTGCCGTTCTTCATTGCGGCAGCGACCGCCTGTCAGCCCGAGAAGACATGGCTCGCGAAGAGCGGTTTGGCGGTCCTCGACTCGGCCACCGCGGTGGTCGTTGGCGAGGTCGCGTTCCTCCTCTTCTCGTCGCCTCCGGTCGCGCTGACGGCAGGCGTCCTTGCGGCGGCCGATCCTTTCTTCATCCTAGGAGTCTGCGACATTCGGTCGGAGCCCCTGGCGATGCTATTCCTCACGGTGGCGATCTGGCTCTTGTTCCGTGCGCTTCAAACGCGAAGGTGGTCGCTCGCCTTCGTGTCCGGCTGCGCGTTTGCGTTCAGTGCGCTCGCCCGTCCGGCCGGATTGGTTGCTCTTGCGATTGCCGTTGCGGGCATCCCCTTCTCGGGCGGGGGTCGCGCGATTCGCTGGCTTCTATTTTCCGCGATGAGCGCGGGCGCATTCGTTACGTTCCTACCCTGGGTAACGCGCAACTTCATTCGGTACCACGAGGTCATTCTGATAAATGATGCCGGCGGCCTCAACTTCTGGCGTGGCTCGCATCCTGAGATGGAGCGGATCTCGCGAATCAGCGATCCTGGTGACTATCGAGCAGCCGCGAAAGCCTTTGAATCTGTAGTGACGCCTGCAGTTGCGAAGGAGATCGAGGCCTCGGCGACGGGCCCCCGCGAGAGAAGCAGCGCATGGTTCGCAGCGGGGCTCCGGAACGTGATCCATGACCCGGAGGCAGCCGTTGTTTTTGCAGTCAGAAGAGCGACCAGGTTCTGGTGCCCGTGGGTGGATCCGCAGGAATACCCCACCGGCGTCGTCGCGCTGAGCGGAGTCCTGAACGCCGCGCTCTTCTGCCTTGGCGCGATCGGTCTCGCGCGGCACTGGAAGCAGGATCCCTTCGTCGCGGGCTGGGTCATCGCGCTCTTCGTCAGCGTCTGGCTCGCCCACGTGCCGTTTCAGGTCGTGATGCGCTTTCGCATTTCATTCACGGATCCTCTGCTGATCGTCTTCTCAGCGGGCGCCTCCGCCAAGATTCTCGGTGCATGGAGACGCGGGACAGCCTCGCCACCCGTGCTGTCCTGAGTCATCGCAGCGAGACCGGCAGGTCCGGGAGCGGCGGCGGCGACGGGCCCGGGCGGAACCCGGCCGCGTCGATCCAGTCGACGTCGAGGATGAAGATTCTCGGGTCGCGGGGGATCCAGCGGTCGTTCACGAGGCGGTGGATCTCATAGTGAAGGCGCGGGGTTGGCGCGAAGCCGCTCGCGCCGACCCGGCCGATCGGACTCCCGCGCGACACGAGCTGGTTCCGCTTCACGAGCACCGCGCCGAGATGACCGTAGACCGTGCGCGTGCGCGGGTCGTGGGACACGACGACGATCGTCCCGAGTCGACGCCAGGCGGCGTCCCAGTGCTTGGAGACCGGCCCGGAAAACACGACGACTCCCGCGGCGGGCGCCGTCACCGCGGTTCCGGCGGGGGCTGCCAGCGTCAGCCCGGAGCAGAACTCGTCCCGGCGCGTGACTTCGGACGGGTGCCATCCGAAGAGCTCGATCGGAACGGAAGACGACGGCTCGACGGGGGCCCGGGACGGTACGAAGACGGGATCGAAGCCCCCCGGCAGCCGGTCCGGAAGCGCCGCGAGGCGCCGCCGGAACAACTCGAACATGCGGATTCGCCGCGCGAGCTCCGTGGTCTCGGCTTCCATCGCCGGAGCGGTCGTCGGTGCGGTCGTGCGCGCTTCCTCCGGGAACCGGTCGGGAAGCGGAACCTCCAGGATGGCGCCAACGCGGGCGAGGAAGAGCTCGTCCGCCGCGAGCCGATTTCCGAGGGCGAGCGCGCGCCGCCCGACCGAGGCGAGCGACTCGGCGCCGCGTTGAGCCGTCTCCTGGATCGCGCGCCGGTCGGCGGCGTGCACGGCGTCCGACACGACGGTGGGAGCCCCCGCGAGTCCGAGGACGATCGCGGCGCCGGACCCGACAAGAAGCAGCGCGAGAGCCGCCCCGCCGCGCGGCCCGATCTCGAGAGAGCGGCTGGGGCGCCCCGGATCGCCGGGATGCACGCGCAGGAGACTCATCCGGAAGGCGCCGCCCGCTCGGGAACGTCTCCGATCTGGATCCCGAGGAGGCGGAGATCCCTCCGCGAGGCGGGCCGGAACGGCTGGAGGACGTGAAGCCTCAGCACGCCGCTCTCCGCGTCCGGGAGCGGGATCTGGATCTTTTTCCATGCGCCGGCCGGCAGCGTGACGCGGCCGCGGAGCCTGTCTCCCCACGTGATGTCGATGCCGACGGAGCGGCCGTCCGGCCGTCCGTTGTGCACCGGGAGAGAAAGGACCGGCGGCGGCGAGCCGGGAGCTCGCGGGGGAAGCTTGACGAGCCACGCCCCCGATTCGCCGATCCAACGGAAGGGGCGTCCGCCCGGATCGTGCTCCACGTCGTACACGCCCGCACTCGCGGTGCACCGGAATCCGGCCTCGGGTGACCGGGTCTCCCAGGCGCGCGCGGCAACGCCGCCGATCGCGCAAACGAGAGCGCCTGCGAGGACGACGGGCACGACCGCGGTGAGGAAACGCCCGGTGCGACCGTCTTCGCGCAGCGGGAGACGTGCGGTCAGGAGGCCGACGAGCGCGGCGATCTCGGTGTAGACGAGGTGCGACCCGAAGAGGAACACGACGAGGAGTCCGATCATGGACGCGGCCGCTGCCGCGCGGGCCACGGTCTCGTCATCCTGCGCGTCACCCTCGAGCGTCAGGGCACGGCCCGCCGAACGGGAGACGCCGAGGAGGAGGAGCAGGAGCAGGGACGCGCCGGCAAGACCCGACTCCGCGAGCGTGCCGAGATAGAGGGACGGGGGATGGTCCGTCGTGCGGACCGCCCGGCCGAGCGTCCGCGCGGCGAGGTCTGGAAACACGATGCGGAACGAGCCGAGGCCGAGGCCCGCGACGGGATGCGAGCGGAACGCCTCCCACGCCCCTTCATAGAGGAGGAGGCGGCCGCGCGTCTCTTCGAACGGCGTGGGTTGAGTCCGAAACGGCGCCTCGACGCGGGCGAGGAGGGCGGAGCGGACCGCCCCGCGGTTCGGCCACGAAAGCGCCGCTGCGAAGAGGAGCGCCGAAAGGATCGCGAGGGCGCCGATGGTTCCCGCGATCCGCCGGCGCGCCCCTCCGCCCGCCCCCGCCGCGAGGCGTGTGAGTCCCCACAGCACGAAGACGAGCGCGGCGGTGATGGTCCCGACGAGCCCGGCGCGAGAGCCCGCGTCCGCGAGGACGACGAGAAGCGCGGCGCCGGCCGCCGACGCGACGATCCGGCGCGAAGGCCGGCCGGTGGCCGCGAGAGCCAGCATGGGAACCGCGAGAAGAGAGACGGCGACTCCCGCGGACGAGGGATCCGTGAACGTGCTCTGCGCGCGGTGCCATTCCGCCCATCGCTGCGCGCGGAGGAGGGGGAGAGCTCCGATCTTCTGGAGCAGAGCGACACCGCCCGCGAGGAGCGCGCTTCCGAGGAGCGCCCGGTCGAGTACCGCGGCGCGCCCTTCCGCCACGAAACGCGCCGCGATCCGGTACACGCCGGCCGCGACGAACAGAGGAAGCAGGGCCCCGAGAACTCCGGGAAGGACGCGGCTCGCGTCCTCGCCGAGCGTGTTGACCGCGTAGGGAGGTCCGACCCCGCGAACCAGAAAATAGCTCGTCCTGAGGCCGACGAAGGCCGCGACCGCCGAGACCGCCGAGACGGCGGCGAACGCGCGGAACGGCGTGAGGAGTGGCGGGCGCCTTCGGGGAGGATCGATTTCGTACAGGTCCTTGAGGCTCGCCCCGGCAAAATATCCGAAAAGGACGAGAGGGGTCGCCGCGACGGGTTCGGGCGCGCCGAACGCG
The DNA here is from genome assembly GCA_038214715.1 of Thermoanaerobaculia bacterium. Taxonomy (GTDB): domain Bacteria; phylum Acidobacteriota; class Thermoanaerobaculia; order UBA5066; family UBA5066; genus Fen-183. The sequence continues at coordinate 32,179 of JBBQRP010000010.1, read as the reverse complement.
AGTGCCGAGATCCCGCCGAGCGTCGCGACCGCGAGGGCGAGAACGAACGCGGATCGTGGGGCGACGAGGGCCGCGCCGAAGAGAAGGATCGCGGCGAGCGCGACCGCGGTGCGGTAGCCCGCGATCGGGGGGAGGACGACGGGCAACGCGAACGCGAGGAGGCCGGCCCACCCCAGGAACGAAAGGAGCGCGGCGGACGTCCGGCTCACGGCGTGCCCTCCGGCTCGAGGCGAAAGCAGAGTCTGCGGAAGTCGGCGCTGCCGGTCAGCTCGTGAGGGACGAAGTCCGGGTGGCCGGTCACGCGGAGCACCCGTGTGCCCGAAGGAATCGCGACGGTAACGTCGCGGGACGAGGCGCCCGCAATCTCGATCGCGGGCTGGGCGCGGCCGTCGAGAGAAAGGACGAGGGTCACGGGCCGCCCGTCGGGCCGTGCGTTCTCGACGCGGAAGGAGACGGACGCCTCCGAAGGCAGGATGCGGCGGCACACGCTTGGACCGGCCCATCGGTAGGGGCCGGGGGTCGGCGCCGGTCCGTAGAGGCCGATCCAGTTTCCGAGCCGGAAGGGCGCATCGGGCGCCGCGGTGGGAATCGTGGCCGCGAGCGCGCCGACGGCGCCGAAGACCGCGAGCAGCGCGGCGATGTGCCCCCCGTCGGCGGGTTTTTCTCCGGGAGGGGCGAAGCGCTCGCCGGCGCGCGGCACGAAGAGAAAACCCGCGACGAGGCCCGCGAGGAGGCCGATCTCCGGGAACCTGAGATGCGAACCCGTCTGGCACGCGACGAAGAGCCCGAGGAGCGCGGCGCCGGCCGCCCGCGCCACGCCGTCGCGCCTTTCCCGGGAGAACGCTTCGTCACACGCGCGCGCGAGGAGTGGCGCCACGGCAACGAGCGCGAGCGCGAGGCCCGGCAACCCGCACTCGGCGGCAACCTCGAGAAAGGCGTTGGTCGCGCCGTCCGTGACCCCGAGTGGGGCGTGGCGCCGCGCGTACGCCGCGGGAAATTCGTAGGGAAAGCCCCCGAGACCGATTCCGGAGAGAGGCTCGTCCCCGGTCATCTCGAGGGCCGTCCCCCAGAAGAGGGTTCGGTGGTCCACGAAATCCGCGAAGCTCGACGAGGACAAGCCGGCTCCGAGCCGCTGGAGGAGACCGCCCACCGCGACTCCTCCGCCGCGGGGCAGCGCGGGGACGAGCGCGCCCGCCGCGAGTGTGGCGGCGACAAGCGCCAGGAGGAGGGCGTTGCGTGAAACGAGGCGGGCGCGCGCGAGCCCGACGCCGCCCGCGACGGCGACGACGGCGATCAGAAGCAGTCCCGTCCGCGAACCGGAGGCCTCGAGCGCGAAGGGCGCGCCGCCGAGCGCGAGGAGCGCGAATCCGCGCCGGGGCCCGTCCGACGCGATTCCGCGCTGCGGGAGCGCCGCGACGAGGAGCGGCACGAGAAGGCCGACGCCGACCCCGAGCGCGTTCGGGTCGGTGAAGGTCCCGGCATACCGGTGCATGGCGGACCACGGAGAGGAGCCCTCGTCGAAGCGGAGAAACCTTCCGACCCCGGCCACGGCGAAGGCGATTGCGGCCCCGGCCGCGAGAGCGAGGAGAAGACGGTCGCGTCCGCCGGGCGCGAGACAGACGCGCGAGAAGACGTCGACCGCGAAGAGGAGGAGGACGAGGCCGAGAAATGCGAGGACCGCGTCGCGGGAGCGATCAGCCGCGGTCATCCCGAGCGCGTTCAAGGGGAGCGGATCGATCCGACCGCGAAAGAGGAGGTACAGCGTCTCGCCGCGCGCGATCGAGGCGGCCGCGGACGCCGCCGCCAGGACGAGGAACCAGGTGGCGAACTTCCTGAGGAGGGGGGGAAGCGGCGAAGCGTCGCCGCGCGACCGGAAACCCGCGAGCGCGGTTCCGAGCGTCGCGAGGGCGAGCGCTGTGAGCACGGGTGCGCCCGAGTGGTCGCCCAGGAGGCGGGTGAGTCCAGCGGCGAGAGGAAGGACACCGGCCAGCCCACAGGCCGCGGCGACGGGGCGGAGGAAGCCGAGTAGCGCGCCGAACATCGCGAGCGCGAGCGCGACGGTGAGCGTCGCGCGCGGGGTCGAGGTCGGAAAGGTTCCGAAGGCGAGGGCCACAAGGCCGATCGTCGCGCCGAAGGCGAGGGCCCCGCGGCGCGCGGGCGTCAGACGCGCACCTCTTCCTGAAGCGGTGCGTACACCAGCGGACCCGCGGCGCGGGCACGGATGGCCTCGAGCGCGGCGGATGCCGCCGAAAGGGTCGTGAGACAGGGGATGTCGCGGTCGAGGGCCGTTCTCCGGATCGCGACCTCGTCGTAGAACGATTCCTTGCCGAGCGGCGTGTTCACGATGAGGTCGACGCGGCCGTTGATCATGAGGTCCACGATGTTCGGGCGGCCCTCGTTCACCTTCAGGACGATCTCCGCGGTGAGGCCACCTCTCGAGAGCGCCTTCGCCGTGCCCGCGGTCGCGAGGAGGCGGAACCCGAGCGCGTCCAGCTCGCGCGCGAGCGGCAGGAGGGCGTCTTTGTCGCCGTCGTGCACGGAGAGAAACGCGTTTCCCTTCTCGGGTAGCCGGATGCCGGCGCCGAGCGCGGCCTTCAGGAACGCGAGACCGAAACTGCGGTCGCGGCCCATGACTTCGCCCGTGGAGCGCATCTCGGGGCCGAGGATCGTGTCCACGCCTTCGAAGCGCCGGAACGGGAACACGGGCGCCTTGATCGAGAAGCCGAACACGGGCGGCTCCTCGGTGAAACCGACGCCCGGGAGCGTCTCGCCGAGACAGAGGCGCGCCGCGAGGCGGGCGAGGGGCACCCCCGTGGACTTCGCGACGAACGGCACCGTGCGTGACGCTCTCGGATTCACCTCGAGGACGAAGAGCTCGCTGCCGCGGATCGCGTACTGGACGTTCATGAGGCCCACGACCTTCAGGGCGAGTCCGAGCTTCACGGTCGCCTGGCGAATCTCACCGAGGGCGGCCCGGGGAACGCGGCGGTACGGAGGCAGGACGGCGTACGAGTCTCCCGAGTGAATACCCGCTTCCTCGATGTGCTGCATGACGCCCGCGACGACGACGTGCTCGCCGTCTCCGAGCGCGTCGACGTCCAGCTCGTATGCGTCTTCCAGGAATCGATCGATGAGGACAGGCCGGCCCGGGAAGGCGGCGATCGCTTCCTCGAGCACCGTCTCGAGCACCTCTTCGTCATAGGCGATCCGCATCGCACGTCCCCCGAGCACGTAGCTCGGCCTCACGAGAAGGGGGAACCCGAGCCGTCGCCCGACCGCGAGCCCCCCCGCGACGTCGCGCGCGGCTCCCCACGGCGGCGCCGTCAGGTTCACGTCCCTGAGCAGCTCGCCGAAGCGCTCGCGGTCCTCGGCGCGGTCGATCGCGTCCGGAGTGGTGCCGAGAATCGGGACGCCCGCGGCCTCGAGCGGCTTGGCGAGCTTGAGCGGCGTCTGCCCCCCGAACTGCACGAGGACGCCTTTTGGCTTCTCGCGCTCGACGACGGCCATCACGTCCTCGAACGTGAGCGGCTCGAAGTAGAGACGGTCTGACGTGTCGTAGTCCGTGGAGACGGTCTCGGGATTGCAGTTGATCATCACGGACTCGTATCCGGCGGCCGTGATCGCCTCGGCGGCGTGGACGCAGCAGTAATCGAATTCGAGGCCCTGCCCGATCCGGTTCGGGCCGGATCCGAGCACGATGACCTTTTCGCGATTCGAAGGCTTCGATTCGTCCTCGGTCTCGTAGCAGGAGTACAGATACGGCGTGAGCGATTCGAACTCCGCCGCGCAGGTGTCGACCCGGTTGAAGACGGGCGTCACGCCCCGGGAGATTCGCTCCGCCCGGACCTCGGACTCGCTTCGACCCGTCAGGAGCGCGAGGTCCGCGTCCGAAAAGCCGCCTTGCTTGGCGCGGAGGAGGAGCGCCTCGTCCGAGAGAACCGCCGCGCCTTTCGCCCGGACGAGCGCCTCGGTCTCGAGCACTTCCGTGAAACGGTCGAGGAACCAGGGGTCGATGCCCGTGATCCCGGAGACGGTCGCGACCGGCGTTCCCGCGCGGAGGGCCGCGAGGACCGAGAAGATCCGCTCGGGCCTCGGGACGCGCATCGCGTCGGGGCGCACGGGGGACGTCTCCGGCTCGGCGTCGATCCAGCCCGTGCGGCCCGTCTCGAGGGAGCGCAACGCCTTGCCGAACGACTCCGCGAACGTGCGGCCGAGCGCCATGACCTCGCCGACGGACTTCATCTGGACGCCGAGCGTCGTGTCGGCGCCGGGGAACTTCTCGAACGTGAAACGCGGAATCTTGACGACGACGTAGTCGAGGGACGGCTCGAAGGAGGCCGGCGTCTTTTTCGTGATGTCGTTCGGAATCTCGTCGAGGTGGTAGCCGACCGCGAGGAGAGCCGCGATCTTCGCGATCGGGAACCCTGTCGCCTTCGAGGCGAGCGCCGACGAGCGCGAGACGCGGGGATTCATCTCGATCACGATCCGCCGGCCGGTCTTCGGGTGAACGGCGAACTGGATGTTCGAGCCGCCCGTCGCGACGCCCACCGCACGGATGACCTTCCGCGCGTCGTCGCGCATCGCCTGGTACTCGACGTCCGAGAGCGTCATCTGCGGCGCGACCGTGATCGAATCGCCGGTATGGACACCCATTGGGTCGAGGTTCTCGATCGAGCACACGACGACGAACGTGTCCGCCGCGTCGCGCATGACCTCGAGCTCGAACTCCTTCCACCCGAGGACGGACTCCTCGATGAGGAGCTCGTGGACCGGAGAGAGCGTGAGGCCGCGCTTCACGATCGCGTCGAAGTCATCCTTGTTGAACGCGATGCCGCCTCCCGTGCCCCCGAGCGTGAAGGAGGGGCGGATGACGACGGGATAGCCGAACGGAACGGCGACGTCGCGCGCCTGCTCGAGGGTCCGGGCGATGCCGGACCGCAGGACGTCGACGCCGACCTTCTGCATGGCCTGCTTGAAGAGGAGGCGATCCTCGCCGAGCTTGACGGAATGGACCGAGGCCCCGAGGGTTTCGACCGAGTACTTCGCGAGGACGCCCGCCTCGTCCAGCGCGACGGCGAGGTTCAGCGCCGTCTGGCCGCCGACCGTCGGCAGCAGGGCGTCCGGCCGCTCCTGCGCGATGATCGTGGCGACGGTGTCGCGGTCCAGCGGCTCGATGTACGTCGCGTCCGCGAACTCGGGGTCGGTCATGATCGTCGCCGGATTCGAGTTCACGAGTACGACGCGATAGCCCTCGCGCCGGAGCACGCGGCAGGCCTGCGTTCCCGAGTAGTCGAACTCGCACGCCTGGCCGATCACGATCGGCCCCGAGCCCAGCACGAGAATCGACTTGATGTCCGTCCGTTTCGGCATCGGTCGCGGAGTTTACGGGATGCGCTCGTGCGGCGTCTGGCGGCGCACGGGCGTCCGCGATAGAGTTGCGCGAGTCTCGGGATCGAGAGAAACAAGGAGATTTTGCAAATGAAAAGAGAGTTGTTGAATGCGCTCCTCGGCTGCGCGGTCGTGGCCGCCCTTTGTGCCTCGCCGGCCGCCCTCGCCGCGAAGAAGAAGACGCCGACACCAGCCGCGGATGCCGACTCGAAGTCGGACAAGTCCGGGAAGACCGAGAAGGTCAACCTCAACACGGCGTCCGAGAAGGAGATCGCCGCGGCGAAGGGTGTGAGCGACAGGCTCGCGAAGGAGCTCGTGAAGAACCGCCCCTACGAGACCTGGGACGACGTCTCGAAGGTCAAGGGCGTCGGTTCGGGCAAGAAGCTCGACTCCCTGAAGAAGGTCCTCAAGCTCTCGGGCGGCGACGCCTCCGCGAAGGAAGAGACTGCCACGGAGACGAAGACGAAGGGAAAGAAGTCGAGTGCTTCGAAGAATGACGAAGGCAGCCCCGCCTCGACGCGTAAGACTTCCGAAGCGTCTTCGCCTTCCAGAAAATCCTCCTCCTCTTCGTCGTCTTCCTCCTCTTCCTCCTCCTCCGAGAAGATCGCTCCCGGTACGAAGATCAACATCAACACCGCCTCGGCCGAGGAGCTCGACAGGCTGCCGGAGATCGGTCCGGTCAAGGCGCAGGCGATCGTCGACTATCGCAGCGCGAACGGGAAGTTCGCCGCCCCCGAGGACATCATGAAGGTATCCGGCATCAAGGAAGGCACGTTCGCGAAGATCAAGGACTACGTCGTCGTCAGATAACTAGAACGCTCGGGTGTAGACGTACGTGAAGCCCGTAACCCGGCATTTCTTCACGGGCGGCTGGAACGTAACGCCCTGGACCTCGCTCTTCGCCATTTCGGCCCGCTCGCTCGAGCCCGTTTCATTCTTGACGACCCGGACCGCCTTGACGACCCCGGTCTCGTCGACATCCGCTTCGACGACGACCTTTCCTTTTCCCGCCGCGCCGCCTGCCGCGCCCGCGCCCTCCGACATGTGGATCATCGGCGGCGTGAGGAGCACCTCGCGCCGGTCGGGAAGGCAGCCGTCGTCCTTTTTCAGGAGGTCCCGCCGGATCCATCCCGTGCGCGTGTCCGCGAGCTTCACGTGAAGCCATCCGTCCTTGTCCTCGAAGGACGTGAGCCGGGCACCTTTCCTGAGGCGGGCCACCGTCGCGGCTTTTGTCGACGCGGTCTCGCGCACGTTGATGGATTTCGACGTGACGAGCCACGAGGCTTCGGCGGCGGCCGCGGGCGTCAGCTCGGCGGGGGGAGCAGGCTCCGGGGTCGGGGCGGGAGCGGGAGGCGGCGCGGAGGCGCAGCCCCAGAGTCCCGTGACGGCGATCGCGAGGACGGCGGACGCGAGAATCCGTCTCATCGCGCCGGCCCGCCGAGAGCCATCGAGAGGAACGCGAGCTGGTCCGCCGCCTCGTCGATGAGCTTCGACGTCGGCTTGCCGGCCCCGTGGCCGGCGCGGGTCTCGATGCGGATCAGGATGGGCGCGTCACCCGCCTGGGCTTCCTGGAGGGTCGCCGCGTATTTGAAGGAGTGGGCGGGCACCACGCGGTCGTCGTGGTCCGCGGTCGTGATGAGGACCGGAGGATAGGCATAGCCCTTGCGGATGTTGTGGAGCGGGGAATAGGGAAAGAGGAACTTGAATTGTTTGGCGTTCTCCGCGGAGCCGTATTCGTTCGTCCAGGCCCAGCCGATCGTGAATTTCTGAAAGCGGAGCATGTCCATCACCCCGACGGCGGGCAACGCCGCTCCCACGAGCTCGGGGTGCTGGTTCAGGACGGCGCCGACGAGGAGACCGCCGTTCGAGCCCCCGGCGATCGCGAGCTTCTTCGCCGACGTGACTTTGTTCTCGACGAGCCACCGGGCCGCGGCCGCGAAGTCGTCGAAGACGTTCTGCTTTTTGTCGAGCATCCCGCCCTTGTGCCACTCCTCGCCGTACTCCGATCCGCCGCGCAGGCAAGCCTGGGCGAAGACGCCGCCCCGCTCGACGAAGGCGAGGTATTTCACGGAGAAGGCCGGGAGCTCGGGGATGTTGAAACCACCGTACGCGGTGAGGAGCGCCGGGTTCGTGCCGTCCCATCGGGCGCCCTTTTTCGCCACGAGGAACATCGGCACCCTCGTTCCGTCCTTGCTGGGATAGAAGACCTGCTTCGTCTCGAACGAGGCCGGATCGAAATCCACTTTAGGTTGCCGGAAGACGGCGGCGGTCCCCGACGCCACGTCGAGGCGGAAGACGGTCGAGGGGTACGTGAAGGACGTGAACGTGAAGAAGGTGTCGCGATCGCTCCGGTGCCCCGCAAAGCCGCTCACCGTGCCGAGGGCCGGAAGGGCGACCTCGCGGCCGGGCTTCCCGTCGCGCCCGTGGATCCTCACGCGTTCCGAGGCGTCCTTCATCGTGACGACGACGAACCGGTCCCCCACGGGATGGACGGACTGGAGGACAGCCTCGCTTTCCGGGATGACGTCCACGGGGACCGGCTTCGGGGCGGCGAGGTCGACGGAGACGAGGCGCCCGCGCGGCGCGTCTCGGTCCGTGCGCAGGTACGCCGTCGCCCCGTCGTTGTCGACCCAGGCCCAGCGCGACGAGAAATCGTCGAACAGCTTGAGGAAAGGCGCGCCCTCCCGGTTGAGATCCTTCACCCAGAGCCGGTTCTTGCCGCTCGAGCCCCGCGAGATCGAGAGGACGAGCCAGCGCCCGTCCTCCGAAACCCTCACCTGGTGGAGAAAGTTCGGGTCTTCGGGAGCATGGACGAGTGTGTCGGAGGCCTGCGGCGATCCGAGGCGATGGAAGTAGACCTTCTGGTTCTTCACGACGGCATCGAGCTCGCGGCCCGAAGCCGGTGCGTCGTAACGGGCGTAGTAGAACCCGGTGCCGTCCTTCGCGAACGCCGGTGCCGAGAACTTGATCCACCTGAGGACGTCCCCGGTTTCCTTCGCGCCCGCCACGTCGAGCACGTGCCATTCCTGCCAGTCCGACCCCCCGGAGGCCACGCCGTACGCGAGGTTCTTCCCGTCGCGTGAGATCGCGGTGCCCGAGAGCGCGATCGTGCCGTCCTTCGAAAGCGTGTTCGGATCGAGCAGGACGCGGTCGACTCCTTCCTTGTCCACGACGTGGAGGACAGCCTGGTTCTGGAGCCCGTCGTTGCGCGAGTAGAAGAGCCGGCCGTCCTCCCTCACGGGCGTCGTGAACCGCTCGTAGTTCCAGAGCCTTGTGAGCCGGCTTCTGAGTTCCGCCCTCTCCGGAATCGCGTCGAGATAGGAGCGCGTGAGGGAGTTCTCCGCGTCGATCCACGCGCGCGTGGCGGGCGCGTCGGGGTCCTCCAGCGGGCGGAAGGGGTCCGCGATCTTCGTCCCGTGGTAGTCGTCGACCTGCTCGGCCCTCGGCGCCTTCGGATACGAGGGCCGGACCGCCGCTGTCGTCGTGAGGGCGAAGGAGGCGGCGAGGGAGAGAGAGACGCACAGCCCGACGGGCCGCGAGTGATCGTGCTTCATCTCCCGATCCTAACGCCGGGGCCGGGGCTGTACCATGCCCGGCGCATGCCCCGCACCGCACGCACCGTCGCCATCCACAAGTTCGGCGGGACCTCGCTCGGGGACGCGGAACGCATCCAGAACGCGTCGCGCCTCGTCGCCGCCGCGCGCCGGAAACGGCCTGTCGTCGTCGTGGCTTCCGCGATGGGCGGGGTGACGGACGTCCTCCTGGGAGCGGCATGGGAAGCCGAGAGAGGGCGGCTGGGGCTAGCCCGCAAGGCGGTCGAGGCCTTGATGGCGCGCCACGCCGAGGTCGCGCGGGCGCTGGGCGTGCGGTTCGACGAAGCGCCCCTCCGCGAGCTCGACGCCGCTCTGCAGGGCGTTTCCCTCCTGAGGGAGCGGACGGCGCGCGTGACGGACCTCGTCTCGTCGTTCGGCGAGCGCCTCTCGGCGCCTCTCCTCGCGGCTGCCCTCGCGAAGGCCGGCGTTCCGGCGCGGGCCGTCGATTCCCGGGACCTCCTCGTCACGGACGATCATCACGGCGCCGCGAGCTGCGACCGCAAACGCAGCGACCCGCGCGTGAGGCGGCGCCTGCGCCCCATTCTCGCGGCCGGCGTCGTACCCGTCGTCACGGGGTTCATCGCCCGGAGCGCGAAGGGCGAGACGACGACTCTCGGCCGGTCGGGCTCGGACACGACGGCCGCGCTCCTCGGAGCCGCCCTGCTCGCCCGCGAGGTCGTCATCTGGACGGACGTGGACGGAGTCCTGTCCGCGGACCCCCGCGTCGTCAAGGAGGCGCGGCTCCTTCCGCGCCTCTCGTACCGCGAAGCCGCGGAGATGACGTATTTCGGGGCGAAGGTTCTCCACTTCCCGGCGGTCCTTCCCGCGATCGCGGCGGGCATCCCGCTCGTGATCCGGAACTCCTTCCGGCCGGAGATCCGCGGCACGACGATCGCATCCCGCGGCGACGGCGCCGCCGGCATCCGAGCGGTCACGGCCGTTCCAGGGCTCTGCCTGCTGTCCCTGGACGGGCGCGGAATGACGGGAATCCCGGGGATCGCGGCCCGCGTGTTCTCGGCCATCGCCCGGCTCGGAGTTTCCGTCGTCATGTTCTCGCAGGCCTCTTCGGAGCAGAACATCGCGCTCGTCATTCCGGAAGGCGACCGCGCGCGCACCGTCGCGGCCCTCGAGCAGGAGTTCCGTTGGGAGCGGCTCACGGGCGCGATCGACGCCGTGACCGCGCGGGCACCGATCGCGGTCGTGGCGGCGGTGGGTGAGGGCATGCGCGGAACTCCGGGGATCGCCGCGAGGGTCTTCGCCGCCGTCGCGCGCGCACGGGTGAACGTCGAGTCGATCGCGCAGGGCTCGTCCGAGTGCAATATCTCGTTCGCCGTCGCGGGTGAGGACCGCGACGCCGCCGTGCGAGCGCTCCACAAGGTGGTGGGGTGAACGCGGTCTCGGTCTTCGCTCCGTCCTCCGTCGCGAATTTTGGCGTCGGGTTCGACGTCCTCGGGGCCGCGCTCGACGGCCCTGGCGACGTCGTGACCGCGCGGCTGTCCGCGACGCCCGGCGTGCGCGTCCTCGCCATCCGGGGCGACGGCGGGCGCCTGCCGTTCGATCCGCTCCGCAACACGGCGGCCGTTGCCGCCGCCGCGGTCCTCGAAGAGTGCGGCGAGAGGAAGCGCGGGCTCGAGCTTTCGCTCGAAAAGGGGCTTCCGCTCTCGAGCGGGCTCGGGTCGTCGGCGGCCTCGGCGGCGGCCGGAGCCCTCGCGGCGGGACTCCTCCTCGGGATCGGGGGCAAGAGCCGGCTCCTTCTCGCGGGATTGAAAGCCGAGTACGCCGCCGACGGCTCGTGGCACGGCGACAACGTCTTCGCGTCGCTCCTCGGAGGGGTCGTCCTCGTACCGTCCTCCGATCCGGCGGGCTCTCTCGCGCCCGTCAAGCTGAGCGTTCCGCTCCGTCTTCGGCTGATCCTCGTGCACCCGGCGCTCGAGCTGTCCACGCGACGGGCACGTTCGGTTCTTCCGAAGGCCGTGCCGATGGGGGAGCACACCTTTCACGCGGGCGCGCTTGCGCGACTCGTTCTGGCGCTCTCCTCCGGCGATATTGCCGCGGCGGGAGCGTGCCTCCTCGCGGATCGCCTCGTTGACCCGAGGCGTCTGCCGCTCATCGAAGGCGGCCGCGCCGTGCGGGACGCGCTCCTGAAAGCGGGAGCCAGCGGAGCCTGCCTCGCGGGCGCCGGTCCTTCGCTCGTGGCTCTGGCCGAGGAGGAAGCCGACACAGAGAAGATCTGCCGCGCGGGCGTCGCCGCGTGGAAGAAAACGGGTGTCGTCGCGCGCGCCCGCGTCCATCGGTTGGACCTCAGGGGCGCGCGCGTTCAGCGCGTGCGGAGAAGATCGTGAAGGGGTTGTCCTCGTTCCGGTGCATCGCGTGCGCGGCGGCGTACCCGCTCTCCGAGGCGCGGACGGCGTGCGCCTGCGGGTCGCTCCTCGACGTCGTGTCCGACCTCCACGCGTTCGGGCGTACGGGAGCCGCCTGGCAGGACCTCTTCGACCGCCGGCGGGCGGCGCCGCATTCGGAGGCGACCCGTCCCTTCGAGGCGAGCGGTGTCTGGCGCTTCCGCGAGCACGTGCTCCCGGACCTTCCCGAAGACGGAATCGTGAGCAAGCCGGAGGGTGCGACGCGGCTCTACGCGTGCGGATCTCTCGGCGACGAGCTCGCGCTCTCGCGGCTCTTCGTCAAGCACGAGGGTGAGAACCCCACGTTGTCGTTCAAGGACAGGGGGATGACGGCCGGCGTGTCGTGGGCGCACGCCCTGGGATTCGAGACGGTCGCGTGCGCCTCGACGGGCGACACGTCCGCGGCGCTCGCCGCCTACGCCGCGGAGGTTCCCGGGATGCGGGCCGTCGTCCTCCTGCCCCGAGGGAAGATCACGGACGAACAGCTCAGCCAGGCGCTCGCCTACGGGGCGACGACGCTGGGCCTCGACACGGACTTCGACGGTTGCATGCGCCTCGTCGCCGATCTGACGGCGGCGCGGCCCGTCGCCCTCCTGAACTCCAAGAACCCCGTCCGGATCGAAGGGCAGAAGACGATCGGCTGGGAGGCCGTTCAGGACCTCGGCTGGCGCGTGCCGGACTGGATCGTCGTGCCGGTGGGCAACGCGGGCAACGTGTCGGCGATCGGCAAGGGCCTGAGGGAATGGCTGGACCTCGGGCTGATCGGCCGGAAGCCGCGGCTCGCGGGAATCCAGGCCTCCGCCGCGGATCCCTTCTTCCAGTCCTTTCGGACGGGCTTTCGGGAGCGCGTGACGCGCGTCGCCGCCGACACCGCGGCCTCGGCGATCCGCATCGGCGCCCCCGTGTCCCACGCGAGGGCCGAGCGCGAAATCCGCTACTTCGACGGCGTCGTGGAAAGCGTGACCGAGGCCGAGCTTCTCGACGCATTCGCGCTCGCGAACCGCCACGGGCTCGCGATCTGCCCGAACTCGGCCGTTGCGCTCGCGGGGGCCGCGAAGCTGAGGCGGTCGGGCGTGATCCGGAAGGACGACCTCGTCGTCGTCGTCGCCACGGCCCACGCGCTGAAGTTCTCGGGGACGATGTCGGCGTACCACCGCGGCGGAGGCCGGCTCGCGAACCCGCCGCGCCTCCTGCCGGCGACGCTCGACGCGATCCTCGGGGCGCTCGGCTAGACGTTGCCCGAAGAACCCTCGCGCGCGTAGCTGCGGATGAGCATGAGCGTCGTCGTGCCGATCTCGAACTCGGTGCGGTTGTCGAGCTCGGCCCGGTTCACGCGCTGGTCGTTCACGTAGGTCCCGTTCGTCGAATTCAGGTCCACGACGAAGACGTGCTCGTCCATGACCTCGATCGCCGCGTGCTGGCGCGAGCACTGGATGTCCGCGACGACGATGTCGGCGTTCGCGCGTCCGATGACGACGCGTGGCTTGTCGATCTCGAAGATCCGCCCCGAGTCCGGACCGGAGATGCACGCGAGCGAGAGGCGCTGGTCGCCCGGAAGGGAGAGCGGCCGCGTCGGATTCCTCAGGGCGCCCGTGACCGGCACGCGGTCGGTCGTGCCAGCCGCGTCGGGCATCCCGATCGGGCCCGTGCCTTCCGCCGCGAGCGTCACCGTAGGAAGGACGCGAGCGGGCGCGCCCGGGACGCCGGCGGGCATGTTCTTCCTCTTACGGGCTTCGGTGAGAGCGGTCTCGTCGAGCGAGAATTCGTCTGGAGACGGTCCGGCGGCGAAGCGGCCGGCCGCGGCCGAGGGGCCGGCGGGGAGCGCGGGGTTCCGGATCTCGAAGATCGTCGTGCACTTCGTGCACTTGATTTTCTTCACGGACGCGCCGCCGAAACGCGACTCGTCGTAGTGGTAGCGAGCCTGACAGGACGTGCACTGGATGATCACGCGAGGAAACTCCCGCTAAATGGCACAGACGGTGGCATTAGAGCGTGTCCCGCACCGGCGATCAAGCCCGCCGCGTGCCGCGCGCGCGTTCGACGATGCGCGGGACGACCTCGAGGAGCCGGTCGACGTCTTCGCCGCGCGTCGTGTGGCCGAACGAGAACCGGAGCGTCGCCCGCGCGTCGCGCGGCTCGAGGCCGAGCGCGACGAGGACGCGGCTCGGAGCCGTCGTGCCCGCATGGCAGGCCGAACCCGCCGAGACCGCGATCCCTTCGAGATCGAGCGCCGCGACGAGCGTCTCGGAATCCGTGCCGGGAAAGACCACCGACGTCGCCGTCGGGAGACGTGCGCCGCCGGCGGCGTTGATCCGCGTCCCCGGCACGCGTGCGAGAAGCCCCACTTCGAGACGGTCGCGGAGGCCTCCGATGCGGGCCCCTTCCAGGGAAAGCCGTCCCGCGGCGAGCCGGATGGCGACGCCGAGGCCCACGATCGCGGCGACGTTCTCCGTACCCCCGCGCCGGCCGCGTTCCTGGCCGCCTCCAGAGGCGAGCGGTTCCAGACGGACCCCCTTGCGCACATAAAGAGCCCCGGCGCCCTTCGGGCCCCCGAACTTGTGGGCGGTCAAGGAGAGGAGATCCACTCCGAGAGCGGCCGGAATCACGGCGATCTTTCCCACCGCCTGGACGGCATCCGTGTGGATGAGGGCTCCGCGGCTCCGGACCGCCGCCGCGAAGGCGGGAAGGGCATCGAACACGGCACCCGTCTCGTTGTTCGCGAGAATGGCCGTGACGAGAGCGAGGGCCGTTCCGCCCGGCCCGGCGCCGAGGTCCTGCGGGGCCGGGACGCCGCGTCCGTCGACCCGAAGCTCGACGGTCTCGAAGCCGTCGGCGCTGAGTGCGAGCGCCGCCTCCCGCACGGCGGAGTGCTCGGCCGCCGTGAAGGCGACGATCCGCCTCGCCGGGTCGGCAGCGCGCGCCTCGCGGGCGCCTCCCCTCACGGCGAGGTTGTTGGACTCGGTCCCGCCCGAGGTGAAGACGATCTCGGAGGCGGCGGCGGAGAGCGCCGACGCCACTTCGGTGCGGGCCGCCTCGACGGCCTGACGGGCGGCGCGCCCGGGTGCGTGGGTGGACGAGGGATTCGCCGAGAGTCCATCCAGCCATGGGCGCATCGCCGCGAACACCTCAGGGTCGAGAGGGGTCGTCGCGTGGTGGTCTGCGTAGAGATAAGGGGCCCTGGTGTCCAGGAAATCGAACCTCCGGACGGAAGATTGTAGGGGTCGTCGAGTCCGACGGCTGGCGCGCCGCGGCCCCGTACGCAATAAGGGACGCAGAAGCGTGGAATCCGTCTTGCGAGCGATTGCCCGGGAGAGGCGCGCCGACGCAGAATCGGGGTCTCGCCGGAGGTCAGGATGAGATCGGGTTGGAGGTTTCTCGGGGTCGCCGCAGTCCTCGCCGCCGGCTGGATGCGCGCCGACACGCCTCCCCCCGCTCCAAAGGCTCCCGCTCCTGCGACCGCCGCTCCGGCTCCGGCGCCCGCCTCGCCCGCGGGGCCCGCCACGCCTTCGGCCTCGACGTCCCTCGTCGCCGTGAATCCGCCGGCTCCGGCCCCGCAGGCCGCGCGCGGTCCCGAGGCGATCAAGCTCTTCGGGCGGCTCGACGACGATCGCTCGAGCGTTTTCATCGCGTCCGGTGCCCCGGACGCCCGTGTGACCGTCCGCTGTCCGGACACGTTCCGCGCGCTCGAGATCTGGACCTACCTCGAACATCCGACTCTCGGAAAGAACGCGCGCGTCGTCTTCTACCCCGAGTCGCCCACGGGCGCCTATCGCTACTGGACCGTGCTCGAGGGCGAGGCGGTCCTGCTGGCCCCCTCGGCGAAGGGCGGGCTCGCGGAGGCGCAGGCCGCGTCCGGCGCCTGCGCGGACGCGGCTCTCGTCGCCTCGGCCGTGAAGGACATCTCCCGCCGGCAGGGAGACAACAACGGCGGCCTCGCCGAGCGGGGGGCGCTTGCCGTCGCGCACGTGCTCTCTCCCGCGGGCGCGAAGACCGAGCCCGCCCCGACGCTCCTCGTCTCGAACAAGCCGCTCACCGGGAAGGAGCGCAAGAAGCTCATGGCGGAGCTGCCGGAGAAGTACCGGCAATTCCTGACGGACGTGGAGCCCATCATCACGGACGTCGAGCGCGACACGCTCCTGAAGCTCGGCGAGGACTACCAGCGCGAGCACTTCCTGGACGACTTCTGGAAGCGGCGCTCCCTCGCGCCGGACGGGATGCGGATCGCGTTCCGCGACATCTACGAGCTCAGGCTTCAGCAGGCGAAGGAGCATTTCCGCAACACGAACACGGACCAGGGCCGGATCTACCTCGTGAACGGACCGCCGGACGGCGTCCGCAAAATCGACTGCCAGGACATCTACTGGCCAATTCAGATCTGGTACTACGAGCGTCTCGAGACGCTCCACATGTCGAAGGTCGTCCTCCTCTTCTATCAGCCGTTCGGGGCGGGCGATTACAGGATGTGGACGCCGCTCGACGGACCGCAGGCGATCGTCGCGGGCGGAACGCCGGGTGCGCTCGGCGTGGGCGCGGCGCGGCGGGTGGACTTCTCGCGCTGCACCGAGTCGCGCGACGTACAGGCGGCGATGAGCGCCGTCTCCGCGATGTTCGGGCAGTCGGGAGCCCTCAAGATGGCCGACGACATCAGGCAAGGGCCGAAGCCGGACGTCGAAGGCGCGGACCGGATCCTCCAGATGACGACCGACATGCAGGCGGGCGCCGCGGCGCTGCCCCTGCAGAGAGTCTTCCGGTTTCCGGAAGCCGTCGGGAGCCGGATGCGGATGGAGCTCGCCGTCCTCCTCGAACGCGACTCGCTCACGAAGAAGCAGATCGGAGAGGAGACGTTCTTCGACGTGGACGTCGTCGGGGAGGTCGTCCGCGACGGCCGCCTCATCGACAACTTCCGGTACCGGTTCGATTTCCCCGCCTCGACGGTGAGCGGTCCCTTCGTGCCTCTCACGATCGAGCGCGACCTCTATCCCGGCGACTACCGGCTCAAGGTGAAGGTGTCCGACGCGAACCGCAACGCCGCGGCCCTCATCAGCGAGAAGCTGAAGGTTCCCGAGATTCCGGACGCGACGATCTCCCCGGCGGAAAAGGCCGCGCGCGAGGCGGCGCGCAAGGCCGTCACGGAGCTCGTCGAGAAGGGCGGAGCGAGGGGAACGCTCTCTCTGATCCCGATCGCGCGCGAGATCGCGACGGGCCTCGTCCGGTTCGAGACCCGCGCTTCGTCGAGCGACATTGCTTTCACGGAGTTCTACCTGAACAACACCCGGGTCTTGACGAAAAGGCGTCCGCCGTTCGCCGCGGACCTCGATCTCGGCGAGCTGCCCCGCAAGCACGTCGTGAAGGTGATCGGCTACACGAAGGACGGCAAGGCGATCGCGCAGGACGAGGTCACGCTCAACGAGGGCCGCGAGGCGTTCCGGCTCCGGATCCTCCAGCCCGCGAAGGGCGTGAAGCTCGAGGGCGCGACTCGGGTATCCGCGGACGTCGCGGTACCCGAGACGAAGCGTCTCCAGCAGGTGGAGTTCTTCGTCAACGACAAGAGGGCCGCCGTTGTTTACCAGGAGCCCTTCGAGCAGGTCGTGGATGTGCCGAAGAGCGTGGACCTCGGCTTCTTGCGCGTCGTCGCGACTCTCGACGACGGCACGACGACGGAAGACCTCAGGTATTACAACGCTCCGAAGTACCTTTCCGAGGAGAACGTCCGCGCGGTCGAGCTCTACACGAGTGTCTTCGCGAAGGGGCGCCCCGTGACGGGCCTCTCGAAGGAGAACTTCACGATCCTCGAGGACACCGTGCCGCAGGTGCTCGACGGGTTCGAATCCGTCACGAACCTCCCGCTCTCCCTCGGCATCGGCGTCGACACGTCTGGCTCGATGGAAGAGTCGATCATCGAGGCGCAGAAGGCGGCCGTGGAATTCCTCAAGGACGTCATGACGAAGCGCGACCGGTGCTTCCTCGTGACGTTCGACAACGAGCCCCAGCTCGTTTCGCATTTCACGACGGATCGCGACCGCCTCGCGCAGGCTCTCGCGGGCATCCGGGCGCAGGGCTCCACGGCGCTCTGGGACGCACTCGTCTACGGCCTCTATCAGTACCAGGGAACGCGGGGCCGCAAGGCGTACGTCATCCTGACGGACGGCGAGGACCGCAGCTCCCACTTCACGTTCGAGGCTGCGCTCGACTACGCGAAGAAGACGGGCGTCGCCGTCTACTTCATCGGGCTGCGTATCGGATCGACGCAGCTGGAGGTGAGGCACAAGCTCGGGAAGATCTCGCGCGAGACGGGGGGGACGGTTTATTACGTCGATTCCGCGCGCGGCCTCGCGAAGATCTACGCGGAAATCAACGAAGAGCTCAGGAGCCAGTACCTCCTGTCCTACCTGCCCCAGAACAAGTCCGTGACGAGCCAGTGGCGGAAGGTCGAGGTGAAGATGACGCCGTCGAATCTCTCGGCCCGCACGATCAGCGGCTACTACCCGTAGGGGACGCGCGGAGAGTTAATCTCCGCCTCGCCATGCTCCCGGCGTTCCCCGCGTTCCCGCGCGTCGTCCTCGCGTCTTCTTCGCCCCGCCGGGGCGAGATCCTCGCGTCGCTGGGCGTCGCGTTCGAAGCGCGGGCCTCGGACGTGGACGAGACGCTCCTTCCCGGAGAGAGCGCCTTCGAAGCGGCCGAGCGGCTCGCGCGTGCGAAGGCTGCGGCCGTTTCTCCCCGTGATCCCGGCACGCTCGTCGTCGCGGCCGACACGCTCGTCGTTCTCGAGGGAGAGGCGCTCGGAAAGCCGCGGGACCGCACGGACGCGCACCGGATGCTCTCGGCGCTTCGGGGGCGCCGCCACGACGTCGTGTCGGGCGTTGCCTGCGCGCGCGGAGCTCTCGTCGTCTCGGGGCGCGAAGTCACGCGCGTCTTCTTCGCGGAGATGTCCGAGGCCGAGATCGCGGCCTACGTCGCGACGGGGGAGACGGACGACAAGGCGGGGGCGTACGCGCTGCAGGGAATCGGGGCTCTCTTCGTCGAGCGCGTGGAAGGAAGCTCCTCGAACGTCGTCGGGCTCCCGGTCCGTCTCCTCTACCGGCTCGCGGCCGAGGTCGGCGTCGACCTCGCGCGGCGCGTCACACCCTGATCGCGGGAACCTCGCCGGACGAGTCCCGCGCCGCCGCGCGCGCGAGCTGGAGGACGCCCGCAAAAACGCGGTTCCCCGTGAGCGTCGCCGCGCCGGCGCGCACCTTGAACGGACGGGCGACCGGTCCCTTCCCCTCGCGCCAGGGCTGGAACGTCTCGCCGAGGCGCGCCACTTTCAGCTTGCAGGCATCCAGGTCCGCCTCGACGAGGAGCGCGAGGAACTCGTCGTCCTCCCACCGGAAGAGAAAGTCCGTGAGACGGAGGTTCGCCTGGAGCGTGTTCGCGACCGTGCGCACGACGCCGTCCACGGTCGCGGGTTCCTCCTCTCTCACGAAGGAATCCCAGTTCGTCAGGACGACGGACAGGACGGACAGGACGACCTTGTGCCGCCGCGCCCTCTCGAGTTCGCGCTCGATGATCTCGTCGAAGAAGGCCCGGCTGTAGGCGCCGGAGCGCGGATCCCGGATGAGGAGAGGGGGGATCATCGGGCGAATCCTATCCCGCGCGGCCCGTCTGTCGTAGTCTGATCGGCGATGACCCCTACTCTCTCCGCCGACTCCCCGCTCGCGGATTTCGTGGCCGCCGCGCGCGGACACGTACCCGCGGACCTCGTCCTCCGCAACGCCCGGGTCGTGAACGTGCTCACGGGCGAGATCCACGCGGAAACGGTGGGCGTGAAGGGCGGCAGAATCCTGGGGTTTGGCGACTATCGCGCGGCCCGCCGGAGCGACGAGATCGACCTCGCGGGCGCCTTCGTCGCCCCCGCGCTCTGGGACGCGCACCTTCACGTGGAGTCCACGATGACGACGCCGGGCACGTTCGCGGCACTGGCCGCGGCGCACGGTACGGCCGCCGTAATCACGGATCCGCACGAGATCGCGAACGTCCGCGGCGTGGCCGGGATCCTCTCGTTCCTCGAGGCGTCGCGGGACCTCGCCGTCGACATCTTCGTGATGCTCCCGTCCTGCGTGCCGTCGACGCACCTCGAGACTGCCGGCGCCGTGCTCTCGGCTGCGGACCTCGCGCTGCTCTACGACCTTCCGAACGTGCTCGGCCTCGCCGAGATGATGAACGTCCCGGGCTTCCTCGCCGGCGATCCCGCCGTGGCCCGGAAGGTCGAGGACGCGCGCCGCCGCGGGGTGCCGATCGACGGGCACTCGCCGCTCCTCACCGGCCTCGACCTCAACGCCTACATCGGCGCCGGCATGAGGACCGATCACGAGTGCCTGTCGCGCGCCGAAGCTCACGAAAAAGTCCGGCGCGGGATGTCGATCTGGATCCGCGAAGGCACGGCCGCGAAGAACCTCGACGACCTGCTCCCGCTCGTCACGGCGGCGAACTCGGAGCGCTTCGCGTTCGCCACGGACGACCGGCACCCCTGGGATCTCCTGAGCCACGGCCACCTCGATCACCACGTACGGAGGGCGATCGCGCTGGGTCTCGACCCGGTGATCGCGATCCGGCTCGCCTCGTGGTCCTGCGCGCGGCACTACGGCTTCCGGGATCGCGGTGCTGTCGCTCCCGGATTCCGCGCCGACCTGATCACGTTCGAGAGCCTCGAAGATTTCCGGCCCGATCTCGTCGTCCTGGGCGGGCGGGCCGTCGCGAAGGGAGGGCGCCTGCTCGAAGCGCCGCCGGTCGTTCCGATGGAGGAGGGCCCCGGATTCCACGTCGAGGGCTTCGACCGGACGCGCCTGAGGCTCGCGGCGGGCCCCGGCTCCTCGACGCGCGTGATCGACGTCCACGCCGGTTCCCTCGCGACGGGGGCCTCGACCGAGCGCTCGCGGATCGAGGACGGTGCCGCGGTGCAGGACCTCTCGCGCGATCTCCTGAAGCTCGCGGTCGTCGAGCGCCACCTCGGGACCGGGAACGTGGGCGTCGCCTTCGCGCGCGGCTTCGGCCTGAAGCGGGGCGCCGTGGCCTCGTCCGTCGCGCACGACTCGCACAACATCGTCGTCGTCGGCGCGGACGACACTTCGATGGAGACGGCCGTGAGGCGCGTCGTTGCGATCGGCGGCGGAATCGTCGTGGCGGACGGCGCCGGGACGCTCGCCGAGGTCGCGCTTCCCGTCGGCGGCCTGATGTCGAACGCGGCGATGCGGGACGTCGACGCCGCGGAACGCCGCGCGAACGAGGCCGCGCGCGTGCTCGGAGGGACGATGGACCACCCCTTCATGACACTCGCGTTTCTCGCGCTGCCCGTAATCCCGGAGCTGAAGCTCACGGACAAGGGGCTCGTGGACGTCGCGAAGTTCGACTTCGTGGCGCCCGTGGTCTGAAGGACGCGCCGTGATCATCGACTGCGGCATCTACGACGGGGGGGTCCGCCGGCCCGGTTCCCACTCGCTCGAGGAAGCCTTCGAGGCGTCGAAGGTCGCGGGCACCTACGTGTGGCTGGGACTCTACGATCCTGCGGAAGAGGAATTCGAGAAGGTGAGGTCAGCCTTCAAGCTCCACGAGCTCGCGGTCGAGGATGCGCTCAAGGCGCACCAGAGGCCGAAGCTCGAGGCGTACGACGACACGCTCTTCGTCGTGATCAAGACGGCGCGCTACGGCGACCGGGAGGAGGCGGTGACGCTCGGGGAGATCCTTGCCTTCGTGGGCAAGAATTTCGTCGTCGTCGTCCGTCACGGGGAGGGGAGCCCGCTGGTGGAGACGCGCAAGAGCGTCGAGAAGCGGCCCGAGCTCCTCGCGCACGGCCCGGCCGCAGTCCTCTGGGCCATCCTGGACCACGTCGTCGACGACTACCTGCCGGTCGTGGACGGCCTCGAGAAGGACATCGACGAGGTGGAGAGCGCCGTGTTCTCGCTGAGCGACGAGAACCCGGCGGAACGCATCTATTTCCTCAAGCGCGAGGTCCTGGAGTTCCTCCGCGGCGTGCGCCCTCTCGTCGACCCTCTCGACGCCCTCGCGCGTGGGAGCTTCCGGATCCTGCACGACGAAGTCCGCCCCTATTTCCGCGACGT
Organism: Thermoanaerobaculia bacterium; assembly: GCA_038214715.1. Taxonomy (GTDB): domain Bacteria; phylum Acidobacteriota; class Thermoanaerobaculia; order UBA5066; family UBA5066; genus Fen-183. Next base: position 10,705 of record JBBQRP010000010.1, on the reverse strand, counting down.
CGAGGACCATCTCATCCGCATCGTCGAGCAGCTCGAGGGAGACCGGGATCTCCTGACGAGCATCCTGCAATCCAACCTGACGCAGCTCTCGATCCGGCAGAACGAGGACATGAGAAAGATCTCCGCGTGGGCCGCGATCCTCGCCGTTCCGACGATGATCGCCGGGATCTACGGGATGAACTTCCAGCACATGCCCGAGCTGAAGGTGGTGTGGGGTTACCCCTTCGCGCTCGGGCTCATGCTCGTCGTCTGCGCCGTCCTCTGGAAGACCTTCAAGCGGACCGGCTGGCTCTGATCACTCCTGGGGAGGGACGCCGCGCGGAAATCTGCGCTGCTGGCGGTGGGCGGCGACCCAGCCGTCGAGCTTCGCCTTCTGCTCCGGCGTGAGGACGGCGTCGATCTCGGCGCGGACGGCCTTCACCTTCGCGACCCCCGCCTCTCGGTCCGCCCGCACCTTCAGGTAGGCCGAGCCGACGGCCGCGACGTCGGCGTTCGTGGCGGAGGCAGCGGCCTTCAGGGCCTCGCGGTCCGCTTTCGCCTGCGCGTGAAGCGCCATTCCGTCGTCCTTGTGGGACGCGAAGATCGCCTTGACCTGAGCCTTCTGGGAGTCGCTGAGGTCGAGCGTCGCCATCGCCGCGCGCACTCCGCGGGCGAATCGTCCGTGTCCGGGCTGGGCCTGCGCGACGCCGGTAGAGAGGGCGATCGTCCCCGCGACGAGGAGGGCCGCGGCGCCAAAAAGCTTGTTGTGGAGAGTGTTCTGGTTCATTTCGTCCGTCCTTGTGGCGGGCTTGCCGTCCGCCATGGGGGTCAGACGACGAAAGAGTGAGGTCCGTTTACATCCTGCCAGCCGGTCGAGAGGAATGTCGCGCGGGGCCCGGGCGGACCCTAGAACCTCTCCCCGACGAGGACGATCGCGCCCGTGGGTTTCGGGACCCCGCCCCTTGGCTCGACAGAGACGGCGAACTTCACGGGTGCCTCGTCGAGCGGATCCTGTCTCGAGATCGGGATCACGGCGGGCGCGTCCGACTTCGCGTCGAACGTCCCGGCCGGCACGGGCTGATCCCCGACGAAGGCCCACAGCTCGTAGCTCTTTTCGAGGGGAAGGGGAGGAAGGCCCGAGACCCACAGGATTCCCTGCTTCGATCCCGGGTTCCAGAGGAGCTTCGCCTTCGCGGCGGGATTTCCCTCGAGGCCCTTGAGGAGCGCGACCTGCACGCGCGGATCCTTCAGCCACGCGAGCTCCCGGTCCTTCTCCTCGGCGTCGCGGGTCTTCTCGTGGAGCAGGGCCTCGAGCTGGGTGACGTTGATCCGGGTCGCACCGAGATCAGCCCGGGTCGCGTACCACAGGGCCCCGAACGCCATCGCGAGCATGAACGACGCGGCCACGCCGAGCGCCCAGATCATGGTCGCGAGGCCGCGGTCGGGGATCGCCGGCGAGGCCGGAAGGGAAACGGCAAGGGGACCGGCCGCGGGCGCGTTCCCGTCCGCCGCCCGGATGCTCCAGAGGACGCGTTCCTTCAGCTCCGGTGGCGGCGCGAAAGAGACGAGCTCCTCCGGCACGTCCTGTCCGGTCGCATCGAGCTCCGCCTCGAGAGCGTCGCACCACGCGGCGAGCTCGGCGGCGCGGGTCGGATCGACAGGATCGTCAGCCACGCGCGGGCCCTCCTCCGCCGGCAATCGCCTTGAGTTTCGTGAGTCCGGACCGTGTGCGGCTCTTCACCGTGCCGAGCGGCTCCTTCAGCCGCGCGGCGATCTCCTCCTGTGTGTAGCCGTCGAAGTACGCGAGGCGAAGGACGGCCTGTTCCGCGTCCGAGAGCTTGCCGAGGCAGCGGCCGACGAAGTCGCGCATCGCGGCGGCCTCCTGGCCGCCGTCCTCCGCACCCGCGCGGTCGAGCGACTCGTTCGCGGCCGAAGGGAAGCGGTTCTCCACGGATCGGCGGCTGCGCCACCGGTCGAGGGCGCGGCTCCTGGCGATCGTGAAGAGCCACGTCTTCACCGACCCGCGGGTCGGGTCGAACCGCCGCGCGTCCTTCCACACCTGAACGAAGGCTTCCTGCAGCACGTCTTCCGCATCCCTCGCGTCCTTGAGAATACGGACGCAGAAGCCGAAAAGGGCCGGAGCGTAGAGGTCGTAGAAGGCGCCGAAGGCCTCGCGGTCGCCCGCGGCGATTCTCTGGAACAGGTCGGGGCCGGCGGACGCGCTCACGGTGAATCCGCGGTCAGCGTGCCCGCCCGGCCGGAAGGTGTCAAGCACCGGGAGGATACGGACGGGCGTGACGCCGCGGATTGACGCTGCCGGACGCGGCCGCTACCGTCGCCCCATGTCGAAACGAAAGCTTTCGTCGGACGGGGGCCAGTCTCCTCTCCCCTTCGAGGCCGAGATTCCGCTTCCCGAAGAAGCCCGGCGCCGCTACCTGAACTACGCGCTCTCGGTCATCACGTCACGCGCGCTGCCGGACGTTCGCGACGGCCTCAAACCCGTTCAACGCCGGATCCTCTTCGCGATGTATCAGAACCTCCACCTGATGCCGGACGCGAAGTTCAAGAAGTCCGCGTCGGTCGTCGGCGACGTGATCGGCAAGTACCACCCGCACGGCGACGTCGCGATCTACGACGCGATGGTCCGGATGGCGCAGCCGTTTTCGCTCCGTGCCCCTCTCGTGGACGGGCACGGGAACTTCGGCTCTCTTGATGGCGACTCGGCGGCCGCGTACAGGTACACGGAGGCGCGCCTCAGGCCTCTCGCGATCGATCTCCTCTCGGAGATCAAGAAGAAGACAGTCGACTGGCGGCCGAATTTCGACGGCGTCCACTTCGAGCCCGTCGTCCTGCCCGCGCGCTACCCGAACCTCCTCATCAACGGCGCGACCGGCATCGCGGTCGGCATGGCGACGTCGATCCCGCCCCACAATCCCCTCGAAGTCCTGGACGCTGCGATCGCGGCCGTGGACGATGCCGAGGCGGATCCGCTCAAGTACATCAAGGGCCCGGACTTCCCGACGGGCGGACTCCTCGTCTCGAACAAGCGCGAGCTGCGTGCGATCTACGAGAGCGGGCAGGGCACGCTCAAGCTGCGGGGCGAGTGGGTGGCGGAAGAGGGCGTGCGCGGAGCGCAGACGATCGTCATCACGTCGATCCCCTATGCGCAGGAGAAGGCCTCTCTCGTCGCAAAGATCGCGGACGTCATCATCGAGCGCCGCCTGCCGGTCCTCCTGGACGTGCGCGACGAGTCGACCGACGAGGTCCGCATCGTCCTCGAGATCAAGCGCGACACCGACCCCGCGCTCGTGATGACGTACCTTTACAAGCACACGCCGCTCGAGACGACCGTGCCCGTCAACCTGACGTGCCTCGTGCCGACGGCGAACCCGGAGCTCTGCGAGCCCGCCCGGCTCCCGCTTGCCGCGATGCTGCGGCACTTCCTCGACTTCCGGCTCGAGACCGTGCGTCGGCGGTTCACGTTCGACCTCGAGGAGCTGAAGCGCCGCATCCACCTCCTCGAAGGGTTCATCGTCATCTACGACGCGCTCGACGAGGCGATCCGGATCATCCGGAAGTCCGACGGCAAGGCCGACGCCGCGGGCAAGCTCATGAAGCGCTTCGCGCTGGACGAAGAGCAGGTCGAGGCGATCCTCGAGACGAAGCTCTACAAGCTCGCGCGCCTCGAGATCGACGCGATCCGCGCCGAGCTCAAGGAAAAACAGGCGGAGGCCGCGATCATCGAGGCGATCCTGAAGTCCGAGAAGAAGCTCTGGAATGAGGTGAAAGGCGAGCTCGTCGAGGTCAGGGAGACGCTCCTCGGCGAAAAGAGGCTCACGAAGGTGTCCGCGAGCGTCGAGGAGCCCACCTACGACGCGGAGGCCTTCATCCAGCACGAGGACACCTATGCCGTCGTGTCGCAGGACGGGTGGCTGAAGCGCCAGCGGGAGATGAAGGACGCGAAGACGACGCGCCTCCGCGAGGGGGACGAAGTTCTCGCCGTCCTGCAGGGCTCGACGAAGGAATGCGGCGTTCTCTTCTCGAATCACGGCACCGCCTACGTTCTCCGCCTCAATGACGTCCCGCCGTCGACCGGCTACGGCGAGCCCGTCCAGAAGCTCTTCAAGTTCGGCGACGGCGAGCGCGTCGTCGCGGCGCTTTCCCTCGATCCCCGCGTCACCCGCCCGAAGGGTCTGCTCCTTCTCGCCGTCACGCGGGGGGGCCTCGTCCTGCGGTTCTCCCTCGACCCGTTCCGGGACGTGACGACGCGGGCCGGCCGGCGCTTCGCGAAGCCCGCGGCTGGGGACGAGATCGCCTCCGTCTTCGTCTCCGCCGAGAAGGACCTCGTGGCGCTCGCGTCCGAGAAGGGTCGCGCGATTCTCTTCCCGGCGAGCGAGGTGCCCGTCCTCGCCGGCCCGGGGAAGGGCGTCCTCGGCTTCAAGCTCGCGCCGGACGACCGCCTCGTCGGCGCGGCGCTCTTCGGCGACGACGAGAAGCGCGCTACGCTCACCCTCGTGAACGGCAAGGGCACCGAGCACACGATCACGAAGCGCTACACGGCGGTTTCACGGGGGGGCAAGGGGTTCGAGCTCATCAAGCGCGACCGCCTCGTGAAGATGCTGCCGCCCGAGATCGAGCTCGTCGACTTCGGCTGAGACGGTGTCGCGGCGCGCTAAGATCGAACGAATGGAGGTCGTCCTCGCCGAAAAATACGGGTTCTGCGCCGGCGTGCGCGTGGCGGACAAGCTCGTTCGCCTCGCGGCCGCGCGGGGCGAGGCGGGCGCGATTCTCGGGCAGGTCGTCCACAACGAGAGCGTCGAGTCCGAAATGGCCGGCCTCGGCTTTCCGACCGTCCACGCGCTCGAGGACGCGCGAACCCACGAAGGGCGGATCGTCTTCTCGGCCCATGGCGTCGCGCCCTCCGTACGGGCCGAAGCCGCGTCGCTCGGTCTCAGGGCGATCGACACGACGTGCAAATTCGTGACGGACATCCACAAGGAGATCGCCCGCTCTCTCGCGGAGGGTGCGTTCCTCGCGATCCTCGGACAGGCGGACCACCGCGAGGTGGTCGGCTACACGAAGGATCTCGCTCCGGATCGCTACCGGGTCTTCTACCTTCTCGAGGAGGTTCGGTCCTTCGACTGGTCGCGCGTCGCTTTCGTGAAGGTGATCTTCCAGACCACGATCAATTCCGAGACGTTCGCCGAGCACGTCGCGGAGATTCGTCGCCGCGTCCCCGACACGCGGATCGCGGACACGATCTGTTACGCCACGAAGGAGAACCAGGACGCGCTGCGCGTCCTGTGCGACGACCCGACGGTCGACGCGATCGTCGTCATCGGCGGGAAGTTCAGCAAGAACACGAAGGAGCTCGCCCACATCGCGGCGAAACAGAAACCGACGATCCTGATCGGGACCGCCGCCGAGCTGGATCCCACGCGGCTCCTCGGTGCGAAGAAGGTCGGGGTCTCGGCGGGCGCCTCGACGCCCGACTACGACGTCGAGGCGGTCGTCGCGAGGCTCAAGTCGCTCTGACGCCTGAGCGCGGGCCGAGCGAGCTCAGGCGAGCCTGAACTCCCACCCGCAGCGGCCCTGGGCGTCGGCGTCCGGTGGGCAGGCGAGGCACCGGGTCGAGATCCGCGAGTCGACCGTGCGCGCGAACGTCTCGAACTCCACCTCGCCCACGGGCCTGCACGGGAAGTCCGGGAGACCCTTGCGGTGGCGCGTCTCCTGAACGCGGCAGGACGTCATGTAGAAGCGAAGGACGTTGCCGTCCCGCTCGGTCCGGCTCGGGTTCACGAAGCTGTACGTGCGATACGAGAGCGCGCGCGAAAGGGCGTCGAGGCCGCCGTCTTTCGGGATCGCGTACGCCTCGAGGATCCGGCGTGCCTCGGCCGCCGCGAAGCGGCGCCAGGCGGCGGCGTCCAGCTCGATCGCGGCGTCCATGCCGTACCGCTCCTCGGCCGCGAGGAACCAGCACCCGTCGTGCGCGAGCCAGTTCTTGGCGAAGACGTCCAGCGCCGTGAGGAGCCCGGTGCGGTCCAGCGCCTCGAATGCGGGGGGAACGGCGGGGTGGGCGGCGGCGGGCGCGCGGAAGGCGGCCCAACGCTCGTGGTGGGCCTCACCGGACCCCGTCTCGACGAGGCCGCGGGCCGCGAGGAACCCCCGTGCCCAGTCGAGCGTGACCGGCCCTTCGGGGTGTGCGCCTCCCTCGGCGACGAGGACGCGCGAGGCGAAGCTGAAGCCCTCGGCCGAGAAGTCCCCGAGGACCAGCGCGCCGCCGGGCTCGAGGACGCGGACGACCTCCTGGAGGATGGAGGCGCCGTCCGCGAGGTGGTGGAGGACATTGTGCGAAACGACGGAAGGGAACGCGCCGTCGGGGAAGGGGAGGGCGGAGCCGTCGGCAGGCGTGAAGCGTATCCGCGCCTCGAGACCCGTCCCCGCGGTGAGCGAGGCGGCGACCTCCTGGTCCTCCGCGCTCACGTCCACGCTCTCGACCGAGAGGCCGCGGCGCGCGAGCTCGCGCGCCATGGAGCCCATCCCGGACCCGAGATCGAGGACGGGCCCCTCGAGCGGACCCGCCGCATCCAGGACGAGCGCGGCGGCGCGCACGCCGTCGTGGCCGAGAGCGAGGAACGCTTCGCGGCGCCTCTGGAACGAGTCCTTCCGCTGGGCGAGCTCGTCCACGGTCAGCGTCATTTCACGTCTCCCTGCTTCTCATCGAGTTCGTCGCTCTTCCGGGTCGAGCAGCTCGTCCCGCCGCCGGCGGGACCGGGCGCCCCTCACGTCGGAACGCCGAGACGCGGGAAGACGAACTTCTGGAGGAGGACGAAGACGAGGAGAGCGCCCAACATCCACGCGGAATCGGAGCTCATGGCCGGCTCAGCTTCGCGGTGCCGCGGTTTCGACCCGGGCCACCTTCGCGCTGACCTCGAGCGCCTGCGCGAGATCCGCGATCAGGTCACGGACGTCCTCGCAGCCCACGGAGAGGCGGACGAGGTCGTCGGAGATGCCGGCGGCTTCGCGCTCCTTCTTCGGCATCGCGGTGTGGGTCATGGACGCGGGATGCTCGATCAGGGACTCGATGCCGCCGAGGCTCACGGCGAGCGTCGCGAGCTTCACGGAGTCGATGAGCGCCTTGCCGGCCTCGAGGCCGCCCTTCACGCCGAATGAGAAGACGGCGCCCGGCCCCGACATCTGCCGGAGCATCAGCGCGTGCTGGGGATGGCTCTTGAGCCCCGGATGGAGGATCCACGCGACGCCGGGATGCGCCTCGAGATAGCGGGCGACCTCGAGCGCGTTCGACTGCGCGCGCTCCATCCGAAGGCCGAGGGTCTTGACGCCGCGCAGGACCAGCCACGCCTGGTGCGGGTCCATCGTGCCTCCGAAGACGACGTGGACCTTGCGCATCCTCTCGAGGAGCGCCGGGGCGGCCGCGATGATGGCGCCGCCGACGACGTCCGAGTGCCCGTTGATGTACTTCGTGAGGCTGTGGACGACGACGTCGGCCCCGAGCGCGAGCGGCTGCTGGAGAACCGGGGAGGCGAACGTGTTGTCCACGACGAGGAGCGCGCCCACCGCGTGCGCGATGTCGGCGCAGGCGCGGAGGTCCGTGAGCTTCATCGTCGGATTCGCGGGCGTCTCGACATAGACGACCTTCGTCGAAGGCTTCATCGCGGCGGCGACGTTCTCGGTGTTCGAGGAGTCGACCCAGGTCGACGCGACGCCGAAGCGCCGGTACTCGTTCTCGAGGACGAGGCGGGAGGGCCCGTAGACCGAGTCCGTGCCGACGACGTGCGCGCCTTCGCCGAGGAGAGCCATGTACACGGTGTTGATCGCGGCCATCCCCGTGGCGGCGCCGAGCGCACCGCAGCCGCCCTCAAGGATCGCGAGGCACTCCTCGAGCGCCGCGACCGTCGGATTCCCGAGGCGCGTGTACTTGAATCCGGGGTCCCGCCCCTGAAAGCGGGCGGCGCCCTCGTCCGCGTTCCGGAACGCGAATGTCGAGGTCTGGTAGATCGGCGTCGAGACGGCACCCGTTGCGGGGTCGTTGTGCTGCCCCGCGTGGATGTAGCGGGTGGCCGAATGCATCCTCCGGACGTCGGTCATGGTCTTTTCCTTTCCGTTCGCGTGAGCCTGCGGCGGCAGGCTGCGGGGCGCGCACGGGTCGCCGTAGCATGATGATGGTGCTTCCGGGCCTCTTCAGGCCATGATGCCGATGAAGGATCGCCGAGCGGCATCGGGGGTGCTCCGCCGTGCGGTTTTCCTACTCCGCGACCCTCACGCGCGCGGGCCGCAGGAGCTCGCCGTGCCAGAGGTAGCCGCAGCCCGTCTCGTCGACGACGGTCCCCGGCTCCGCGCCGGCGCTCCGGACGGTCGCGATCGCCTCGTGGCGGGTCGGATCGAACGGCTGCCCCACGCTCGAAAACGGCCTTACGCCTTCCGACTCCAGGAGACTCCGAAGGCTTCGCTGCATCCCGTGGAGCCCGGTTGCCACGGATTCCGGCGACTCGTCGACGTGGGCGAGCGCGCGTTCGAAACCGTCGGCGAGCTCGAGGAGCGCGCTCAACAGGTCCTTCTTGGCCTGCCGCCCCGCGGTGTCGCGCTCCCGTTCGACCCTCTTCTTGTAATTCTCGAAATCCGCCTTTGCTCGCAGCGTGCGGTCGTGCTCCCGTTCGAGCTCTTCGCGGAGCTCTTCGACTTCGGCCTGCTTCGGGATCTCCTTTGGAGGTCCAGTAGGGTGTCGTGTCATTCTTTCGGGGCATTCTCCCAGAGTCCGGCCCCTCCTGCCCGCGTAGCCGTGTCGATGAGACGGTGCGGGCTGCACGGGGGTGGACGCTCAACGGCGGCCGCCCCGGCGCGTTCGCCCGAGGATCGCGTCAGCCTTGCTGCGGGCCTCTCGCTCGACGCCATCGCAGACTATCGAGCAGATCTTGAGGAGCGTCGGGTCCGCGATGCGGTAGACAGCGCGCGTTCCGTTCTTGCGCCGGTCCACGAGGCCGGAACCGAAGAGGATCGAGAGGTGCTTGCTCACGTTGGCCTGCGTGCCGCCGACCTCCCCGAGAATCTCGCCCACGGAAGCGTCGCTCCGGAAGAGGCGCCGGAGGATCTTGAGGCGCATCGGCTCCGAGAGGGCCCGGAAGCGGAGTGCGACCTCTTCGCAGCCGGCATCCGTCAGCGGCAAGTGCGCATGCATCGTCATATGACGATCATCGGGGTGGGCGCCGGCCGCGTCAATCGTGAAGGTGGATCGCTACCGGGCCCGACGGCCAGGGCGCTTCGGCGCCGACTCCTGGAGAAGAGCTGCCGCGACGACGGCCAGGAAGTCGGCGGCGGGCCGCAGCCGGTGCGCGGGCACTCCGGAGAGAACGCGCTCGACGGCGGCTTCCACGGTCCCGGCGGAGGAGACGTCGAGGGCGCGCCCCCTGGACGTGAGCGCGAGGCGGGCCCTGCGTCCGTCCTTGGGATCGCGGGTCCGCTTCACGAGGCCACGCCTCTCGAGGCGGCTCAGGATCCCCGTCAGGGTGCTCGGGTGGATCCGCAGGATCGACGCGAGGTCCCCCGCGGAGATTCCGGGCCGCCGGCCGAGGACGCGGAGCGCGACCCGCTGGGGGCCCGTGAGCCCGAGACTCCTCTGCATCCGTTTCGAGAGGGACTGCAGGCCGTGGTCGAGCGCCCAGATCAGGCGCATGAAATCAAGGACCTTGCCGAGGCCCCGAGGGGGGCGACCGGGCTCGTTCATCGCGATCATGCTCGCACGAAATTGATTTGACCTCAAAACAAAAAGGCGCGAGACTCGGGCCGCAAAGGAGCTTTCGATGTCTTTACGCTTCCGTCTCCTCCCCGCAGGCCTTCTCGGTGCGGCCGGCCTTCTCGCCGGTGCCTGCTCCTCGAAGCCCCCGGTCCAGGCCGTTGCGCCCGCGCCGACGCACGCGCCCACGGTCGTGACGCTCGAGCCCACTCCCGCGCCCACGCCCGCGCCCCCACGCGTGGCGGAAGACGTCCTCCCGTCGTCCGTGGACGAGATCAACCGCCGCGGGTACCTCAAGGACGCGTTCTTCGAGCTCGACAGGTACGCAATCGAGCCGGCCCAGCGCGACGCCCTCGCGGGGGACGGGACCTGGCTGAAGGCGCACCCGACGGTCGCGGCGACGATCGAGGGACACTGCGACGAGCGTGGAACCGCTGCGTACAACATGGCGCTCGGCGAGCGCCGCGCAGCCGCGGCACGCGAGTATCTCGGGAGCCTCGGCGTGGACGTCTCGCGCCTGAAGACGATTTCCTACGGCAAGGAGCGCCCTTTCGCCACGGCGCATGACGAAGCGGCGTGGTCCCAGAACCGGCGGGCTCACTTCGTGGTGACGGCGCGCTGACGGTGGACGTCGAGGAACCGCCGCCCGCACTGGCGGACGAGAACCGCTGGTACACGGAGCACACGGCTCTTCTCATCAGCACGCTGAAATGGGCGGTCCTCGGAGTGGGGGCCGGCCTCTGCGTCGGCTTCGGAACACGGGCGTTCCTGTGGGCCCTCGGCGCTTCGGACGCGTACGTGAAGGGCCACACGCCGGCCGGCTTCTCGCCCACCTGGCTGCTCCCGCTGGCGCTTCCGGTGTGCGTCTTCCTCATCCGGACCTTCGCGCCGTCCGCGCGCGGGCATGGAACCGAGGCCGTCATCGCGGCGGTTCACCGGGACTCGGGCCGGACCCCGTGGAGGGTCGCCCCGATC
>JBBQRP010000009.1:0-138881 GCA_038214715.1 Thermoanaerobaculia bacterium | reverse complement strand
TTCTTCTTCGCTGGCATGTGGACTGTCACCTCCTCTTGGCAGATTTGATTGACAGTCCCGAAAGCCGCGTGCTAGGTTGGCCGCCCCTCGAAGGACGGGAACCTCGCGTTTTCTGGATCTGCCGACTGCCGAAAGAACTCTGGAATTTTCGTCGTCGATCGGATTTCAAAAGAGCCGGGGTTTTCCGTAAGGACGGTGAAGATACTCAAGATCACGTCGCCGTCCTTTTTTCTTGCTTAAGAGAATTTTATAGAGTTTCGACCACGAATCAAGAATTTTTTTCTTGACGTGCGAAGTTTTTTTCACCCGGCCGCCGTCCGGTTCCGCGTGGCGGGATCGCCGGCGCATCCGGGCTACGATCGCACGCGGAAGAATCGGAGACATCGCATGACCCAGACACTCGTCCTCGCGCACTCGCCGGATTCCGACGACGCCTTCATGTTCTACGGGCTCCGCGAGAACGCCGTCGACACGGAAGGCGTTTCGTATCGTCACGAGCTCGCCGACATCGAGACGCTGAACCGGCGCGCGCTCACGGGCGATCTCGCGATCACGGCAGTGTCCTTTCACGCGTACGCATTTCTCGCGGACCGCTACGTGCTGCTGCCCCACGGCGCGTCCTTCGGCGACGGCTACGGACCCTGTGTGATCGCACGCGAGGAGGCGTCCGCGCCGCGTTCCCTCGGCGATCTGGCGGGCCGCCGCGTCGCGGTGCCGGGCGCGCTCACGACCGCGGCGCTCGCGCTCCGCCTCTACGCGCCCGCGTCGGTCGCCGTCGTGACGCCGTTCGACAAGGTGGGCGAGGCCGTGGCACGGGGCGACGTCGACGCCGGGGTCGTCATCCACGAGGGCCAGCTCACATGGAAGGACGAGGGGTTCCGGCTCCTTGCCGACCTGGGCGCCGTCTGGAAGGAGGAAACCTCCCTCCCGCTCCCGCTCGGCGGGAACGCCGTTCGGAAGGACCTGGGCGAGGAGCTCATCGCCCGCGTCTCGCGGGCGCTCGGCCGCTCGATCGAGTACGCGCTCCTCCACCGCGAGGACGCCCTCACGGACGCCATGCGGTTCGCCCGCGGTCTGACGCGAGAAAGGGCGGACCGCTTCGTCGGCATGTACGTGAACGACTGGACGCGCTCCTACGGAGAGCGGGGGCGCGAGGCCGTGCGGCGCCTCCTGGCCCGCGGGCACGCCGCGGGCGTGCTCCCGTCTCTCGTGAACCCGGAATGGGTCGCGGAGGCCTGAGCCTGATGGACGCGGCGGAGGGGAGCGCGTGACCGAGAAGGGGGATCGCGGCCGGGCATTCCTCGAGGGCGCGTGGCTGTTCGTGGCCGCGCTCTGGTGCGGGATGCTGGCGTTCTTCGGTGTATTCGGCGCGCGCACCGTTCTCCTCACCGCGCCGAGCCGTCACGCGGCAGGCGCCGTGAACCGGGCTCTTCTGGACGGGCTCGACGCCGCGTCGCTCGGCGTCGCCGCCCTTCTCGTCCTCGGTCTCGTCGTCTGGAACCGGGCGCGCGCCTGGTCTCCGCGCGCGCGCGGCCTGGCTCTGCGGCTCCTCGCCATCGCGGCGGTCGGCGCGATCGCGTCGCTCTACGTCATCACGCCGGAGATGATGTCCTTGAGGGAGCGGATGGGTCCGATCGACCTCGTCGAAAAGACGAATCCGCTCCGGCAGGAATGGGGGCGTCTCCACGGCCTCTCGTCCCTGACGCTCCTCGTGAGGCTCGCGGCGGGCGCCGGGATCTTCGCCGCGGGCTTCTCTCAGCTACGTCGCCCGGCGGACGTCCGCTCAGGCGCCTGACGGGGACGGCGCGAGCCGAGCACGGAAGAACTCAGTCCAGCGCCTGTCGTATTCGTTCCGTTCGATCGCCTGCGGCTCGTCCGCGTGGTGGCAGTGGCCGCAGCGCGGCACGCGCCAGAATGTCTTCTCCCCGGAGAGCGCTTCGAAGACTCGAGACGCGAAGCGGATCGGCACGAGGCCGTCGTCCTCCCCATGGACGATGACGGTCGGGCACGTCACGCGTCGCGCCGCGAGTAGCGGGTCGGCCCGAGACAGATCGAAGCCCCCGATGCGCTCGATTCTCCGGACGAGGAGGCGCACCGGGAGCGTGAAGAGCGCCGCGGGGAGTCCGGTCGCGCGATGGAGATAGTGCGCCGCCATCTGCTTCAGATCGGCGAACGGAGCCTGGAGCCACAGCGCGGCGGGGCGCGTGGCCGCGGCAAGGTGAAGCGCGAGGAGCGCGCCCATCGAGCAGCCGTCGATGCCGAGGCGCGCGGTCGTAACGCCGAACCGTTCTCCGGCGAGCGCGAGGAGGCGCGTGAGGTCGCCCGTCTCGAGAACGCCGTACGTGACGTGCGCCCCGGTGGACGGGAGGTGCCCGCGCAGCTCGGGCACGAGGACGTTGAAGCCGAGCCGAAGCGCGCGCTCGGCGTCGCGCGTCCATTCGGCGCCGCATCCGCCCTTGCCGTGCAGGAAGAGGAGTGTCGCGCGCATTTCCGGCCGGCCCGGCGTCGCGAAGAGGGCGAAGAGTCGCGCGGGCTCCCGCGGATCCCCGTCGTGCTCGAGGGCCTCGACGAATCCGGCGGGGCCGGCGGCGTCGCGCGCCGCCGCCCGGAACGCCTCGACGGACGCCTTCGGCGGGGCGAGGCCGGTGGGAGAGAGAAGGAGGCCCGTCAGGGACCAGCGGCGCGCCACGTACTCAGGATGCCCGGGGGGACTTCTTCCTCCGGGCGTCGGAAGCGGTCCCCTTGTACTCGGGATTCCGGGGATCGAGATCGGCGGCTCTCTTGAGCGCCGCCGAGGCGCCGGCCCGGTCGCCGGTCGCGCGGAGGGCCGCCGCGAGGGCTCCCTGTGCGTTCGCGTCCTCTCCGTTCGAGAGCTCGACGGCCTGGCGCGCGTGCTGTAGGGCGGCGGCCGGTTCCTTCAGGGCGAGCGCAACCCGCGCCGCCCGCGCGGCGAGCTGCGTGTCGAGCGGCCCGATCGCGGTTCCGGCACTGTAGGCTTTTTTCGCCTCGGCGGGCTTTCCGCTCGCGGCAAGCGCCTCGGCGAGGTCGAACTCACGCTCGACGCGTGCTCCCGGGGCGGCGCCGTTCTTTTCGGCGAGGGCGGCGGCCCGCCGGAACGCGAGGAGCGCCTGCGGGCCGTTGCCGGCCTTGCGCTCGGCGGCGCCGAGCGCCGCGAGCACGTCTGCGGAATAGGGGGACGACTCACCCGTGGCGGCGAGAGTCTCGGCCGCCACCGTTCGCGCCGTCGCGATGTCTCCGCGCTGCCCGAGGCCCGTCACGAGGGCCGCTGCCAGGAAGCCGCGGCGCGGATCGTTTCCGAGGCGGGGGAGGAAGGTCGCGATGAGATCGCCCGTCTCCGCGGAATGGTCGTTGTCGAGCGTCTCGATGGCGACGAGCTGAGCGAAAAGCTGGAAGATCTCGGGCCGGCCGAGGTCCCCTTCCTCCCCGACGAGACGGAGCGCGATGGGACGCACCCGCGCGAGATCGCGCCTGAGGGCGAGCGCATTCGCGAGAGGGAGCGCCTCGTCGACGCTCCATGCGGACTTGAGCTTCGCCAGGCTCGCGAGAAGCTGCGTGCGGCCCGCGAGAAGCGCCTCGGCGCCGCGCCGGAAGTCGACGGCTCCGTAGCCGCCCACGAGACGGTCGATCTCGTTCCCCTCGCCGTCGAGAAAGATCACGGTCGGAAACGAGAAGGCCTGGTAGCGCGCGGAGATGCGCCGCCCCTCGCCCTTCTCGGCGTCGACTCGCGCCGGGATGACGGTCTTCTTCGTCCAGTCGACGACGGCGGCGTCGGAGAACGTGGTCGCGTCCATGATCTTGCAGGGCCCGCACCACGCGGCCACGACGTCGAGCATCACGGGCTTGTTCTCGGCGCGCGCACGCCGAAGGACCTCGGCGAACGGCTTGCCCTCGATGAACGGGACGTGCGGGCCGGCGGGCGCTGAGGGTTTTTTTGCTTCGGAGGAAGAAGAGGGAGAACCAGGAGCGCCCGCCTTCGCGGGCGCCGGGGGCTGCTTAGAAGGGGAAGAAGGCGGGGCCTGCGCGCGGACGACCAGCGCGGCGGCGAACGAAACAGCGGCAACGGCAACAAAACTATGGAATCGCAAGGGGGCCTTTCCTCTCTTCACCTTCTAAGAACTCTTCTCTTCTTTTCTCTTTTCTCTCTTACTATTTCCTTCTAAGAAAATCTTCCTCTTCTTTATTCCCGATTCCCGCTAAAAGCCGGGTCGGAAGGGGTCGATCGCGGGGGGCGGCGGGTCGCCGGGATACGCGACCGACTCGAGGAAGAGGCCCGAGGGAGGGGCCGTCCACTCTGCGGGCTTCGGGGAGCGCGTCTCGAGGAGCGCGCGGACGCCCGCCGCGTCGAGCCGCCCGCGGCCGACTTCGAGGAGCGTTCCCGTCAGCCGCCGCACCATCTTCCAGAGAAAGTGCGAGGCGCCGATCCGGAAGAAGATGAGATCGGGTGCGTCGGGCGGCGTCTCCACCCGTGCGAATCCGACCTCTACGATCGTCGAATCGTGTCCCTCGGCGTTCTCCGCGAAGCTTCCGAAGTCGTGACGGCCGACGAAGAGGTCCGCCGCCGACTGCATCGCGACCGCATCCAGCCGGTCCTTGACCCAGTAGACGAAGCGCTTGCCGAACGCCGTCCGCCGCCGCGAGATGCGGTAGCGGTAGATGCGCTCGGCGGCGGAGTGGCGCGCGTGGAACGAGGCCGGCGCGACCGCGAGCCGGAGCACGTTGATGTCGGGCGGGAGGAGGTCGTTCAGGTCCTGGCGGACTTTTCCGAGCTCGGCCGCGCGCACGGCGACGCCGTGCAGCGACGCGACCTGGGCGAACGCGTGGACGCCCGCGTCCGTGCGACCCGCGCCGTTGATCTTGACGTCCTTGCCGAGCACCTCTCGGCAGGCGCGCAGGAGCTCGCCCTGCACGGTGCGCGCGTTCACCTGCGCCTGCCAGCCCCGGTAGTGGCCGCCGTCGTATTCGAGGGTGGCCCGAAGGACCGCCGGATTCGCCATTCGGCTATTCTCTCCGAACGCCGTGGCGATCGATACGGGCGAAGCGGGCCGGCCTTTCACACAGGCGCGGGACGCCGGCGCCGAAGCGCGCGCGGCCGAGGCGGTGCGCGCCCTCGTCTCCGCCTTGACGGACGCCGCCGGCGACGCGTTCGCGGGAGCGGCTCTCGGCGGCTCCCTCGGGCTCGGGGAAGGCAGGACCGTGCTCGCGAAGGGCGGCACCGGCCACCCCGGTGAGCGCTTCGAGCTTCTCGCGATCCTCGACGCGCCGGTGCGCGACATGCCCGCTCTCGAGCGCCATCTCGCGAAGGCGGTGCTCGAGACCGCGAAGAGCCGGCACGTAGAGGCGTCCGTCGCCGCCGTCGCGCGGCGGGGCCTGCGCCTCCTGCCGCCGACGTTCTGGAACATGGAGCTCGTCGCGGCGCGGCGCGTGGTCGCGGGGCCGGCGACGCTCCTCCCGCCCTACGCGGAGGTGTTCCACGGCGCGCCCGAGCGCGAGGAGGGAGTGCGCCTGCTCGCGAAGACCGGGGCGAGCCTCCTCCACGCCGAACGGCTCGTGGACCGTTCGGGAACGGGCCCAAGGGCGCGGGAGGCGCTCCGCGCCGTCCGCGCGGCCGATCTCGCGCTCGGCGCCGTCGTGCTCCTGTCGGCGGGACGCTGGACGCCGGGAACGCTCGCGCGCGAGGAGGCGCTGCACGCGCTCGCGTCGGCGGGCCTCGACGGGCCGCGCCGGACCGGCTTCCACGCGCAGATGAGCTGGACCCGCTTCCGGGACCTCGTCGAGCGCCACCGCGCGGCGGCGCTCGCGCTCGCGGTGCCCGAGGGCCCCGCCGCGCCCGACGCGCGCCGGCAGGTGGCGCGCGCGGGAGACCGGTTCATGGAGGTGCTCCGCCTCTTCGAGGAGGAGCGGCTCGGCGTGCCTTTGCCGACGTGGACCGAGTACGCGATCGCGCTCGCGCGGCGGCGGAGCGGCGCGACCGTGAACGAGCTCTTCGGCGACGGGGAGGAGACCGCCGCGGACGCCCTCGTGACGGCGAGGCTCGCGCGGAAGGCGGCGCGGAGCTGGCCGCTCGCCGAACGCCTCGCGCCGGCCGTCGCGGCGCTCGTGGACTGGGACCCGGGCGACCTGCCGATCGCGCCCGTGCTCCTCGACCTGCCCGATCTCGCGCCGCGGGAGTCCCTGAGACAGCGCGCGATCGCATGGAGCGCCAACGTATGACGGCCGTCCGGCGCTAGAATCCTGCAGACAAATCGTTCGAAGGAGAAGAAAGGAAGGTCCATGAGACGTTTCGTGAAGTTCGTGTCGGTTGCCCTTTTCGTCGCCGGAGCTCTTTCCGTGTCCGCGGGTGATGCGCCGAAGGGCGCCGCCGACGCGGCCAAGAGCCCGCAGGCGAAGGTCTACCTCGAGTGGGTCAAGGCCGTGAAGAGCGGGAACGTCGAGGCGTGGAAGAAGCTCGTCCCCGCCGAGGCGTCGAAGCAGATCGAGGCCCAGGCGAAGGAGATGAAGAAGAAGCCCAAGGACGTCCTCGACTTCCTCGGCGCGATGTCGCCGGACGAGAACACGTTCACGGGCCTCAAGGTCGACGGAACGAAGGCGACGCTCTCCGTCACCGGGAAGACGAAGGGCGATCCGAAGCCCTCCTACGGGAAGGTCGAGATGGTCCAGGAGGGCGGTGCCTGGAAGGTCGGCCAGCAGAGCTGGAGCGACAAGCCGTAGCGCCCGCTGGATGTAAAACTAGAGCCTCGACCTCCCGCGCGTGAGCGCAAGCCGGAAGTCGAGGCGCGTGTGCGTGCCGCGTACGGCCACGCGCTCGAGGCGGAAAGGGTCCGAGAGGTCGTCCGGGATGCCGCCGCGGATCACCGTGGCGGCACGGTAGCCCGCGGCCTTCACCGCCTCGACGACGCGGTCGTCGAAGTCGCCGTAGGGATAGCAGAAGGAGGTCACGGGAGCGCCCGTGACCTTCTCGAGCGTCTCCCGGCTGCTGGCGATCTCGCGCGCCAGCTCTGCGGCGTCGAGCACCGTGAGCGCGCGGTGCGTCGCGCCGTGAGAGCCGATCTCGATGCCGGCCCGATGCAGCGCGCGGATCTCGTCGGCCGAAAGCAGCGGCTCGCCCGGCGTCTCGCCGTCCCAGTCGTTGACGGCGCCGATCCGGTCCGCCACGACGAAGACGGTCGCGCGGAATCCGCGCGCAAGGAGCGCGGGCAGCGCGCGCTCGAGGACGCCGCGGTAGCCGTCGTCGAACGTGAGGACGACTCTCCGTCCGTCGGCTGGCGACTCGAAGAGGTCGCGCAGCGCCACGCCCCGGTAGCCAAGGCGGCGGAGGGTGTCGAGCTGCCACGCAAAGTCACTCTCCGTCACGCGCCAGCGGTTCAGGGGCGACGCCCGCCGATGGGGGCCGACCTGGTGGTGCATGAGGATCGGAACGCCCTTCCGCTTCGGACGCCACCAGTTGAAGCGCAGGGAGAGGCCGACGGCCGCCATCCCGCCCGCGGCCGCCGCGAGGAGAGAGGCGTTCACCGCGGCCTCACCGCGACCTGAGGAGAGCGCGCACCCTGATCGCCGCCGTATCCTCGATCCTCACGCCCTGCGGCGGCGTGCGTTCCCCCATGGCGATGGCCCGCTCCAGCTCTCTCAGCTTGAGGTATTTCAGGAGCGTGTTCGTGGACGAGAGGACCGCGAACGTCAGGCCCGAGGAACCGTCGAGAAACCCGAGCCTCAGGAACGCGCGGTCGAAGAATTCCCAGAGGACGCGTGCGGGCAGGAATCCGCCGCTTCCCTTTCCGGCGGCCCATTTCGCCTCCGCCGCGAGCGTTGTGTAGCGGTCGAGCTTCTCGAGGTAGTGCGCGAGATCGCGATAGGAGCGGTGGAGAACGGATTCCTGCAGCGACTCGATCGGGCCGGTCGAGAGGATCTTCTCGTGGACGGGATCGTCCGAGAAACGCGCGCGGGTGCGATCGTAGAGGCGCGCGGGCCGGACGACCGTGTCGCGCCCGAAGCGCAGCTCGCGCCCGAGGAACTCGAGGCGGATGGGCACGCGGAACGCGGCGGGCGGCGAAACGTCGTCAACGGTCCCGGCGAGGCAGGCGCGGATCTCGAGAGCCAGCTTCGGAGAGACGATCTCGTCGGCGTCGAGGGAGAGGATCCACCGATGGGTCGCGAGCGCGGCCGCGGCGTTCTTCTGCCCGCCGAAGCCCTCGAAAGGCCTCACGAGGATCCGGGCACCGGCGGCGCGCGCGATCTCCTCGGTGCGGTCCGTGGTCGCCGAATCCACCACGACGATCCGCTCGTCCGCGAAGGCGACGGACGCGAGCGCGTCCGGAAGGCGGTCCTCCTCGTCGCGCGCGATGAGCGTGACGCTGAGGGGGGGGGGGCCGAGGTCCGCCATCGGGGAAGTATGGACCGCGCCCGCGCGTCCCGAGGGGCTCCGTATACTCCTCCGCCGTGACGAAAGGGAGCTCCTCCGATGACCCGGAAGCGTCCGGGCGCATGCTCTTCGCCGGCGCCCTCCTCGCCGGCGCGCTCCTGAGGCTCGTGCTCCTCGGCCAGCCCGATCTCTTCGGCGCGGACGAAGGGCGCTGGGCGATCGGCGCGCAGAACATCCTCGCGGGCGGTTCGGACCAGTTCCTCGGTCTTTCGGCAACGCCGCTCGGCGCATCCGCGGGGACCCCGATCCTCTTTCCCTGGGTTCTCTCCGCGATGGTGCGCGTCTTCGGTCCGGTGGAATGGGCCGTGCGCCTGCCGTCCGCGATCCTCGGGCTCATCGGAGCGTTCGTCCTGGAGCGCGTGATCCGGCGCGGATGGGGCCAGCCCGCCGGCCACCTCGTCGGAGCGTTCGCGGCCCTGTTCCCTCCTCTCGTCGCGGCGTCGAGAGCCGCGACCGTGGAGCCGACGCTCGTCACGCTCGGACTCGCCGGCATCATCTTCGGACTCCGGGCGTTCGAGGAGGACATTCCGTTCGAGGGAGCGGTGTCGGGCGTCTTCTTCGGCCTCGGCTTCCTCGCGAAGGGTTACGCCGTCGGCCTTTACCTGATCCCGCTTCTCCTCGCGCTCGTCGCGCGGCCGCGGCTCTTCGGCCTCGGCCGCACGAAACGCTCGCTGACGTACCTCGGCCTCGCGTTCGCCGCCATCGGGTTCTCGCACCTTCTCGCGGTCTTCCTGTTCCGGCGGGAGTCGTTCTCGTTCGCGCTCGCGACGTCCTTCGGAGCGTCGGAGGCCGCGTCCCGAGCCGCGGCCCTTCCGACGGCCTTCGGAGCGGACGTTTTCACGCTCGTTCGCTCGCTCTTCTTTTTCCTTCCTCTCGCCGCGCTCGGCGTCGTGTTCCTGGGCCGTGCCGTCGGCGAGACGGAGATCGCCTCAGGGGCCACAGGGGGCGACCGCCGCCTTCCGCACGGCATCCTCTGGGGAGCCTCCGTCGTGGAGCTCGTGATCGTCGTCGCGGTCGCGGGCCGGTACAGGCTCTCGTCGATTCCGATGATGCCAGCGCTCGCCGCGTTCACGGGGCTGGGCGGCACGTGGCTCATGCGGGCCGCGCGCGAGAGGACGTCGCCCCTCCCGGGTCGCGCGGTGAAGGGGCTCCTCGTCGTCCTTCTCGCGTGGGGCGGGATCGAGGCGGCGCGGCAGATCCGGCACGATCTCCTCACGCACCGCACGGGCGCGCGCGAGCTCGCCGACCAGCTCGCACCCCTGCTCGCTCCGGTGCCGCCGGGCACGCCGTCGTTCCGGAGCGACGAGCCGGAGGGGCTCGAGTTCCTGCTCTTCCGCACGGGTCTCTCGTGGGAGGGCGTGACGTCTCCGTCGGCGCTCGCGGGAGAGGCGGGAGACGGAACGGGAGCGGGCATGCGGTGCTGGGCCTACCGGATGGGCTCGGCGCTGCCGCCCCCGGACGTGAGGGCCTGGCTCTCCTCGCACGCGCACGAGATCACGGGCGACGTGAACGCGCGCGCGGGCCGCACCACCGGCCTCCGGGCGTTCGTCCCATAATCCCTTCCTCATGACAACCGTCCTCTTCGCCGACCGCGACGGCGCCTCCTTCGGCGCGCTCGGGGCGCGCATCGTCCCTGCTCTCCTCCCTCTCGCCGGCGTGCCCGTCCTCGAGCACGCGCTCGAGGCGCTCGTCCGTGCCGGCCGGCGCTCTGCCCTTCTCGTGGTCGGCCCCCGCGCGCCGGAGATCGAGCGGCGGTTCGGCAAGGGGATCCGGTGGGGAATCGCGCTCGAGACCGTTCGGCGCGAGGACGGAGAGACCGTGGGCGACGTTCTCCGCCGCCTCGAGCCCCGGCTCGACGGAGAGACCCTGGTCGTGAGGGGCGACGCCGGAGTCCACGCCGCCATCGGAGAGTTCCTCGAAAAGGCCGAAGGCGCGCGCGGGCCGATCGTCGCCGGCCTCCTTGGCGGCCGTCCGGCCGGACTCTGGCGGCTCCTGCCGGGCGCCCTCAAGAAGAAGGACTTCCCGAGGGAGCCGGGCTCCTCCGAATGGAGCGCCGACCCGGATCACGTGACGCTCGCGCTCACGGAAGGGCCCATCCTTCTCACGGACGTCTCCTCGTTCTACCGCGCCGACCGAGCCGCGGCTGGCGCCTCGCCCGCGATCTCGGACCGGGCCACCGTGGACGGCTCGGCAGCGCTGCAGGCGGGGACGACCGTGGCGGAGGAGTCCGTCGTGCTCTCGGAGGCGCGCCTCACCGGCGTGAGCGTGCTGCCCAGGACCGCGATTCCCCCGGGGCTCGCGATCGAAAACGCCGTCGTCTCGGGAAATCTCGTCGTCGACGCCTCGACCGGCGCGACGAGTCACCTGACGGACCGGCTGCCGGAGGGGAAGAAGTCCTCGCCGTCTTCGAGCCGCGGGCTCGGCCTCGTCGCCCTCGCGCTCTCCCTGCCTCTCTGGCCCGTGGCGGCGATCTGGAGCGCGATCGCGAACGCGGGACGTACGACGCGGCCGGTCACGCTTTCCGGAAACGCGGCGGGAGGCGGACGCGCGCCCTTCACGACGTTCAAATTCGAGACGGCGGTTCCGGTCCTGAGGGACCTTCCACTTCTCATCGCCGTCGTGTCCGGGCGCCTCGCCCTCGCGGGCGTCACGCCGCTCTCGCCCGCGGAGGAGGACGCCCTCCGCGAGCCGTGGGAAAGGGTTCGCGGCGAGGCGCCGGTCGGACTCCTCTCGCTCGCGCGCCTCGCCGCGCCCGCGTCGGCCCCGCCCGAGGTCGCGCGCCTCGTGGATTCGTTCTGGGCGCGGACGCGGACGCCGCTCCTCTTCCGCGCCCTCTCGTCGTTCTTCTCCGCGCGCGCGTGGTCCGCCTCGAAGTCCTGGAACCCGGATCTCCTGAGGGAGGAAGGCAAGGCGTGAGCGAGGTGACCGTCGTGCGCGCGCCCTTCGGAGGGCGCGAGCTTGCGCGGATTCCGCGACCCGAGGCGGGGGAGATCGACGGCGTCCTCTCTCGCTCCGTCCGGATCTTCGGAGAGACGCGGGCCTTCCCCACGTACGCGCGCGTCGCCGTCCTCCGCAAGGTCGCGTCCGAGCTCGAGCGCCTGAGGGACGAGCTCGCGCGGACGATCGCGGCGGAAGCCGGAAAGCCTCTCAAGGCCGCGCGTACGGAGGTCGAACGCGCGGCCGCCACGTTTTCCGCGGCCGCCGCGGCGCTGGAGGCCCTGAAAGGCGAGATGCTGCCGCTCGACGTGAACGCGGCCTCGGTCGGGCGCTGGGGCGTCGTGAAGCGCGTACCGCTCGGGCCGGTTCTCGCGATCACGCCGTTCAACTTCCCTCTCAACCTGACCGCGCACAAGGTGGCGCCCGCGATCGCCGTGGGCGCTCCGATCGTCCAGAAGCCCGCGTCCCAGACGCCGCTCTCGGCTCTCGCTCTCAGGGAGATCGTGTGCGCGGCGGGCTGGCCCGAGGACGCGTATGCCGTCCTTCCGATCTCGGGAGCGTCCGCGGAGGCTCTCGTCCACGATGCGCGTCTGCCCGTCGTGTCCTTCACCGGCTCGGGCGCGGTCGGCTGGAGGTTGAAGGGTCTCGTCCCGAAAAAGCGCGTCGCCCTCGAGCTCGGTGGCAATGCGGCGGTCGTCGTCCACGCGGATGCGGACCTCGACGACGCGGCGGTCCGCACGGCCTCGGGCGCGTTCTCGTACGCGGGCCAGTCCTGCATCTCCGTCCAGCGCGTGCTCGTGCATCGCGACGTTCTCGACACGTTCCGGGAGAAGCTGCTCCACGCGACGCGGCGGCTCGTCGTCGGCGATCCGCTCGACGAGAAAACGGACGTGGGCCCGATGATCACGCCCGAGGAGACCTCGCGCGCCGAGGCCTGGGTGGATGAAGCCGTGAAGGAAGGCGCGACGGCCCTCGCGGGAGGCGTGCGGGAAGGGGCGTGCTTCCTCCCGACGATCCTCCAGGGCACGTCGCCGTCGATGAAGGTCGAGGCCCAGGAAGTCTTCGCGCCCGTCGTCACGCTCGCGGCATACGGCGACTGGGATGAAGCGCTTCGGCGGGTGAACGACTCGAGGTACGGGATGCAGGCGGGAGTCTTCACGCACGACATCGGGCGGATCCAGAAGGCGTGGGACGCGCTCGACGTCGCGGCGGTCCTCGTCAACGACGTCCCGACGTGGCGCGCGGACCGGATGCCCTACGGCGGCGTGAAGGACTCCGGCTCCGGGCGCGAGGGGCCGGCTTATGCCATGGAAGAATTCACGGAGCCGAGGCTCCTCGTGGTCCGGGCCTGAGAGCCCGGACGACCTGAAAGGAACGTCCGATGCCCGCCGAACACGTATTCTCGATTTCCACGTCCTGGAACCCCGTGACGAAGGAGGGTGATCTCGAAAACGCGGACGGCAGCTTCCGCGTCGCCTACGCGGGAGCGAGCACCCTCGGCGGCAAGACGGGATTTCCGAATCCGGAGGAGCTCCTTCTCGCTGCCGTCTCGACGTGCTTCGTCCAGACCTGGGCGATCTTCGTCGCGAAGCTTTCCCTTCCCCTCGAGAAGCCCGTGCTCTCCGGCACGTGCGAGGTCGAGAAGGACCCCGCGGGAGGCTTTCAGGTCACGAGGATGAACCTCGTGCCTCACGTCCCCGCCGCGCTCTGGGAGGCGCGTCGGACCGACGTCGAGAAGACGCTCGTCCTCGCGGAGAAGTACTGCATCGTGTCGAAAGCGGTGAAGGGCTCGCTCGCGCTGACGATCACGCCGAAGCTCGTCTGACTGCGCTACCCGGTCTTCGTCGAGGAGCTGAAGGCGGGAGCGTCGGGATCGGAGGTCGCGGGCTTCCCGGCCCGCTGACTGGACTCCCGCGTTTGGTCGATCCGGGCCGTCTGCCGGACACGCGCTGCCGCTAACCTCGCGGACGTGCCACTCGCCGCGGTCGTATGGATCGTCCTCTGCCTCATCTGGGGCTCGACGTGGCTCTTCATCAAGCTGGGCCTCGCGGACCTGCCGCCGATCAGTTTCGCCGGAGCGCGGTTCGTCCTTGCCTCGGCCGTCCTCTGGGGCATCGTCGCGATCCGCAGGACCCCGCTGCCGAAGGGGATCCGCGCCTTCTCGTACCTCGCCCTGACGGGCTTTCTTGCGTTCACGCTCAACTACGGCCTCCTCTTCTGGGGAGAAGCCCGGACGTCCTCCGGTCTCGCGGCCGTCCTGCAGGCGACGATCCCGGCTTTCGGTCTCGTCGTCGCCCACGCGCTCCTGCCGGACGACCGGATGACGATGCCGAAGGTCTTCGGCGTCGCGATCGGGATCGCGGGAGTCGCCGCGATCTTCTCGGACAAAGCCGCGCTCGCCGGGCCCGATGCGCTCCGCGGCGGACTCGCAATCGTGGGCGGCGCGTTCGCGGTCGCGATCGCGAACGTCCTCGTGAAGGCGCGAGGCGGCTCGTACGACCCCGTGATCCTCTCCGCGGTGCAGATGACGTTCGGGTGCATCCCGCTCGTCGCCGCCGGCTTCGCGCTGGAAGGCAACCCGCTCGCGTTTCACTGGACTTCGCGGGCCGTCGTGTCTCTCTTCTATCTCGCCCTCGTCGGGTCCGTCGTCGCGTTCCTGCTCTTCTACTGGCTGCTGCGGCGGATGGATGTCACGAAGGTTCTCCTCATCTCGCTCGTGACGCCCGTCCTTGCGGTCGTTCTCGGCGCGAGCGTACTGGGCGAGCGGCTCGGCGCGCGCGCGTTCCTTGGCGCCGCGATGATCCTCGGCGGCGTGTTTCTCGGCGTACGGCGGCCCAGGCGCAGGCCCTCCTAGAGGTTCTTCTCGAACCACTCCACGAGGCGCTGGTTGCGGTAGAGGAGGGCTTCCCCGCGCGGACCGTGCTGCTGGCGCGGCAGGGGGACGAAGAAGAAGTCTTTCCGCGCCTTCATGAGCTCGTCGATGAAGCGGATCGAGTTCTGCATGTGGACGTTGTCGTCGGACGTTCCGTGCATGATGAGGAGCTTCGTCGAGAGGTTCTTCGCGGCCGCGAGCGGCGACGCCGCGGCGTAGCCTGCGGGGTTGTCGGATGGGCGTTTCATGTAACGCTCGGTGTAGACGGAGTCGTAGAGGGACCAGTCGGCCACGGGCGCACCCGCCATCGCACACTTGAACCTCTCGCCCGCGTGCGTGGCGAGAAACAGCGTCATGTAGCCGCCGTAGGACCAGCCCCACAGGCCAAGCCGGGATGCGTCGACGTACGGCCTTTTCGTGAGCTCTCCGACGCCCTCGAGCTGGTCCTTCAGCTCCTGCGCTCCCATGTTTCTGAGGAGCGGCGTCTCGAAGGCGTGCCCACGGCCCCACGAGCCGCGGTTGTCCATCGTGAAGACGAGGAACCCCTTCGACGCGAGGAAGTGGTCGAGCGCCGACGCCGCGCCCCAGCGGTTCTGCACCTGCTGGGCGTGCGGGCCGCCATAGACGAAGACGATGGCGGGATATTTCTTCGCCGGGTCGAAGTCGGGCGGCCTGACGAGCCTCGTGTAGAAGAGCGTGCCGTCGGCGCCGTTGAACGAGCCCATTTCGATCGAGCCGAGGGCGTAGCCGGCGAGGGGGCCGGGAGACTCATCGAGAATCGAGGTGACGCTGCCGTTCGCCTTGCGGACGACCATCCTCGGCGACGCCGTGACGCTCGAGTACGTGCTCGCGAAGAAGGCGCCGGAAGGCGACAGGGAGAGAGAGTGAACGCCCGGCTCGGTCGTGAGGCGCGTAAAGCCGCTTCCGTCGAGCTTCACTCGGTAGACGTGCCTTTCGCGCGGGTCCTTCTCGGTGGCGGTGAAATAGACGACACCGCCCTCTTCGTCGAGTGACCAGGGCCCGTCGATCATCCATGAACCCTTCGTGACGGCGTTCCGGAGCGTGCCGTCCGCCGCGTGGCGGTAGAGGTGCTGGAAGCCGTTGCGCTCGGAACGGAAGAGAAACGAGCCGTCCCGCAGGAAGTGGGGCGGCTCGAGCGCGTTGATCCACGCGGAATCCGTCTCGCTGAGGAGCTTCTTCGCGGCCCCGCCCCCACGCGGCAGGAGCCAGACGTCGAGGTTCGTCTGGGGGCGGTCGAGGACGAGGAAACACGCCTGCTTCCCGTCGGCGGTCCAGGCGAGCTGGGGGGCGATGTAGACGTCGTCGGGCGAAGGCGCAAAGGAGGCCGTCTCCCGCCCGGCGAGATCCACGACGTGGACGGACGGGATCGAGTTCGGGTCTCCGGGCTTCGGATAGCGCTGCGGCAGCACCTTCCCGTTCACGGGCATGAAGTCCACGACGGGAAACACCGGGACACGGTTCTCGTCGAGGCGCAGGTAGGCGATCGCCGAGGAGTCGGGCGCCCACTCGTACGCCGGGCTTCCGCGCCGGTTCGCGAGCTCCTCTTCGTAGACCCAGTCGAGCTTCCCGTTGAAGACGTGCTCGGTACCCGACGTCGTGAGGCGCGTCTCGCGGCCCGATGCGCGCTCGATGGTCCACAGGTCGGACTTCCGGACGTACGCGATACGCGTCCCGTCCGGAGAGAACGTCGCGGATTCCTCGTCGTCGGCATCGTTCGTGAGGCGCTTCGGCTCGCCGCCGCCGGGCGCGAGGAGCCAAAGGTCGTGGTCGAATGAGACGAGGAAGGCGTCGCCCTTCGGGCTCCACTTCCCTCCGCGGGGGGACATCTTCCGGTCTTTTCCGGCGCGGTCCTTGAGGCTCACGGCGTCGAAGAGCTTCACCCTGGCGGAGGTCCCCGTGTCGAACTCCCAGAGCGTCGCCGGCTTCTCGGCACCCGCGGAGATCGTCCACGTGACGTGCGTCGCGTCGCGCCAGGCGAAGGCGGAGGCGACCGGGGCCGGTTCGGAGATCTTTTCGAGTGTGAGAGCCTGCGCCGCCAGGACGGCGGCGAGAAGGATCACTTCGTGCTCCCGCCCGGCGAAAGAGACATGGGCTTCATGGTGAATGGATCGCGCAGAGGCAGCTCTGTCAGCTTCCCGCCGGTAAGATCGGCGAATGCCACCGGGTGCTTTGGATCGGGGTTGAGGAGGTCCGCCTTCTTCCCGACGACGAGGAGGGTGATCGTGTCGGGTTTGAGGAGCCGCTCTGCGACGCGCCTCACGTCGGCCTTCGTCACCTTGTCGACGCGGGCCTGGAACTTCGCGTAGTAGAGAGGATCCGAAGCGTAGCGGCCGGTGAATTCCTCATCCGCGAGGATTCCGACGACCTGCGTTTTCGTCGCGAAGCGGCGCGGAAGCGTGTCGATGAACGAGCGCTTCGCCGTCTCGAGCTCCTCGTCGGTGACGTCGCCGCCCCGCATTTTCGTCATCTCCTCGATCACGATTCGGGAGGCGTACGCGGCCGTGCGCACCTTGGACTGGAACGCGGCCCCAAAACGCCCGGGGTACCAGATGCCGGGCTGGAGCTGCGAGCCCGCCGAGTAGGCGAGCCCTTCGTCGGAGCGGACCCGGTTCGTGATGCGGCTCGTGAAGCCGCCGCCGCCGAGGATGTCGTTCATGACGGCCGCCGCGAAGAAGTCGGGGTCTGAACGCAGGAGGCCCGGCAGCAGAATCGAGACCCGCCCCTGGTTGACGTCCTTGTCCACGAGGAAGGTTCCGGGTGTCATCGTGTGCGACGGCTTCGGGACCGGGGGCGCGGACTCGCCCCTGAACGGCCAGCTCGCGAGGAGCTTGTCGAGCTTCGCCGCCATGTCGGACTTCCGGAAGTCGCCCGCGGCCGCGATGAGCATGTTTCTCGGGTCCACCCACCGGCGGTGGAAGGCGACGAGATCCTCGCGCGCGAGTCCTTCGATGGAGGCCTTCGTCTCGAAGCGGTTCAGGTAGTAGGACTCGCCATACAGGAGGAGCGAACGCTCGCGGCGCTCGATGTCGGCGGAGCTGTCGTTCCGCTGCTTCATGTCCGCGAGGATCTGATCCTTGCGTAGCTTGAGCTTGTCCTCCTGGAACCGGGGCTCCGTGAGCACCTCGCGGAGGATCGCGAGACCTTCGTCGAGGTCCTTCGCGAGGAGGTTGAGCGAGACCGTCCCGCGATCGTCGCCGTAGCCGCTGTTGAGCTGCGCGGCGAGAAAGGCGAGTCGCTCCTCGAGATCCTCGGCGGTGCGGCTCTTGGTGCCCCCGCGCGCGAGGAGGTAACCCGCGGTCTCGGCGAGTCCTTCCTTGCCGGGCGCGTCCAGGTACGTCCCGCCCCTGAGGATGATCTGGATGTTGACGAGAGGAAGCTCGTGGTTCTCGGCGAGGTAGGCGACGACGCCGGACTTCAGAACGGTGCGGAAGTCCTTCGCCGCGGGCGGCGTGTACGAGAGCGGCTTGAACGTGAGCTTCTCGGGCTTCGAGGGGATGGCGTCGGCGCCGGTGAGAGGAGTGGCGAGGACGGCGAGAAAGGCGGAAAGAGCCATCGGTGCGAGCGTGTTCTTCATGGCTACTTCTTCTCCGTCGTCTTCGCGTTCTTGTCGAGCTCGACGAGGCGCTCCCGTGCCCGCTGGAGGATGACGTCCGCCGCGGGCTTCATGGCCGCCGGCACCTGCGCGGACTGGCCCTCCATCTGCGTGATCATCTGCCGCAGCTTGTCGGGGTCCGTCGAGGAGGCGAGCCGTCCGAGCGTCTGTTTGACCATCGGGCGCATCTGCTCGGGAACGGCTGAAAGCGCGGCGTCCTCCGCCACCGGTGCGGCGCCGGCCTTGCGCGTGTACGTCGCGACGCCGCGGTTTTCCTTCGTGAAATACGTCCGGGCCACGCGGCGCACGTCCTCTGCCGTCACGGACTGGATCTTCTTGGGACCTTCGTTGAATTCCCTCCAGTCGCCGCGCCCTTCGTTGCCCATGAGCTGCAGGAGGATCTGAAAGTTCGTCTGCAGCGAGCGGAAGGTCTGCGCGGCGAAGTTGTTCTTCACCTTCTGCAGCTCCTCGGCGGGAACGACGTCGTTCTTCAGCTTCTCGAGCTCGGCGTAGATCGCCTTCTCGGCATCCTCTGGCGTCCGGCCGTCCTTGACCTCGGCCTCGACAGTGAACTCGCCGGCGTACTTGCGTGAGATTTCGGCCGCCCCGACGTTCGTGGCGACGGCCCCCTCGCCGACGACCATTGCCTTGTAGAGCCGTCCCGTGCGGCCGTTCAGGAGCTGCGCGAGAACCTGCAGCGGGTAGGCGTCCTTGTTCTGGAAGGCTACGGTGTGGAAGTCGACGCCGACCTGCGGGTTCGTGTCCGCTTCGCCGTTTAGGCGCATTTCCGCCTCCCACTTGGGTGGCAGGATCGTCATCTCCGGCGGCGGGCTCTTTCCGCGCGGAATCCGGCCGAAATACCTCTCGGCCATCGCGAGGGCTTCCTTCGGCTCGAAGTCGCCCACGAGGACGGCCGTGATGTTGTTCGGCGCATAGAAGAGCGCGTAATACGCGTCCGCGTCGGCCTTGGTGATCGCCGGAATGTCCGAGGGGTACCCGACGACCGGCCACGTGTACGGGTGGCTGTGCCAGAACATCTCCTCGAAGGCCTCGTCGAGCCGGCCCGTGGGGGTCGACTCGGTTCTCAGACGGCGCTCCTCGAACACGACGTCGCGCTCGGAGTAGAACTCGCGGAAGACCGGGCCCTTGAGGCGGTCGGACTCCATCCACATCCACAGCTCGAGCTTGTTCTTCGGCACCGTGATGAAGTACTGGGTGAGATCCGAGTTCGTCGAGGCGTTCATGCCCGACGCGCCCTGCTTCGTGTAGATACGGTCGAATTCGTTCTTCACGAGAAGGTCGCGCTGCTCCTTCACGAGCGCGTCGAATTCCTTCTCGAGCTCCTTGTACCGCGCCGTCTTGTTCTCGGCCTTCGTGACGTCGTCGATTTCGCCGCGGCGGAGCGCGGCTCGCATCTTCGTCTCCTCGTCGCGCATGAGACCGCGGATCCGTTCCTGCTCGCCGATGAGAACCGCGTCGCGCGCCGGGTCCTTCGAGCCGATCGCCTCCGTGCCCTTGAACATCATGTGCTCGAAGAGGTGGCTGATCCCCGTGATCCCCGGCCGTTCGTTCGCGCTTCCGACCTTCGCGACCCAGCCCGCGGCCACCATCGGCTCGTCGTGCCGGGGCACGAGGAGAAGCGTCATGCCGTTCGAGAGCGTGTGCTCTTCAATCCGGAGCTCCTGGGAACGGGCAGAGGCGGCCGGCAGGAAGAGGGCGAGAGCGAGAGCGGCCGGAGCCGCGACGCGTGTGGAGACGATGCGCTTCATAGACACCTCGGTCGGGAAATTCAAAACGGCAGTTTACGTCGAATCCGGGGCGCGGGTTTCGAACGGTTCCGCGCGCCTCCGAGTGAGAGAATCGTCGACGGTGGTCCCTTTTCGTCCCGGAGAAGAGCTGTCCCTGCCCGCGCTCGCGCGGACGCAGGGATTCGAGTCGGACGTCTTCACGGTCGTGGACGTCATCCGTGGAGGCATGGGCGTCTGCGCGCGCGTGAGGCAGACGCCCGCGGGCCTCAGCTTCGCGGTGAAGGCGCTTCCGCGCGGCTCCGGGAACAAGGAGGAATTCGAGCGGTTCCTGCAGGAGCTTCAGGTGTGGCTGACGCTTTCGGTCTGTGACGGGATCGTCGAGGCGCTGTGCGTGTTCCCGCTCGACAAGCTTCCGGTCATCTGCTCGCGCTGGATGGCGGGCGGGAGCCTGCGCTCGCGGATGACTTCGCACGACCCGGAGTTCTTCTACCGGACGCTCGTGCGGATCGCCGGCGCCCTCGAGTGGGCGAACGCCGAGCATCAAATCGTGCACCGGGACCTCAAACCGGAGAACATCCTCCTCGACGAGCTGTCGCGCGCCGCGGTCAGCGACTGGGGTATCTCGACCCCGCTCGGCGAGAGCGAGGCGGAGTCGACTCCGGGCGGCGGCCACATGATCTTCGGGACCGCGGCCTACGCCTCGCCCGAGCAGCTCCTCGGGGGCGTGCCGCTCGACACCCGGTCCGACATTTACAGTCTCGGCTGCGTGATGTACGAATGGGAGACGGGCCGCAAGCCGTTTCTCGGCACGTGGTCCGAGATCCGGGAGGCGAAGATCCGCGGAGAGCCGCCCAGGATCGCGAGCGGGATCTTCCGGAAGACCTCGTTCGGCGCCGAGGACGTGATCTCGCGCTGCCTCCAGCGCGAGAGACACGACCGGTTTCCGGACTGGAAGTCGTTCGTGAACGTCCTCACGATGGCGGCGGCGCGGCGGGGCATCACGGTGGTGCCGTTCGTGCCGAAGATGCGCTACCAGGTTGCCGCCCGAGGGGCGGGCGTCGTCCGCGCGCGCGTGACCGGCGGCGGTGTCGTCACGGGCCGCGGAATCGAAGCCCGTGCTTCCGTGGACGTACGCGGAGCCTCGCGCGACGTCGAGGAGGCCCGTCTCCTCGCGGGAAAGGGCGACTGGAAGAGCGCCGTCGACATCCTGTCGCGCGTCGTCCTGCCGTCCGTCGTGAGGGAGCTTCCGGACGACCCGCTTCAGCAGCAGGCCGTCCTCACGTTCGCGCGGGGGCTCTTGAAGCTCGGGCGTCCGGCGGAGGCCCTGCCCGCGCTCGACGCGCTCGCGGGGGCGACGGAGCGGCCGCTCGAGCTCTTCTCGCTTCTCGCGGACGCGCACCTCGATCTCGGCCACTCGTCGCTCGCGGAGCGGACGGCGCGGGCGGGCCTGTCGCTCCACACAGGGAACCCGGTCCTTCTCGAGCGCCTCCTCGAGGCCCAGCAGGCCCAGGGCCTCCACGCCGAGGCGGCCGTGACGGCAAAGCAGCGGCTCGGAATCTCCCGTGACGTCGCGGCCCTGGTCGCGGCCGGCGAACAACTTGTCGATCAGGCCACCCGCGTCTCCGAGGTGCGTCTGCCCGAGCGTTTCGCGCCCCTGCACGAGGCCGAGGCGCTCCTCGAAGAGGCGCGCGAGAAAGGCCCGCTCGACCCGGCATGGAGGCTGCCGCTCGCGCGGGCCCTGACGCTCCTCGAGCGCTTTGGTGATGCGCGCACCGTTCTCGAGGGAAGCGTGGACGCCCGCGACGCGAGCCGCGCGCAGGGCACCGCCGAGCTTCTCGCACGTCTTCTCCTGACGCTGCGCGAGTACGCGGCGTGCCTCGCGCATTGCAACCGGTCGCTCACGATGTTCCCCCAGAGCGTTCCGCTCGCGCGGAATCGCGCGCTCGCGTTCGCGGAGGGCTTCGTGCTCGGCGTGGAAACGGACGGCCGCCGCGTCGCGGACGACGCAGCGATGGGGTTTTTCGAGAAGGTCATCGCGGATCAAGTCCACCGCGAGCCCGTGGATTTCGTTACGCTCGCGCGTTACCGCGAATGGACGGACCGCGCGGCGGAAGGCTCGGCCGTCCTCGCGGAAGGGCGCGCCGCGTTCCCCGAGTCGTGGGAGATCGCGGTCGCGGAGGCCCGCCATCTCGAGGGGCGCGGCGCCTTCGAGGAAGCGAACCGCGCGGCCGAGGACGCCGCACGCCTCGCCCCGTTTCGCCCCGAGGGCTGGCGCGCGCTCGCCGCGATCCGCGGGATCCTCGGCACGAAAGAGGAGGCCGCCGAGGCGCGCCGCAAGGCGGCGACCGCAGATCGGCGGCTGCGTGGCCTGAGGAACCCGCCGCCCGTCAGATGAACCGGCGGAGGTGTTCCTTCCAGAAGGGCCAGTCGTGGCCGAAGACGCCGGGCCAGAACTCCGCGTGGCAGTTGATGCCCTTGCGGTGCAGGAGATCCGCGAATTCGCGGTTCTGCGTCACGAGCGAATCGTTTTCGCCCGTCGCGACGACCCACTCGACCTGATTCAGCCGCGCGCACCATTCGGCGTCCATGTTCGCGATCGCAGCCGTGGGCGTGTGGTAGTAACACGTCTCGTCCCAGTATCCGTGGAGGAATTGGTACACGTCGTAGAGCCCGGAGAAGCAGACGGCCTTCGTCACTGTTCCAGGAATACGGCTCGCGAGATTCGCGGCGTGATACGCCCCGAACGACGCACCGAAGACGGCGAGGTTGTGCGGTGCGCGCGAGAAGATGAAGGGGATCATCTCCTCGCGCAGGTAGTGGTCGTACTGGTCGTGGCGGCGCGCCTTGTCGCGGGGACGCGCCTGCTTGTTGTACCAGCTCTCCTCGTCCACCGAGTCGACGCAGATGAGCTGGATGTAGCCGGCGTCGACCTTGTCGGCAAGCGCGCCCGTGAGGCCGAAGTCCTCGCACTGGTAGTAGCGCCCCATCGACGTCGGGAACATGAGAAGCGGCCGGCCGCGGTCCCCGAACCACAGGAACTCCATCGGGCGGCCGAGACTCCGGCTCATCCAGGACCCGTACTCTCTTTTCATGGCGGAGAGTCTAGCGGAGGGCGGCGGGGGCGGATCGCCCGCTCCGTACGCTGATGGGCCGCGATTGCACCCGTTCTCTCCGGTCCGCTAGGATGCCGCGGCGCGGCGCGCACGCTCGAACGCCGCGAGGGGGAATGCGATGACGAAGGTTGCGAACAAGCGGATCGGGGTTCTCTTCGGCATGGAGGACACGTTTCCCTGGGCCCTGATGAACGAGATCAACGAGCTCGCGAAGAAGAACGGCGACGCGATCGAGAGCGGCCCCGTCCGGATCTCGCACCTCACGCAGGAGCAGTCCTTCGAGGATTCCGTCATCCTCGACCGGATCAGCCACGAGGTCCCCTTCTACCGGACGTTCCTGAAGTGCGCGGTCGCCCGCGGCGTCCAGGTCGTGAACAACCCGATCTGGTGGTCGGCCGACGACAAGTTCTTCGACAACGTCGTCGCGCTCGCGGCGGGTGTCGCCGTTCCGAAGACCGTACTTCTGCCGCACAAGGAGCACCCCCCGAACACGAAGGAATCGTCCTTTCGCAACATGGAGATGGTCGACTGGGAGCGGGTATTCTCGTACCTGGGCTTCCCGATCTTCATGAAGCCCGCGAACGGAGGGGGCTGGAAGGACGTCTACAAGTGCGACACGCGGGAGGAGTTTTTCTCCGCGTACGACAAGACGCGCGACCTCGAGATGATGGCCCAGGAAGCCATCGACTTCACGGACTACTACCGCTGCTACGTCGTCGGCCGCAAGCGCGTGAGAATCATGGGCTACGCACCCAAGGAGCCTCACCATCTGAGGTACGAGGCGGCGCGGGGACGGAGCGTCCCGGCGGCCATGGTCGAGAAGGTGACGGCGGGTGCCCTTGCGCTGTGCGAGGCGCTCGGGTACGACCTCAACACCGTCGAGTTCGCGGTACGCGACGGCGTTCCCTACGCGATCGACTTCATGAACTGCGCCCCGGACGCCGACGTCGCCTCCGTCGGAGAGGAAAATTTCCGGTGGATCGTGCGTGCGATGGCGGAATACCTCATCGACCGCGCGAAGCATCCGCGCCCGTTCGAGAGCACGGGCACCTGGCCGCACCTCCTCGGGCTCGTGAAGTGACGAGAGAGGGACGCCACGTCGGCCGCTGAGGCGCCTTTTTCGGTCCCGGACGTGGTGAGCGCAACGGGGGCCGCCTTCCCGCCGTCGGCGCCGGCGTCGTTCCCGTCCGTTTCCACGGATACGCGCGCGCTGGAGGCCGGAGCGCTCTTCGTCGCGCTGAAGGGCGACCGCTTCGACGCGCACGATTTCCTCGCCGAGGCGCGGGCGAAGGGCGCAGGGGCGGCCCTCGTTCGCCGGGGCACGGCCGCCGTGTCCGGCCTGCCGCTCTTCGAGGTCGAGGACACGCTGCGGGGGCTCGGTGCGCTCGCGGCGTTCCATCGGCGGCGCTTCATGGTCCCCATCGCGGGCGTCGCGGGCTCGAACGGGAAGACGACGACGAAGGAGATGCTCGCCTCGATCCTCCGGGCGCGCGGCCCCGCGCTCGCGACGGAAGGGAACCTCAACAACGAGATCGGCGTTCCGCTCACTCTCCTGAGGCTGACGGGAGAGCACGGAGCGGCCGTTCTCGAGCTCGGGCTGTCCGCGCCCGGAGAGCTCGCGCGGCTCACGGCGATGGTTCGCCCGGATTCGGGAGTCGTCACTCTCGTCGCGGCCGAGCACCTCGAGTTCCTGAAGGACCTGGGCGGCGTCGCCGAGGCGGAGGGCGAGCTCTACCGGGTTCTCCAGCCGGGTGCGGTCGCCGTCGTGAACGCGGACGATCCGCGCTGTGTGGCGCAGGCGGATCGAGTGGCGAGCGGAGTTCGGAAGATTCTCTTTGGTAAGAGTCCCCTGGCGGACGTCAGGCTCGTCGGGGTGACTCCTCGCGGAATCGAAGGGCAGGAGATTCTCCTGGAAGGTGAAGAGTGGGAGGGGGGCGGCGGCGCGGGTCGCCTCGTAGGTGGCTCGAAGCTACAGCCCCGCAGGGTCGAGGTCACGCTCGGCTTTGTCGGGGAGCACAACGCCATGAATGCGGCGGCGGCGGCGGCTGTGGCTCTTTCTCTCTCTTACACGTTCGAAGAGATCTCCCGCGGTCTGACCGCCGCGAGGCCCTACTCGCACCGCTCGCGCGTCGTCGCCGGGACGGGCGGGATCACGATTCTCGACGACTGCTACAACGCGTCGCCGGCGTCGATGGAGGCGGCTCTCGCGACGCTGGCGTCGCTCGCCGTGGATTCCGGCCGCACCGTCGCCGTGCTCGGCGACATGCTGGAGCTGGGCGAAGCCGAAGAGGACGCGCATCGTCATCTCGGCCGAAGCGCCCGGAGCCGGGTCGAGCTCGCGGCCTTCTTCGGCCCCCGGTCTTCTCTGGCGTTTCAGGAATTCGCTTCGTCCCCCTCTTTCCCTTCTTCCTCCTCGGACCGCTCCGCCCATTTCACCGAAATCGAGCCTCTTCTCGCGTGGCTCAGGCCGCAGCTTCTCGCGGGAGACGTTCTCCTCGTGAAGGGGAGCCGCGGGATGGAGCTCGAGCGCGTCGTGCACGCTCTCGCCCGGGAGGCACCTTGACTCAGCCCAGGGCCGCCCGCGCCGCGAGAACGAGCCGCCGGGCTTCGTCCGGCGTTTCCGCGAGAGCGGTCAGGTGGCCCATCTTCCGGCCGGCGCGGGGTTCTTTCTTGCCGTAGAGGTGCAGGGAGACGCCGGGCACGGCGCATGCGCGCTCCCAACGCGGCTCGCCGTGCGCCCAGAGGTCGCCGAGGAGATTCGCCATCGCCGCGGGGCGCAGGAGCTCGACCGAGCCGAGCGGCAGGCCGCACACGGCGCGCAGCTGCTCCTCGAACTGACTCGTGACGCACGCGTCGATCGTCAGATGGCCCGAGTTGTGCGGGCGCGGAGCGATCTCGTTGACGAGGAGGCGGCCGTCCCGGGCGTGGAAGAACTCGACGCAGAGGACGCCGACGTAATCCAGCGCGTCGAGGATCGCCCTCGCGATGTCGTTGGCCTCTTTTTCTTCGAAGGTGGAGAGAGAGGCAGGGCAGCGGGTGACGTCAAGGATGTGCCTGCTGTGCTCGTTCTCGAACGCGGGAAAGAAGGCCGTCTTCCCGTCGGCGCCGCGCGAGGCGATGACCGAGACCTCACGTTGGAAATCGACGAACGTCTCGAAAACGCACGGTACCCTGCCGAGCGCGGTCCACGCGCGCTCCGCCGCCTGGCCATCCTTCGAAGAAATCTTCTCCTGTCCTTTTCCGTCGTAGCCGAACGCGGCGGTCTTGAGAATCGCAGGGGTGCCGACGGAGGCGAGCGCCGCGGCCAGCTCCTCGCTCGTGCGCACCACAGCCCACGGCGCGACGGGGGCATTCACCTTTCCAAGAAATTCTTTTTCTCTCTCCCTATTCTGCGAGACCCAGAGCGCTTCGGCGCCCGGCCGGATCGGCACGATCGCGGCGAGCGCGTCGAGCGCCGCCCGCGGGACGTTCTCGAACTCGAACGTGAGGACGTCGAGGCCCTTCGCGAACTCCCGCAGCCTTTCGAGATCCTCGTAAGGGGCGGAGACCTCGCGGTCCGCGACGTGGCCCGTGGGAGAGTCCTCCTCGGGGGAGTACGTGTGGATGCGGTATCCCATGCGGCGGGCCGCGAGCGCGAACATCCGGCCGAGCTGCCCGCTGCCGAGAACTCCGACGACCGAACCCGGAGGGACGATCACGGCAGGATCGCGTCGAGAACCGCCTTCGTCTGCTGCGCCCGAAACGCGTGGAGCCTCTTCCTCAGGTCGGGGCGCGAATTCGAGAGAATCCCGACCGCGAGGAGCGCGGCGTTGATCGCGCCTGCTTTGCCGATCGCGAGTGTGCCCACGGGAACTCCCGCGGGCATCTGTGCGATCGAGAGCAGCGAATCGAGGCCCTCGAGCGCCCGGCTTTCGACGGGCACGCCGAGCACGGGAACGACCGTCTGGGCCGCGAGCATGCCGGGCAGGTGGGCCGCTCCGCCCGCCCCCGCGATGACGACCTCGATTCCCCTCTTCTCGGCCCGCTCCGCGTACGAGGCGAGGAGCTTCGGCGTGCGGTGCGCCGAGACAACGCGCTTCTCGAAGCGCACGCCGAACGCCTCGAGCGTCTCCGCCGCGTACTTCATCGTGTCCCAGTCGGACGTCGAGCCCATGACGACGCCGACGAGCGGAAGGCTCTCGCGTGCGCCCTTCTTCATGGGCCCGATCCTATCGTGAGGGCTCAGGTGCCGAAGGAGCGGGCGGTTTCGGCGGCTCCTCTCAGGTCCCCATGTGCCGGATGATCGCGTCTCCGAAGCCGCTGCATTTCACTTCCGTGGCGCCGTCCATCTGACGCGCAAAGTCGTACGTGACCGACTTCGCCGCGATGGCGCCGTCCATTCCCTTGAGCACGAGATCGGCCGCCTCGTCCCAGCCCATGTACCGGAGCATCATCTCGCCCGACAGGATGACGGAGCCCGGATTCACCTTGTCGAGGCCGGCGTACTTCGGCGCCGTGCCGTGCGTCGCCTCGAAGATCGCGTGGCCGGTCACGTAGTTCACGTTGCCGCCGGGGGCGATGCCGATGCCGCCGACCTGCGCGGCGAGCGCGTCCGACAGGTAGTCACCGTTGAGGTTCAGCGTCGCGATGACGTCGAACTCGTCGGGCCGCGTGAGCACCTGCTGGAGCGTGATGTCGGCGATCGCGTCCTTCACGAGGATCTTGCCCTTCGTGAGCTCGGCCTTCTGCTCCGCGTTCGCCGCGGCCTCGCCCTTCTCCTTTTTCGTACGCTCCCACTGATCCCACGTATACGTCTGGCCCGCGAACTCGCTCTCGGCGAGCGCGTACCCGTAGTTCCGGAAGGCGCCTTCCGTGAACTTCATGATGTTGCCCTTGTGGACGAACGTGACGCTCTTGCTCTTGTGAAGGATCGCGTATTGGATGGCCGAGCGGACGAGGCGCTCGCTGCCTTCCCTGGAGACCGGCTTCACCCCGAAGCCAGTCGTGTCCGGGAAGCGAAGTTTCTTGTACTGCGCGGGGAAGTTCTCCTTGAGGAAGGCGTTGAACTTCTTCGCGTCGTCCGTGCCGGCCGCGAACTCGATTCCCGCGTAGATGTCCTCGGTGTTCTCGCGGAAGATGACCATGTTCACCTTCTCGGGATGCTTCACCGGGGAGGGCACGCCCTTGAACCAGCGCACGGGACGGAGGCAGACGTAGAGATCGAGGATCTGCCGGAGCGCGACGTTCAGGGAGCGGATGCCCCCGCCGATCGGAGTCGTGAGCGGTCCCTTGATGCCGACCAGAAACTCGCGGAACGCGTCGATCGTCTCGTCCGGAAGCCAGGTGTTCAGCGTGTCGAAGGACTTCTGGCCGGCGTAGACCTCCATCCACTCGATCTTCCTCTTGCCGGAGTACGCTTTCTCGACGGCCGCGTCGAGCACGCGCACGGAGGCGCGCCAGATGTCCGGCCCCGTTCCGTCGCCTTCGATGAAGGGGATGACCGGACGGTCGGGGACCTTCAGTTTCCCGCCTGCAATCGTGATTTTCTGTCCGCCTGCGGGAACCGTGGGCTTGGCGCTGGACATGGGAGCCTCCTTCGTGGGCGCGAATCATAGGCGGAAGAGACCGTCCCGGATGGACGCCTGATGCATCTGCACCAGCCCACGAACCCCGGAAGGAACCGCACGCTCACCGCGAGGGGGCGCTCGGCGCCGGCGCGGGCGGTGTCCCCGTGATTCACGCGCGGGCGTCCGGTCTCAGGCGGCTTTCTTCAGCGCTGAAGCGTCGATTCTCCGGATTCCGCCGTCGGGGTGGCCGCTCTTCGTGCCGCACGAGCCATCCGCCGGATGCGTGAAGTGGATCAGGTCGTGGCCGTTCGGGACCGACACGTATTCGCCCCGGATCTCCGCCGCGTCGCCCTGGGACAGGGAGATGCGTGCGCCGCCGCACGACAGGTCGTGGACGACGTGGATGGGGCGATCCTGCCTCACGACGAGCTCCGGATCGGCGTTCCGGTCCCCGGAGACGTGTTCGAACGACACGATCGTGACGTCGAACTCGAGAAACGTCCGGCCGTTCCGGTGGGTCTTTTCCACGGGGGACGATTCGACCCGGCACACGGCGGTGATCTGTGTGTGCGGACTCTTCTTCGAAGGCTTTCGCGCGGCGGCGAGGGGCCCGGCCGTCAGCAGGGCGGCCGCGAGGGCGAGGGCGAGGGCGAGGGCGAGAGATGTGCGGGGACGGGTCGTCTTCATGCGACGGAATCCTAGCGCGCCCGGGCTGGTACTCTCGGGGACGATGCTCAGAGCCGGAATCGTCGGCCTGCCGAACGTCGGCAAGTCGACCCTCTTCAATGCCCTCACGAAGACCCGCAAGGCCGAGGCGGCGAACTACCCGTTCTGCACGATCGAGCCGAACGTCGGGATCGTCGTCGTTCCCGACGCCCGGCTCGTCCCGCTCGCGAAGCTCGCGAAGACCTCCGTCATCATTCCCGCGACGTTCGAGTTCGTCGACATCGCCGGCCTCGTGAAAGGCGCGAGCAAAGGCGAGGGTCTCGGCAACAAGTTTCTCTCCCACATCCGCGAGGTGGACGCGATCGTTCAGGTCGTGCGCTGCTTCGAGGACAAGGACATCGTGCACGTTTCGGACGCGCTCGACCCGATCGCGGACATCGAGACGATCACGACGGAGCTCGTGCTCGCGGACCTCGAATCCGTGACGAAGCAGAGGGAAAGGCTCGAGAAGCTCGCGCGCGGCGGCAACAAGGACGCGATCCTGCAGATGGCCGTCGCCGCGAAGCTGATCCCGCACCTCGACTCGGGAAAGCCGGGGCTCACGCTGGATCTCGACGAGAGGGAGCGCGACGCGGCGCGCACGTTCTTCCTCATGACGATGAAGCCCACGCTCTTCGCGTGCAACGTGGCCGAGAGCGACCTCAGGAACGCGGACGAGCTTCCGCTCGTGAAGAACGTGCGCGCCTGGGCCGGGACCCACCACGGCTCAGAAGCCGTCGCGATCTCGGCCCAGATCGAATCGGAGCTCTCGGAGCTGCCCGAGAAGGACGCTGCCGAATACCTCGCCTCTCTCGGCGTCGAGGAATCCGGGGTCGGGAAGCTCATCCGGGCCGCGTACCACCTCCTTGGCCTCCGCACGTACCTGACCGCGGGAGAAAAGGAAGTCCGCGCCTGGACGATCCACGCGGGCGACACGGCGCCACAGGCCGCCGGCGTCATCCACACGGACTTCGAGCGCGGGTTCATCAAGGCCGAGACCGTCGCGTACGAGGATCTCCTGAAGGCGGGGTCGATGGCGGCCGCCCGGGAAGTCGGCGCCGTGCGGCAGGAGGGCAAGGACTACGTCGTGAAGGACGGCGACGTTCTCCTCTTCAAGTTCAACGTGTAGGGGCGGCAAATCTCCTCTGAACCCGCGCCGCCGTCGTGGACGTCGGCGGTCTGCTGTTCCGCCACGGAACGTGGAAGGAAAAGAAGGTATGAACTCGGTCTAGACTCCGCGCGATGCATCCGGAGTTCCGCGCGGCCTTCAATGCGGCGTTCACCGAAGAGTTCGCGGCGTCCTACCTGAAGGATCTCGTGGGGCGGACGGGACGCGGGGCGGGGTTTCGCCTCGCCGAGACGCCAGTGTTCCTGACGGACGAGCTGGCGTCTCTCCTCGAGGGCGGCGCCCGGGCGATCGTGGCGCAGCTCTCGACGAACGAAGCGCTCGCGCGCATGAAACGTGCGATTCCGGAACGGTGGGCCGCGCCCGGAATGGACGCCCTGCCGTCCCTCGCGCAGGTCGACTTCGCGATCGTGAGAGGAAAAGACGGCCGCCTCGTCCCACGCCTCATCGAGCTGCAGGGCTTCCCCTCGCTGTCGGCGTTCGAGGTTCTGCAGGCGGACGCGTGGAGCGACGCGCTGGGCCGCGTTCCGGGGCTGCCGAAGGGGCCGTGGAATCCGTACTTCTCCGGCCTTTCGCGCTCGGGCCTTCTCGACCTCTTCCGGCGGACGATCGTCGGGAGCGCCGACCCCGAGGAGGTCGTCCTCCTCGACCTCGAGCCTGAGGAGCAGAAGACGGCTATCGACTTTCACGCGACCCGGATCCTGCTCGGCGTCGACGCCCTGGACCCGCGTGCTCTCGTGAAGGACGGGAAACGGCTCTTCCGGGTCAAGGACGGGCGCCGTGTCCCCGTACGGAGGATCTACAACCGGATCGTCTTCGACGAGCTCATCAAGAAGGAGGTCGCGCTTCCGTTCGACTTCCGGGACGAGCTCGACGTCCGCTGGGTTCCGCATCCGAACTGGTACTGGACCTGGTCCAAGTTTTCGCTCCCGCTCCTGTCTCACGAGACGGTGCCGAGATCGCGATACCTGTCCGAGATCGGGGAGATCCCGAAGGACCTCACCGAGCGCTACGTCCTGAAGCCCCTTTTCTCGTTCGCGGGAGGCGGCGTGAACGTGGACCCGACCCCCTCGGACATCGCGCGGATTCCGGCGGCCGAGCGTGGAGCCTGGTGCCTGCAGGAGAAGATCGAATACGAGCCGTGCCTTCGGGCCGTGGACGGCGGCGGCGTCAAGGTTGAGATCCGAATGATGTTCTTCCGCCCCGACGGCGACGCCGTCCCCACGCTGGGGCTGAACCTGTGCCGGCTCTCGCGCGGGAAGATGCTCGGGGTGGACTTCAACAAGGACTTCGCCTGGGTGGGTTCGTCGGTGGCCCTCAAGTCCCCGTGAAGGCGGCTTCGGGCAGAGGAATGCGCCGGGCGATCGTCGTCCTCCTTTTCGTCGGCGCGTCGATTCAGGTCGCGGGCCTCCTCGTCGCGACCTTCGGTCCGGGTCTAAGGGGCATCCAGTCGGAGGACATGGTTCCCTTCACCTACCTCCTCGCGACGATCGCCTCCGTTCTCGCGGCCGTCATCGCGATGGCGGGTTCGGTCCTCATTCTCTCTCTGACGCTCGGGACGTCCGTCCAGAGGTCGCACCTCGGCTCGATGATCCTCGGCGACGACGATTTCCGGATCGCAGTCTCGGGCGCGATCGTGACGATCCTCGCGGCGTGCCTCGCGCTGCTCGCCGCGCACCTGCCCGCGGTGTCGCACAGTCCCGTCGCGATCTTCCTCCTGTCGCTCGGCGGCGTGATCGAGTTCGGCGTCGACGCGGTCGCCCTCGCTCGCCTCTTCCAGAGAATTCCGCGTCTCCTGACGCAAGAGATGCTCCTCGAGACGGCGCTCCTGCGCGTGGACGCGGCGTATCTCGTCGCGCAGGAGGATCGGCTCCTCGGCCCTTCGGCGAGCGAAAGGGCGCGGCTCGACGTCCTGAACGACCTGATCTTCTCGTTCCGCGTTTATCCCGTCGAGGCGGACGACCCTCTCGTGACGGTCCATGACGTCCTCGAGAGCGTACTCGCCCAGAGCCCGGCCTCCGTCGCGGCGACGTCCCTCGCGCTCGCGTCCCGGCGCTTCGAAGAGCTCGCCGAGCCGTCCCACGACCAGATCTACCAGCTCCTCGTGACGCCCTGGCTCGCCGAGCTTCGGGTCGCGATCGTCCGCCGCGGCTCCCCCTCGATCGCGCTCGCGTTCTTCGATCTCTGGGCGGATGTCCTCGTCGCGGCCCGCGAGAAGGGCCTCTCGCGGTTCTACGCGCACGCCGCGCGGCCGTTCGTCACGGCGATGCGGGACGTCGCGCGCGCGGGCGTCTTCGAGGGCGCTGGCGGACGGCTCCTCCGCCCGCTCGTGAGGGCCATGTCCGCGGGCCTGAGCGATCCGGCGTCCGTCGGGCCGTGGGCGGGCGCGCTGATCGTGTGGATGCGGGAGGACGCGGAGAGGGGAGACGGCACATGGACGCGCCTCCTCTGGAACCCGGTCGACAATGTCCTGGACCTCTATCTCGACGACCTCTCGAAGGAAATCCCGCTCGTGGATGTCCTCGTTCACGGTCTTACCGGAGTCCTGAGGGCCGCGGCGCGGGCGGGCGTCGAGACCGGGGACGGGAGGCCGTTCGCTCTGAAGATCGCACTCCGGGCGCGGCGGGCGCAGCTCGAACTCGAGACTCTTCTCGCGTCCGCGGAGCAGCCCGAGGCCGCCCGCGCCGTGCGCCGGATCGCGCTCCTCAGGGATCCGATCGACGTTGCCGTCGCGCTCGCGTCGACGTACGCGGTCCTCTACCAGGCTCCGGATCTGCTGCGTGCGCCGAGTCTACCGGGCGACGACCGCGACGGGGAAGCCTAGAGCGCGGCCTTCAGTCCTTCCACGGAGGAAACCGGCAGGTGACGACGGTGCCGCCTCCGGCTCGCGGCGACACGAGGAGGTCGCCTCCGTGCGCGGCGAGGATCTCGGCGCAGAGGGGAAGGCCGAGACCGCGCCCCCCGCGGTCCCCGGCCGAGAGAGGGAGCGTCGAGAGCCGGAGCGTGTCCTCGTCCATCCCGGACCCTCGATCCATCACGCGGAGAAGGGACCCGCCGAGCGGCCCGGGCTCCACGCACACCGATATCTCGTGCTCCGGACTTCCGGCTTCGGCAGCGTTCTTCAGGAGATTCAGGAGGACTTGCTGTACCTGCGCCGGGTCGAAGAGGGATTCGGACGGCTCGGGCGGCG
Organism: Thermoanaerobaculia bacterium; assembly: GCA_038214715.1. Taxonomy (GTDB): domain Bacteria; phylum Acidobacteriota; class Thermoanaerobaculia; order UBA5066; family UBA5066; genus Fen-183. The sequence goes on along the minus strand of JBBQRP010000009.1, from coordinate 105,594 downwards.
CGGTCACGCGAAAACTCACGGCCCGGCTCACGGACTCGAGAAAGGGAGCCCATGCGACCCGTTCCGGCCGGGGATTCGGCAGGCGCGCGAGCGTGGCGTAGCCCTCGAGAAATCGCGAGAGGTGTCGGACGCGCTCCTCGATGGTCGCGAGAATGTCCCCGAGGAGGGCGGCGCGCCCGGGGCTTCGCGCGGCGAGGCGGGCCGAGTGGACGAGCGAGCTCACGGGAGCGAGCGAGTTGTTCACCTCGTGGCTCACGACGCGGATGACCTTCCGCCAGGCGGAGAGCTCCTGCCGCCTCACGTCGCGGGTTAGAACCTCGACGACTGCGAGGGTGTGCGGATGGGCGTTGAGCTGGAACGTCCGGAAGACGAGCCGGTACGTCTCCTCCTCGCCGGCGGCGTTCCGCGCGGCGACGGTCGTGTCGGCGCCCGCGAGAAGAGCCGCGCGAACGGCCGCGTCCTGGCACCCGAGGTCGGCGCGCAGGAGTCCCTCGAGGCGGCCCACGCGCGCGAAGAGCCGGCGCGCGGCGGTGTTCGCGTAGGAAACCCGGTCCAGCGGATTGAAGAGGAGGATCGCCATGGGCGCGCCCTGGAGCAGCGTGTCGAGGAGGAGCTCGCGCTGGTAGATCTCGTTCCGCTCCCCGCGGAGGACGTCGCCCATCTCGTTGTAGAGGCCGACGAGCTCGTCGATCTCGAGGTGCCCGGTCCCCGCGAGACGGAATCCGAAGTCGCTCTCCTTGAAGCCGCGTACGCCGTCCGCGATTCCGGCGAGAGCCGCGGAAAACGGCCTCCAGAAGACTCTCGCGGTGAAGATCGCCGCGAGAAAGCCGCCGCCGAGCGCAAGGAGCGAAGAGAGGAGAAGGGGCGCGCCAAAGGACGCAAGGGCGGCGAAGATGGAAACGCCCGCCGCAACCGCGAGTCCCGAGGCGAGGGCGAAGCGTGCTTCGAGCGTCCAACGCGCCTTCATGCGCGGCTCAGTCCTTCGGCCGGCGCTCGAGCGTGATCCCGAGGCGCTCCATCTTGCGGTAGAGCGCCTGCCGCGAGAGGCCGACCTCCTCGGACGCGTGCGAGACGCTTCCCGCGTGCCGGAGGAGCAGGGCCTCCAGGGCGGCGCGCTCGTTCTCGTCGCCGGACGGGCCGGGCGGCCGCGGTGGTCCCGGGATCTGCTCGTCGAATCCGAGGTGCTCCCGCCCGAGCACGTCGCCGCTCCCGACGAGGAGCGCGCGGCGAACCCGGTTCTCGAGCTCGCGCACGTTTCCGGGCCACGGGTGGGAGAGAAGCGCCCTCCGCGCCGGAAGGGAAAGCGCGGGCACGCTCCCTCCCGCCGCCTCGGCCGCGGCCGCGGCGAGAAATGCGGCCGCGAGCGGGAGGATGTCATCCGGCCGGTCCTTGAGCGCGGGAACGGCGAGCTCGATGACGTTCAGCCGGAAATAGAGATCTTCGCGGAACAGTCCGCTCGCGATCGCCCGCGGGAGATCCGTGTTCGTCGCCCCGATCACCCGGACATCGACGCGGCGCGTCTGGCTCGAGCCCAGTCTTTCGAACTCCCCGCTCTGGAGAACCCTCAGGAGCTTGATCTGGCCCTCGTTCGGGAGCGTCCCGATCTCGTCGAGGAAGAGCGTTCCGCCGTGAGCCGTCTCGAAGCGGCCGAGCCGCGCGCGGCCCGCGCCCGTGAAGGCGCCCGCCTCGGCGCCGAACAGCTCGCTCTCGATGAGCTCGTGTGGGAGGGCCCCGACGTTGACCTTCACGAATGGTCCCGACGCGCGCCGGGAGTTCCTCTGTACGATGTCCGCGAGACGCTCCTTGCCGGCGCCGTTCGGACCGGTCACGAGGACCGGTACGTCCGCGGCTGCGATACGGACCGCGAGGGAAACGAGGCGGTGCATCGCGTCGCTCTCGTAAACGAGGCCAGAGAGGTCGTATCGCGAGAGGAGATCCGCTTTCGATGCCGCCCGCTCGGCCGTCCGCCGGGCACTTTCGAGCTCGAGCGCCCGCAGCCGGAGCAGGTTGCGGACTGAAGTCACGAGCTTCGCGTCGTCCCACGGCTTTCCGAAGTAGTCGGCGGCTCCCTCCTTCACGAGGGAAACCGCGATCTCGAGCGACGTCCAGGCCGTCATGAGGAGAACCGGGACCTGGGGGTCGGCTTGGCGGAGGGCGCGGAAGAGGGCGACCCCGTCCTCGCCGGAGGTGGCCCCCGGCCGGAAGTTCATGTCCTGCAGCACGATGCTCACGGATCCCTCGGCCAGGATCCGCAGGGCCTCTCCGGGTGTCCGGGCGAAGAGACACGGGACGTCGTGGAGCTCGAAGAGCACGGAGAGCGCCTGGGCCACGGCGCCCTCGTCCTCGACGATCAGGACGTTGGACACGCGCCGTGCCCCGAAAGCGGATTTCCTCCTGGCCGACACTGTTTCATAAGACGAACGAAGGGGCCCCGGGGTTCTTCAACTCCGGGGAAATGCGCCCTCAAACGTTGCGCGTGGCGATCGCGGGGGCAACCCGTGCCCCTTTGAGCGCGGGGAAGAACGTCGCGGCGAGTCCCGCGGCCCAGAGGAGGAGCACGCCGCCCGCGACGAGGGATAGGTCCATCCGCTTCACCTTGAGGTTCTCCACGAGCAGCATGTTCAGGCCGACGGCGAAGAGGACGCCGAGCGAGAGCCCGAGAGTCGTCACGATCCAGTTCTCGAGCAGGAAGTAGCGCAGGATGTCGGACCGCTGGGCGCCGAGCGCACGGCGCGTCCCGATCTGCCGCGTGCGCTCGGCCACGGAGAAGGACGTCAGGCCGATGATGCCGAGCGACGTCACGAAGAGAAGCAGCACGATGACGCCGGAAAGCACCCTCAGGAGAAGCTTCTGGGTCGTCTGGAAGTTGTCCTTGATGTCCGGGATCGACCGGACGGTCACGTTGCGCCCCCCGTTCACTTCCACGAGCCGCTTCTCGATCGCGGCCTTCACACGGTCGAGGCTGCCGGGTTCCGTCCTCACGAGGTAAGGCGCCCCGCCCGCGTAGCTCGTGGACGAGTTGCCGTAGAACATCGCGTATTCGTGGATCGGCCAGCCGTACGGGTTGTAGAAGCGGCCGATGACGCCGATGACGTGATACTGATCGCCGTCGCTGTCCTCGAACCGCTTCCCGAGGGGGGAGGCATCGCCGAACGCGAGCCTGCCGAGGGCGCGGCTGATGACGACGTCCTGGGAGATCTTGTCCTTCGGCGTGCCGTCGGGCCCCGTTTCGCGGGCTTTCGTGAAGAGAGCCGCGATTCTGGCCGTTTCCGCCTCCGTCTCCTCGCGCGAGAAGGTGCGGCCCTCGAGGACGTTCGTTCCCAGGGTCGCGAACGTTCCCTCGTCGGCGTTGTAGATCTGCGTCCTGAGCAGGGTCCCCTTCGGCCCCGAGCCCGCGATGCGGACTTCGGTCGAGCTGCCGCCGCCCTGCCACGGCAGGAATCGCGTGTTGGAGGCGGCCTTGACGCCCGGGATGGCCTTGAGCGCTTCGAGGTCCTGACGCACCACGTTGTTCTGGTAACCCGACTCCTTGAACTCGGGCGCGAACGGCTGGGTCCTCACGTTCAGGAGATTCGCGTCGTCGAATCCGGAAGGTATCGTGAGCTCGCCTTGCGCCCCCCGGATCAGGCTCACGCAGTTCGTGACGATCGCGAGCGTGAGTGCGATCTCGAGGACGATGAGGCCGTAGCGCACCTTGCTGCGGGACATCGAGCGGAGGATCGGTCCGAATTCCATGGGCGCCTCCTCAGGTGACCTTCAGGTGGATCGCGGGCGGGAGCTGGCAGGTGCGCCACGCGGGGTACGCGCCTGCGACGAAACCCGCGGCGAGGGAGAGCACGAGCGAGAGGCCGATCATGGGTGGATCGAGCCGGAAGAAATCCGGCCGCGCTCCGAACGCCTTGACGGTCGTGTTCAGGAGCGCGAGTGTTCCGACGGAGAGCGCGATCCCGATGAGGCCGCCGACGAGGCCGATGAGCTCGCACTCGACGATGTGCTGCAGGAAGATGTCGAGCCGGCTCGCGCCGAGGGCGCGCCGCACGCCTACTTCGGGAGCCCGCGCGAGGAACTTTCCGAGCAGGAGTCCGACGAGGTTCAGGGAGCACACGAGAAGGAAGAGCAGCGAAACGACGAAGAGGACGCTCGTCTCTTTGGGCACGACCTTGAAGTCGTCCATCAGGGGGAGGACGGACGTGACCCGGTTGTTGAGCGGGCGCAGGAAACGCCCGTGCTTCTTCTGGTCGAGCGCGTATGCGTCGAGGAACGCGCGATACGCCGCCACCGCGGCAGCGTCCGGCAGCTCGACCCACATCTGGATGAACGTCTGTTCTCCGGCCAGCCTTCCCTCGAAGCCGGGGGTCGACGGGGACGGACCCCAGCCGTCGGAGTTGCCGAACGTCCGGAGCTTCATCGGCAGGATCTGGGAGAACGGCATGAAGATGTTCTCGGGCGGACTCAACTGGTTCTGCGTCGGGTCGTAGAACTTCACGCTGGGCGTCCACTCCTTGAGGACGCCCACGACGCGGAAGTCGCGGTCCTCGAGACGCACGCTCCGGCCCACGCTGTTCGCGCCTCCGAAAAGCTTCTCGTTCATCGACTTCGAGATCACGACGACGGGCGCGGCACCGGTGTCGGCTTTCGCGTCCCAGGCCGAGCCATATTGGAAGGGCACGAGGAACATCGGGAAGAAGTCCGCGAAGCAGAGGCGGACTGTTTCCTTGAAGGGCCGCCCGGACTTCGCGTCGGGGAAAACGTAGAGCTGCGTCTTGAAGGTCGCCGTCTGCCGCGCCGGCAGCCTGGATTTCGTGATCTCGATCATGTCGCGGTACGTGATCTGGGTGGGCACCGGGTTCTTGTCGTCGTTCGGATAGGCCTTCGCGGGGTCCCAGCTGTCGAGGCGCACGTAGTGCAGGACCGAGCTCTTCGCGGGGATCGGATCGCGCGCGAACGCGTGACGCGCCGCGGCGAAGGTCGTCGAGAGGGCGATGCCGAGCGCGATTCCCGTCACGATGAGGGCCGACAGCACGCGGTTTCTCTGCATGCTCTTCCACGCGATCCGAAGGTTGTGCAGGAACATGTTCTCTCCTCAGGCCAGGGCGGATGCGAGGTTTGCGGACACGGACCGGACGCGGACCTCGCCGGGCGCGGCGGCCGCGAGGTCGACGACCTTCCCGTCGAGGAGGTGGATCTCCCGCGAGGCGCGGGCCGCGCACTCCGGAGCGTGGGTCACCATGACGACCGTCGTGCCGCGGCCGCTGATCGACTCGAGGAGGTCCATGACCTCGCGCGACATCATCGTGTCGAGGTTGCCGGTCGGCTCGTCCGCGAGGATGAGCTTCGGATCGCCCGCGAGGACGCGCGCGATGGCGACGCGCTGCTGCTGGCCGCCCGAGAGCTGCGAGGGGAGGTGGTGGAGGCGCGAGGTGAGCCCGACGAGCTCGACGGCGCGGTCGATGCGCTCCTTGCGGTCCTTCGCCGGGAGGCGCCGGTAGCGGAGCGGAACGTCCACGTTGTCGAAGACGTCGAGATCCGGGATGAGGTTGAAGCTCTGGAAGACGAAACCGATCTTGTGGTTCCGGATCCGCGACATCTCGCGATCCGTCAGCCGGCTCACGTCCTCGCCGTCGAGAATGTACGTGCCCCCGTCGAACGTGTCGAGGAGACCAGCGATGTTCAGGAACGTCGTCTTTCCCGAGCCCGAGCGGCCCATGACGGCCACGAACTCGCCGGCGGCGACGTCGAGCGAGAACTCGTGCAGGGCGTGCGTCTCGACGAGATCGGTCCGGTAGATCTTCTGGATTCCGCGCATCGACAGCATGACGGTTTTCTCCTTGTCTTGGGGACGCTCAGCGCACGAGAACGTTTCGGGCCGCGCCGAATTCCGAGGTGTCCGAGAGGATCACGCGATCCCCCTCCTTGAGACCGCGCGCGATCTCCACCTCGGAGACGCTCACGGCGCCGGTTTCGATTTCGCGGCGCGTCGCGACCCCCGCGGCGTCCACGACCCACGCGGAGCGGCCGGCGCCGCTCTCGAGGAACGGCCCGCGCGGAAGCTTGAGGACTCCCCGCCGGGTCTCGAAGAGAAGGCGGACGCTGACGCGCTGGCTCTGCCTTAGTCCCGAGGGCGATTCGCCGGCGAAGACGACGGTGCCCTTCACCTGGCTGTCCTTGACCTCGGGAGAGATCGCCGTGATCGTTCCCGGGTACTCCCTGCCTTCGTAGACGATTCTCGCGCCCGCGCCGGGGGTGAGGTCGGCTCCGTAGTTCTCGGGGACGGTGATCTCCACCTCGTAGGTCGCGAGGTTGACGAGCATCAGGATCGGGGCGCTCAGCGGCACGGAGTCGCGGTCCTGGACCGCGACGGAGGCGACCATTCCCGCGAAGGGAGCCGCGATCGTGAGCTCCCCGACCTGGCGCCTGAGATCCCCTGCGACGGACGCCTGGCGCCTCTCGAGCGCTTCCTTGTCCTTGATGTCGAACTCGGCGGTCTCCTTGTCGAGGAGCGCCGCTCCCCTCGCGTTTCGGAGCTCGTACGTCGCGATCTTGAGGTCGTCCTTCGCCTTCTCGTAGTCCGTCTTGTTGAGGAGTCCCTCCTGGAACGTCCGTTCCGCGCGCTCCTCGAGCCTCTGCGCGGCGCTCAGCTTGACCTCGAGGACGTCGATGTCCTGCGCGCTCTTCGCCGCCGACTGGCGGGCGAGGATGTGCTGGCGTGAGAGCGCCGACTGCATCGAGAGAAGCGTCGATTGCTCCTGCTGGACGCGGCTCATGAGCTCGGGACTCTCGATCCGCGCGACGACCTGCCCCTTCTTCACGGTGTCGCCGGCCTTCACCTTCAAGGAGACGATCCCCGGAGCGGTCGCGAAGAGAGTCGGGTGGAGGGACGCGACGATCTTCCCCTGCGCGGACGCGTCCCGTTCGAGGTCGCCACGCTCGACGACCCCGAGCCGCAGCGACGCGAGGGAGACCGTGCGCTCGGCCTTCGTCCAGCGGCGTAGAGCGGGGACGGCGAGGAGGGCGAGAAGGATGACGCCCGCTCCCGCGGCGACCGCGAGGCGCGGGATGCGGCCGAAGCGCTCGGGGCGCTCGACGACCTTGTCCATGGACGAGGTGCCGGGAATCATCGCCTGGTGAAGAGCAATGGCGGGGCCAGGCGCCGCGTCGCGCCCGGGCGAGGAAAATCAACGACTTGGCCAAGGGCGGACCTCGGGCGAGCGTGACATCTGTCCGGGCGAAGCCGGACACCTGTCCGCCGACGCTCTCTCCTACGGGGGCGTCTAGACGATCGCGAGCGCCGCACCCCAGTGGAGGCCGGCTCCCAGAGCAGTAAAGACGACGACCGAGCCCGCGGCGACCTTGCCCGCGACCTTCGCCTCGTGGAACGCGATCGGGAGCGTCCCCGCCGTCGTGTTCCCGTAGCGCTGGATGTTGTTGAAGACCTTCTCGTCCGGCAGGCCCAGCACCTTCTGCGCCGCTTCGCTGATGCGCAGGTTGGCCTGGTGCATGAGGAGGAGGTCGAGGTCCTGGAGCGTCTTGCCGTGACCCGCGAGGACTTCGTGAACCGCCGCCGGCATGAGGGTTGTCGCGAGCCGGAAGACCTGTCGCCCCTCCACGATCGGAATCGTGCCGAGGTTGTCGAACATCTCGGGCGTGAAGTATGGGCGCGACTTGCAGCCGCCGCCGGGCACGTAAAGTTTGTCCCAGTGCTCTCCGTCCGTGTACATCGCGAAGCCCAGGAGCCCGCGCCCGTCGCCCTTCGTGTTCGCCTCGAGAACCATTGCCCCAGCGCCGTCCCCGAAGAGCACGGCGCGGTCGCGCATGCCGGTCGCCCGTTCGTACCAGAACGGGTCGCAAGGGCCGGGCGATTTTCCGAGCATCACGTCCCATACGCTTTCGGGCCAGGGCATCAGGCCGCTGTGTACCTCGGCGCCCACGAGGAGAACGCGCTCGTACATTCCCGAGCGGATGAAAGCATCCGCCGTCTGGAGGCCCGAGAGAAATCCGGCGCACTGCATCCGGATATCGAGCGCGAGGGTGTTCTTCATCCCGAGGCGGCGTGCGAGGAGCCCGCCGTTGCCGGGAAAGTAGTGGTCGGGCGTCATCGTCGCGAAGATCACGAAGTCGATGTCGGACGCCGTGAGCCCCGCGTCCTTCAGCGCTGCCTCGGCCGCGTGGGAGCCGATCTCGGCGGAGCCGATCCCGGGCTCGACGAACCGCCGTTCGCGGATGCCCGTCCGCGGAATGATCCAGTCGTCGTTCGTGTCCATGATGCGGCCCATCATTTCGTTCGTGACGACCTGGGGAGGCACGTAGAGGCCCGAGCCTCTGATGACGGTCGTGCGCTCTTTCTTCGGCGGAGGCGTCAGATTTTTCACGCGGGCGAGTCTAGCGGAAATCCCGCGCAGTAACGCGGTCTCCGGGCCTCGTGCGCGGCGGGATCTGGCAGTCGAGATGGTCTTCGGAGTGCGCGCGCATCGCGTCGCTCGCCGAGTTGAAGGCGGAGATGATCGAGTCTCCGGTCCGTCCCGCCCTCGGGTCTCCGACGAGGAACAGTCCGGGTTCCGGCCGATACGGCTTCGGCTCCGAGAGCGATGCCCGCCGGGCCGGCGCCCACGACGCCGAGGTCGAGGCGTTCGGGCGAAGGATCCGCTGGTCGTCCTAGAATAGCCTCTCAAGTTCAGACGAGGTGACACGATGAAGCGAATCGCAACCGTTCTCTCCCTGCTCGCCCTCCTCTCGGCCGGGGCCGTCCTCGCGCAAGGCAACAAGCCGCGCGTGGCTGTCCTCGAGTTCAAGAACAAGGCTTCGCACTACACGTGGACGTGGTACGAGGCGGGCCGGGGCGCACAGGACATGCTCGTGACCGAGCTCGTCAAGAGCGGCAAGTTCCGTGTGATCGAGCGCGAGCAGCTCGCCGCGATCATGCAGGAGAAGAACCTCTCCCTCTCCGGCGACATCGACCCGCGCACGGCCATCAAGATCGGCAAGATGCTCGGCGTCGAGTACCTCATCGCCGGCTCCGTGACGGAGCTCGGCGTGACGGACCGGGGTGCGAGCGTTCCCGGAGGCCTCTTCCGGGGCCTGCCCTCCGTGAACGTCCATTCGCAGAAGGCCGAAGCCGCGCTCGACGCCCGTGCGTTCTCGACCTCCACGGGCGAGATCGTGTGGGCCGACACGGCACGGGACGAGAAATCCGACTCGAGCGTCTACGTCGCGGGCGCCGGCGGCGGGGCCTCCGACCACGGCAAGGTCGACAAGCTCATGCGTCCCGTCGTCCAGAAGCTCGCGGCGTCGTTTTCGAAGGCCGAGCTGAAGTCGTCCGGCATGGGCGGCCACGGCGATGCGTCGGGCATCGTCGGGAAGATCGCGAACGTGGACGGCGGGACACTCTACGTGAACGTGGGTTCCGAGGGCGGCGTCAAGGAAGGGGACGAGTTCTCCGTCTATCGCGTCGGCAAGCAGATCAAGGACCCCGATACGGGCGAGGTCCTCGGCGCGGACGAAGTGAAGGTGGGCCGCGTGAGGATCACGGCGGTGAGAGGACCGCGGCTTTCGACGGCAGCGGCCACTTCCGGCAGCGGCTTCAGGGCCGGGGACACGCTCAAGCACTGACCCCCGGCTATCGTCCCGAGAGCTCCCGTGCTTCCCGCACCCTCGGGGAGCGCGGGGCCCTCGCGGTCGCCTTCGCGAGTTCCTCGCGCAGCTCTCCGCGCGCGTCCCCGAACGCGAGTCCCATGACCCATTCCGCATCGGGACCGGGATTCGGACCCATTCCGTGGACCTCGTCGGCCACGAAACGCAGGACGTGCGTCTGGGCGGCGGGTCCCGAGTTCCGGAGCGCGAGCCCGAGGAGCTGCCAGGCCTCCGCGTTCCGGCCGTCCGCATAGGCGACGCCCGCGCGGGCGTAGGCGTCGAGGAACCGGACCTCCGGCGTCGGCCGCCGCGACAGTACCTCCCGCGCCGCGCCCATCGCGGACACGAAGTCCTCGCGCGTCAAGCGCGCCCGCCCGTGCGTGTCGAGCGATTCCCACGCGGCGGAGAGCTGCGTGTCACCGGAGAACGCGGCGCCCGAGAGGAGAGGGGGAAAAGAGGTTTGCTTCGGACGCGCGGGGGCGGCGCCTTCGCGCGTCGAGTTGGCGGCGGAGCGGCCGGAGGTGCCGGAAGGATTTCCTTTTAAGGGTGAGTGCGGCCTCGGCTCTGCCTCCGCCGAAGCGGTGCCGACGACCGGAGTTTCACTCACCTTCGAAGAAATTTCGGACGTGGCGGGGGCTTCAGCGCTCGTCGAAGCGGAAGCCGCCGCCGTCGGCACGGGTGTATTCAATTTCAAAGGGATTTCCGGCGTCGCAGTGGCCGGGGCACCGCTCGAAAGGCTCTGGGGACTTCCTCCGCGCAGAAAGAAGAACCACACCACTCCTCCCCCCGCGCTCAGGAGGAGAAGCGCCGCGAGGAGAACCTTCACGCTTCGCGTCGAGTCTTTCGCGGGAGCCGCCGGCGAGTCTTTTGCGAGAGAGGCCGGAGCGGCGAGCGCGCCGGGTGTGAGCGCGGCAGCCGATATGATCGTCGCGACGTTCGACTGGTCCTGAACGGCCTGCGGAACCGTGGCCGCCGCACCGGGAACCGCGAGCGCCGCGGCCAAGGCGGCGACGAACGCGCCGCACGAGGAGAAGCGCTGCTCCGGCTTTTTCGCGAGGCCGCGCGTCAGGACCGCGTCCACGGACGGGGCGGTCCCCGGAAGAACGGTCGAGAGCGGGGGAGGCGGCGTCGAGACGTGCTGGTGGAGAACGGCGAGCGGCGATTCCGCCGAGAAAGGCACGCGCCCCGCGAGCAGTTCGAACGCAATCACGGCCAGTGCGTACTGGTCCGCCCGCCCGTCCAGCGGAGCTCCCATCGCCTGCTCGGGCGCCATGTAGAGCGGCGTGCCGAGCACGGTTCCGGTCGCGGTGAGGCCCGACGACACCTCGGCGCTTCGCGCGAGGCCGAAGTCGGCGAGGAGCGGGCGGCCCTGGGAGTCCATGAGGACGTTGCCCGGCTTCACGTCGCGATGCAGGATGCCTTTGCTGTGCGCGTGGTCGAGCGCCGAGGCGATCGCCGAGAGCCAGCTGACGGCGAGGGCAGGCGGGACCGGCCCCGTGACGCGGCCCTTCAGGCTGCCGCCCCCGACGAGCGGCATGACGAGGTAGGAAACCTCGGCCGCGTCGACGATCGCGGTGCCGTAGTCGAAGACGGGAAGGACGTTCGTGTGCTCGAGGCCCGCCACGAGGCGAGCCTCCCTGAGGAAGCGCTCCCGGAACGTTGAGTCCGCGGCGACCGGTCCGAGGATGACCTTCACGGCCACGATGCGTTTGAGCGTTTCGTCTTCGGCCTGCCAGACCTCGGACATGCCGCCGACGCCCGCTTTCTCGAGGAGGCGGTAGCGGCCGAGGACGGTTCCGGTGGTGATCGGCATGGTCGGCCCCGGAAGAATACCGGACGCGCGCCCGGGGACCGCGGAGGAGAATGCCGGGGCATGGAAGGGACCTCTCGGGCAAGTCGCGCCCTCTTGCGGCGGCCCCGCGCTTCCGACCTTTCACGCGCCAGCCCGGCGGACAAACCGTTACGTCTATGCCGTTCGTGCACGGCCATTCCTGGAGTTCCGGTCGAGACGTTCGCTTGAGCCCGTTCCCCGCTCAGCCCGCGGCAGCCGAGTCCGCGTCCGCGGGAGGATGGTAGAGGACGACGGACGACGGGCCCGTCCGGATCGCCTGCTCGAGGGCTTCGTTCGCGCGGAGGACGAGCGTCGCCGTGTCGAAGGCGTCGTCGGGATAGACGGCGACTCCCGCGCTGAGCCCGAGACGGACGCCGGCCGCGACGAGGCGTTCGTCCATCCCCTGCTGGAAGTTCTTCTGCACCGAATGGAGCGCGCGATGCGCCTGGACCTTCCCCGCCTCGAAAATCAGGATGTAGAAGCGGTCGTCCTCGTCGCGCGCGACGAAATTGACGGCCCGTGTCGCGCGCACGAGCTTCGCCGCGAGCTTCGGCATCAGGGAATCGCCCGAGTTCGCGCCCATTTTCGCGATCGCTTCCTTCAGCCCGTCCATGCGCAGGTGTGCGACCGCGATGGACTGTCCGTTCCGCTCGGCTCGCCGGAGCTCGGACTCGAGCCGTTTCCCGAGCGAGGACCGGTTGTAGAGGCCCGACTGGCTGTCGCGCTCCGTCTGCTGCTCGATGAGCTTCATGAGGCGCGCGTTGTGGAGCGCGACGGCGGCGGCGTCGGCGAGGAGGTCGAGCCTCTCTTTCACGTCGACGGGCCAGTCCTCGCTACCGCGGCGCGCGCCCACGGAGAGGACTCCGATGAGCTCGTCGTGATACGCGAGAGGCACGGCCGCCGCCCGGATGAGGGGCGCGCTCGGGCCGCCGGGGTTGCCGGGGAAGAATGTCGCGCCCTCCGCCGGCCCCGCGATCGAGAGGGTCTTGTCGAGGAACGTGCGGACGATCGGATGGCCCGTCTGCTCGAAGGCGACGGACCGGCCGATCTCGTCCCCCACGTCCGCGCCCCAGCGCGTCGAGATCTTCGCGGACTTCGAGGCGGGGTCGGCGTCCCAGAACTGGGCCGCGTCCGCCTTGAGAAGCGTCACGGACTGTTCGCAGAGCGTCTGCTTGATGCGGTCGACGTCGAACGTCGTCGCGAGCGAGCGCCCGACTTCTCGGAGGCGGTCCAGGAAGCGATAGGACTCCCGTTCCTGCTGGAGGAGGCGGGCGGATGTGATCGCGAGGGAGACCTCGACACCGAGCGCCTCGAAGGAGCGCAGCTCTTCGGACGAGAGGGTCTGCGCGCGCGCACCCGTCACGGCGCAGAGGACTCCCGCGGGGGCGCCGCGGTAGACGAGAGGAACCGCGAGGAGTCCCACGGGCGGCGTGAGCTTCGCGATGGCCGGTCCGGACGGGAGAAGCGCGGCGCCGTGCGTGTCCTTTCCCACGTCGGGGACAAGGAGGTGGGACGTTTCCGTTGCGAGGTGGCCGACGAGCGTGTCCGAGATCGTGACCGGCGCGGCGCTCCCCGCCCCCTTCACGAAGGAGGCCTGGGTGCCGGGCAGCTCGCCTGCGGGCAGGAGGCGGAGCGCGCAGACATCGAAGTCGAACTGCGCGCCGAGCTCGTCGACGGTCCTCGCCGCGATCGCGGCGACGTCCGTCTGCCCCGACAAGGCCGTGTGGAGACGACCCACGAACGCGTTCCGTTCGCTGTGCCGTCGCTCGGCGTCGAGCAGGCGCGCCTTGTCGAGTGCGCCCGCGGCGAGCTTCGCGAGCTCCTGCGCGAGGCGCAGCTCTTGGGGCGTCAGCGCGAACCCGCCCCGCCGCGACATCGTGAGGAAGCCGAACACCAGGTCGCCCGCGTGGAGCGGCAGGCACATCCTCCGGCGCCGCGGTGGATTCGAGCCGGGCTCATCCTCGAAGGCGGGCCCGTGCGCGGAGAGGGCGCGGCCGAGCAGCTCGTCGGCCTCGAGAGGCCGTCGTCCGGACAGCGTGCGTTCGCCGCTCGTGGAGCCTCCCTGGTTCAGGATCTCCGTGATTTCCCGGCTCTCCGGGTGGAACCGGTAGGCCGTCACGCGGTCGAACTCCAGCTCCCGCGAGAGGGACGCGACCGTGAGGCGGATGACTTCGTCGGGATTCAGGGAAAGGAACGCTCCGGACGCGAGCTCGAAGAGCGCGACGGCCTCTTCGCGTCTCTTCATGAGCGTTCTGAGCGTGCGCTCCCGCTCGAGGACGTGTCCCACCGATCGCGCGAAGATGCGGATGCCCTCCTCGGCCTCGGCCTCGCCGGCGCTCATCGTCTCCATGACGACGCCGAGCACGGCCTGCACCTGGTCCTTCACTTTCACCGGCGCTCCGAAGAACGACAGGCCGCCTTCGCTGACCTTCTTCGCGCGCCCCTGCGCGAGGACCTCCGAGAGGTGCTGGTTGAGCCGGGCTTCGGCGGCGGCTGCGACGCTGGAACGCCCCGAGCGGGTCATGGGCGGAACGCCGGCTCCGGGCAGCAGGGCGACGACGGGCGCGTCGAAGAAGTGGAGAGCCGCCGTCAGGATGCCGCCGAGCGCCTCGTCGAGAAGGAGTCCCTCCTTGAGGGCGCCGTCGAACGCCTTGAGAAGAGGCAGGCCCGGGAAGCGCGAAAAGGTCGCCATCGATCGTCCGCATAATAGCCCTCCCAAGGAGGTTCCCGATGCGACGGGACGCGGCTTCTCTGGATGCTCTCGGCGATTCTCTCGAAGGGCTCGTGCCCGCCCTCGAGGCGTTCACGCGATTCGATGGCCTGGACCCGGCCGCGCGAAGAACGTCGTGGCGGGCGGCTCTCGACGGGCCCCTCCCTGAGGTGGGGGAGGGCCGCGAGGCCGTTCTCGAGGCTCTCCGGACTCTCGTCGTTCCGAACGGACTCCGGATCGGCGCACCCGGCTTCTCCGGGTGGGTCACGACAATGCCGACGACCGTGCCGGTCGTGGCTCAGTTCGCGGGCTCCCTCGCAAACGCGCAACGCTGGTGGGCGAGTCCCGGGAACTTCCTCGAGGTCCTGGCGCTTCGGTGGCTGGGACGTCTCGTGGGGCTCCCCGCCCAGTTCGAGGGCTCCTTCACGAGCGGGGGCGCGACCGCGAACCTCATCGGCCTCGCCGCGGCCCGGCAGCACGCAGGGGAAAGCCGCGGCTTCGACCCGGGCCTCGACGGCCTCTCACGGCTCCTCGAGCCCTTGGTCTACGCCTCGACCGAGGTACACCACGTCGTCCACCGGGCGTGCGGCGTCCTCGGGCTCGGGCGGCGCGCCCTTCGCCTCGTCGCGGTCGACGACAACCGTCGCACCGATCTTCGCGCGCTCGAGCGGGCGCTCGACGAGGATCTCGCGGCAGGGCGAACGCCGGTCGCCGTCGTCGCGTCGGCCGGCGACGTGAACACCGGCGTCGTCGACCCGATCGACTCGATGCGGGAGATCGCCCACGCGCGTGGCATCTGGCTGCATGTCGACGGCGCCTACGGGGGCTTCGGAGTGCTCGATCCGCGCGTCGCGCCGCTCTACGGCGACCTCGCGAAGATCGACTCGTTCGCGATAGACCCTCACAAGTGGATGGCCGTGCCGATCGGATGCGGTGCGGGCTTCGTGCGTGACGGCGGCTTCCTTGCGCGCTCGCTCGCACTCGAGCCGGCGGCCTATGTCGAGATGGCGCCGACCGGAACCTCGGACCTCGGTTCACCTTTCGACGAGATGGGCGAGGGAAACCCGGACTTCTCGTTCGACCATTCCGCGCCGCCGCGGGGTCTCACCGTCTGGGCGGCCCTGAAGGAGATCGGCGCGTCGGGCATGCGCGACCGCGTGGTTCGCCACCACGACTGCGCGCGTCGAGTTGCCGAGCGGGTTCGGGCGCATCCCGCGCTCGAGCTGCTTGCCGAGCCCGTGCTCTCGATCTGCTGCTTCCGGGTCAGGCCGAAGGGCGTGGCCGACGAGGCGGCGCTCGACGCGCTGAACGAGAAGATCCTCCTCCGCGTGCGCGCGCGGGCGCGGGCGATCCCGTCGCACACGCGCGTGAACGGCCGCTTCGCGATCCGTCCGTGCTTCATCAATCCGCGGTCGACGCTCGAGGACGCGGACGC
The DNA here is from genome assembly GCA_038214715.1 of Thermoanaerobaculia bacterium. Lineage (GTDB taxonomy): Bacteria > Acidobacteriota > Thermoanaerobaculia > UBA5066 > UBA5066 > Fen-183. The sequence goes on along the minus strand of JBBQRP010000009.1, from coordinate 89,991 downwards.
GACGGTGGACGAGGTGCTGGCTGTCGCGCGGGAGCTCGGCGTGGACTAAGGCCTGGAGGCGCGAAGGTGGGGCTTTGCTGCGTTTTCGGGCCCGGGAGAGGCCGGCCGATGCGAGCGCCCGAACGGACAGTCGTTCGACCACCAGCGCGCCGATTCCCCGGGCTTCGGCCCGAGGACGATGTCGGGCCGCCCGTCCCCGTCCACATCCATCACGAGGATGTCTTCGCTCGATGTGCTGGAGGGCCACGACACGGGCGGCTGGAAGTGCCCCTTGCCGTCGCCAGTGGCCGCGTAAAGGGCGCCCCCGTGCGAGTAGGCGACGTCGGCCCGTCCGCCTCCCGTCAGGTCGGCGAATGCGAGCGGCGAGAACGGGAAGCTGTCGCACGCTCCAAAGTCCGGTCCGGACGTTCCACCCGCCGGGAGCCGGAGAATCGGACAGACCCGCCAGAAGAGGTTTTCGTAGGTCGTCAGGACGAAGAGGTCGGAAATCCCGTCGCCGTTGATGTCCGCGACCGCCATTCCCGCGCTGAAGGACCGGAAGGCGCCTTCGAGAAGTCTTGGATCGTCGAAAGTCCCGTCCCCGCGGGAGCGAACGAGCGAGATATCCGCAGATAGCGAACCGCTCGCCATGGCGATGTCGTCCTTCCCGTCGCCGTCAAAATCGAACGCGTGCGAGCCGTGCGCGGTGTACAGGGAAAACTGCGAGTAGAGTGGATCCGGTGGCGGTGCCCAGCTGGTGATGCGCGGGAAATTCCCGTGACCATCTCCGAATGCGACCGCGATGCGCCCGTCGGGTGGGACGAGCCAGACCCAGGCGACATCGAGATGGCCGTCTCCGTCGAAGTCTCCCGGGGTGAGCGCGGTGAACGAGCCGAAGAAGCCGAACGAACCGGTGTCCGTGAAGCCGCCCGCGCCGTCGCCGGCCAGGAGCCTGATCGTCTGCTCGCGGGTGTCGGTGACGACGAGATCCGGGTGGCCGTCTCCGTTGAAGTCCCCGATCGCCATGCCGTCAACACCCGGGGCGACCGGGAAGACGTTGCGGGATGGAGCGAAACGGCCGCCGCCCAGGTTAATCGAGACCGCGATTCCGGACGAATCGCTTCGAAGGAGATCGGGAAGGCCATCCCCGTTGAGCTCCACGGCCCGAGTGGCAACCGGACCGAGTGGGCCGGGAAGGAGGCCGAGAAGCTCGCCCCGGTCGACGAAGCGCGGCGCGGTGCACGGTTGGGCGGCCGCCGACAGCCCTCCAAGGAGAAGCGCGATCCCGAGGACCGGGACCGCTCGTAACCACGGAGTTCTCATCATTGCAATGTAGTGACACGGAGATGTCCTGGCCATCGGTCATTTTCATCATTGCGAGCGGCGCCATGAAAGAATCGCCGCCGGAAACGCGAAGGAAGACAAGGACAAGGAGCAGCCATGCAGCTCGGGATGATCGGACTGGGCCGGATGGGCGCGAACCTAGTGCGGCGCCTCATGAAGAACGGTCACACGTGCGTCGTGTACGACCGGAGCGCGGATACCGTGAAGCAGCTCGCGGCGGAAGGCGCCGTCGGCGCGTCGTCGCTCTCGGATTTCGTCGCGAAGCTCACGCCCCCGCGCGCCGCATGGCTCATGGTACCGGCCGCCGCCGTGGACGGAACTCTCGAAGAGCTCGCCCCGCTGATGCAGGCCGACGACGTCCTCATCGACGGCGGAAACTCGTACTACGTCGATGACATCAGGCGGCAGAACGACCTTCGCCCAAAGGGGGTCCACTACCTCGACGTCGGGACGAGCGGCGGCGTCTGGGGTCTCGAGCGCGGCTACTGCATGATGATCGGAGGAGACGCGGAAGCAGTCCTCCGGCTCGATCCGATCTTCAGGACGATCGCGCCTGGAACCGGCGACGTTCCACGCACGCCCGGGCGCGAGAAGGCCGGCGGAACGGCCGAACTCGGCTATCTCCACTGCGGTCCCGCCGGCGCGGGGCACTTCGTGAAGATGGTTCACAACGGCATCGAATACGGAATGATGGCGGCGTACGCGGAGGGGCTGAACATCCTCAAGCACGCGAACGCGGGCAAGAGTGGGCGCGACGTCGACGCGGAGACGACCCCTCTCCGCAATTCGGAGCACTACCAGTACGACATGAACCTCCCGGACATCGCCGAGGTGTGGCGGCGCGGAAGCGTGATTGCCTCGTGGCTCCTGGACCTCACCGCCATCGCGCTCCTCAAGTCGCCCGAGCTCGAGAAGTTCTCCGGGCGCGTTTCCGACTCCGGTGAGGGGCGGTGGACGATCCTCGCGGCCATCGACGAGGGAACTCCCGCCGCGGTTCTGACGGCGGCTCTCTACGAGCGCTTCGCCTCGCAGGGGCAGGCCGACTTCGCGAACAAGATCATGTCCGCGATGCGGTTCGAGTTCGGCGGACACGTGGAGAAGCCTTCCGGCTCGTGAGGACGCAATGAAGATTCTGGTCGTCGACGTCGGCGGAACGAACCTGAAGGTCTGCGTGACGGGTCGCACGGAGGCCGTCAAGATCCCGTCCGGCCCGAAGATGACCGCAGCCCGCATGGCGGAGGCCGTCCGGAAAGCTACGGCGGGGTGGGACTACGACGTCGTCTCGATCGGCTATCCCGGCGCCGTGGTCGCCGGCCAGCCGGCCGTCGAGCCGCGGAACCTCGCGCGAGGCTGGGTGCGCTTCGACTATCGCAAGGTGTTCGGAAAACCGGTCCGCGTCGTGAACGACGCGGCCATGCAGGCGCTCGGGAGCTACCGCCGCGGACGGATGCTGTTCCTCGGGCTCGGCACCGGCCTCGGCTCGGCCTTCGTCGCCGACGGCGTCGTCGAGCCTCTCGAGCTCGGGCACCTCCCGTATCGCAAGGGCCGCACGTACGAGGACTACGCCGGGCTCCGGGGGCTCCAGCGCATGGGCCGGAAGAAATGGACGAAGCACGTCGTCAAGATCGCCGCGCTCCTCAAGGCGGGCCTGCAGGCGCACGAGGTCGTGCTCGGCGGCGGTCAGACGAAGAAGCTGAAGACGGTTCCGGAAGACCTCCGGATCGGGTCGAACGCGAACGCGATCACGGGCGGCTACCGCCTGTGGGAGCAAGCGCCCGCGCGGCTGTGCGCGCCCAGAGGATCTGCGCGACCATCGTAAGCATCCCGACGTCGCGCAGGACGACGAGGCGCATGTCGGCGAGGCGCTCCGCGACGCTCCTGTTCGCCGCCGTCACGTCGAAGCATCCGCAGTCGATCGCGTTCCCGCGCGCGAGGTTCAGGGAGATCGCGGCCACGAAGACGAGGAGGAGCGCGCCGACGAGCGTCGCGGACGTGCGTGTCCAGATCCCGAGGACGAGAGCGACGCCGGCGAGGAGCTCGAGCCAGGGCATGACGAGCGCGAAGATGTTCACGAAGCCGCCCGGCACGAGCCGGTAGTTGTAGATCATGTGCGCGAAGGACGGCGGGTCGACGAGCTTCGGCAGCGCCGCGACGACGAAGAAGAGCCCGAGCGCGATCTGGACGCGCACGGTGAGCCAGGGGGAGGCGAGCGCCTCTCTGAATTTCATGCCGCCGTCACGACTCGGGCCCGGTCGCGCCCTTGCCGCCGCGCTTCTGCCAGTCCGGCCACCCGTCGCGGTAGACGAGGAGGTTGTTGAATCCTCCGCCGAACAGCTTCTGCGCGAGCATGTGCGAATCCTCGCAGTCGCCGCCGGAGCAGTACAGGACGACCGGAATCGACGCGTCCCGGGCTTCGCCGACGAGGGCCGTCACGCGCGCGTCGATGTCGCTCTCCCACACGGGAAAACTCTTCGCGCCCGCGATGTGCCCCGCCTCGAAGTCCTTCGTCCGTCGCGCGTCGAGGATGAGCACGCCGCGGGCGAAGAGCCACGCGACGTCGTCGCCGGAGATCTCGACGTATGGCTTGTTGTGGGGCGGGAATCGGCGAGTCAGGTCGGCGGGCGCGGTCAAGGAAGAGGGAGGTTTTGCTTCGGACCCAACGGGCGGCGGCGTTGCCTTCAGAGCTGCCTTCGCGCTCGCACCAGGGCTCTTTTCTTCGATGGGTAATTGGGTCTTGCTCTCCGCACCGGCGGTTCTCGCGAGCGGCGGCGGTGTGGATGCCACGCCCCCATTCACCTTCGAAGAAACTCCGGACGGTGCGATTGCACTGGAGCCGGCAGGCGCGGAGGAGGAGTCGCCCGGTGAGAGGGAAGCAGAAGAATTCTTCTTCTCCGGGACCGTCAGCGCATTCGGGTAGCTGCCGACGAGCACGAGCTTGCGCTCGCGTGACGCGAGCGCGTTCGCCACGAGGGCGCAGAGGACGGCGGAGAGGACGAGCGTGGCGGCTTCGAGGAGATGGCGCCTCAGGTTCACGCCGGCATTCTAAGCAAGCTTGCGGCCGCGGACCTCGTGCCGCTCTGGCGCGGGTCTAGAATCGACGGGAACGCGCGCAACGCGACGGAAGGAACTCATGTCCGGAAAAGGCTCGATCACGATCACGGACAACCGTACCGGGAAGACGTACGAGATGCCGGTCGAGGACGGCACGATCCGGGCGCTCGACCTCCGCAAGATCAAGGTCGACGAGAACGATTTCGGCCTCATGACGTACGACCCCGCGTTCACGAACACGGCGTCGTGCCGTTCGGCGATCACGTACATCGACGGCGACAAGGGAATCCTCGAGTACCGCGGGTACCCGATCGACCAGCTCGCCGAGAAATCGACGTTCCTCGAGGTCGCCTGGCTTCTCCTGAAGGGCGAGCTGCCGACGACCGCCGAGCTCGAGGACTTCACGCACCACATCACGATCCACACCTATCTGCACGAGAACACGAAGAAGTTCATGGAGGGGTTTCGCCACGACGCGCATCCGATGGGCATGCTCCTGTCCACCGTCGGGGCGCTCTCGACGTTCTACCCGGACGCGAAGCAGATCTTCGACGTCAAGACGCGGAATCACCACGTCATCCGGCTCATCGCGAAGATGCCCACGATCGCGGCTTTCGCGTATCGCCACTCCATCGGCTTTCCGTACGTGTATCCCGACAACGACCTCTCGTACACCGGTAACTTCCTCTCGATGATGAAGAAGATGGCCGAGCCGCGTTACGCGTTGAATCCGATCCTCGAGAAGGCGCTCGACGTCCTCTTCATCCTCCATGCCGACCACGAGCAGAACTGCTCGACGAACGCGATGCGCTCGGTGGGCTCGGCGCAGACGGATCCGTACTCCTCCGTCGCGGCCGCGACGGCCGCGCTGTACGGCCCGCTGCACGGCGGCGCGAACGAAGCCGTCCTGCGCATGTTGCGGGAGATCGGCGACATCGCGCACGTTCCGGCCTTCGTGAAGGACGTCAAGGAGGGCGCGGGCGAAAAGAAGCTCATGGGTTTCGGGCACCGCGTCTACAAGAACTACGACCCGCGCGCGACCGTGATCAAGAAGCTCGCGGATCAGGTGTTCGAGGTCACGGGCAAGAATCCTCTCCTCGCGATTGCGCTCGAGCTCGAGCGCATCGCGCTCCAGGACGACTACTTCGTGAAGCGCCGCCTCTACCCGAACGTGGACTTCTACTCGGGTCTCATCTACGAGGCCCTCGGCTTTCACTCGGACTTCTTCACGGTTCTCTTCGCGATCCCGCGCACCGTCGGCTGGCTCGCGCAGTGGCAGGAGATGCTGTCCGACCCGGACCAGAAGATCGCGCGTCCGCGCCAGATCTACACGGGATCGCCACGCCGCGACTTCGTTCCGATCGGGGCGCGGTAGGCGTCTCGCGGACGTACGACGGACCGCCGGGAACTCCATGGCCCAGGAGATCGAACGGAAGTTCCTCGTCGACGGCACCGGCTGGAAGGAGCGCGCGACCGGCACGCTCATGAGGCAGGGCTACCTCTCGAGCGCGAAGGAGAGCACCGTGCGCGTGCGCGTCGCGGGCGAGAGGGGCTTCCTCACGGTCAAGGGCGAGTGCCACGGCGTGACGCGAACGGAATTCGAGTACGAGATCCCGGTCGCGGACGCACGGACGATGCTCGAGACTCTCTGCGGGGGGCCCGTCGTCGAGAAGACCCGATGGGTGCTACGGCACGAGGGGTTCACGTGGGAAGTCGACGAATTCCACGGCGAGAACGAGGGTCTCGTCGTTGCCGAAGTCGAGCTCCCGACGGCCGGGACGAGGCCGGCCCTCCCCGCCTGGGTGCGAGAAGAAGTCTCGTCCGACCCGCGCTATCGCAACTCGAATCTCGCGAAGAATCCGTACAGGACCTGGTGAGCCGGAGGCTCAGCGGGGTGCTCAGGCGCGCGTGGCGCAGCCCGAGCAGGTTCCGCGCAGGGTGACGTCGGCGCTCTCGACGACGTGGCCGGTCGGGAGGCGGCGCTTCGAAATGGGCGGGACGGCGTCCCACGGGACGTCGTGGACCGATCCGCAGCTCACGCACACGAAGTGGTGATGCTGATCGAGGTTCGCGTCGTAGCGCGCCACCGCGTCGTCGAAAACGAGCTCCTCGATGAGCCCGCACGTCTTCAGGGAATGAAGTACGTTGTAGATAGACGCCCTCGACGCCGTCGGCACGAGCCGGTTCACGGCGGCTCCCACCTCCTCCGCCGTCGGGTGCTTCGGGGTTGCGAGGAGGTATTCGAGCACCGCCACGCGCTGCTGCGTGACCCTCAGTCCCTTGCCGCGAAGCCGTTCGGAGATCACCGGCTTCACGTCGGAGCGGCCCTCTTCCCGTGTTTCCATCCAGTCCTTAGATTAAGTCTAGTTTGGGTTTCGGGCAAGCCCCGGCCGCGGAATAATCCGTGTCTTCCAGGCATCTTCTGCTGGAAGAATCGGTTGAAATGGCTTTTTTCTCGCTCCGCGCCGCACCGACCGACCGCTTTCGCGAGGATTTCGACCGCGAGGCGTGGCCGCATTTTCGTGAAATCTGTCGTGCCGCATTGCGGCTGACACGGCGGCCCGCCGAAGCCGAGGATCTCGCGCAGGAAGTATTTCTCCAGGCCTGGAAGTCCTTCGACCGCTTCGAGAGGGGGACGAACTGCCGGGCGTGGCTCTACCGGATTCTGTGGAACGTCGACCATCAGCGGATCCGCAAGAAGGTGCCCGTGACGATCGGCGCCGAAGGCGAGGCTCTTCTCGCCGAGACCCTGGCGGCGGAGGAGCCGACGCCGACGGAAATCCGCGACGAGGAAGTCGCCGCCGCGCTCGAAACGCTCTCCGAGGAGCACAGGCGGATACTCCTCCTCTCGGATGTCGAGGAATTCAGCTACAAGGAAATCGCGGTGCTTTTGAGAGTGCCGATCGGCACCGTCATGTCCCGCCTTTCCCGGGCCCGCAGCGCCCTGCGGGAGAAGGTGCGCGGGAGCGCGGCAGCGGCCGCGGTGCTCGGCGTCCGTTCCGCCGTCCAGGGAGGAAACGCTTGACCGCTCCGCTGAATCTCCGCGACTACGGCTGTGCAAGGGTGCGGCGGCGGCTGGACTCCCATCAGACCGGCGAGCTCTCCGTCGACCTCTCCCACGAGATTCTCGAGCACCTCGACCGCTGTCCCGCGTGCCGCGCCGAGAGTGAGGCGCGGGAAAGGCTCCGGGCTTCCTTCCGTCGCGTGGCCGCCCTCACGCCGGGCCCGCGCGACGGATTCGAGGAGGAGGTGCGCGTGCTCGTGGCGAAGACGCCGCTCAGGCGTTCCGTTCCCGTGCCTCTTCTCCTCGCGGCTTCCCTCATTGTCGCGGCGGGGATCGCGGCCTGGCTAGTCGTGTCCGGGGGACGGGGACCCTCGGGCTCGAGGGTCTCGAGTGTGGCGACCCTCGACCCGTCCGTGGCGGACTTCGCGGCGCTCAATCACAAGAATTGCGCGCGCGCCGCGACATGGCCCCGGGAGGCCGCGTCGGCCGAGGCCTTCACGCGGAGCGTCGACCCGTCCCTCGGGGCCGCCGCGCGCGCCGCGGCCGCGAGCCTTCCCGGTTTTCTCCCCGTTTCGGCGCACGAGTGCGCGCACGCGGGCGAGACGATTTTCCACGTCATCCTGAGACGCCGGGGAGACGATAGCCGGGACGGGCTCGTATCCGTCGTGGTGACGCGACCGCACGCGGCGCTCGCGGCACGAGCGGAGTCGACGTCCGGGATCGCCGCGGCGTCGCGGCTGGGGTTCGGAATCGCCGGCGCCCGGATTCCGGACGGGCGGTTCGTCCTCGTCGTGGGAAGCGCCGACGAGAGGGCCGCCACCGAGATGGCGCGCACGGTCGTGCCGATCTTCGCCGCGGCGGCCGCGGCGCTCTGAAGCGCGCGCTCCGGGCCCGGGAGATAGATCGCTGAAGGTTCAGTTCGGCGTCGCGCCGTGCGCGTCCGTTATGAACGGACGGCCGATCCGCGACCAACGCGGTCCCTTGAAGAAATGCTGGTTCCAGCTCCACATCACGCCGACGCCGCGGCCGAGCAGATCGCGGATCGGCCGGGTGCCGAAGAAGCGCGCATCGCGGCTCTCGTCGCGATTGTCGCCCATCAGGAAGACTTCTCCTTCGGGCACCGTGATCGGACCGAACGTGCGGAAGGCGGGCCGGTCCGGCAGGACGCGGAGAGGGTGCGGCCGGCCGTCCAGGAGCTCGGTTCCGAGGAGGATCGTCTCGCCGTCCTCGGACTTCTGCTCGGGGAGGAATTCCGTCGGCTGAGGTTTCTTGTTCACGTAGAGCGTCTCGTTGCGGAGCTCGACGACGTCGCCGGGAAGCCCGACGAGACGCTTCACGAAGGGAACGCTTCCACCGTCCGGGTTGCGGATGACGACGACGTCTCCCCGCTTGGGAGCCCCGGTCTCGAAGAGGCGGACCTTCGAGAAAGGGATCCGGATCTGGTATGCCGACTTCCAGACGAAGACGCGGTCGCCCTCGAGGATCGTGGGCTTCATGGACCCGGTCGGGACGACGTACCAATCGGCCAGGACGGAGCGGCCGGTCAGGATGATGGCAGCCATGATGAGGAGCTGGCGGATGTCCTTGAGGAGGGCGGCGCGCTTTTCCGGCGTGAATCCCATGAGGATTGGGATCTTCGCACAATGCGTGCCGCGTTATCCTCCCTCCCATGCCCCGTTACACCGACCGGCACGCGGCCTCCGGAGTCGGCGATCCCCTCCCCGCGCTCGAGACGTGGCCGTCGCAATATCGCGAGGACTACGAAATCGTCGTCGCGATCCCGGAGTTCACGTCCATCTGCCCGAAGACGGGGCTGCCGGATTTCGCGACCCTGACGGTGACGTACGTCCCGGACCGCCGCTGCGTCGAGCTGAAGTCCCTGAAGGAGTACGTGAACGCGTACCGGGGGCTAGGCATCTTCAACGAGAACGTCGTGAATCGGGTGCTGGCCGATCTCGTGCGCGCGCTCGAGCCTCGCCGGATGGCCGTGCGGGGCGTCTTCACGCCCCGGGGCGGCATCCAGACGACGGTCGAGGCCCGCTTTCCCAGAACCGAAGCGGGCCTCCCCGCGGTCACTTCTTCGGTGAGGCCGCCGAGGCGCCCCCCGGTACGGTCGTCCCGTCGCTCCGCATCCGGCGGTAGACCGAAAGGGCGTTGATCGCGCTCAGCTCGCGCGGGCAATAGTCGTTCAGCTTCTCGGAGGCAAGCTCGCCTGTGACGCGGGCCTCGGGCGCATTCTGCTTTCTCTTCTCGGTCAGGAAGACGAGCATCGACCGCAGATAGCGCCGTGTCTTTTCGATTTCCGGGACGCCGTTCGCGGTCGGGTTCCCATGCGATCCGACGAGGCCCGCGGGCTTGAGCGAATCGAGGCGCTCGAGTGCGGACAACCACCCCTTGAGATCGGAATCGGGATCCGAGAGCATCGGGCAGCGGTCGGCCGTCACGAGGTCGCCGACGAAGGCGGTCCTCGTCACCGCATCGAAGACGTAGAGGTCCGACGCGGTGTGCGCGTTGTCGGCCGGCGTGCCGACTTCGAGCCGGAGTGTCCCCGAGACGAGGGCGATGCGGTCGCTGACGCCGATGATGTTCGGCGCGTGCCCCTTGAAGCGGCCCGCGAAGTCCGCGAGCAGGCTCGTGGACTTCGCGTTCACGAGGATCGTCGCGTCGGAGGGGAAGAAGGACGTGAGCCCGTCGTTCGAGTCCGCATGAAGATGGGTCAGCGCGATCCACTTGACCGGCTTGTTCTTCGTCGTCTTCGCGATCTCCGCCTTGAGGTTCTTCGCGTCCTGAGCGCTCGAGCCCGTGTCGATGAGGAACACGCCGTCGCCCGCGTCGAGCCACGAGCAGATCGTCCCGCCGAAGACTCCGTACCAGAGGCCGACGTCCTTGAAGGGTTGTGCGACCGCCGCCGGGGCGCCCGGGGGAGCCGCTTTCGGGGCGTCGCCCGCGAAAGCGGGACCCGCCGAGAGCGCGAGGGCGAGGGCCGGGAGGGCGAGCCGTGAAGGAAGGGAACGATTCATGAGGTCTCCTGTCATTGGGGGCGGTCGTTTCCGCCGGACGGGGCCGGCGATCCGGAGCGGGATGGGCCGTGAGAGGCGTGAGAGGCGTGAGAGGCGAGGAGCGCGAGCGTCCCGTCGCGGAAATGCGAAACGGCGAGCTCTTTCTCCCTCGCGAGACCGTCGTCGAGGCGGGAGAGGAGGTCCCTCGTGGCGAGAGCGCTCTTGGCCGCCGAGATCGAAGCGATCGGCCGGTCAGCGTACTGAGCGGCACGCGCCAGGGCGACCGGGAGCGCGGACCCCTCATCCGCGAGAAGCGACACGATGCCGAGGTCGCGGGCCCGTGCCGCGGAGAGCGTCTCGCCCGAGAAGACGAGATCCGCGGCGGCCGCGTGTGACGCGAGCCACGGCAGGAGCACGCTCGCGCCCGCTTCCAGGGCGGGGAAGAAACGTGAAAGAGAGAACGTGGCCTCGTGCGGCCCGGGTCCGCCCGCGACGCGGACGTCGCAGGCGAGCGCGATGCCGAGGCCCGCGCCGGACGCGGAGCCGTCCACGGCCGCGAGAATCGGGCGGGGAGAGGCCGCAAGCGTGCGCGCCGCACGGCCGATCGCGTCGAGGTGGGCCGCGAATCCGTCCGCGTCGCGCGCGGCGAGGAGAGCCGCGAGGAGCTCCGGGTCGAGGCCGCGGCAGAACGTGTTGGAGAGCCCCGTCAGGATGATGGCGGGGACCGTCGGATCCTCCGCGAGCGCGGCGACCGTGTCGGCGAGCATCTCGGCCATGTTGGCCGCGAAGGCGTTCCCCGCGGCCGGTCGCGCGAGCTTTACGACGGCGAGCGGGCCCTCGAGGGAAACGAAGACGAGCGGCTCACGGGGTCGGCCCGCGGCGCGCGCCCGTGCGCGGCAGGCGTCGAGGAACGACTCGAAGAGGGCCTTTTGCTTCCGATCTCCGACGAGATTTTCCGGGTGCCACTGCACGCAGGCGAGGAAGGAGCCCTCGGGCCTTTCGAACGCCTCGACGAGATCGTCCGGCGACGCCGCGAGAGCGACGAGAGCCGGAGCGAGGTCTTTCACGCCCTGGTGGTGGCGCGAATTGACCGCCGCGCCGTCCAGTGCCGCGATCGCGGCGGCAAATTGCGAATTCGATCCGCCGGGCCGGACGCGCACCGCGTGCGCGCAGGGCGGATCCGCGTCCGTGTCGTGAGGGAGGCCGCGGGGCCGCTCTTTGGGGAGGTCCTGCCACAGGGTTCCGCCGAGCGCCACGTTCACGACCTGAAGCCCGCGGCAGATGCCGAAGACGGGTGCGCCGAGCGTTTCGGCGGCGGCGAGGAGCGCGAAGTCGAGCCGGTCGCGTTCCGGGTGGAGCTCGAGCGTCTGCGTGGCCGCTCCCTCGCCGTAGCGCCCCGGGTCTACATCGCTTCCGCCCGCGAGGAGCAGGCCGTCGAACGGCCCCGGGTCCGCATCCTCGGGCGTCACGACGACGACCTCTTCGGGCAGCGCTCCCGACGCGAGCAAGGCTGCGCGATAGATCCCGTTCGGTTGTCTGGCGTCGGACGCGATGACGATCTTCATGTTTGGAGGGGCGCTTTCGGAGCGGCCGGCGCCGCGCGGGGCTGGGGGAGCGATTATAGAGAGGACATGGGATTCGCGCCGCGGGTGGTCGTGACGGGAATGGGGGCGCGAACGGCGTTCGGCCGCGGCCGCCACGCGTTCTGGCGCGGGGTTCTCTCGGGACAATCCGCGATCCGCGAGGTGACCCGTTTCGACACGGGACGTTTTCGCGCGCGGCACGCGGCCCTGATCGACGACGTCTCCGAGCGGGAAGCGCGGGACGCGGGGCGCGAGACGATCTTGGCGCGCGACGCGGCGGGCGAAGCGCTCGGCCCGTGGGACACCGGGGCCTCCCGGGCGCCGTTCGGCGGCGCGCGTTCGGGAGTCGCGGTCGGGACGACGCTCGCGGGGAACGACGCCCTCACGGAGTGGCTGGCGTCTCGGGAGGGAGGACCGTCGCGCCTCGCCCGCGCCGAGCCTGGAGCGCTCGCGCGCGGCCTCGCGGAACTTCACGGCGCGCGGGGACCGGTCTCCACGGTCTCGGTGGCCTGCGCGTCGGGTGCCGCGGCGGTGGGCCTCGCGGCTGAATGGATCCGCAGCGGGGACGCCGACCTCGTGCTCGCCGGCGGAGCGGACGCCGTGTCGCCTTTCGTCTTCTCGGGCTTCGACGCGCTGCGGGCGCTCAGCCCGTCGGCCGCGCGGCCCTTCGACGCCTCCCGCGACGGCCTCACGCTGGGGGAGGGGGCGGGCTTTCTCCTTCTGGAGGAGGAGGCGCACGCGCGCCGCCGCGGAGCGCCGATTCTCGCGTTTCTCGAAGGATACGGTACCGGATCCGACGCGCATCACATGACGAGGCCAGATCCGCTGGGCCGCGGCCTCGTGCGTGCGGTGGAAGCGGCGCTGCGCGAGGCCCGGCGCCCGGCGTCCGACGTCGGATTCGTGAGCGCCCATGGAACGGCGACGACGTTCAACGATGCGATGGAAGAGGCCGCTCTGGCGCATGTCCTCGGCCCCTTCGCACGGATCGTGCCCGTGAACGGAATCAAGGGAGCGATCGGGCACACGCTCGGCGCCGCAGGCGCTCTCGAGGCCGTCCTGTCCGTCCTCGTGCTCCTCGATCAGGTCGTGCCGCCGACGGCCGGCCATACCGCGTCGCGCGCCGCCTCGCCGCTTGCCGTCGTCTCCGGCCGGCCTCTCGTCCCGTCGCGGCCGATCGAGGTCGCCCTCTCGACGTCCGCGGCATTCGGGGGCACGAATGCCGCCCTCGTCTTCTCGAGGTCCTCGAGGGCCGTGGAATCGTGAGAGACGTTTTCCTTGTCGCGGCGGCCTTCGCACAGGCTGAAGGGGACGAACCGCTCGTGGACGCGAACCGCGTGCGGCGGATGGACCTTTTCGGTCGGGCCGGATTCCACGTGGGCGTGCGCGCCTTCGACGCCTCCGGCCGGGCGCGCGGGAGCGTCCCCGATCCGGGGCGCGGCATCGTGGTCGGAACGTGCCACGGCTGCCGCCCCGCGATCTTCGAGCACGCCGCCCGGCTCGGTGCGGCATCGCGTCTGGAAGATCTCGCGCCGTCGGTCTTCGCGGCGACGGTCCACAACACCGTGAACGGCGAGCTCGCGATCGAGCTCTCGTGCGGCGGCATCTCCGAGACGATCGTTTCAGGGCGGACGTCCGGGCTCGAGGCGTTGATCCTGGGCGCGCGGCGCGTGGCGTCAGGGGACGCGGACGAGATTCTCGTCGTCGCGGCGGAGGGCCTCGACGCCGCGACGCGCGCGGCGTGGGAAGAGGAAAAAGCTGCTTTCGGAGAGAGAGCCTCGGGCGTCGAGCTCGCGGAGGCGGCAGCAGCTGTGCTCCTCGTGGCCGACGATGACAATCCGGGCGGGCGGCTGGGCGTCCGCTACGTCGCCGGTACGCTCTTCTTCGAGCCGGATGCGCGCCGCGCGGAGGCACGCGTCCTGGAATGGATCGGGGAAATCGCGGCGCGGGCATGCGGTCGCTCCGCGTCTCCAACGGTGATCCCTTGCGGACCGCTGTATGAAGCCTTCTTGGAAGGGGATAGGGGAAAGGAGCGCTCGGCGGAGCCTCGGATCGAGAGGTTCGGCGCCGCGGGGGTGTACGAAATCGCGCGAGCTGTCGCCTTTCGAAGTGCTCCCGCGCCGCCTGAGCCCGATCCCTCGTCCCCTTCTAGGCAAATCTTCCTTGCCTACGTGACGCGGGACATCACCGGCGCGGTTGCGGCGGTGATCATGGAGTTTCCCTAGCGATCTCCCCTTCTCTCCGAGAGCAGCTCGTCCGGCTGGGCTATGGTGGGAATCGGATTTCTCGGGAGCGGACGTTCGCGGCCCGCCGGCCCAGCGCAGGCGTCGCGCCATCTTTCGACGGCCGCGTGCAGCGGGACGGGGCCGATGTCGCGCGCAAGGGCCTCGTCGAAGAGCGCGAGCGCCCCCACCCGGTTTCCGTTGCGCGCTTCCAGCTCGCCAAGCTTCGCTGCCGCCTCGGCAAAATCGGGCGCGAGGTCGTGCGCGCGGCGCGCCTCGCGTAGCGCCCCCTCGAGCCCGCCCGGGCCGCGCCTTTCGTATCCCCGGACGCGGCCCAGCGCCTCTCGTGCCTCGAGATAGCGGCCGTACCCCGAAGAGAGCCACGGGTCTGGAGGAACCGGGCGGCGCGACGGCGGTGGCCCGTCCGCGCTCGCGAGTACGGCTTCGAGGTTGACCGGCACGAACGCTCCGAGCGTGTGAGGAGAGGCCGCGACCCAGGCGGTGCGTCGCCCGAGGTCGAAGACGACGGAGTGCGCGGCAATCGAGGCGTCGATCGCGTTCCGGTTTCCCGGGCCCAGCTCGCGGCCGTCCGCGCCCTTGCGGTCCCTGAGGATCGCGACGGCCGCCGGGACGTCGAGGAGGCCGCGGCCTTCCTTCAGGAGAACGTCGAGGCGAGCGCGCCTTTTCCGCGATGTCGACCCTGCCGGAAGGGCGCGCGCCCGGCGGCGCACCCCAGGATCCTCGGCCTCGTTCGTCACGCCGAGGGGGGGACCCGCGCTTTCCCTCACCGCGAAGGCGGACGGACTCTTCTCGACGACCGCGAAGCGCCCGCTTTTCGCGTCCCCGAGGAGAATCAGGTCGGACACGAAGACTCTTGCGGAAGAGAGGCGCGCGACCGCGCCGTCGAACGTGCTCTCTTTCGCGAGGACCTCGGCGAGGAGAAGCGTCATCGGGATGCCCGAGGCCGCCGTCTCGCCGCCCGCGAGCGCGTTTATCGCGACGCCGATCCCCTCGCGGTTGAAGCCCGAAACGACGCCCAGCATCCCGGAGAATCCGACGGACAGATAGGGAATCCCCTCCTCGGGCACGACGACCGAGACGAGTTTCTGTCGGTCGAAGATGTCCCCGCCCTCGAAATCGAAATTCCGCGCCAGGAGAAGGGAGCCGTTCTCGCCGCGCGCGAGAAAGCCCGTGCAGGCCGACGCGAGCGCGGGAGCATCCACGAAGCGCTGCGACACGTCGTGGAGCGCGTGCATGTCCAGCATCCTCCGATAGGCGTTCCATCCCGAACGCGGTGGAACGGGCTCGTAGCCGTCCGCGAGGCCCGAGATCGCGACGAGAAGATCGCCGGGAATCTCGTCGGGGAGCGTGCGGAGCCGGAACGCCGACAGCTGCCGGATGAGCGCTCTCTGGAAGCCGCCCGGAACGAGAGCCGTGAAGAGGTTCTCGAGGTGCGCTTCCTGGGAGCGGATGAAAGGACGTGTGAGACGGCCGAAAGCGCGACCGAGGTCGTAGGGGGCGCCCGCGAAACGCCCGAGGAGGAGCCCCTGTTCCTCGGCGAGCCACGACGGCCCCAGCCGGCTCACGGCGCCACGTACCTCCGGCGCCGGGTCCGGCGACACCGCGCGAGGCGCCGTGTCCGGCCGCCGCGGCGCGCAGCCGGGAAGCGCGAGAAGGGCGGCGAGCGCGAGAAGAACGGCGGTCGCGCGCCTCACGCGGCGTCCTCCCAGAATCGCGTGAAAACGTACCACTGCGACGGATACGCGCGAATCGTCCGTTCCATCGAGGCGACGAACCGGGCGAGCGCGGCGACGACCGCGGCGTCGCCCTCCTCGCCACGCGCGTTCGGCACGCGGATCGCCTCCTCGACGACCGTCCGGTATCGGCCGTCGGCCTCCTGGAGGACGAAGACCGGGAAGATCGGCGCTCCCGACGCCTGCGCGAGGCGGAACGGGCCGACGGGAAACGAGGCGGACTTCCCGAAGAACGGCATCCGCCGGCCGGTCCCCGAGACGTCGCGGTCGCCCTGGATCGCGACGAAGAGGTTCTCCTCGAGAGCCTTTCGGACGGGCAGGAATGCGAATGGTGACGTGTCGATAGGGAGGCCCCGTACGCCGAGCATCCTCCGCGCGTCTTCGCGGTGTTTCTCGATCACGGAGGACGGGTCGGGCACGTACACCACGGCGACCTTGAGGCCGAGCTGCGCGAGGAAGAGCCCTCCGAGCTCGAAGTTGCCGACGTGCGCCGTGAGGAGAATCGCGCCCTTGCCCTCGCGGGCCGCCGCGACGAGGCGCTCGTCGCCCGAGCGGGAGGCGAGGAGAGAACGAGGATCCACGTCGCGGCGCCCCGAATAGCGGAGGAGATCGATCCAGAGTCGGGAATGGCGGGAGATCATCGCGCGCGCCGTGCTCTCGACCTCGCGTGCGTTTTGCGGCAGTTCGAGAACGGCCGCCACGTTCTCGAGGATCGCCTCCCTCACGGGATCTCGCTCCCAGATCGCCCGCTCGGCGGTCGCCTCGGCGAGGCGCGCCACCCACATTGGCGGGAGCGTCCGCGCCATCCAGCGGAAGAACGGGAACCAGAGCCCGAACGTCACGTTGACGAGACTCGAGACGATCGTCGACTTGTCGGAGGGAACGGGCGGTGCGGCGGTCACGTCCAAAGAATGACACGTCCTCCGGCGTGCGAGGAGAGCCCGGCTGGGAGACGGGCTAACATGGCCGCCCATGCGGAAGCCCGTAGTCCTCATCACGGGAGCAGGCGGCGAAATTGGCCACGGGCTCATCACGCGGCTTTCGGCCGCAGGCTCGCGCCCGATCGTGACGCTGGACCTCAAGCCCCTCGAACACTCTCTCGCCGCCCGCGTCGCGCGCCAGGTGACGGGCTCGATCCTCGACCTCCCCGTCCTCGAGCGGGTCCTCTCGGAGTTCGAGATCGACACGATCTTCCATCTCGCGGCGCTCCTGTCGACGCGCGGCGAGTTCACGCCCGTCACCGCGCACCAGGTGAACGTCGAAGGTACGCTCAATCTCCTCGAGTTCGCCCAGAGCGAAAGGCAGTCGCACGGACGGCCCGTCACGTTCATCTACCCCTCGTCGATCGCCGCGTACGGGTTGCCGGACCTCGCGACGAAAGGGCGCGTGCCGCCGGTCACGGAGGACGCGTTCAATCAGCCGACGACGATGTACGGCTGCAACAAACTCTATGCGGAGCATCTGGGCCGCTACTACTCGCGTCACTACAAGCAGCTCTCCTCGGAGTCCGTTAGCGGGCGCGTGGATTTTCGCTGCGTCCGATTCCCGGGACTCATCTCGGCCGTCACGCTCCCGTCCGGCGGCACGTCCGACTACGCGCCCGAGATGATCCACGCCGCCGCGGAAGGGAATCCGTACGCGTGCTTCGTTCGCGAGGACACCCGGATTCCATTCATGGCGATGCCAGACGGGGTGGAAGCCCTGCTGGGCCTCGCGGCAGCGCCCGCGGCGGCACTGACCCGGCAGGTCTACAACGTGGGCGCGTTCAACCCTTCGGCCGGGGAGATCCGCTCGTTCGTCCTGGAGGCGTTCCCGGACGCGAGGATCACGTTCGAGGAGGACCGCAAGAGGCAGGGAATCGTGGATACGTGGCCCGCCGCGGTCGACGACTCGGCCGCGCGGCGGGACTGGGGATTCGCCCCGCGCTACGACCTCGCGGGAGCATTCCGCTCCTACCTCATCCCGGAGATCCGCCGGCGCTACGCACGCTGAGCCCGGCGTCAGTCTCCCGCGTCGTCGTCGCGGTGGAACACGCCCGCGCCGAGGGGGACGGACTCGAGCTCCACGGGCTTCACCCACGCGTCGACGACTTTCTTCGTATCCGGGACGCGCAGCTTTTCGAAGAGGAAGGCGAACTTCTCTTCGAGGAGCCGCCCGATCGCGGCACGCGCCTCTTCGGGGAGATCCCAAGCGGCTCTCTTGAAGGGACCGATCGCCTTCTTCCGCGAACGGTAGAGGAACTGCTCGTCGGTGTCGGCCGGCTTCCTTTCGTCGGCCGCGTTCGTCCTCAGCCAGCCGTACATCTCGTCGCGCAGGGAGGCGGGCAGCGCGTCGTACGTCATGTTCTGGAACTCGGTCGCGAGATGCACCTCCGACGCGCCGTTCTCGGGGAACTGATGGAAGTTCTCGGGAGCCACCGTGGACGCCCCGTGCTGGACGGCACCGGAGAGTCCGTACTCCCGCCGGGCGAGCGCCGAGATCGCCTTCATGGCGTCGAAGTGGATCTCGACCTTCGCGACCGTGCCGTCCGGGAGTGGCGTTCCTCCGTGCGAGGTCCCCGTGTTGATGGAGATCTTCGAGACGCCCGTCATGCCTTCGGGCAGCGCGGCGAGGTAGCCGTCCATGAAGGCGCGGAACTCTTCCGGCGTCGAGACCCCCTTACCGACCTCGCCGATTTCGCCGCCGATCGAGATCGTGAGGCTCTTCGGCTCGTGGGCGCGGATGAAGCGGGTGAAGCGGGCGGCGTTCTCGAAGTTCCGGCGCTGCTGGAGCGCCTCGGTGGGCTGGGACATGTCCACGAGCGTCGACGTGTCGATGTCGATGTTCAGGAAACCGGCGGGAATCGCCTCTTCGATCAGGGCCTCGATGGCCTTGCGCTCGGCGTCGGGATCCACCGCGAACTTCTTCGCGTTCACCTGGAAGTGGTCTCCCTGGATGAAGACCGGTCCCCGGTGCCCCTCGCGGATCGCCGCCGCGAGGATGACCGCGGCGTATTCGCCGGGTCTCTGGGCCGTGTAACCCATCTCGCTCCGCGCGATCTCGAAGACGAAGGCGCCCACGTCCCGCGCGCGCGCGGCGCGGATGACCGCCCGCGCCGCGTCGTAGGTGAGCATGCGGAGATTCATCGCCGGAGTCGTGAAACCGCCGGCCTCGCCACGCCCCACGGCCATGTAGAGGTCCTGGATCGACGCCGGGAGGATGCCGAGGGCGGCGGCGGACTTCCGGATCGCGAGGCGCGCCTCCTCCCGGGCCGGAGCGTCGGGCTCGAACACGGCGCGGCGTACGAGAGCGTCGATCGATGCGGTCCGGAACCTCGCGGGGTCGCGCCGGACCTCCTGAAGAGCGAGTTCGACGGCGTTTGTCGCGGACATGGAACCTCCCGAGAATCGGTCGAATTCTAGCCGCACGTGCGGCTAGCCGTTCAGGAACGTCAGGACGTGCGAGAAGTCTTTTTCGCCCAGGCCGGCGTTCCGCGCGCGCTCGTAGTCGCTCCGCGCGGCGTCGACGACGGGGGCTCCCGCCGGGCCGCCGCCGGCCTCGACCATCAGGCGAAGATCCTTCTCCATGAGCGCGAGCTGAAACGCCGCGGGCTCGCCGCCGGCCGCGAGGAAATCGAGCTTCGTCCTGAGGTAGGGAGAGACGGAGGGAATCGAGCCGAGCCACTCCGCGGTCTCCTTCTCCGGGAGGCCGAGCTTCTTCGCGAGGGAGAGAGCCTCGCCGAAGGCCGCGACCGTGACGCCGTACATGAGGTTGTTCACGAGCTTCATCGCGGAGCCCTGGCCCACGGCTCCGAATCGCAGGGTCTCGCGGCTCACGGCGTCGAGGACGGGCTTCGCCCGCGCAAGGTCGGCTGGGTCGCCGCCCGCGAGGAGCTTCAACGTCCCGTCCGCCGCCGGCTTGACGCTTCCGGCGACCGGGACGTCGCAGAATGCGGCGCCCCGTCCCAGGGCCTTCGCGGCAGCGTGGCGCGACGCCTCCGGCGTGACGGTCGAGAAGTCGAGCCAGAGAGCGCCCGTGCGCAGCCCCGCGGCGAGCCCGTCCGGCCCGTCCGCGACGGCCTCGAGCGCCTCGGGATCGGAAAGCATCGTGCAGACGACGTCCGCCGCGGCCGCGGCTTCGCGCGGGTTCGCGGCGGCCGTCGCGCCCGCCTCGACGAAGGGGAGCGCGCGTTTCGGATCGCGGTTCCAGACGGTGAGCGGGAAGCCGGCCAAGAGGATGCGGCGGGCCATTGGAGCGCCCATCGCGCCGAGCCCGAGAAATGCCACGTGTGTCATGCGAGCATCTTAAGATCCCCGGCCATGAAGCGTCGCGATCTCTCGGCAGCCGAGCTCGCGGCGCTCGCCGGAATCGTGGGGGAGTCCCATCTCCTCGTCGCGAAGGACGATCTCGAGCCGTACGCGCACGACTGGACCGAGGATTTCGTCTTCTTTCCTTCGGCCGCGGCGAAGCCGAAGACGACGCTCGAGGTCTCACGCCTCCTCGCCTACTGCAACGAGCGGCGGATCCCAGTGACGCCACAGGGCGGCCGCACGTGCCTGACGGGGGGAGCGCTTCCGCTCGCCGGCGGGCTCGCGTTGTCCCTCGAGCGGATGAACGCGATTCTCGAGATCGACGAAGACAACTTCGTCGCGGTCGTCGAGGCCGGTGTCGTCACCCAGACGCTCCACGAGGCCGTGGAGGCGCTCGGCCTCTACTACCCGCCGGATCCCGCGTCCCGAGGCTCCTGCATGGTCGGCGGGAACGTCGCCGAAAACGCCGGCGGACCGCACGCGGCGAAGTACGGCGTCACGGGCCGGTGGGTGATGGGCCTCGAGGTCGTGTTCGCGGACGGAGGCGTCGCGGTGACGGGGGGCAAGACGCGCAAGGACGTCGCGGGCTACGACCTCACGTCGCTCGTCCTCGGGAGCGAGGGCACGCTCGCCGTCGTGACGAAGGCATGGCTGCGCCTCATGAGGAAGCCGCCCTCCTGGGCCACTCTCGTCGCGCCGTTTCCGACGCTCGAGGACGCGGCCCGCTGCGTGATCGCGCTGCACCGGCGCGGTCTCGTCCCGTCCGCGTGCGAGTTCGTCGACAAGGCTTCCCTCGATCTCTCGGCGCGGAAGAAGGGCGTCGGCGTGCCATTTCCCGAGGCCGCGGCGCGCCTTCTCCTGGAGTTCGACGGGGCCGCCGAGGAGGACGTCGAGAGGGACGTGACCCTGGCGGGAGAGATCGCGCTCGAGTGCTCCGCGCTGGACGTGGTCCTCGCGACGGACGAGGCGAAGAGGCGTGCGCTCTGGGATGTGCGCCGGGGTATCGCGGAGGCCGTGCACGAGGTCGGGGTCTCTCAGGAGCTCGATCTCGCGGTGCCGCGCACCGAGCTCGTGCCCCTCGTTACGGCGATCCGCGAGATCTCGGGCCGGGCGGGCCTGAAGTCCGTGGCGTTCGGTCACGCGGCCGACGGAAACCTGCACGTGCACCTCTTCCGCGAGGGGAAGGACCCGGCCGGCCGCGCGCTCCTCGAGAAGACGTCTGCGGAGATCTACGCGGAGGCCGTCCGGCTCGGCGGAACCGTGACAGGCGAGCACGGCGTCGGGATCACTTCGCGTGGCGTCCTCCACCTCTACCGTTCTCCCGCGTTTCTCGCCGCGATGCACGCCGTCAAGAGCGCGCTCGACCCGAACGGAATCCTGAATCCGGGCAAGGTGATCCCGGCCTCCTCGTGAGCGCCGTCCCGAAGGCAGCCGAGCCCGAGGGGCGCTGGCGCGTCCTCGTCCTGCTCTCTCTCGCCGAGCTCTTCGGGATGTCCCTCTGGTTCTCCGCGTCGGCCGTCGCGCCGCTCCTGAAGGCGGAGTGGAGTCTCGCGGATTCTTCCGCCACGTGGCTCACGCTCTCGGTCCAGCTCGGGTTCGTCGCCGGGACACTCGGGAGCGCGATCCTGAATCTGCCTGACATCTGGGCGCCGCGTCAGCTCATGATCGGGGCGAGCCTCCTCGGGGCCGCCGCGAACGGTTCGCTCGCCCTCTTCTCGCACGGCCCCGCCTCCGCGCTCGTCCTGCGCTTTCTGACGGGCTTCTGTCTCGCCGGGGTCTACCCGCCCGGGATGAAGATCCTCGCCTCGTGGTTTCGCGTGCGAAGGGGCCTCGCGCTCGGCGTTCTCGTGGGCGCGCTCACGCTCGGCAAGGCGTCCCCGTATCTCGTGAACGCGATTTTCGGCAGTGCCTGGCGCCGGAGCCTCCTCGCGGCGTCGGCCCTCACGCTCGTGGGGGCCCTCCTCGTCGCGCTCTTCGTGAAGGACGGCCCCTTCGCTCCGGCGTCGGCGCGCTTCGACCCGGCGCAGGCCGCGAGGGTGTTCGCGAACCGGGGCGTCCGCCTCGCGACGTTCGGATATTTCGGGCACATGTGGGAGCTCTACGCGATGTGGACGTGGATTCCCGTCATGTTGAGGTCGAGCTTCGCGGTCCGCGGCCTTCCCCCGGTGGCCGCCGAGGCCGCTTCGTTCTTCGTGATCGGCTGCGGCGCCGCCGGCTGCGTGGCGGCCGGGCTCGCGGCCGACCGGCGCGGACGGACGCTCGTGACCTCAGTCGCGATGGCGGTCAGCGGCGCGTGCTGCGTCGTCGTCGGCCTGTTCTGGGGCGGGCCGCCGCTCGCGCTCCTCGCGATCGCGGCGGTCTGGGGCGCCTCGGTCGTCGCGGACTCGGCGCAGTTCTCGGCCGCGGTTACCGAGCTCGCGGATCCGGTCTACATGGGGACCGCGCTCACGATTCAGACCTCGCTCGGCTTTCTCCTCACGACGTTCTCCATCGACCTCGTCCCCGCGCTCCTCCCGGCGCTCACGTGGCGCTGGGTGTTCGCCGTTCTCGCCCCCGGCCCCGCTCTCGGCGTCCTCGCGATGCTGCGGCTGAGGGGCCTGCCCGAGGCCGCGAAGATCGCGCAGGGGCGCCGCTGACGGAAGGCGGCCACTGCGCCTCCGCTACACTCGCGGAATGCCCCTTTCCGATTTCGAGGCCGTGATCGGACTCGAAGTTCACTGTCAGCTCCGGACGAAGAGCAAGGCGTTCTGCACCTGTCCCGTCGTGTTCGGCGCACCGCCGAACACCGCCGTCTGTCCGGTCTGCCTCGGGTATCCGGGCGCTCTTCCCGCCCTGAACCGGGAGATGGTCTCGCTCGCGCTGCGCGTCGCCCTCGCGACGGGTTGCACCGTGCAGGAGAAATCGGTCTTCGCGCGCAAGAACTACTTCTATCCGGACCTCCCGAAGGGTTACCAGATCTCCCAGTACGACCGGCCCCTCGCGACGGGCGGGACGGTCGGCCTCCTCGCGGGCGGGCGGCCGAAGAGCATCCGGCTCAACCGCATCCATCTCGAAGAGGACGCGGGAAAGTCGATGCACGAGTTCCCGTGGGAGGACGTGCCGTCGGGCTCTTCTCTCGTGGACCTCAACCGCTCGGGAACGCCTCTCATCGAGATCGTGACGGAGCCCGATCTCGCGTCCGCGGACGAGGCGCACGAATATCTCGTCCACCTCCGCCGGCTCGTGCGGTGGGTGGACGCCTCGGACGGGAACATGGAGGAGGGCTCGCTTCGCTGCGACGCGAACGTCTCCGTACGCGAGCGAGGGCGGGCCGAGCTCGGGACGAGGGTCGAGGTGAAGAACCTGAATTCCTTCGCGCACGTGAAGAAGGCGGTCGAGCACGAGATCGAGCGACAGGTGGCGGCGATCGAGACGGGGACGCCCGTCCGGCAGGAGACGCGCCTCTTCGAGCCCGCGACCGGCACGACGAAGACGATGCGAAGCAAGGAAGATGCGATGGACTACCGCTACTTTCCGGATCCCGACCTCGGCGTGCTCGTCGTCGACCGGGCCTGGCAAGACGCCGTCGCCGCTTCGATGCCCGAGCTGCCCCGCGCGCGCGTCGCGCGGCTCGCGGCCGCCTACGGGCTTCCGGAGGCCGACGCCGAGCTCGTGTGCCTGTCGCGTCTTCTCGCGGACTTCTTCGAAGCGGCCGTGGCGAAACATCCCGCGAATCCAAAGGCGATCGCGAACTGGCTCCTCTCCGAGCTCCTCGCGCGGATGTCCGACGCGGACCGTAACGCGGGACGCGTGCCGCTCGCTCCGGAGACGCTCGCGGCCCTCGTCGCGCGCATCGACGACGGTACGATCTCCGGCAAGATGGCGAAGGAGCTCCTTCCCGACCTTGTCGCGACGGGGCGTGAGGTGGACGACCTCGTGAGGGAGAAGGGGCTCGCGCAGATCAGCGATGAGGGCACGCTCCGCGAGGCGGTCGCCCGCGTCGTTCGGGAAAACCCCGAGCAGGCCGCGACCTATCGCGCGGGAAAGACGGCGGCCTTCGGCTGGTTCGTCGGGCAGATCATGAAGGCGCTCGGGGGGAAGGGGAACCCGGCCCTCGTGAACCGGCTCCTCAGGGAAGCGCTCGACGGAGCCGAACCCTGATCGAGTTCTATCGCGTCGCCAAGGAATACCAGGGCCGCAGAGTCCTGAGGGACGTGACGTTCAAGGCGAAGAAGGGCGAGTTCCTCTTCCTGACGGGACCCTCGGGAGCGGGCAAGTCGACGCTCCTCAGGCTCATCTTCCACGCCGAGAAGCCTACCGAGGGCCAGATCATCGTGAACGGAATGAACGTGAGCGGGATGCCCGCCTCGCGCGTTCCGATCCTGCGGCGCTCGATGGGCATCGTCTTTCAGGACTACAAGCTCCTGCCGCAGCGGACGGTCCTCGACAACGTCACGTACGTCCAGAAGTTCCTCGGCGTCCCCGCCGCCGAGCGCCGGCGGAGGGCCTACCAGACGCTCCGGCTCGTCGAGCTGCATCACCGGCTCTCGGCGCTGCCGGAGGAGCTCTCGGGCGGCGAGCAGCAGCGCGTGGCGCTCGCGCGCGCGCTCGTGGCCGAGCCCGTGCTCCTCGTCGCCGACGAGCCCACGGGCAACCTCGACCACCGCCTCGCGAGCGAAGTCATGAAGCTGCTCCAGGACGTGAGCGTGCGTGGCACGACCGTCCTCGTCGCAACCCACGACATGGACCTCATCCGCGCGGCGGGGCGCCGCTGCCTGACGCTCGACCGCGGCCGCGTCGTCGAAGGGCTCGTCGAGGCCGCCCTTCCGCCGCAGGCCGCGACGAAGCGGGAGGAGATCTGGCCCGAGCCCCGCGAACCCCGTGGCGGGCGCGGCCCGCGCGACGAGGACGCGCCGTGAACCGCCCGGCGGCGCTCGCGGCTCTCGTCTCCGAGGCGGTCGAGGGTCTTCTTCGCGCCCGGCGCATGACGAGCCTGTCCGTGGTGCTCATCGCGATCTCGATCTCGCTCGTGGGCGCGTTCTTCGTGGTCGCCGAGAATCTCCGCAGCGTCGTCGAGACCGTGCGGGAGGAATCCACGGTGACGGTGTTTCTGAGATCGGCCGCGACGGACGCCGACCGAGCCGACCTCGAGCGCGTCGCGCAGTCGACGCATCTCGTCGTGAAGATCCGACGCGTCTCGGCCGACGAGGCGCGCGCCCGGTTCTCGACGTGGTGGAAATCGCTCGGTCCCGCGGCCCGGTCGCTGCCGGGAAATCCGTTTCCGGCCTCACTCGAGATGGAGCTCCTGCCGGCCGCCGTTTCGTCCGAGGCCCTTCCGTCTTTCCTGAAGCTCATCGCGCAGCACCGCGCGGCCGAGGAAGTGCAGTTCGACGTCGAGTGGATCCGGCGCCTTCGCGGCGCCGTGGCGCTCGCGCGCCTCGCGGGGATGATCCTCGCGGTCCTCCTCACGCTCGGAGCCGCGTTCACGATCGCGAACGTCGTGCGGCTCACGATCCTCCTGCACCGGGACGAGATCGAGATCCTGCGGCTCGTCGGCGCGCCGGAGTTCCTCATCCGGGGGCCGTTTCTCCTCGGGGGCCTCGTGCAGGGACTAGCGGGCGCGCTGCTCGCGATTCTCGTCCTGTGGATCGTCACGCGCGCGATCCTCGCCTGGGTCGCCGCGACGAAGAACGCGCTTCTCGGGGTTTTCGCCGTGAGCTTCCTCCCCGCGTCGACGTGCCTGATGCTCGTCGGCTTCGGGCTTTTCGCGGGGCTTCTCGGAGGCGTCCTCGCCGTCCGGCGGTCCGGCTGATGCCCGTCAGGAGCGCGTCGGCCCCTCTGGCGTCGTAAGATTCTCTCGATGAGCGTTGGACGAGCCGCTGGGCCGGACTCCGTGGAGCAGGCGCTCCAGACGAGCGCCGCGCTCGACGTGCGTTTTCACGACCTGAAGGGAGACGCCGTGGTCACGAGCAAGGACGGGGCGTTTCGCGAGCTCTTTCGAATTCTCGAGGCGAGCGGGCTCGAGTACGCGCTGATCGGAGGCGTCGCGGTGCAGCTGTGGCGCAGCGAGCCGCGGACGACTCTCGACATCGATGTCGCCGTGAAGAGCTACGAGAGCGTGCCACGAGCCGCGCTCGAAGCGGCGGGGTTTCGAAGGCTCGCGAGGCATGCGCATTCGGAGAACTGGACGGGTCCCGGGGAGACGCCGGTGCAGTTCAGCGACGACCCGGCGTTTTCGTCACTCATTGAATCCGCCGCACGCAGGAGCTTCGAAGGCGGCCACGTTCGCGTCGCGAATCCTGTCGCTCTCGTCAAGGAGAAGCTCCGGGCCGCTTCCGACGCGGCGCGTCGCGAGTCCAAGCGCTTTCAGGATCTGACGGACGCCAAGTCGCTTGCCGAGGAGCACCCCGAGGTCGAGAGCCAGCTCACGCCCGCCGAAGCCGCGCTCCTCAAACGAATCCTCTAGCGCACGCGTGGGCTAGGCGCCGCGGTGGCCCGCGAGGAGCGCTTCGGGCTCCTCCGGCGGCGCGGGATCGGGAGTTCTCTCCCCGAGGAGGGCCGCCCACGGCGCGAAGCGCTCGAACCGTTCCGTCACGACCTTGATCGTCGCGGTGAGCGGCACCGCGAGGATCGCACCCGGGACGCCCCATAGGATTCCCCAGAACAGGAATGCGAAGAGCACCGCGAGCGGATGGAGGCGCACGCGGCTCCCGACGATGAACGGCGTCAGGACGTTGCCCTCGAGGAACTGGACGACCGAGTAGAAGATGAGGACCTTGACGGGCAGCGTCGCGTCGTTCGAGGCGAGGAGCGAGATGACGAACGCGGGCGTCGTCGAGAAGATGACGCCGACGTAGGGCACGAGCACGCAGACGCCCGCGAGCGGCCCGAGGACGTAGCCGTACGGCACGCGCAGCACGAGGAGCCCGGCGGTCGTGATGCACGCCGTGATGAGAACGACGAAAAGCTCGCCGAGGACGTATCCCGAGAGCACGCGCGCGACCCCGACGGCGAAATCCTGCGCCGCGCGGCCGCCCTTGATGCGGAGGATCTTCGCGACCGCCCCGCCGTACTTCTCGCGGTCCTTGAGCATGAAAAAGGACAGCATCGGAACGGCCGCCGTGTAGAGGAGGAGCGCGACGAGCGTCCGCACCTGAACCACTACCTTCGAAAGCGAGTCGAAGGTGTCCGACTCGAGCCGAACGGAACGGGTCGAGCGGTCGGCCTCGGGCAGGAGCAGCCGCGTGCGCTCCTCGAGCAGCGCGAAGACGCCCTGCGCTTTCGCGGTGAGGATCCGGATGCGCGTCTCGTAGAGCGGGAGGTCCCGCGTGAACGCCTCGATCTGGGACATTGCGTTCACGACGAAGAACACGACGAGGGCCGAGAGGACGAGGATGACGGAGAGCACGGCCAGGGAGCGCGGGAAGCGCAGGCGCTCGAGGAGCGTCACGAACGGCTGGATGGCGAAGGACAGGAAGAGGGCGAAAAAGAACATGACGAACAGGACCTTCCCCGCCCAGAGGAGGCCGACGACGGCGGCCGTCGCGAGGACGACGAGCGCCCGCGACCGGAACACGCCCCCGCCCGCCGGGTTCGTCCCGGTGGAGAAGGTTCCGGTGGAGAAGATTCCCGAGCTCGAATCCACGGCGGCGTCAGTCTAACGCCGCCGCGGAGGGCCCGTGTTCAGGGGAACGTGACCGTCACGACCGCGCGCCGGTTGCGCGTCGCGTCCGCCGAGTCGGCGTCTCCCTTGACCTCGGTCGCGATGCGCGAGCCGTCGATGCCGTGCCTCTTCATCAGGTAGTCGCGGGCGGCTTCCGCGCGGGCCTTCGCGAGCGCGGCGTGGTCGCCACCCTTTTCGCGCGCGTCCGTGGACGCCGAGACCGTGCAGGTTGCCGCGAGGTTGTTCTTCAGGCGGAGGGCGACGCCGTCGAGGATGGCCTTCGCGATGTTCGTGAGGCGGCTCTTGGCGGCGTCATAAAGGATTTCGTCCGTCGTGGAGGTGGACGGGCGGGGGGCGGGCGCCGTCACGACTCCGGGCTCGGCGGGTGCGGGAGCCACGATGGGAGCCGGCGGCGGCGGCACGGGTTCGGTCGCGGGCGGCTCGGGCTCGGCCTCGCGGGGGAGCGCGGCGCGCGGCCTGACCCTCGCGGCGGGAGGCGGCAGGTACGCGACCTGGACGAGGCCGCCGATGTTCGAGGGGCTGCTTCCGTAGCGAGCCCAGCGGTCGATGTTCACGCGGACGGCGCCGGAGGCCGTGAAGCCCGTGTTCGCGAACGCGAACCGGCCGCCGAGCGTGATCTCGGAGAAGTCGGGGGGCTGCGTGTCGCCGCCGTCGTAGTGGACCCGGTTGAGCTCGCCGATCGCCTTGAAGACGTGGGGAATGATGGGCACGGCCACGGCGAGGGTGTTCGTCCACGTGTTCGAAATGTCGTAGCCGGCATCACCGGTACCCCCGAAGTTCGTGGGGGTGCCGAGCTTCCCGTTGAGCTGGTAAGCCGACTGGAACGTGACCCATCCGATATTGAAGGACAGCCCCATGTCGTAGTCCGCGCGGTAGGTGCCGAGAGCGTTGACGTCGTTCTTGGACTGTGTGGGAATCGAAATGCCGCCGAAGAGGGCCACGAGGACCGGATCCTCGGTGTTCATGAGGATCTTCGTTCCGATGCGGACCTTGTCCATCTCGGAGTGCGTGAAGCCCCCGAAGCGGTAGTGGCCGTTCACGAGCCCCTGCCAGTTGAAGTCGGAGGCACCGTAGCGGTTCGAGCCCGTGCTGATCGACGCCTCCCACCGGTTGAGGAGTCCGTACGCGACGGAGCCGCCGAAGCGCTGGATGTCGTAGCGCAAGGGTTCGTCCGGAAGCGTGGCGGCGAAGGGAGCGGACGCCGCCGTCCGGTTCCACATCCCCCACGACAGCGACAGGGAGAAGTGCCCCTGCGGCAGCATCTCGGCGTTCGTCACCTCGAAGAGTCCCGTCGCGCCCGAGAGAGAGGGAGCCATCTGCGCCGCGAGGGGCCTGGCGAGGACCAGGCACGCGATCGCGCCGAGGAGGAGTCGGGTCCGCATCCGTCGCATCGAATCTCCTTTGGTCCGCTCGGCCGCGGGGGGCTCATTCCGGCCTGTGCGGGAAAGTGCCTCGAGTCATTGTCCAAAAAAGGCAGAAATCGCTAACAGATTCTAGCGCGTCTCCTGCCCGGAGGCAAACGCTGCAAGGAGTTACGTCAGAGGAGGGGGTTCATCTTCTCGCGAAACCCGCGCGCGGCCGCCGCTCCCCGGAGCTTCTCGATCGTCTCCTCGAGGGTCCGGATCAGGTCGCGGACGACCTCGAGCCCATGCCCCCGGTCGAGCTCCTGCAGGGCGACGCGGTAGGGACGATCGATCGTAACGTCGCCCGGAGCGCCCGCGGCGGCCTCGGCTTCCTGCTTCACCTTCGTGCAGAGGATCTGAAGACTTCGCTTCTCGTCGCCCTTGGAAAGCGCTTGGAACGCGCCGCTGTGGGTCGACACGTTCGGGATGGACTGGCCCGTCAGGGGAATGGCCGGCGAGGAGATGGGCCGCGGCTCGGGACCGGACCGGGCTGCCGCGCGCGGCTTGCCGATTGCGACCAGCTCGGCCGTGACCAGACCGTAGAGCGTTTTCGCGATGTCGAACGCGGAGCTCTTGAGGGCGCGCGCGATCTCTTCGATGGAGCGCTGGCCGTCCGCTTTCGTGACGACCCTCCATTCGAGGGGCGTGAGCGTGACCGGTCCGTTCGCCCCGTCGCGCGCCACGAGCTCGGGAATCGAATCGGTCCCGGGGATTTTGCGCGAGAGGATCTTCCATTCGTCGCTCCGGCGGGCCGCCTCGAGGAGGAGCGTCGTGTTGGAACGGCTGATCGTGCGAGCGTCGTTCTCGACGCCGGGGGAGAACTGGAACGTGCCCTGGTTCCAGAGCGCGAGCGCGTAAATCGCGTCCTCGCCTTCGACGTCGCCGAGCTTCGCGTGCGTGATCTGCCCGTTCTGGAGGTAGACGTAGCCTTTCTCGGACGCGCGCGTCATCGAGAACATGCCCGTCTTTCCGGAGACGGCCACGAGCTGGACGATATCGGAGAGCGGGAGCTCGTTGAGGGAGCCTTGAAACGACATCAGTACGCTTTCACGATAGCAGCCCGCGCGGGATCCGCTCAACCGGCCGTTCTAGCCGGCCGGCCGCCGCTTCACGGAGAGTCGAGGCGGGGCCGGTCCCGCGGGAGCCGAGGCGAAACGAGCCCCGCGGCGGGCCGCGACGAATCCGTGCGTGAGGGCGGCGGCGGCGGCGTCGGCGGCGTCGAGCGCGAGACGGCGCCCGAGCAGGGAGGTCACCATCCTTCGGACCTGCTCCTTCTCGGCCGCCCCTGAACCCGCGACCGCGCGCTTGATCTCCGCGGGCGTCAGCTCGGCGATGGGAATGCCCGCCTGCTCGAGCGCGAGGAGCAGAACGCCGCGCGCCTCGCCGAGAGAGATCAGGCTCTGCGGGTTGACGCCGGAGAAGACACGCTCGACCGCCGCCGCGTCGGGCCGCTCGTCTTCGATGACGCGGCAGAGCGCGGCGTGAAGAAACGCGAGGCGCTGGGCGAACGTTCCCGCGAGCGGAGGCCTGAGGACCCCGGCACCGGAGAGGACCGGGGCGCCTGTGAAGTCCACGACGGCCCATCCGGCCGCGCGGCTTCCGGGGTCGACCCCGAGGATCTTCATCGGGCGGGCATCCGGATGCCCGTCACTCCTCGGTCAGGAATTTCTCGTCGAGGTCGCCGTTCGACCAGACCTTCTGGACGTCGTCGTTGTCTTCGATCATGTCGAGGAGCTTGACGAGCGCGGGGCTCTTGTCGGCGATGTCGATCGTGTTCTGCGGAACCATCTGGATCTCGCTCGTCTGGATCGGAATGTTCTTCGCTTCGACCGCTGCTTTCACGCCTTCGAAGGACGCGGGATCCGTGACGATCTCGAAGATGTCCGAGTCGTCGGTCTTGAAGTCCTCGGCGCCCGACTCGAGCGCGAGCTCCATGAGGGCGTCTTCCTTCGCCGCGCTCTTCTCCACCGCGAGGTAGCCCTTCTTCGAGAACTGGAACGCCACGGCGCCGGCGGCGGCGAGGTTGCCGCCGTACTTCGTGAGGAGGTGGCGGATCTCGGCCGTCGTGCGGTTCTTGTTGTCCGTCATCGCCTCGATGAGGATCGCGGCGCCGCCCGGCC
Source organism: Thermoanaerobaculia bacterium (assembly GCA_038214715.1). GTDB lineage: Bacteria > Acidobacteriota > Thermoanaerobaculia > UBA5066 > UBA5066 > Fen-183. Next base: position 58,583 of record JBBQRP010000009.1, on the reverse strand, counting down.
CGTAGCCCTCGTAGACGACCTCTTCGTACGTCACGCCCTCGAGTTCGCCCGTGCCGCGCTTGATCGCCCGGTCGATGTTGTCCGAGGGCATCGAGGCCTTCTTCGCGGCGAGGACCGCCGAGCGCAGGCGCGGATTCGATTCGATGATGCCGCCGCCCACCTTGGCGGACATCGTGATTTCCTTGATCAGCTTCGTGAAGAGGTTGCCGCGCTTGGCGTCGGCGGCGCCCTTCTTGTGCTTGATCGTGCTCCACTTACTGTGACCGGACATGACTCACCTCAGGGGGTTTCGGGGGCGCGCAGTCTAGCAGGGATGCGCCTCGAGGGGCCCTCCGTGCGCTCCGGCCGCGAGGCGGACGAGAAGGCGTCGGCCGGGCACTCGGTCCTCCTCCGGCAGCGAGAGAGAGACCTCGAGGTAATGGTCGGTGAGACCCCGTTCGGCGCGGAGCGTCACGATTTCGGCGGTCGTGCCCGCCGCGCGGCTCGTGAACGCGTGCACCTTCGCGGCGCCGAGGGCGCGGAGGGTCCGCGTGCGCTCCGTCACCACCCGTGCCGGGAGCGGGTTCTCGAGATGCCAGACGGCCGCGTCGGTGTTCGAGCGCGGCGAGAACGGAAAGACGTGAAGCGACGCGAAGGGGAGATCTTCGACGAGCCGGCGCGTCTCCTCGAACTCCGCGTCCGTCTCTCCTGGAAACCCCGCGATGAGGTCCGTCGCGAGGTGGAGACGGGGGTTCGCGAGGACTGCCCGTTCGGCGAGCGCGCGGTAGCGCCCGGGCACGATGCCCCGGCGCATCCGCTTCAGGACGGAGAAGGAGCCTGACTGAAGGGGCAGATGGAGGTGCGGAACGACGGCCCGCGATCCCGCGACGAGATCGACGACGTCTTCCCCCGCCTCCATGGGTTCCAGGGACGAGAGACGGACCCGGCACGCCGGGGGATCGGCCTCCAGCCGCACGAGAAGGTCGAAGAGGCTGGCTCCGGCGCGATGACCGTACGCGGCGAGATGGACGCCGGAGAGAACGACCTCCGGCACGCCCTCGTCGCCGAGGCGGCGGATCGCGGCCTCGACGTCGTCCGGCCGTGCGCTTCTCTCGGCGCCGCGGAGGGAGGGAACGACGCAGAACGCGCAGCGCCGCGCGCAGCCGTCCTGGATTTTCAGGAACGCGCGCGTCCGTCCCGGGTCGAGGAGCGCCGCGAGAGGCCGGCCCGCTTCGGGCATCGCGAAGAGAGCGGATCTCGCGTCGGCCGCCGTCGCGACGCGGCGGCCCGGCAGGAGGCCGGCGGCGTGGGCGTCGAGGATCTCGGCCAGGGCGCCACGGGAGCCGAGGGACACGACGAGGTCGACCTCGGGCATGAGGGCGAGCGCTTCGCCCGCGCGCTCGGCGAGGCAGCCCGAGACGACGAGCGTCGCCCGGGGATTCGCGCGCCGGAGCCGTCTCACGAGCCGTCTCCCGTCGCGTTCGGCGCGGTCGGTCACCGCACAGCCGTGCAGGAGGAGAACGTCGGCGTCCTCCGGCCCCGCCGCGGCCTCGTGCGCCGGGTCCCCCGCGAGAGCCGCGCCGTCGATCCGGCTCACTTTGCAGCCCATCGAGACCGCGAAGACGCGGCGGGGCGAAGCGGGCAGGGTCTCATTCGTTGACAGCGCGTTCACCCCGGCGATAATAGATTCTTCCGAAAGGAGTTGCGCACGCGGCGGTGGCGATTGGCCCCGTCCTCAATCTCGGCATGAAATTTCTGCTGATCGAATACGAGCCGCGCTATCTCGAGCGGATACGCCAGTACCTGGCGAATCAGTCTCAGACCGTCGAGCTCGTCATGGCGCGCGACGGTGAGGAGGGCCTCGACCTTTATCGCGAGTCGCGCCCGGACCTCGTGCTCATCTCCTCGGTCCTTCCGAAGCTGCGCACCCCGGACGTGATCAAGGGCATGCAGGCGATGGGGCCGACGCCGCCCGTCCTCCTGATGATGTCGGGGTACAAGGGCCGCAACAAGCGCGCGGACGCCCACCGCGTCGGCGCGACGAGCATTCTCGAGAAGCCATTTTCCGAGGAGGTCTTCCAGGCGGAGGTCGCGATGGCGCTCGGCCTGAGGCCCGCGATCGAGATGCCGCCGTCGGCGGGTCCGCCGTCCGATCCCGGGGCGCCGCTCCTGTCCGCCGACGACATCTTCTCGGACGTTTTGACCGGGCTCGACGACGCGCCGCCGGCGCGCCCGCCTTCCCGCGAGATGCCTCTTCCGGTGCCGGCGGTCGACAAACGCCTCAGCGACACGCTCTCGGGACTGCTCCCGCCGCGGAAAACGCCCAGCGGAGTGTCGGCGCCGTTCCCCGCGGCGGAGGTGCCGGGCGGGAGACCGGAGAAGCCCGTCGAAAGGACCGCGCGCGTGAACGTCGCCGAGGCGATGGCGAGTCTCAGCGCCCGGCCGCAGCCCGCGCCCCGGGCGACCGAGGCCTCGTCGCGCAGCGTCTCGTCCTCCTCCTCGGTCGACAAGCTCCTCCACGACACGCTCTCGGGAATTCTGCCGCCCCCGAAAACGACCGCTCCCGCGCCGCCGGCGGGGTCGCGCGAGCCGCGGGAGGCCTCGCGCGAGGTCTCGGGCGTGACCGTCCGCATGAAGGCGACGCCGCTTCCGCCGCCCGTCCCGCCCGCACCGCCTCCGATGCAGAGACCAGTGGACGCGACGCGGCCGGTCTCGACGCCGCGGCCTGCCTCGTCGCCGGGCGCGTTCGGGCGCTATCAGCTCCTCGAGAAGATCGGCGCGGGGGGCATGGCCGAAGTCTTCAAGGCGCGCATGAGCGGCGAGCAGGGCTTCGAGAAGATCGTCGCGATCAAACGCATCGTTCCGCACATGGCGACGAACGCCGACTTCGTCACGATGTTCGTGGACGAGGCGAAGCTCGCCGCACAGCTCAATCACAACAACATCACGCACATCTACGACCTCGGCAAGGTCGACGCCTGGCACTACATCGCGATGGAGTACGTCGAGGGCAAGGACCTGAGGACGCTCCTGAAGCTTGCGAAGGACCGGGGCTTCCCCCTTCCCGCGGAGCTCGCGCTCTTCATCGCGTCGAAGATCGCGAACGCGCTCGACTACGCGCACCGGAGGCCGGCCGCGGACGGCAGCGAGCTGAATCTCGTGCACCGGGACGTATCGCCGCAGAACATCCTCATCAGCGACGAGGGCGACATCAAGCTCTGCGACTTCGGGATCGCGAAGGCGGCGAGCAAGGTGTCGACGACGATCTCGGGCGCGCTCAAGGGAAAGCTCCAGTACATGTCGCCCGAGCAGGCCTGGGGCAAGAGGGTCGACCGCCGGAGCGATGTCTTCTCCCTCGGCTCCGTGCTCTTCGAGATGCTCACGGGCGCCCCTCTCTTCGAGGGCGAGACGGACATGTCGGTCCTCGAGAGCGTGCGCGAGGGCGAGGTCGCGACGCCATCCTCCCGCGGCGCGGACGTGCCGAAACGCGTGGACCAGATCCTCCTGAAGGCCCTCGCGAAGAATCCGCAGGAGCGCTACCAGAACGCGTCGGAGTTCGAGAAGGACCTCCACGCCGTGCTCTACACCTACCAGCCGGCGCCGGGACCCGCGGACCTCGCGATCTACATGCACCGGCTGCTCCAGACGCCGCAGGCTTCCGACGACGAAATCGACGCTGCCTTCGACAAGGCCCGCGACCTGTCCGAGCCGGTCCGTCCCGCCGCATCCCCCGCCGCGCCCCCGAAAAAGGGAAAGGGCCTCGTCATCTCGAAGGCGCAGACGGGCGAGTTCGCGCGCCCCGCGATTCCCGAACCGCGCCACGAGGCGGTGCGCCCCGAGCCCGCCCCCCGCCGCGCCGTGCTCGAGAGCCCCGCGGCCCTGCCCGCGTCGGGTGAGTCGCGGAAGAGCCGCGTGGGTCTCTTCGCCGGGATCGGGATAGCGGCAGTCGCCCTCGTCGCGGGTGGCCTCTTCGTGACGAAGGACCGCTGGTTGGGCGGGACGAAGGCGCCCGCGTCCGCACCCGCGCCAAAGATCGAACCGCCCGCGACCGGCGCGGCGTCCGCGGCGTCCGCGGCGAGCGCGGTCCCGTCCCCGGCCGCCCCCGTCGAACCCGCGAAGGTCGTCGATCCCCGAGCCGTCGAGGCGGAAGCCCGAAGGCTCGCGGCCGAGAGAGACAAGGCCGCGCGCGACGCCGGGAAGGCGGGCGCCGGGAAGGCGGCGTCGCCGTCCGTGCCTCCCGCGGCCGCGGTCGGTCTCGCTCCCGTGAAAGCCGCGGAGCCTCCACGGCCCGACGTGCCCGCCGTCGCCGTGAAAGTCCCGGAGCCCGCACCGGCGTCCGCGCCGGTCGTCCGCGCGCCGGAAACGAAGGCCGCCGAGACGCTCACGGAGGCGCCGAAATCCGGACCGCTGCCGGCGCCGCCGGTCGAAGTCTCCGTGCCCGAAAAGGTCCGCACGATTCCCGTGCCGTCGAGCGCTCCCGTGAAGGAAGGCGATCTCGTGGGTCCGGGCGAGGGCGTCGTCGAGCCCCGACTCGTGAGGCTCGGGAACTTGATCAACCTGCCCGTGCAGGCGCGCCAGATCAAGCGCGGCGTCGACGGCTCGATCGGGACGCCGTTCCTCATGGCGCTCATCGACGAGCGCGGGGTCGTCCAGGAGGTTCGCGTCCTGAAACCGTCGAGCTACAAGTTCGTCGACGAGGCCGCGGTACGCTCGCTGAAGGGTGCGACAATCCAGCCGGCCACGAAGGACGGTGTGAAGGTGAAAATGTGGAAGACCTTCCCCATCAACGTGAAGCCCTGAGCCCAAAAGAACTGACTTTCGAGGAGAACGCATGAGTCTTTCCGACGACCAGAGAAAGTTCTACGAGAACACCCTCAGAGTAACGAAGGCGGAGATCGACCAGCTCGAGGGCGACATCCAGGCGGAGCTCGCGAAGGTCAAGGAGCGTCTCGCGGACCTTCAGAACGCGCAGAAGGCGGCGCGCCAGATGTACGGGGCGGCGTGCCTCCGGCTCGGAATTCCGAACGACCTCGAGGAAGCCGAGGAACCCTGAGCGGACGTCTCGGTTTTCTTTCCCTCGGTTTCGCGCTTCTCGCCCCTCCGGTCCCGACCCGCCCCCCGGCCCCACCCCGCCGCATCGTCGCGCTCGCGCCGTCCGCGGCGGAAATCCTGTTCGCTCTCGGAGCGGGGCCTCGCGTCGTCGGCGTTCCCGATCTCGCGGCCGACCTTCCCGAGGCGGCGGGAAAGACGCGTGTCGGAGGGTTCGCGCCCGACCTCGAGCGCGTCGTGTCACTGGCGCCCGATCTCGTCGTCGTCTCGAAGGACGGCACGGATCGCGCGGCTTGGGAGAAGCTCGAGGGCCTCGGATTCCCCGTCGTCGTCACGCGCGGAACGTCGCTCGACGGCGTCCTCGAGGACGTCCGGCGGGTGGGACACGCGCTCCTCGAGGACGAGCGGACGGCGGCTCTCGTCGCCTCCCTCTCGAAGCGAATCGCGGCCGCGGAAGCCGTCGGCCGCGCGCGCCCCCCGAGGAGCGCGGTCGCGCTCATCTGGCCCGATCCTCCCGTCGTGGCCGGGGGTGCGACGTTCGTCGGGGACATCCTCGCGCGCGCCGGCTTCAGAAACGTCGTGCCTCCCTCCGCGGGAGACTGGCCCCGCGTCTCGTTCGAGACCCTCGCCTCCTGGAACCCGGACCTCGTGGTCCGCCCCGACACGCAGGAGAATGCGGCCGCGTTCGCGCGCGCTTTCGCCGACGCACGCTGGCGTCTCGTTCCCGCGGTCCGTGAAGGCCGCGTCGTCGTCCTCCCGGGGAACCTCCTCGAACGCCCGGGTCCTCGGCTCGTCGACGCGCTCGAGCGTCTCGCAGCGGCGCGCGTGCCGTGATTTCCCGCCGTCCCGCGTGGGCCTGGGGCGCCGTGCTGGCCGCCGCACTTTTCGGCGCGCTGCTCGCCTCCCTGCTCTACGGGAGTGTGTCCCTCGCGCCCCAGGACGTCCTCCGGGCCCTCCTCGGCCAGGGGGACGCGGGGACGGTCTCGATCGTTCGCGAGCTCCGTCTCCCGCGTGCGCTCCTCGCCGTGCTCGTGGGCGGCGCGCTCGCCCTGTCGGGCGCCGCACTCCAGGCGCTGCTCGGGAACCCGCTGGCGGATCCGTATCTTCTCGGCGTGTCCGGCGGCGCGGCGTGCGGAACCCTCGTGGGCTCGCTCCTCGGCCTGGGGACGTCTTTCGGCGTGAGGGCGGGCGTCTTCGACGCGCTCGCGCTGCCTTTCGCGGCGTTTGTCGGCGCGCTCGCGGCGGTTCTCGTCGTCGGCGTCGGCGCGTCCGCGGGCGGCCGGCTGGACCGGCGCCGGCTCCTCCTCTCCGGCGTCGTCGTGAACGCGCTCTCGTCGGCGATCCTCCTCTTCCTCCTCTCGTTCGGCGATCCCTCGCGCACGCAGACGTTCGTCTTCTGGATGCTGGGCTCCCTCGCGGGCGCGACTCCGGGCGCGGTCGCGGCCCTGTCGGTGTACGTGGCCCTGTCTCTCGCTCTCCTCCTCCCGCTCGCCCGGGCGTTCGACGCGCTCGCGCTTGGGGAAGAGACGGCCGCGACGCTCGGGATCCGGGTCGAGAGGGCGAAGCGGACCGCGTACATCGCGGCTTCGCTCCTCGCCGCGGCGGCCGTCGCCTACGCCGGGATCATCGGGTTCGTCGGCCTCCTCGTGCCACACGCCGTAAGGCGCGTCACGCGGGCCCATCGCGGACTCCTCCTCCTGTCGTTCCTCGGCGGGGCCCTCCTCCTCGTCGTCTCCGACGTCGCGGCGCGGGCGCTCTTCGCGCCCGCGGAAATCTCCGTGGGCGCGATCACCGCCCTCCTCGGAGCGCCGGCTTTTCTCGTCCTCTTGAGGTCGCGGCCGTGACCGGGAAGCTCTCCGCCGAGGCGCTCGCCGCGGGTTACGGCCCACGGGACGTCGTGACCGGCTTCACTCACGCGTTTGCGACGGGGCGCGTCACGGCGCTCCTCGGCGAGAACGGGGCGGGCAAATCGACGCTCCTGAAGGCGCTCGCGGGAATCGTTCCGGTCCGCCGCGGCACGGTGCGGCTCGACGGCCGGCCCCTCGCGGACGTCCCGCGCCGCGAGGCCGCGCGGGCGCTCGGCTATCTGCCGCAGAGCTTCGATCCTCTCTTCCCGATTCTCGCCCGCGATCTCGTTCTCCTCGGACGCACGCCGTGGCGTACTCCCTTCGGCGCGCCCTCCGCACGGGACCTCGCGTCGGTCGATGCGGCGCTCTCCGAGATGGACGCTTCGCGATTCGCGGACACCGACCTCGGCGCGATGAGCGGCGGAGAAAGACAGCGGGTCCTGCTCGCCCGCGTTCTGGCCGGCGAACCGGAGGTCCTCCTGCTCGACGAGCCCGCGGCGAACCTCGACCCCCGCCACCGGTTCCTCGTCATCGATGCGATGCGCCGGCGCGCCGAGACGGGAGGGACGGTCGTCTTCTCGACGCACGAGCTCGACGTCGCGAGTCAGGGCGCGGATGACGCGGTTCTCGTCTCCGGGGGGTGCGTTCTCGCGGCGGGGACGATCGCGGACACGCTCACGGAACCGCTCCTCTCGGAGCTCTTCGGCGTCTCGGCGTGCGTCACGCCCGGTGCGGGAGGAAGACCCGTCGTTTCCATCGGGCCCTCGCGGGGGCGCTAAGATCCCCAGTTCACGCTATGTGGTTCCGCAAGGACAAAGCCCCGCGGGCTCCGCGGGACCCGAAGACATCGTCCTCGCTCGGCGAGGGCCTGTTCCTGAAATGCGACGGCTGCCGCGAGGCGCTGTACCTCAAGGAAGTGGAGCGCAACCTGAGGGTCTGCCCGAAGTGCGGGTTCCACTTCCGGATGCCGGCGTCGGAGCGCATGAAGCTGCTCCTCGGAGACGGGGGAGGCCTGCCTCTCTTCACCGAGGTCCGGCCGACGGATCCCCTGAAATTCAAGGACAGCAAGCGTTACCGCGACCGCCTCAAGGATTCGGAGGCGAAGACGGGACGGCCCGACGCGATTCTCGCGGCGAAGGGCCTGATCGAGGACGTCCCGGCGATCGTCGCGATCCTCGATTACGCGTTCATGGGCGGTTCGATGGGCTCCGTCGTGGGCGAGGTACTGACACGAGCCGCCGAGCAGGCGCTCGTCGAGCGCACGCCGCTCGTGATCGTTTCCGCTTCGGGCGGCGCGCGCATGCAGGAGGGACTCCTCTCCCTCATGCAGCTCGGCAAGGTGTCGGCGTCCCTCGCGCGGCTCGGCGCGGCGCGCGTCCCGCACGTCGCGATCCTCACGGACCCCACGACCGGCGGCGTCACGGCCTCCTTCGCGATGCTCGGCGACGTCACGCTCGCCGAGCCCAAGGCCCTCATCGGATTCGCGGGCCCGCGCGTCATCGAGCAGACGATCCGCCAGACGCTGCCCGAGGGCTTCCAGCGGTCCGAGTTCCTGCAGGAGCACGGCTTCGTCGACCTCGTCGTCGCGCGACCCGAGCTGCGCGCGACGGTCGCGAACGTGCTGCGGCTGCTGCAGGTCGGGTGATGGCCCGGTTTGGGAAGCGCCGTTTCGGATTTTCATAGAAGGTGAAGAGGGGGACGTGGCTTGAGTTCGCGCGCCGCGTATCCCGGACTGGCGTGGCTCGACGCTCTCGGCCCGCAGCGCATCCGCCCGGGGCTTTCGCGCACCGCCTCCCTTCTTTCCTCTCTAGGAAATCCTCATTCTTCCTTTTCCTCGATCCTCATCGGAGGAACGAACGGGAAGGGATCGACCGCCGCCGCGATCTCGGCCGTCCTTACGGCCGCCGGCGTCCGCTGCGGGCTCTACACGTCGCCGCATCTCGTGTCCGTCACCGAGCGCGTGCGCGTCGGCGACCGCGACGCTTCGGCCCCCGCCCTCGACGACGTTCTCTCCGTCCTCGCGGCGATCGCTCCTTCCGGTCTCCGCGGCCCGACCTACTTCGAGGCGCTCACGGTCGCGGCCTTCGAGCTCTTCCGCCGTGCTCGTGTCCGGATCGCGGTCGTGGAGGTCGGGATCGGGGGCCGGCTCGACGCGACGAACGTGCTGGAGCCCGAAGTCTCGGTCGTCACGAACGTCGCCGCGGACCATCTCGAAGTCCTCGGTCCGACGCTGGAAGACGTTGCTCGCGAAAAAGCAGGCATCTTCCGGAAGGGCCAGCCGGCCCTCGTCGGCGGGACGGGAACGGAGGACGGCCCTCTCGCGGTGCTCCACGCGGAAGCCCGGAGAACCGGTGCCCGCCTCCTCGAAATTCCACCGCTCGGCCCCGCGGAACCATTCGACCGGCTTCCTCTCGCGGGCGCCCACCAGCGGCAGAACCTCGCGCTCGCGCTCGCGGCGGCGCGCGCCGCGACTCCTCTCGACGAAGCGGCCGCGGCCCGCGGTGTCGCGGCCGTTCGGTGGCCCGGCCGGCTGCAGGCGCTCGCGGGTGCGGGCCCGAGGACGCTCCTTCTCGACGGGGCCCACAACCCGCCCGGCGCGCTCGCGCTCGCGGCCCATCTCGACTCGAGCGGCCTCTCGGGCCATGTCGATCTGCTGTTCGGAGGCATGGCCGACAAGGACCTCGCTGCGGTCTTCGCGCCGCTGGCGGCGCGTGCCCGCCGGATCGTGCTCGTGGCCCCGGATTCGCCGCGCGCCGAACGGCCGGACGCGCTGCGAGCCCGCGTCGGTCGGCCGGAGCTCGAAACGGCGCCCTCGGTCGCCGAGGGGCTCGCGCGTCTCGAGGAGTCGGAAGGCGATGGGCCGGTCCTCGTCGCCGGCTCTCTCTATCTCGTGGGCGAAGTGCTGCGGCTAAGATCGCTTCCGTGACGGACCTCGTTCCCTCTCTCACGAAGAAAGACCTCGAGGCCCAGGAGGACGCCCGGCTCGCCGTCTACGCGTCGCGCGCGTCCCGGGCCGTGAGGCGGTATCCGGTCGCCGAAGAGGGCAAGACCTACGACTACAGGACGGAGTATCAGCGCGACCGCGACCGCATCGTCCATTCGCGCGCGTTCCGCAGGCTCAAGCACAAGACGCAGGTCTTCATTCCGTTCGAAGGCGACCACTACCGCACGCGGCTCACACATACGCTCGAGGTCACGCAGATCGCGCGCACGATCGCGCGCGCCCTCGGGATCAACGAGGATCTCGCCGAGGCATGCGCGCTCGGTCACGACCTCGGCCACACGCCGTTCGGGCACTCGGGCGAGAAGGTGCTGAACCGGATCCTCACGGGAGGCGAGGCCTCGATTCCCGTGGAACCGCGCATCGCGTCGCAGGTCGGCGCGTTCAAGCACAATTACCAGTCCGTGCGCGTCGTGGACGTCCTGGAAAAGCGCTACGACCATCCGGGGCTGAACCTCACGAACGACACGCGCGAGGGCATCCTCAAGCACACAGGCTGGCGACGGGATTTTCCCTTTCCCGACATCGACGCCGAGGGCCTCAATCTCTCGTCGGGTGGACACCTCGAGTGCCAGGCCGTCGGGTGGGCCGACGAGTTCGCGCAGCAGGCGCACGATCTCGAGGACGGCCTCAAGATCGTCGACTTCGACGAGGTCCTCGCGCTCCCCGTCGCGCGCGCCGTCGTGGAGGCGCTCGGCCCCGCATACGCCGCCGCGAAGGACCGCACCGTGCGCCAGGCGATGCTCATCCGCGGGATGATCCATCTCCTCGTCACGGACCTCATCACGGCGTCGCGCGCCTCGATCGGGAAGTGGCTCGACGCGAAGAAGATCACGACGGCCGACGAGTTCTACGCGCAGCGCCGCAAGCTTCCGGGCTCCCTCGTGGCGCCGTCGAAGGCTGGCGAGCGCTTCTACCAGGAGCTCAAGGAATTCATCTATCAGCACATCATCCACAGCCACCGTGTCGCCCAGCACGACGGGCGCGCGCAGCTCGTCGTCACGACGCTCTTTTCGGCGTGGTACAGGAACCCGCGGCTTCTCCCGGACTACGTGCTCCTGAGGTATCGCGATCTCGCGGGGGTCTCGTACCTGAGGGACGTGCCGCTCAAGCGCCTCGACGCGGAGATCGCCTCGAACTACACGAAAAAGCCGCTCTTCCTGCGGTCGATCGCCGACCACCTCGCCGGCATGACGGACAGCTACGCGCTCGCCGAGTACGACGGGATGGTGTCGGCGTATCCGCGGCGCGCCCCCGGCGGTCCCTGACGCGCCGCCGCGATACGATCGCCGGGCCGGAGGAGTCCATGTCCACGACGGTCCGCCCCGCCGCTCTCCTGAACCGCTCCCTCGCCGAGGCCGATCCCGAGATCGCCCGCATCGTCGCCGCCGAAACCGCGCGCCAGAACGAGGGGATCGAGCTCATCGCCTCCGAGAACTTCACGTCCCGCGCCGTGATGGAAGCCGTCGGCTCCACGCTCACGAACAAGTACGCCGAGGGCTACCCGGGCAAGCGCTACTACGGCGGCTGCGTCCACGTGGACGAGGCCGAGTCCCTCGCGATCGCGCGTGCGAAGGCACTTTTCGCGCCGGGAAACCCGGACGCGGTTCACGTGAACGTCCAGCCGCACGCCGGCTCGCAGGCGAACACCGCCGTTTACCTCGCGTGCCTCAAGCCCGGCGACACGATGATGGGGATGTCGCTCGCGCACGGCGGGCACCTCACGCACGGCCACCCGCTCTCGATCTCCGGGAAGCTCTATCGCATCGTCTCGTACGGCGTCTCGAAAGAGAGCGAGACGATCGACTGGGACGCCTTCGAGGCGACGGCGAAGGCCGAAAAGCCGAAGCTCATCATCGCGGGCGCGTCCGCGTACCCGCGCACGCTCGACTTCCCGCGCTTTCGGGCGATCGCGGACTCCGTCGGTGCGCTTCTGATGGTCGACATGGCGCACATCGCGGGACTCGTGGCGGCCGGGGTCCATCCGTCTCCGGTGAGTCACGCGCACTTCGTCACGACGACGACGCACAAGACCCTGCGCGGGCCGCGCGCGGGTCTCATCCTCTGCGTCCCGGAGTGGGCGAAGGAGATCGACAAGGCCGTGTTCCCCGGGCTGCAGGGCGGCCCGCTCGAGCACGTGATCGCTGGCAAGGCGGTCGCGTTCCGGGAGGCCTCGACGCCGGAGTTCGCGGCGTATCAGCGGCAGGTCGTCGCGAACGCGAAGGCGCTCGCCCTCAGTGTCGCGGCGCAGGGGTTCCGGCTCGTCTCGGACGGCACCGACACGCACCTCTTCCTCATGGATGTGGGGAAGAAGGGCCTTACCGGCAAGGTCGCCGAAAAAGCCCTCGACGCGGCGGGAATTACCGTCAACAAGAACGCGATCCCGTTCGACCCGAATCCCCCGATGGTCACGTCGGGGCTCAGGATCGGGACGCCGGCCGTGACGACGCGCGGGATGGGTGAGGGCGAGATGAAGACGATCGGCGGCCTCATCGCCGAGATCCTCGCCGCGCCCGAGGACGAGGGTGTGAGGGCGCGCGTCCACGGAAGCGTCCGCGAGCTGACGGCTGCGTTCCCGCTTTATTGAACTCCGCTATCGGTTTGGCAGGACCTTGATTTCTTTCAGCCCGAGCAGCCGATCGTCGGCGGTGACGAGGGTGAGGTCGTAGACCCTCGCCGTCGCGGCGAGAAAACGGTCGGCGGGATCTTCTGTCGAAAGTGACAACTGCCGGCTTTCGAACGCGACTTCATGAGTGAGAAGCGCCTCTCTGTAGCCGCCTTCCGCGAGGGCCGTCTCCAGGAGACGAGAAGGATCCTGGCGGAAGCTGAGACGTCCGCGTTCGGCGAGCAACAGCGCTTCCCAGACGGACACCGGCGAGATCCATATCTCGTTCTTCAGCGAAGCCAGCTCACGTGCGACGCGGCGCCCAAGCTTTCGATCGGAGGTGAGGCTCCAGATCCAGATGTGAGTGTCGAGAAGGACCTTCACCCGGGATTCACTTTCTAAGAACTTCCCACGCCTCCAGCGGAAGAACCGGGGAGACGATATCGCCGAGAATCTCGATCTGACCCTTGTACGCTCCGAGGATGCGGCGCTTCCTTGAGGGTGAGTCGGGCGGAACGACGCGCGCGACGGGCTTGCCGAAGCGCGTGACCGTCACGGGATGGCCTGTGCGTCGGACCTCCTCGAGGACGGCGAGACAGGTGGCCTTGAAGCGGGAGATCGCGAGGGTCGGTTCGGTGGACATGACGAGATCGTACTATGGTCAATGACCATGGTACAACCATCAGGCGCGCGTCGTGAAGCGGATCCGGAGGACGTCCCAGTAGGCCTGCGCGCCTCCGAAGAGCGTCACGCGCGAGTCTTTCGAGTTGAACCAGAGGACGGGGACCTCCGCGATCGCATAGCCGAGCTGCTTCGCGAGAAGGAGCGCCTCGACGTCGTACGCGAACCGGTCCACTTTCGCGCGCGAGAAGATCTCGCGCGCCGCCTCGCGCGAGAAAAGCTTGAACCCGCATTGGGTGTCGCGGATCCCGGGCACGACGAGAAAACGTACGAGGCGGTTGAAGAGCTTCCCCATCAGCTTGCGGTAGAGCGGCTGCTCTTCCTTCACGAGGGATTCGTCGAGCGCCCGCGAGCCGATCGCGACGGGAGCCGACGCGGCGGCGAGCTTCTCCCACTCGTAGATCGGCGTCGAAAGGTCGGCGTCCGTGACGAGGACGAGACGGCCCGCCGCCTCGAGGCAGCCCCTTCGCACCGCGAAGCCCTTGCCGGAGTTCTTCAGGAGGCGGAGGACGCGCAGGTCGAGGCCGTGCCTCCGGCCCGCATCCTCTGCGCGGAGCGCCGTCGCGTCGCTCGAGCCGTCGTCCACGACGAGCACCTCGACACGCGGAGCGGAGGGGCGCGCGGCGAGGTACGCCGAGATCGCGCCGAGAGACGCGGGCAGGCGCGCCTCCTCGTTGAAAGCGGGGATCACGATCGTGAGGGCGGGACCCCGCTCCGTCTCCACGCTCGCGGGCTCGGCCCGGGTGCGGAATTCCGGGATCTCGCGTGTCACGGTCACGAAGGCCTCGCCTCGTAGACGAACTGGTAGCCGAAGAGGGTCGGCCAGAGGCGCGCCGCGGCGTGAGCGGCGGCGCGCACCGGTGCGGCGAGAGGAGGGTGGCCGAGTGCGGCCACGGCGAGCTCGAGCGGCATCGCGGTCGGATCGTCGGACAGGACGCGGTAGCCGTTCTCCTCGAGAAGGGCCCGCCCCGACGCTCGCGTGAAGAAACGAAGGTGGGTCCGGTCGAGGATGCCGCGCGGCGCGTAGGCGAATCGCCCGAAGAGGAGAGCCGCCCGCACCGTGACGTTCGCGACGTTCGGAAGGGAGACGAGGAGAGTCCCGCCGGCCGCGAGAAGCGGTTTCAGGGCCGCGAGGAGCTCCTCGGGGCGGGGCAGGTGCTCGAGCACGTCGCCCGCCACGATGACGTCGAACCGCTCCCGGAACGGGTGGGAGACTCCCGTGAAGAGGTCGCCGACGACCGTCTCGTCGAAGAAGGGCGCGCCCTCCAGGGCCGCCTCCCGGTCGAGTTCGACGCCCGCGAGGTACCGGCACGCCGGCCGCACACGCCGTGCGAACAGGCCGGTCCCGAAGCCCAGGTCGAGAACGGCGAGGCCGCTGCCCCGCGCGAGAACTTTGTCGAGCAGGAGCAGGTGCGACGACCCCGGAATGTCCTTCCACGGGTATTGCGGCGGAGCGCCGGGTACCGCGGCCGTCAGAGGGGAGTCCTCTGCGCGATGGGAATCCGGCGGCCGCTCCCGAAGGCCTTCGCGGAGACCTTCAGGCCGGGGGCGGCCTGATAGCGCTTGTATTCGGCACGGTCGACGAGCGTCGCAATCCTTCTCACGAGCGCGACCGGAGCCCCGGAGCGCCGCGCCGCGGCCGCGATCGACAGGTTTCGTTCCACGAGGCTTTCCAGGATCGCGTCGAGAAGAGGGTAGGGAGGGAGAGAGTCCTGGTCCGTCTGGCCGGGCCGTAGCTCCGCGGACGGAGCCTTCGTGAGGGACGCTTCGGGGATGAGCGCCCGCCCCGCGCGCGCGTTGAGGTGCCGGGCGAGCGCGTAGACACGCATCTTCGGGAGATCCGAGATGGGCGCGAGGCCGCCGCACATGTCGCCGTAGAGCGTGCAGTACCCGACCGCGAGCTCGCTCTTGTTGCCCGTGGTCAGCACGAGGGGTCCCTTCTTGTTCGACACCGCCATGAGGAGCATGCCTCTGAGGCGTGACTGCACGTTCTCCTCGGTGACGTCCTCGACGAGCCCGGAGAAGACGGGCGCCAGCGTCCTCCTCGCATCCTCGAAGAGAGGGCCGATCGGCAGGACGTCGCACCGGATTCCGAGATTTGCGGCGAGCGCGAGTGCGTCCGCGATCGAACCCTCGGAGGAGTAGGGGGACGGCATCGCGAGACCCGTGACGTTCGCGGCCCCGAGCGCCTCGACGGCGAGAGCGGCGACGAGGGCGGAGTCGATGCCGCCCGAGAGGCCGAGGACGGCTGACCGGAACCCGCACGTCGACGCGTAGTCGCGAATGCCGAGGACGAGCGCGCGCCTGAGGGACTCGTGCGGATCTCCGCTCACGTCGTCCGGCAGGGTGCGCGCCTCGGAGCCGGAGACGGGGACGACGCGCGAGGTCTTTCCCTCGCGGAGGATGTCCACGACGAGGAAATCCTCTTCGAAGAGGGCGGCTCGCGCGGCGACGCGCCCGCGAGCGTCGAGGACCATCGACCCCCCGTCGAACACGAGCTCGTCGTTGCCGCCGACGAGATTCAGGGATACCACGGGAACCCCGCCGTCGCGCGCGTATCGCGAGAGCATGCGGCGACGGAACCCCGGCTTGCCTTCCGAAAACGGCGACGCGGAGATCGTGACGACGAGCGTCGCACCCCGCCCGAGAAGGACCTCGCCCGGGTCTTCGCGGTAGAGGCGGCGGGCCCGCCAGAAGTCCTTGTCGTTCCAGAGGTCCTCGCACACGGGGAGACCGATCTTCTCGCCCCGGAACGGCACCACCGCGCAGCCGTCGCCCGGCTCGAACCAGCGTCCCTCGTCGAAGACGTCGTACGTCGGCAGGAGCGTCTTTTTCGCGAGCGCCCGCACGCGCCCGCCCTCGAGGAGAGCCGCGACGTTGTGAAACGGCTTGCCGACGCGTTTTCGGTTCCTGACGAAAGTGCCGACGAGAAGCGCCGTGCGGCGCGATCGGCGCGTGAGCTCCGCGAGGGCGCGCTCGGCGCCGAGGACGAACGACGGGCGCTCGAGGAGGTCTCCCGGCGGGTAGCCGCAGATCGCGAGCTCGGGGAAGACGGCGAGATCGGCGCCCGCGGCTTCGGCCCGCGCGAGCCCCTGAGTGACGCGCGCGACGTTTCCCGTGAAGTCTCCGACGGTCGTATCGATCTGGCAGAGCGCGAGGCGCACGGCGCCTCCCTTACGCGAGACCGGAGGGCTCGGGAACCTCCACGGGCTCGATGGTCGTCCGCGACACGAGGTCCGCGAGCGTCCGGCCCCGCCGGTCGAACGCGGCGACGAGCAGCGGAACGCCGGCGAGCGCGCCCGTCAGGAGGAAGCCGACGAACCTGAGAAACGCGGCCGCGAGCGTGGGGGAGCCACCGTCTTCGGCGCGAATCCTGAGGTCGGCGAGAGCCATTCCCGGCGTCGTTCCCCACACGAAGGGCGCGAGGACGAGAAGGACGAGTGCCGCGAGAAACAGAAACGCGCCGAGCGGCACGAACGCGGGCGGAGGGAAGCGCAGATCGAGGAGGAGGGCGCCGGCCGCGAGCTCCACGGCGCCGACGAGCGCGAGAATGAGGAGATCCGCGAGCCCCGCGGCGACGCGGCGCGCGAAGGCGACCGAGGGCGGATCGTCCGGGTCCACGCCCGCGGACGTCGCGGCCTCCGCCGGAGCTCGCGGTGCGGCCGGCGATTCGTCGTCGATCGCCTCGAGTGCGAGCGGCGGCGGAGGGAGATCGACGTTCCGGTTCGAGGGCGCCGCTGGCTCGGGCGGCGTCGCCCGCACGGACGCGGGCTCCGGCGCGCGCCCGAGCGGAGCTTCCGCGACGGCCGGGAAGAGCTCGAGGGTCGCGGGCGCTCCCGGGCGCCGCCGGGGCGCGCCCGGAGCTATGGGATGTTCCGCGAGCGGGTCGCGAGGCGGCTCGGACATGTCGCGTCCGGCCTCAGGGCCTGAGCGTGAGGTGCTTGATGAGGATCCTCGACAACAGGTCCGTCGCGCCTTTGGGGTACTTGCGCGCGAACCGCAGGAGGCGCTGCGCCTCCGCGTCGCCGGGGCGGAGGTCCGTCGCCTCTTTCACCGCGGTCGTAGCCTTCGGGATGTTTCCCGCCTGGAAGCTCTGGACCGCGAGGTTGTAGTACGCATTGACGAGGTATTCCTCGACGTCCTGGTTCTTCGTGTCTCCCCGGCGGAGCTCCCAGAGGAGCTTGATCGCACTGTCGTAGTCGGACTCGTTGTAGGACTTCGAAGCGCTGCGCAGCGCCTCGACCTGCTCGTGCGCCCGCTGTGCGGCGGCGACGGCTTCCGCGTCCTGCGGCCGGGCCTTGACCACGGGATCCAGGTTCTTGAGAGCGTCGATGTAGCGGCTCGACGCCATCGCGGTGAGTCCGGCCACGCGCATCTCGTCGAGGGCCGCGGCGCTCGGGGGAGGGGGTCCCGGGGTAGGGGCCGCGGAAGACTTCATCTTCTCGATTCTCACGAGCGCTTCGTTGTGGCGCGGGTCGGACTCGGGCAGCTTCGCGAGGATTCCGATCGCTTCGTCGATCTTTCCGGCGCCGAAGAGCGTCTCGGCCTTCTGGAACGCGTCCTCGCCTGACGCCGCGCTGGTCGCGGGCCCGCCGCTCCGGCCGGGTGTCGGGACCGCCGCCGCGGGCCGGGGCGCTGGCTTCTTGCGGAGAAGGAGGTAAGTGCCCCCCGCGACCGCGGCGAGGACCAGAAGCGCACCCGCGAGGAGGACGCGAAGATCGATCCGGGGCTTGGGCCCCGGGGGCGCGGAGGACTTCTTCGTTCCCGCTCCGTCCGGCGCGAAGTCGTCGTCGCCCGGGCGGGCGCCGCGCCCGATGCCGGAGTCCTCGGCGAACGAGGGCGGGCCGGGAGCCTCGATTTCGTTCTTCATGAAATCGGAGTCGCCCGCGCTCGCCGACGTCGCTTCCGGGGGGCTGCCCGCCGTCGAGAGGGCCGACTCGATCTGGTTGATATAGCCGCGCGCGGTTGCGTCGTTCTCGGAAAGGGCGAGGACGTCGAGGAACTTGTTGCGAGCGCCCGCGGGGTCGCCGCTCTCGTACTGCGCGACGCCTTCGGAAAGAAGGAGATCGATTTTCCGGGCGGACTCGGCCTGTGCCTCGCGCGCCGAGTCGATGCGCCGGCTCGCCTCTTCGTTGGACAAGTCGATGAGGAAAACCCGGCTCCAGAGGTCGATGGCTTCCTGCGCGTTCCCGCGCGCGAGGGCTTCGTCTCCCTGCTTGAGGAACTGGAGGATCCGGGGATCGGTCTGTACGCCCGACGACGCGCGGGGCGCGGGAGCCTGGGCCCCCGGGGCCGCCGGACCCGGCGCCTCGGGCGCCGTGGACGCGGACGGCATGGGCGGGGCCTCGGCGGAGGCGGGAATCGCGCCGAGCGCGCCCGGCCCGCCCGGGGGGAGGCTCATGCGCAAGTCGTCGAGGCCGCCTCCGAAGGGGTCGCCTCCGGCAACCGCGGGGACCTTCGGAGAGATTACGGAAGGCGGAGCCTCGGGAAGACCGCCCGCCCCGGCGTCGTCGCCGAAGACGAGATCGTCCAGGCCGCTCGCGGAAACCGCGGGGGATGGGGCAGGAGACGGGAAAGCATCGGGCAGATCGTGGTGCGCCTCGGAAAGAGCCTCTCCGGCGCTCTCGACGCCGAGGTAGTCCGAGAAACGGTCCACGTTCACCGGCGTGCCGGGGGAAACGCCGCGCAGGACCTCGAGGAGGCCGCGCGCAGGTGCGAAGCGCGAATCCATCTTGAGCAGGAAGTCGCAGCCGAGCAGCGCCTCTTCGTTCTTTCCTTCCTGGGCGAGCGCCAGCGTGTGGCGGAACGTCTGGAGGACCTTGTCCCGTGCCTCGGGAGCGAGAGCAGGGCTGCCCGCGTAGGAATTCATTGTGCTGAATGCTAGCAAGAACGGCGAGCGCGGGGCCACAGTCGGATACGATTCGGCCGGGAGGGCCCATGGGAGCCTTGATCGAGTGCATTCCGAACGTGAGCGAAGGCCGCCGTGTCGACGTCGTCGCGGCCCTCGCGGACGCCGCCGTGAAGGCCGCTCCGGGCGTCGTTCTCCTCGACCGGACGTCGGATGCCGACCACAATCGCTCCGTCCTCACGTTCCTCGGGGAGGGGGACGCGCTCGTTCTCGCGATGACGGCCCTCGTGGGGGCCGCGCTCGACGCGATCGACCTCCGGACCCACGCGGGTGCGCACCCGCGCCTCGGCGCGGTCGACGTGATCCCGTTCGTGCCCGTGCGCGGCGCGACCACGGCGGACTGCGTCGTGCTCGCGAAGACGCTCGGACGGACGCTCGCCGAGAAATACGATCTCCCCATCTACCTGTACGAAGACGCGGCCTCGCGCCCCGAGAGGCAGAACCTCGCGAACATCAGGAAGGGGGAGTTCGAGGGCCTCGCGGTGAAGATGGCGGACCCGGCCTGGCAGCCGGACTTCGGTCCGGCCGCCCCTCACCCGTCGGGCGGCGCCTCCGTCGTGGGCGCCCGCGCGCCGCTCATCGCCTACAACATCAACCTCGCGACCGCGGACCTCGCGGTCGCCGACCGCATCGCAAGGGCGATCCGGCACCTCTCCGGCGGTTACCGGTTCGTGAAGGCGATGGGAGTGAAGCTCGAGGCGCGCAGCCAGGTGCAGGTCTCGATCAACATGACTAATTTCGAGAAGACGCCGCTTCACCGCGTCTTCGAGACGGTGCGGTCGGAAGCGGAGCGCCAGGGCGTGGCCGTTGTCGGCTCGGAGATCGTCGGCCTCGTTCCGCAGGCCGCGCTCCTCGCGGCGGCATCGCACTTTCTGAGGCTCGAATCCGATCCTGGTCCGCAGGTGCTCGAGAACAAGCTGCTCGAGAGGCTCTCGTGAAGCGTTCGGCTTTCTCGAACGCCCACACGGACCCCGTCGCGGCGCCCCGATCCCGCTCCGTCTCTCCCCGTGCGCGATGGGTATCGCGTTAGACTCGCCCGCCCGCCGGGAGGGAGATGGCTTCGGCGCGGCGTCCGGAGGATTCATGGCCGACCTTTCCGATCGCGGAAAAGCGCTCGAGAACGAGTGGTTTCACAAGCACGAGGAGGAGCTCATCCGCAAGGCGCGGGAGCGGCGCGTGGCCCGGCTCGCGAAGGGGCTCGATGCCAATCGCGAAAAGCAGAAGCAGCTCCACTTCATGAAATGTCCCAAGTGTGGCGGCGATCTCGTCGAGGTCGAGCACGAGGGGATCAAGATCGACCGCTGCACGAGTTGCGACGGTGTTTTCTTCGATGCAGGCGAGCTGGACGAGCTCCTCATGAAAAAGCTGGACGACCGGAAGAACTTTTTCCGAAGGCTCAGCGGACTCTTCGGGGCCTGAGCACCGCGCCCTATTCCCCGTCCAGTCCCAGCGCCTTCATCTTCCGGTGAAGCGTCGTGCGGTCGAGGCCGAGACGCTCGGCCGCGCGCGAGACGTTGCCCTTCGTGTCGTGGAGGACGCGGGCGAGATACCTTTTTTCGAACGCCTCGCGCGCATCGGCGAGCGTCGCGTAGGAGGCGACCTCGTCGGAGGCTTTCTGTGACGGAGCGCGCGGGGCGACCGGACGGTCTTCTGGAGGGATGTCCGCGGCCCTCACGACGGGACCCGGCGACATGAGGAGGACGCGTTCGACGACGTTCTGCAGCTCGCGGACGTTCCCGGGCCAGGACCTCTTCGCGAGCAGCTCGAGCGCCTCGAGCTCGAACGTCTTCGCGCGGCGGCCGCGGCGGAGGGCGAGGCTTTCGGCGAAGTGGGTCACGAGAAGGGGCACGTCCTCCGCCCGCTCGGAGAGCGGCGGGACGACGAGCGGGACGACGGCGAGCCGGAAGTAGAGGTCCTCGCGGAACGTTCCCGCGCGGATCATCGCGGGCAGGTCGCGGTTCGTGGCGGCGACGATGCGCACGTCCGTCGCGAACGCCTTCGCGCCGCCCACGCGCGTGATGCGCCCGTCCTGGATCGCGCGGAGGATCTTGGCCTGGGTGCGCGGCGACATGTCTCCGATCTCGTCCAGGAAGAGCGTGCCCCCGTCGGCCTGCTCCCACTTGCCCTTCCGGTCCTCGACGGCGCCCGTGAACGACCCTTTCACGTGACCGAAGAGCTCACTCTCGATGAGCTCCTCCGGAATCGCGGCGCCGTTGACCTCGACGAAGGGACCGTGTGCGCGCGGGGACGCGCGGTGGAGCGCCCGGGCGGCGAGCTCCTTGCCGACGCCGCTCTCGCCCGTGATGAGGACGCGCACCTCGGAGGCCCCGGCGCGCGCGATCTCGTCGAGGAGGCGCCGCATCGCGGCTCCGGTCCCGAGCAGCATCTCGTAGACGCCCTCGTCGCCCGCGCGGCTCAGGAGCTCGCGCTTCAGCGCGTCGCGCTCCGTCGCGAGGCGATGTCTCTCGAGCACCTTGTCGAGCGTCAGGAGGACTCTCTCGAGCGAGAGGGGCTTTTCGAGGAAGTCGTCCGCTCCGCGCTTCACCGCCTGAACGGCCGTGTCGACGGTGCCGTGCCCCGAGATCATGACGATGGGAATCCGGAGGCCGCCGCTCCTCAGGCGATCGAGCACGGTGAGACCGTCGATGTCCGGAAGCCACACGTCGAGGAGGAGCGCCTCGGGCCGGGGCCCTTCGGCGGCGAGGGCGCGCTGGATCGCCTCCTGCCCGAGCCCGACGGCGTCCACGAGGTAGCCCTCGTCCCCGAGGATCTGCGAGAGAGTCTTGCGGATGCCCGGCTCGTCGTCGCAGATCAGGATGAGCGGCCCGTCCGTCATCGCGACGCCCGTGCCCTCACGCGGCCGGCCATTCGAGGAGGAAGCGGCATCCGTGCGGGACATTCTGCTCTACGCGCACGTGACCCGCGTGTTCCGAGGCGATGCGCGCGACGATCGCGAGCCCGAGCCCGCTGCCCCGTGCCTTCGTGGAATACGCGGGGTCGAAGACGCGGCTCCGGTCCTCCTCGGGAATGCCCGGCCCGTCGTCCTCGACAAGGAGACGGGCGCTTCCCCCCGCAACGACGGCGGCGATCCTCACGTGCCCGCCCGGAGGCGTCGCCGCGATCGCGTTGTCGACGAGGTTGATGAGCGCGCGTTTCACCTGCTCGGCGTCCGCCCGGACGGGTGGAAGGGTGTCCGGAACCTCCGCCTCCACGCGCACGCCCTTCTTCACGTCCGCGTAGAGCTTCGCCACCTGCGCGACGACGGCGCCGAGGTCGGTCGGCCCGAGATCCGCGGCCGGAAGGCGTGCGAACCGCCCGAACGTGTCCACGAGCGACGCGAGCGTCGTGACCTCCTCGATGATCGTCGAGGCGCCTTCGTCCACGATGGCCGCCAGCGCTTCGGGGTCCGCCGAAGTTCCGCGGGCGCGCCGGCGCATGCGCTCGGCGGCGAGCCGGATCGGCGTGAGCGGATTCTTGATCTCGTGAGCCATCCGGCGCGCGGCCTCCTCCCACGCCGCCGCCCTCTCGGCGGCCACGAGGGCCGTCGTGTCCTCGAGCGTCACGACCCAGGCGCCGGGGTCAGCCGAGCCCGCGGGGACCTGTGTCACGTGCGCCTCGAGAACGCGTGCGGAGATCTTGAGTGTCGCCTCGCGGGCCGCGGATCCGCGAGCCCGGGCGAGGAACTCGGCGAGCGGCACCAGGGCGGGCGCGGCGAGCAGGTCCTCGACGCGCGAGAACGGAGCCTCGGCGTCGTGTCCGAGGAGCCGGCGCGCCGTCTCGTTGAGGAAGAACAGGGTCCCGTCGTCGCCGAACGCGACGACCCCGGCGTCGAGGCGCGCGAGAATCGAACGCACGCGGCGGCGTTCCTCGTCGACGCGCAGGTTCGTGGCCGCCATCTCCGCGTTCGCGGCGACGAGCTCGCTGCGGCTCTTGCGCAGTTCCGACGTCATGGCGTTGAAGGCGCGCGAGAGAGCGGAGATCTCGTCGCCCCCCTCGACCTCGACGAGCGCGTCGAAATCTCCGGCTCCCACGCGGCGGGCCGAGGAGGCGAGAGCCGCGATGGGCCGCGTGACGCGGCGCGCGAGGAGGAGACCGACCCAGACCGCCGCGAGGAGGACGAGAAACGCGAGGAGGAGGAAGAAGAGGATCTGGACCGCCTCGAGCTGCGCGCGCTCGGCTTTAAGCATCGCGTACGCGGAAGTCGCGCGGGAAAGCTGGCGCAGCGGCTCGGCCTCCGCCGGCGGATCGAAGGACCCGACGACGAGGAAGCCCGAGGGCAGGGAGAGGACGGTGCGGCCGGCCTGGCCCCCGCTGCTGGTTCCCTCGAGACGCCTCGAGAGGCCGCGGCTCTTCGCGTCGTCGAGCCAGTCGGCCCCCGGCTCGTGAGCGTCGCGAAGCGGCCAGCGCGCCGCGCTCACGGCGACGGGCGGACGCCCGGCGCGTCTCCACTCGATCAAGTCCACCCCGGACTCCTCGCGCGCGGACGAGAGGAGCGGAAGGATCCCGGACTCGGGCACCGCCGCGAGGCGAGGCGCGAGCCGCTCGGCGGTGCGGCGCTCGAGCGCGGCCGAGCGCGCGCGGAAGAGATCGGCGACCTCGCGCCCGGCGCGGATCGTCTCTTCGACAGGCGGCGCGAACCAGCGCTCGACGCTTTTCTGGAGGAGGCTCGTCGTCGGGAGCACGAGGAGCGTGATCGGCAGGAGCGCGAGGCCGACGTAAGAGGCGACGACGCGCACGCGGAAGCGGGACCCGAAGACCCCGCGCCGCGATTCGAGGACGAGCTTCGCCGTGCTCCTCACGAGGACGAAGACGAGCGCGAGGATGAGGACGACGACGATGTAGAAGAGGACGAAGAGCAGCACGCGGTTCGTCGCCGCCACGGGGGAGAGGTCGCGCGCGCGGAGGACGACCGCGTAGCCGCCCGACAGCGCGGCTCCGAGGGCGAGCGCGATGGCCGCGAGGATCCGGTTGTCGCGCGCCCAGCGCCGGCCGGGCGGCACCGGAGGCGACGAGTCGTTCAGCGCGCGCCGGTCGCCGTCCACTCGAAAATCCCCGACCGCACCCATGCGGTCTCAGCGCTCGTTGGGACGACTCCGAGCGTGACACCGCTCGCATAGAGGCAGCGCACGCGGACGAGGAGTTTCTTCCCGAGCAGGTGTTCCCCCATCGTGAAGGCCGGCAGTCCCGGGAGGCGCGCGAGGGCGGCGGCCGCCTCGTCACGCGTCGGGACGACCCGGGTGTCCAGCAGGCGCGCGTCGAGGCGGCGCTCGACGGTGAAGTCGGACGTGACGGGGCGGTAGGTAGCCGTCACGGCGTAGCGCCTCTCGTCCTTGAGCCCGTCGAACCACAGGTTCCGGAAGACGAAGAGGCGCATCTCCCAGGCGACGGTCGTCGGAAGGCCGGACGCAAGGCGCTGCAGGACGTCCGCCGGCAGCGCGGGGGACAAACGCGCGTCGACGTGAAGCTCCTGCCCCAGGACCCATGTCGATACGCCAGGAATAACCGGCCCGTCCTCCGAGACGAAACCGACCGCGGCGTTCGCGAGGGCGAGAGACGCCGCCAAAAGGAGGGAAACACGGGTTCGCACCCCCGGACTTTAGCGGGTTGGCCCCGGCGGGTTCAGATTCCGGCGGCTTGAGCGGCGGCGCGCGCGGGCGCGGCCCGTCCGGGAGCCGCGAAAACGGCACGACTTTCCTCGCGCAGAAGGCGCGCGAGCGTCGCATGCATCGCGTGTCCGGCCTTGTGCGCGACGACGTGTCCGACGACAGGACGTCCCACCAGTGCGAGATCCCCGAGGAGGTCGAGCGCCTTGTGGCGCACGAATTCGTCGGCGAAGCGCAGCTCGCCGTTCTCGACGCGGTCGGCCCCCACGACGATGCAGTTGTCCTCGCGGGCGCCGCGGGCAAGACCGTGGGCCTTGAGGGCCTCGTACTCCGAGAGGAATCCGAAGGTGCGGGCGGGTGCGAGGTGGGCCGCGTACGACCCGGGAGTGAGGACGACCGTGATCGACTGCCGGCCCACTGCGGGATTCGGGAAGTCGATCGTGTACGTCACCCGCAGGTCGCGCGCGGGACGGATCTCGAGCTTGCGGCCGCCGGAGTCCGGTACGGCGACGACGTGCGATGGCGAGAAGGGAATTGCGGCGGCGTTCTGCGCGACGATCCCCGCGACGCGGAAGGCCTCGAGCCACGGCAGCGCGCTGCCGTCGAGGATGGGCACCTCGGGTCCGTCGAGCTCGACGAGGACGTTGTCGAGACCCGCTCCGACGGCGGCCGAGAGAAGGTGCTCGACGGTCGCCACGTCCCGTCCGCGGGCGCCGAGCGTCGTCGCGTGATCGAAGCAGCCCGCCTCCTCGGCGACGGCCGGTATGAAGCAGTCGACGTCGGAGCGGTGGAACACGATGCCGTGCCCGGCCGGGGCGGGATGGAGGATGACGTGGACGTGGCGGCCCGAATGAAGTCCGATTCCGGCCAGCCTCGCCCGCCTCGCAAGTGTGCTCTGTGCGCGCATTCCGGATCGAGAAGTGCACAGCGGATGCCAGGAAGAAGCCCTCCGTTTCCTGAGGTTTCGGACGCGATTGACCGCTTTCGGACACACGCGTGTGGCGGATCCCCCTCACGGTGTGGCGTTTCGGCTACATCCCGAGCCCTTGGCGGGCACTCTCGCCGCGGGCGCGGCTGCTATCCTGTACGTCTCCGGAGGCAGTCGTGCTCGCGCCCGTTGAAGAGAAGTACTATCAGGACTTTCTCGCCGTTCTCGGCCAGAAATGGCGGCCGTCGAAGGCGGCCTTCTACACGCTGGACCCCGCTCAGTCGGTGTTCCGCCTCAAGGCGCAGTTCGGATTCACACGCACCGACCGGCTCGCCGAGAGGCTCGGACGAAACGACACCGTCGTCAACTACATCTACGAACACCGCGAGCCGACGTTCATCAACAACGTGAACGCGGCCGGGAAGCTGATGGATCTCATGGTTCAGGGGACATCGATGCGGATGCTCCTCGCGCCTCTCTACCTCGACGGCCGGATCATGGGCCTCGTCGACGTCCGTGAGAAAAACGGACGTGTCGCCTTCACGACGGACGACGTGAGCGAGATCTCGGACCTTCTGAGGAAGTTCGCGATCGAGATCCGGCGGCTCGCGGACTCCCGAGGGGGCACGGACCTTCCCTCGCCCGAACCGCCCCCTCAGATCGAACGCCTCGTCGAAAGGGCGCCCAGTGTGACGGCTCCGCCGTCCTCCCTCGAGAGAACGTCGGGCTTCTCGACGGCCCAGCTTCATACCTCGGGCATTTTCCGCAGGGCCGGCGCGCCTCTCGCGGAGCCGGACGCCGACGGCGGCAACCAGCTGCCGAACGCGGTCGCGCGCGCCCTTCGGCTCGTCGAGGAGACGCTCGCGCGGAGCTCGTCCGCGAAGATCGCGGCGGCCGTGGGCGGAGGCCTGACGCCCCGCGAGGCCGAGTTCATCGCTCTCTACCTTCCGACGTGCCTCAGCTACGAGGAAGTCGAGGTCGCGGCCGTTTCGTCCTTCGTGCCCGGAGCCGCGACCGTCACGATCGCGGCGCGGCGGACCCTCGATCCCGACATCGCACCGGCCCTGCTCGAGAATCTCGAGAAGATATTCGCGAAGACGGCGGTGCCGTTTTCGTTCTCGTCCGATCCGTCGTGGCGTCCGCTCGAGACGCCCCGCCCCGACGCACCGCCGGTGCACCGGGCCGAGATCGTCTCGATCCAGTCGAGCGTTCTCGACAGCTCCTCCGAGGGCGTCGTGCTGTTCTCGCTCCTCTTCCGCCACGGCCCGAATCCCGAGGTCCGCGAGTCCCTGCGCGCGGCCCACGTCGTCCTGCGAAACGTCCTCTCCGGCAACCGGAGCGAGGCGCGCTTCCGCGAGGCCTACCGCGGGCTCGTCAACAAGCTGCTCGAGCCGAACATCCAGAAGCGGACGGCGCTCAAGACGCATTCCTTCAACGTGGGCCGCATGGCGCGGAAGCTCGCGGCGCAGCTCGGGATTCCGCCCATGGAGGTCGAGCAGATCACGGTGGCGGGAATCCTCCACGACGTCGGCATGCGCGAGCTCAACTACGACACTCTCTACGTGAAGCGCACGCTCACCGACGAGGAGCTCTCCCTCCTCCGCCAGCATCCGCGCGTGGGCGCCTATCTCCTCGAAGACATCCCCTGGCCTTACCCGATCGCCCCTCTCGTGAAGCACCACCACGAAAGATGGGACGGCGGCGGCTACCCCGACGGGATCAAGGGTGACGAGATTCCCCTCGGCTCGCGCATCATCCACCTGTGCGAAGCGTTCGACGCCATGACGTCTCCGACCTCCTATCGCTCCGTGCTGTCGGACTACCAGGCCCTCGACATCCTCGAATCGAAGGCGGGCACGCAGTTCGACCCCGAGCTCACGCCGGAGTTCAAGCGGATGGTCGAGGGCGCTTCGGACTGAGCCGGAGCGCCGCGTGAAGTCCCGCATCGAGAGGATGGGCGAAAAGGCCGACGCGCGGCTCGCCCTCAAGAACTCGGGCCGGCGGCCCGTGGCCTCGAACCGGCGCGCCTTCCACGAGTACAACATCGAGGAGAAGCTCGAGGCGGGCGTCTCGCTCACGGGTCCGGAAGTGAAATCGCTGCGCGAGGGCACGGCCAGCCTCCAGGACGGATACGTGGCCGTGACCGGAGGCGAGGCCTGGCTCTGGAACGTCCACATTCCGCCTTACGGAGCCGCGAGCTACAACAACGTCGACGCGAAGAGAAACCGCAGGCTTCTGCTGCACAAGCGCGAGATCGTCCGCCTCGCCACGAAGATCAAGCGGTCGGGCGCGACGTGCGTGCCCCTGAACCTCTACTTCAAGGGCCCCCACGTAAAGGTCGAGATCGCGCTCGTGACCGGCAAGAAGCTCCACGACAAGAGAGAGACGATCCGCCGCCGCGAGGCCGACCGCGAGGCGCGCTCCGAGATGAAGTCCGCCCGGCGGCGCTGACGGCGGGAGGGCGAGCCGAGCCATGCCGCGCCGCCCCGGAACCCAGGCCGCCCTCGTTTTCCTCGCCGCCCTCGTCGTCTACAACGCGAACCTCCGCTACATCGCGAGCTTCGACAGCCTCGCCTCGAGCCTTCTTCCGTTCCGCATCCTGTCGGGCCATGGGCTCGCGCTCGAGGAGCTGAAGGGGGTCCCGCCGTCCGTCTCCTACTCGATCGTCCGCTCGAAGACGGGGGAGTGGGTCTCGTTCTACCCGCTCGTGACGCCGCTCCTCGTCACGCCGCTCTACGTCCCCGCCGCCTTATGGGTGGCGCGCGGGGGCGACGCCGAGACCGCACGCGTCCTCATGGAGAAATTTGCTGCGTCCGTGATCGCGGCTCTCTCCTCCGCCGTCCTCTTTCTCGTGCTCCGGCGTCTGACGCGGCCCCGTCTCGCGCTCCTCCTCACGCTCGCATACGCATTCGGAAGCTCGACCTTCACGATCTCGAGCCAGGCGCTCTGGCAGCATGGGACAGGCGAGCTCCTCCTCGCGGTCTGTCTTCTCTTCCTCGTTTCCGGCGTGGAGTCGCCCCGCGCTCTCGCCGGTTTCGGCCTCGCGGCGGGCCTCCTCGCCGCGAACCGTCCGACGGACGTCCTCTTCTTTCTGCCGATTGTGTTCCTCGTCCTCCGCCGCCACGGCCGGCGCGCGTGGCCGTTCTTCGCGGTGAGCGGTGCGATCGGGCTCCTCGCTCTCGGGTGGAATCTCCATCATTTCGGAAGCGTTTTCGGGGGCTATGGCACGTACACGGGGCCGGACGGAAAGTTGGTGGGCCGGAACCGGACCGGATTCGCGGCGCTGCCCGGCCTCGCCGGCCTCCTCTTCAGCAACCGCGGCGTCTTCTTCTTCTCTCCCGTCACGCTTCTCGTCGCGTTTCTCCCGTGGCGGGGTCCGGACCGCCTTCCCGGTACGCGGCTCCTCCTCCTCGGATATCTCGCGTCCCTGTACGTGCACGGGCAGTCCTTCGACTGGGCGGCCGGCTACTGTTACGGGCCGCGGTACGCGATTCACGGGCTGCCCGTCCTCTTCGCGGCGCTCGCGGGTCCAGTCGAGTCCGCGTGGAGATTCGCGGCGGGCCGGGTCTTCGTCATCGCCTCCGTCCTCTTCGCGTTTGCGCTCCAGATCATCGGGGCGTTCTTCTATCCGGGGGGGGACAGCGGAAACTGGGCGCACGGCCTGTGGACGCTGAGGCGCTCGTCTCCGGTGCTCGCCCTCGCCGCGGGGCCCGCGATCCCGGATTTTCTCGGGCTCCTCGTGCCCCGGCTCGCGACGAAGGGACCGCTCCCGGATTCCGACACGGCGGTCCGATACGCGTGGGCGGAGGAGCCGCCACCTCGCTGGCCGACGCGGGCAGCGCGCCGGATCGCGGTTCTCGTCACGAACTCCGGGAGCGTTTCGTGGAAGGGACTCGGAGGCTTCATGAACAGGGGAGGCGTGAGGCTCCTCGTGAGGTGGAGACGTGGGGGGCCGGGCGGGCCGATTCTTTCCGAGGAGACGCGCTGGGCGTTCCTGCGTCTCAAGGCGGGCGAAACCGCGCGCATCGCGTTCGAGACCGAGGCGCCGGCCGAACCCGGTGACGCGACGCTCACGATCGGCCTCATGCAGGTGCGCGTCGGCCCCTTCGAGGATCGCGGGCGGCCGGCGCTCGCCGCGCGTGTCCTCCTCGAGGACGCGTCTCCCCGTCTCGTGTGGACGATCGAAGGTCCCGACTCGATCGCGTCGGGAAGTTCCGCACGTTTCTCCGTGAAGCTCTCGGGCGAATCGCCTGGCACGACGATCTTCTACAGGTGGCGCAGGACGGGGGGCGCCGTTCTCGTGACGGAAGGCGGGGGGACGGTCGCCGCGGAGCCGGGAGGCGGCTACCGGGCGGAGGTCCCCGTG
The DNA here is from genome assembly GCA_038214715.1 of Thermoanaerobaculia bacterium. GTDB lineage: Bacteria > Acidobacteriota > Thermoanaerobaculia > UBA5066 > UBA5066 > Fen-183. The sequence continues at coordinate 28,616 of JBBQRP010000009.1, read as the reverse complement.
GACGCGCGCGTCGTGGCCGGTGAGTACGAGCTGGAGTTCGGAGTCGGCGGCCCGGACAGGACTCGTGTCAGGGCGTGGTCGCCGCCGCACGCCGTCGTCGTGCGCTGACAGATTCTGTCGATCCGTTTCTGATCCAAGGACCACTTTGTCGCGGGCGCGAGCCTGAATAAGTGGCGAAACCGCTCTTTCACCACGCTTGGCGCCTTTTTCGGTGATCCGACTCACCGAGCGAAAGAGCGGCAGGGAATGTGTATTGAATCCTTCGGAAAGGCGACCCCAAGGGCTCGAATGACTATCCGGCGCTCCTCGTCCGTCCAAGTTCTCTGCCGCACGGCTCTTCGTGGGGTCGTGCTCCTCCTCGCGGCCGCTTCGGGAGCTCTTCCCGCATCGGCGACGACCTATCTGCCGATCCCGGATGCCGAGCTGATACGGCGTTCGTCCGTTGTCGTGCGGGGCGCCGTCGAGTCCGTGCGCGTCGAGGAGGACTTGGCCGGATTCGTCACCATCTATCGCTTTCGCGTCGAGGAGACGTGGAAGGGCGGATCGGCGCCGGAGATCGAAGTCCTCGTCCCGGGCGGGTCGAACGGAACGCGGGGGACGCTGGTCTGGGCGATGCCCGAGTTCCGGCCCGGTGACGAGGAAGTTCTCTTTCTCAACACCGGCCCCGACGGACGCTTCCGTGTCAGCGAGCTGATGCTCGGCGCCTTCGAGGTCGTCGAGGACGCGGCCGGAAAACTATTCGCGATGCGCACGCGCTTCGCTCTCGGCGACGCTGGGTATGCGCGCGTCCCGCGCGAAGACGGCGAGCCTTCCGACGAAGCCGAGCCTGTGCGAGAACTGGCTGCGTTCCGCGTGGTTGTTCGCGAGCCTGCGTCGTTTGCGGCGCGCGCGCGCCTCGTGGCGGCAAGCCACTCCGTGACAGGCACTCTCCTCCCGCGCCAGGCCGGGCGGCGCACCCCGAACTGGGTTCTCGTCAATCCGCCGAATCAGTCGCGCTTCAACTGGAACCCGGGAGGGCAAGTCACGGCTTCCGTCGGATACACGCCCGGCGGACAGTCGAACCTGAGCGACGGGTCCACGGGGATTTCGCACATTTCCACGGCCGTGAGCTCGTGGGTGGGTGTGACGGGCGCGGACATCCGCCTCGGGTTACCCAAGGCCGGAACTTCCGGAGTGACGATCGTGGTCAACCTGAACGTCGTGGCCGATCCCTACGGCTGGTGGACCACCCCGTTCTGCGGCGGAGGCGTTCTCGGCGTCGCGATGTCGCACTACTCGGGAACGCACATCTGGGCGGGTGGAACTTGGTTCACCTCGGTTTCGGGGAGCGTCTGGATCCGCGTTTACTCGTGCCCCACCCCCGTGGCCTATTACGCGAACGTCCTCCCGCACGAGCTCGGCCACGTTCTCGGCTTCGGCCATTCCGACGTTGCGGTCGACGCGCGGGACGCAAACACGGCCAACAACTGCCTCGCGACCATGAAGTCCTGTCTCGGCCCCTGCGGCCAGGCCCCGTGCAACGCGGTGGACAACATAAGAATCCCCTTCACGCTCGGGGCCGACGACATGGAGGTCGCGCGTTTCGTCTATCAGGCAGTGAACCCGCCGCCCCCTTCGCCTCCGGCCGTCTCGGCCGCGACGGGATTCAACGCCGTCGCTCCCTGTCGCGTGCTCGACACGCGAAATGCGGCGGGTGCGCTTGGCGGGCCGCAGATCGGCGCCGGCGGTTCCCGAACTTTCACGGTCACGGGCGTCTGCGGAATTCCCGCGGGCGCCGTCGCGATCTCCGCGAACCTGACCGCGGTCGCGCCCGCCGCGACCGGGGGCGTCCTCGTCTATCCGAGCGGCCTCCTGGCGGCGCCCTCCGCCTCGACGATCAGCGTGAGGGCGGGACGCACGCGGGCGAACAACACGCTCGTGTACCTCGGGTCCGACGGAAGCGTCGTCGTGAACAACTCCTCGCCGGGGACACTCGACCTCGTTCTCGACGTGAACGGGTACTTCCAGTGAAAAAACGGCTTCTTTCCGGAACGCGGGGCCGCTTCGGTGATGCGACTCACGCTCGTGAGAAGTGCGGCAGGATTCATGTATGAATTCCGTGAGGAAGGGACACTCCCATCGGACTCACATGAAGACCTTCCGATTTTCGTTTGCCCGGACGTTCGTCCTCACCGCTGTCCTCGCGGCCAGCATGGCGGAAAACATACTGGCCGAACGGCCAGCCGACCGGCTCTCCGCGTCGCGGCCGGGACCTCTCTACGGCACGCAGGACGGCGCAGAGGGCGAGCTCCTGGCGTTCGATTCACGGCTGGTTCCGGCGCTCACGTCACTCGGTGCGGGCGAGAGGCTCGCGGTCGACTCTTTCCCGGTTGCGCCGGGGCTCTCCCGCACGATGGTCCTCACGAGGACCGATGTCTACGCGCCAGACGCGCGCATCGTGGCGATCGGAGCGACTGGCGAGGTCGAAGTGCCGCGATCGACGTGGGTCTTCTTTCAGGGGCGCGATGCCGCGGGCCTCACGCGCGCCGCGATCGCGCTGGATCCCGCGACGGGCGCGCTGCGCGGACTCGTGAGCTCCGAGCGCGGACTCGAAGAGCTGCAGCCACCCGACGTCTGGACCGGCGGACGCCACCGCCTCGCGGCGCCGGAAAGCCGCGACGCGGACGGAACTCCGCGGAAGTGGGAATGCTCCGAAGAAGCGCTCCCGATCATGCCCTCCGAACCCGCCGGCGGCGACGGAGCAGCCGGTACACACGACGAGCGTCAGGCTCTCGCGGGGCGCGAGGCGCTCGCGGTTTTCTCGAAGTACGCCGTCGTCGCGATCGACACGGACAACGAGTTCATGGGTGGGAAGTTCTCAGACAACACGGCGAACGCGGCGAACTACATCGCAAACCTATTCAACGAAATGAATCTGATCTACGAGCGGGACGTGACGCTCCATTTGCTGCAGGGGTACACGATCCTGAGGCTCTCGACTGCGGCGGATCCGTACACGCAGAACTCGAACAGCAACGCGAGCTTCGCTGAGCTCAACGAGTTCTCGAGCTACTGGGGATCTCACTACGGCGGCGTGAAACGCACGCTCTCGGCGATGCTCTCGGGGAAGCAGCCCGGCACGAATTCCGCGTCCGGCATTGCCTGGATAAGCGGGCTTTGCAGCACAGGCACCGGGTACAGCTTTAGCAAGGTTTTTCGTTTTGCTCAGGATACTTCGGCAAACGACGTTTTCATCACCGCTCACGAGATCGGGCATAACTTCGGCTCGCCGCACACGCATTGTTATGCCGATCCCAAGCCGGATACGTGCTTCTCTGGTGAGCAGGGCACGAATTGCTACGTGGGCTCAACGCCGTGTCCACTCCCCGCTACATACCACGGTGTGAAGACGACCGGAACACTAATGAGCTATTGCCATCTTCTGTCCGGATGCGCCGCTGGTCTCGTCTTCCACGATCTGACGCTCTCGCGCTATCTGAATCCTTCCGTAGCGGCCTCCGCCTGCATCTTCAGCGGCTCCGTCGCGCCCACGGGCCCGGCCGTCTCGTCGATCGTCGCGCCCTCCGGACCGACCTCCGGCGGGACGGCCGTCGCAATCAACGGCTCGGGCTTCGTGAGCGGCGCGACGGCGGCGTTCGTCGACCTCACGGGCTCAGTCTCCCTGACGTCCGTTGCGTTCGTGAACGCGGGGAAACTAACGGCGATGACGCCCGCGCACGCGGCGGGAGTCATGGACGTCGTGGTCTTCAACCCGGACGACTCGACGGGTACGCTCCAGAACGGATTTGCGTACACGACCGTCGGAGCGCCTCCTCCGCCTCCGCCAGTCTCGGCCGCGACGGCGTTCCACGCGCTTCCACCCTGCCGGATCCTCGACACGCGCGGTGCGGCCGGCCCGCTCGGCGGGCCGCCGATCGGGGCGCTGGGGCTGCGCTCGTTCGTCCTGACGGGAACGTGCTCCGTCCCGTCCGGCGCGGTCGCACTCTCCGTGAACGTCACGGTCGTGAATCCCGCGGGGAGCGGCAATCTCCTCGTCTACCCGAACGGCATCCTCGTCGCGCCGACGGCCTCCACGATCGGCCTCAGGGCCGGGCGCACGCGCGCGAACAACGCGCTCGTGTACCTCGCGTCTGACGGCAGCGTGCTCGTGAAAAACAACACGGCGGGTGCTCTCGATTTCGTCGTCGACGTGAATGGCTGCTTCCAGTAGGCGCTCCGCCGCGCGCGGGATTTTCGCCCTCGCCGCGCTCGTCTTCTTCGCGCTCTTCCTCACGGGTCCAGCCCACGGCCAGGCCGTACAGGGCGGTCCGCTGCCCGGTCCGCTGCCCCTCTTTCCCCTGGACAACTGGTGGAACGCGGACGTGAGCGCGGCGCCGGTGGACGCGAGCAGCGCGGCATTCCTCTCTTGGATCGGCGGCACCGGGATGCATCCGGACTTCGGCGGTGACGCGGGGGTTCAAGGAGCTCCCGCCATCTACGGAATGCCCTACATCGTCGTCCCGGGCACGGAACCGCTCGAGCCGTTGGCTTTCGACTACGCGTCCGAGAGCGACGCCGGCGCGCCCGGGCGGCCGCCCGGCTATCCGATCCCGGTCGAGGCGAAGACCCAGAGCCACTGGATCGAGGGCGGCTATCCGGGCAACTGCGACTCGGCTCCACCGGCTTCGCCCTGCCGCGGCGACAAGCACATGCTCATCGTCGACAAGGACAACCGGTTCCTCTTCGAGACGTGGAACACGCGGTGCCTACCGGCGAATTCGCCGTCGTGCACGTGGCGAGCGGGCTCGGGCGCGGTGTTCTCTCTCGACAGCAATGCGCGCCGCCCGCAGGGGTGGACGAGCGCCGACGCCGCGGGTCTTGCGATCCTGCCCGGTCTCGTCCGCTACGACGACGTCGCGGCCACGGGGCCGATCGGTCACGCGTTCCGCGTCACGCTGCGCGACTCGAATGGATACGTGTACCCGGCGTCCCACGTCGCGGGCTCGAACGCGAGCGCGCCGCCCCTCGGGGCCCGCCTGCGGCTCAAGGCGTCGAAGGATATCTCGGGATTCCCGGCCGACGCTCAGAAGATGTTCCAGGCGATGAAGACGTATGGGCTCATCGTGGCCGACAACGGCTCGGACCTCTACGTCCAGGGCACGTACGACGCGCGCTGGGACAACGGCGTCTTGAATCCGGCGTTCTCGGCCCTCCATGCGAGCGACTTCGAGATCCTTCTGCTCGGCTGGAAGCCCGCGGCCGCGCCCGTCGCCACGAGCCTTCACGTCCTCGCGCCTTGCCGGGTCGTTGACACCCGGAACCCGGCGGGCGCCCTCGGCGGCCCCGCTCTCGCCCCGAACGGGACCCGGTCGTTTCCTCTCGCGGGAACGTGCGGAATTCCGGCGAACGCGACCGCCGTCTCCGTGAATCTCACGGTCGTCGCGCCGCAGGGGGCGGGCAGCGTGTCCCTCTATCAGGGCGGAACGGGCGCCACGAACGCAACGTCGATCAGCTTTTCCGCGGGACGGACGCGCGCGAACAACGCCGTCGTCGCGCTTGCTGCCGGCGGCACGGGCCTTGCGACTGCGCGAAATGCCTCCAACGGGGTCCTCGACCTCGTGCTGGACGTGAATGGCTACTACCAGTAAGACGAAATACGTTGCCGCTGTCGGCTTTTCGCTCGCACTTATTGCGGGTGGGCGAACCGCGCGTGCCCAGCAGCCGACCCTTCCCGCCGGAATCGCCATGAAGACCGGCTTCCCGAAGGCACTGGCAGGCGGAAACCCGACGAACGAGCCCGTGTGGGCGAACCTCGGACTCACGGGCGGTCGTAAGTCGATCATCGTCGGGACGAGTGCGAGGCAACTTTACGTCGTGAACTTCGACGGCTCGATTGCCGCGGGGTGGCCGCAGACACTGCCGGGACAGGTCGTGAGCAGCGCGGCCGTCGGCGACCTCGGCGGCGGAAACGGCGCGACGGACATCGTCGTGGGCTTCGGGGGCGGGGGCTTTCCTCCCGCGGATTCGGTAACCATCGGAGGAGTCATTGCGTTCAGAAGGGACGGCTCTCCCCTCTGGACCGTAAACAGTGCGAACCAGGGTGGAAGCAATTTTCCTCTCGGCGTCGTCACGACCCCGGCGATCGGCGACATCGACGGCGACGGACACAACGACGTCGTCTGGGGCTCGTTCGACGGTCACATCTACGCGGTCGACGGGCGCGACGGCTCTCCGAAGACAGGCTGGCCGCTCTTCATCCGCGACACGATCTACTCGTCGCCCGTCCTCTACGACCTCGACGGCAACGGCAAGCTCGAGATCATCATCGGGACCGACACGCACGCGGACCCGACTGCGAACCCCGCAGGTGTGCCGCCCACGATCCAGGGCGGCCGCCTGCACGTCCTCACATATCAGGCGCAGGAGTATCCCGGTTTCCCGTACGACGTCGACCAGATCATCATGAGCGCGCCCGTCGTAGGGGACATCACGGGCGACGGGACTCCGAAGATCGTCTTCGGGACGGGCACGTACTACGGCAACCCCGCCCCATGCGGGGGCGGCAACGCCCCCCTCAGGAAGAGAACGATCTACGCATTGCGCTGCACGGGCCAGCTCGTGCCCGGCTTCGGGGTCGCTGGCATGGGAGGCATGACGGGCGAGGTGAAGAATTCGCCGGCTCTCGCCGACCTCGACGGCGATGGCATTCTCGACGTAGTGGTGACCGACATCGACTGCTCGAGCGGGAATGCGCAGAACTTCAACGCGTACGCGTTCAAGGGAACGGGCGCACTCCTCTGGAAGACGCAGCCGAAGGCGTTCGCGGGCGTGAATTTCGGAGCGGGGCAGCCCGTGATCGCCGACGTCGGCCTCGGAGCCGCGAACAAGCCCCAGGTCCTCGTACCGACGAACTCCGAGATCTGCGTGATCTCGAATACCGGCGTCCAGTTGACCGACGCGGGGGGGCATCCGGCGGGCCACTACTCCATCTACATGCCGACGGCCGCCACGAGCGCCGCGCTCGACGTCGACAACGGCGTCCTCAACATCGCGGCCGCGTCACAGAGCAGCGGGAACGCGACCGTCTACGCTTGGACGACGACGAAGTCGATTGCTCCCGTCTGGGGCGCCTACCGGTACGACGCGCGCCGTCTGGGCGTCGCCCCGAACGCGGGCTCCTGCGCGCCGCGGACGATCGTCGCGACGACGTTCCACGGGCTGGCGCCCTGCCGCGCGATCGACACGCGCGTGGGAAGCGGCCCTCTCGGAGGCCCGGCCCTCATGCCCTTCGTGAACAGGATTTTCAACCTCGCGGGCGTCTGCGGAATCCCGACTGGTGCGGTCTCGATCTCGGCAAACGTCACGGTCACGAACAACTCCGCGTCGGGGGAGCTCGTAGTGTTCCCTCCCGATGTTCCGCAACCGGGCACCAGTGCGATCAGCTTCCGGGCCTTCCGCACGAGGGCCAACAACGGCCTTGTTTACCTGGCCGCAAGTACCCCCTCCTTCAGTGTTTACAACAATTGCATCGCACCTGTGGATTTCGTTCTGGACGTCAACGGGTACTTCCAGTGAGGTGGCGACACTACCTCTTGAACTGACTCGGTTTAAATTCTCGCGTGTATATGCATGCTGCTAGTAGTAGATTGCTCAAAAGCGTAGGAGCTAGGAGGCTGTCCATGAGGAAATTCGGTTACGGTCGCGCGCTCGTTCTCGCCATTCCGTTCGTCGCCGGGGCCGCGTTCACCCGCCCGGCCGATGCGCAGGCGGGCCTTCAGTTCTTCGCCGTCACGCCCTGTCGCGCCGTCGATACGCGGTCGGGAAGCGGCGGAATCATCCCCGCGGCTGTCGAACGCAAGCTCATCATCAAGAACATCTGCGGCATTCCCGGCACGGCCAAGGCGGTCTCGCTGAATGCCACGATCGTCACGCCGACGGTCGACGGATTCTTCAGCATGTGGCCGTCCGGCGGCACGTTCCCGGTCGTCTCGACGATCAACTTCCTCGCGGGCGAACCGGCCCTCGCGAACGGCGCGATCGTGCCCCTCTCGGCTGCACCGGTCGCGTGTCCGCTCGGGAACTGCGATCTGTCGGTCGCGTACGGCACGTCTTCGGGCGCCGGCCAGACGCACGCCGTCCTCGACGTCACCGGCTACTTCCAGTAGTCCCGTCGTCCTCCTCGGGAACAGCTCCTCCTTCCGGGGCCGCGCATCCGCGCGGCCCCGGTTACCATTCGTCTGAGTGAACCGCGAGCGGCTCCGGAGCGTTCTTCCTTTCGTCGCTCTGGCCGCGGCGTCGATCCTCTTCACGGCCTGGCTCCTAGCCTCCTCCCGCATCCCCCGCGGGGCGGACCAGGCGGTGCCGGCGCTCATGGCCCGCCACATCCTCGCGGGAAAAGGGCATCCAGTCTTCTACTGGGGCTCGACGTACGGCGGCTCCCTGGAGCCCCACCTCGTCGCGGGGGCGTTCTTCGTCTTCGGTGACTCTCCGCTCGTCTACCGGTGCGTCCTTGCGCTTCTGTACGCGATCTTCCTGACGGGTACGGTCGCGCTGACGCTTCGCTTTTTCGGCCGCCCCGCCGCTCTCGTGGCGGCGCTGCTCCTCGCCATACCGCCGTTCTTCCTGCCGTACAAGATTCTTACGTCCGACGGGGCCTACGCGAGCGTCGCGGTTCTCGGCATGGCGTCCCTCTTCCTCGCCCTTGCCGCGAACGAACGGCTCGGAGCCGGGCGCGGGGCGGCGGGCGCCTTATTTATCCTCGGGCTCGCGGCCGGGCTCGGGTTCTGGGTCACGCCGGTCACGCTTCCCTTGGCCGGTGTCTGCCTCCTCTGGCTCCTTGGCCGTGGCCGGCCGCGGCCGTCTGCCGGTGAGCTCGTGCGGTACGTCGCGGGTGCCCTCGCCGGTGCCGCGCCGTCCCTGATCTGGAACGCCCGCCACGCCTGGGCGAGCTTCCGCGCGCCCGAGATGGCACCGGCTGAGGGCGCGGGCCTTCTCGCGAACGCGCGCGGCTTTTTCTCCGGTTCCCTGCCGGTCCTCCTCGGGGCCGCGCGCCCCCACTTCACGGGCGATGCGAACGCGTCGTTCCCCGGAGCGCTCGTCGTCGTGCCCGTTCTCGTCGCGCTTCTCCTCGTCCCCGCGATTCTCTTGGCCCTTCGGGACCGCCGCGTCCGCCTCCTGTTCGGGGCGCTCGCCGCACTCTCTTTCGCGAGTGTGTTCTCGGCACGCCTCACGCCGTCCGAGCCGCGGTATCTCGTCGCCGCCTACGCGACGCTCGCACCGCTGCTTGGAATCTCCCTCTCGGCGCTTTTCCTGGGGTCACGGAAGGCCCTCGCGGCGGCCGGCCTCGGGGCGCTCGCGGTCCTCCTCGCCGCGCAGGCGTCGAGCGCGCTCCACGCGCGACGCCACCTCGAGGATCTCGACGACGCTCAGGTTTCGGGGCCGCTCGAGCCTCTTCTCGCCGCGCTGAGGGCCGAGGGCGTGACGCGCGCCTGGGCTAATTACTGGACCGCGTACCGCGTGACGTTCGAATCCAAGGGAGAGATTCTCGCGACCCCGATCGCGCGCGAGGACGGGACCCGTGAGCCCACGCTCGACGAGGCGGTGCGAACGGCCGCGGATCCGGCCGTCGTCCTCCTGCCTCCGCGCGACTCCTGCTTCCGGCGCTATCTGCGAGAGCGTGGAGAGCCATTTGGCGAAGAGCGTGTGGGTGCTTTCGTGATCTTTCATCCGCTCCCGCACGCGACCGTGGAGCTGATCGGCCGCGCCGGAACGCTGCCGATGCCCGACGGCGCGTATCGCGTGACGTTCAGCCGGACCGCGCTGCCCGCGCGCGTCGCGCCCGGAGAATCCGCCCCCGCGTCCGTCCGGATCGTGAACGACGGCCCCTGCACGCTCATGAACTCCGTCCGACTGCTCGCCCGGTGGGAGGGTCCCGCGCCTGGCACGCAGGCGTTCGCGGCCCCGGGCCGCCGCGTTCCGCCCGGAGAATCGGCGGATCTCGCGTTCACGCTCGTAGCGCCGGCCGTTCCCGGCGGCTACGTTCTTACGCTCGACCTCGAGCAGCAGGGGATCGCCACGTTTTCGGAAAAGGGCGGCTCGGTCCTCCGGAAGAGCATCGACGTCACCCGCTGACGTCGAAGACCGCTCACGGAAAAGCGCGCGCGAGGCCGCGCTCCGGGATGAGGATGCCGCCCACGCGGGGATCTGGAGCGCCGGCGACGATGAGCGCGTGCGGACGGTAGGCGCCCTCCGGAACGGTTGCGCCTCCGAGGAGACTTTCGGGGATCGACTCCTCGAGAGCGAAGCGGCCGGCCTGAGGATCGAACGTGAGGACGATCGTGTTCGTGAACGGGAGCTTGCGGCCGGGACACGTGCCGTGCTGGAAACAGTCCCTCTCCTCCGCCTCGAGACAGCGGAATCCGTCGCGCTCCGCCGCGCAGGACGTGCCGGCGTCCGCCGAGAGGAGAAAAAGCCTCGGACGGGCCGCCGCGTCCGGGTAGAGAAGCGTCGTCCACCGCCGCGCGAGGTACGACACCTCCATGGCCTGGAAGCCCGGGTCCGAGGGAAGGTCGAGGAGGACGTTCGTGCCCGGCCGCACGCGCGGAACGGCCTCGAGGATCGATGCCAGCTCCGCGCGGTGGCGGCGCCAGATCGAGAGGTAGTAGTCCTGCCGTTCGACGCCGCCCGCGACCCCGAAGGCCAGGAACGTTCCTGCGAGAACCCCGCCTGCGACGCGCCGGGCGCCACGCCGTGCGAGGAGACGGCCCGCGACCCAGGCGACGGCGATCGAGGTCAGGACCCGTGTCAGGACGTGCGTGCGGTAGAAGAATTCCGAGAACTGCACGGCCGCGTACGCGGCGTTCGAGAGGAGCGCCGCGGCGACGAGCCACGCGAGGACGAGACTGGGCCTCGGGGCGGCGGGCCCCCGGTCCGGAGCGTCCTCTCCCGCGCTCCTGAGGCCGTACACGAGAACCACGAGGCCGAGCGCGGCGGCGACGACCGCGATCCACGGCGGCAGCGCGTGCGGCGGAGGCTCGCCGAACGGTGGGCGGTCCATCGCCCACTGCCAGGGAAGCACGTTGTTCGCGGCGAGGATGAAAGTCCTCACGAGCTTCTCGAGGGGCGCGAGAGGTCTCGCGGCGAGCGCGAGGTAATTCGCCGGATCCCTCAGTCCCGCGAACGTCGCGAGGCCGTACGGCAGAAGGGCGGCACCCCACGCGACGGTGAGACCGAGTGCGCGCGCGGTGAATCCGCCCGCGGCGGCGAGGAAGAGGAGCGGCGCGAGCGCGAGAGCGACCGCGGCGCCATCGATCGTGTAGACGCTTGAGAGCGCGCAGAGAAGGGCGACGAGCAGCCAGCCGACCGCCGCCCCGCGGACGAAACGCACGCCCGCGTCGAGCGCGAGGATTCCGAGGAGGACACACAGGTTGTATCCCGTCGCGACGAGGCTGTTCGTGAGGAAATCGCTCGTCGCGGTGACCGTGAGCGCGCCGGCGAGCCAGGCGGTCCTCGAGGCGCCCGGGAACAGGCTCTTCGTGAGCCTCGCGGCGGCCCATCCGATCGCGAGCCAGACACAGCCATAGAGAAGCTGCAGGAAGAGGACGGGCTGAGGGAGGAAGGACGCGAGGACGAACGGGAGTCCGAGGAGCCGCCGTGTCGGCGTGCCCATCGGAAGGAACAGCGCGGCAGGCAGCCCCGGCGAGACGCGGGACTCCTGGGCGATCGACAGCATCGACACGTCGTCCTGGAAGAGGCCGCGGTCGAACGCAAAGAGACCCCACACGAGAAGCGTCAGGAGCGCCCAGCCCTTCCAGCCTGCCGCGATCCCCCGAGTAGACTTCGGCCCGTGATCGCCGGGCCGCGCCGCCGCGCCATTCTGTCCGCGGCCGCTTTCGCCGTGGCCCTCGCGGGCTGCGTGCGCTTTCACGTCGCCCGCCCCCTGCCCGAGTCGGGATTTCGCGCCTCGATCGACCTCTCCCGGTTTCCCGCGTCCGGCCGGGCCGGAAGCCGCGTGGCGGCGCCGGTCACCCTCGCGAACCGGAGCGACCAGGTCTGGCCGGCTGCGGCGTGGAACGTCACGGGTCCGGTCGTGAACCTCTCGTACCACGTGCGGGCGCTCGACGACACGGTCCTCGTGAACGACGGCCTGCGCACGCCGCTGCCCTTCGATCTCAAGCCGGAGACGAGCGTCACCCTCGCGGCAGCCGTCTCTGTGCCGGACGCCCCTGGACGGTACCTGCTCGAGTTCGACGTCGTGCAGGAGGGCGTAGGCTGGTTCACGGCGCGCGGCTCTCCCGGCGCGCGGGTCGTCTTCGACGCCGTGAAATAGCCGGTCACGGAGCGGCCCCCCCCGCGGGTTCCGCTGTGGGTTCCGCTGCGGCCTCACGAAGGCGCGCGAGGAGGGTGCGCGGCTCCGTGTCGCTGTCGGCGACGAGCACGAAGAACTCCGGACCCACTTCCGTCAGGCTCCCCGTGAGGGACGTCCGGCGGGACAGGCGTTCGAGCTCGCCGCGGGTGCGTGCGACGACGGCGCAGAGCGCGGGTGCCGCCGGAAGGCTCTTCTCGACCTCGTAGAAATCCGCGCCCTCCTGGAAGGGGACCGCGAGAATTCTTTCCTTCGAGAGGAAATTCACCGGATACGCGGCCCAGTAGTCCCCGAGGACGACCGCGACGTGGTTCCCGGCGAGGAAGGCCATGAGCTTTCCGTCGGTCTCCTGCTTCGCCTCCCAGAGCCGCCGCGCGGGGCTGCCGGGCAGGAAGGCGCCGCCGACGTCGAAGACGAGGACGATCGCGGCGAGCGCGATGGCGAAAAACCGCGACCGGCGCCAGACCGCGGCGAGGAGAAGGGCGAGCGCCGCGACAAGCGTCGGGAGGAGAGGGAGGACGTAACGCACGGTGAGTCCCCGCGCCTGTCCGGCCGCGGAGACTGTGGCGAAGAGGAGGATCGCGCCGCCTGAGAGAAGGAGCAGGGAGTCTCTAGGGGGCGGCCCGTGCGCGCCGGAGATGCGCCCTCTCGCCCACGCCGCGGCGCGCACGAGCGCGAAGAGCGCGGCCGCGCCCCAGAGCGCGAGGACGACCGGCTGCATCGCCTTGCGGTACGCCTCGGGCGGGTTCGGTCCGCCCTCGGGGTCCAGCGACGCCGCGAGCTCGGGGATGCTGTATGCCGCGAGATAGCGGACGTTCTCCGCGAGGGCCGCCGCGCCGCCCGCGGGCCGTACCGAGAAGTTCCCGCGGAACGTTCCGAAGGGAACGAGGACGTTCCACGCAATCCACGGAAGCGCTCCGACGACGAAGGCCGCGGCGGCGATTCCCACCGCGCGGGCCCGGAAGAGCTCGCGCCCGCGCGACGCGAGAAGCCAGACGAGGGCCGGGAGCGTCGCGGCGAGCGTCTGAATGGAGTTCCAGAAGCCGAGGCCCGCGGCGAGCCCGAAGAGGACGAGGCCGAGGAGGTCCGGGGCTGGTCTCCGCGCGAGGCGGACGGCGGCCGCGAGGATCGCGACGCACAGGAGCATCGTCTCCGGATACGTGTTCGGCATGTACGTCCAGAGCGCGTAGGCCGGGGGCGGGAGGGCGAGAAGAAGGACCGCGAAGGGGCCCGCGACGGGGCCGAGGAGCGCGAGCGCCAGGTACGCCCAGAGGACGAGCGCGAGAGATCCCGACACGAAAGGCGCGACCGCGAGCGCGGGCCTTCCCACACCCAGCACCTCGAACGCGGCCGCGTGGACGTAGCACTCGAGAGCGCCCAGCCGGCGCGGCGTGTAGAACGCCTGCGGCCGCCCGTGGAGAATGCGCAGCGCGACGAGCCCGGAATTCAGGCAGTCGGCGTCCGCAGGGTACTTGTGAGTCGGAAAGGCGAGGGCCCCGCGGAACGCGATGCCGAGAACCACGAAGGCGACAGCCGCGGCGATCGCCCCGCGACCCGCCCTCCGCTCACCCGGCGCCGGCCCGTCCACTCGGGGCGTCCTTCGGGCGCGGCACGAGCACCTCGTCCACGATGAATCGGGGGCGCCGCCGCGTCTCATCGAGGTTGCGCCAGAGGTACTCGCCGATGATGCCCATGACGAGAAGCTGCGCGCCCGAGACGATGAGGAGCACGACCATGAGCGACGCCCAGCCCTGGACCTTGAGGTCGAACGCGAAGTGCGCAACCACGATGAAGAGGGCATATCCGAGGCCGGCTACGGAGATCAGGAGCCCGAGGAGGGACGCCGCGCGGATCGGTCCGTACGAGAACGCGACGAACGAGTCGATAAAGTACTTCAGCTTCCTCCCGAGCGTCCACATCGACGTGCCGTAGCGCTTCGCGCGCTCCTGCCGGTGGAACGGGACGACGGCAGGGTCGAAGCCGAGCCAGAGAACGAGGCCCATGAGATAGGCGTTGCTCTCCTGGATCTGGAGCAGGAGGTCGCGCACGCGGCGGTCGATGACGAAGAAGTCGAAACCTTGCTTCGGCATGGTCGGGATGGCGAAGCGGCGGAAGAGGCGGTAGAAGACGTTCGCGAGGAGGACGTCGAGCGCGGGGTCGTCGCGCCCGTCCCGCGCGGCGAGGACGACCTTCTTCCCGTCCCGCCAGTGCGCGAGCATCGCGTCGAGCGTCTCGGGCGGGTCCTGCAGGTCGGCGGAGATCGTCGCGACGGCGTCGCCCTTCGCGTGCGAGAGGCCCGCGAGGAGCGCGGCGTTCGAGCCGAAGTTCCGCGAGAGCTTCACGACGCACAGGCGAGGCTCGTCCTTCTGGAGCTTCGCGAGGACCGCGAAGGAGTCGTCCCGCGAGCCGTCGTCCACGCACACGAACTCGAATGTGTCGCTGGGGTGGCGCGCGGCGAGCGCGGCGAGACGCGCGAGGAGGTCCGGCAGGCTCGCCGCGTTGTGGTACACGGGGACGACGACGGAGAGGACGCTCATCGGGCGGAAGCCGGCGATGCGGACGGACGGGGCTCGCGCGCGCGAATCGCCTCACGGTCCCGCGCGTCGACGTTCTTCACGTGGCGCGCCGGGACGCCCGCCACGATGGTCCAGTCGGGGACGTCGCGCGTCACGACGGCGCCGGGCGCGACGATCGCGCCCTCGCCCACCGTGATGCCGCCCCCGAGGTTCGCGCCCGTGCCGACGAGCGCCCAGCGGCGGATGCGCGGGCCCTTCACGGACCACGGTGCGAGGCCGAATCGCGTACGGTAGACGTCGTTGTCGTTCACCGTGAGGACGCCCGGGCCGATGAAAACGTCTTCCTCGATCTCCATGTTCCCCGTCAGGATCGCGCCGTCGATGACGCGTGTGCGCGCGCCGATCCGCGTGTCGTACATGAGGAGGACGCCGCGCCCGAGGACGACGTCGTCCGCGACGTCGCAGCCTTCGCGGATCGAGGCGAGGTCGCCGATGAGGACGCGCGCCCCGAGCCGGGAGCCCGCATAGAGCACGGCGTTCGCACCGACGATGGAGCCGGCGCCAACGACGAGGAAGCCGGGCTCTCTCGGCAGTGTCCGCGTCGTGTTGCCCGCCGTGAGCGGAGGGCGCCCCAGGACGGCGCCGTCCAGGATCCGCGCGCCGTCGCCGATCGTGACACCGAGGTGGATCGTGATGTGATGGCCGAGGACGACTCCCGCGCCGAGGCGCACGTCGGGAGCGACGGCGTTATCCGCGGACGAGAGGGACGTATCCATTTACCAGTACCGGTCCTTGTGGAGACGATAGTAGTCGAGCGTCCGCGTCAGGCCCTCCGTGAGGGACGTGCGCGGGCTCCAGCCGAGGAGGCGCCGGATCTTCGAGATGTCCGAGACGAAGTCGCCGGGTTCCTGCGCCTTCCGCTCCGGTGAGAACGGTGCGAACGCCCACGTGGCGCCCTCGAGCCGCGCGAGCTCCTCGGCGAGCTCCCGGAAGGTCGTCGCGCGGTCGTCGCCGACGTTCAGGATCTCCCGGCGCGCGAGGTCCGTCACGGCGGCGAGGAGGATCGCCTCGACGCAGTCGTCGACGTAAAGGAAGTCGCGCTTGATCGTCCCGTCTCCGAAGACCTGGAGCGGCTTTCCGTCGAGGGCGACGCGCACGAACCAGTTCACGACGCCGTAGCGGGAGTGCTTCATCTGCGCGCGCGGCCCGTAGATGTTCGTGAGCCGGAGGAGGACGGACGCGATCCCGTGGACCTCGTCGTAGACCTCGATGATCTTCTCCGCCGTGAGATTCGAGATTTCGTAGAGGCCCTTGGGGTGCGTGGGCGCCGTCTCGCCGACAGGAAGCGATACCGCCGGGCCATACTGGCCACGCGTCCCCGTGTAGACGACGCGGGCCTTGCGGTTGTGGTGCTTGAGCGCCTCCATGAGGACCGCCGTTCCCTTCACGTTGATGTCGATGTCGGGAAACGGATCCGTGAGGGAGAGGATGTGGTCGACCTGGCCCGCGAGGTGGAAGACGAAATCCTTGCCCGCGACGGCCTTCTTCATCGCCTCCGCATCTCGGATGTCGCTGTGCGAGATTCTTACGCGCGATTTCACGGGGTCGATGTTGAAGAGGTTCGCGCCGTATCCCGGGAGCATCGAATCGCAGATCGACACCTCGACGCCGAGGCCACAGAGCGCGATCGCGAGGTTGCTGCCGATGAACCCGAGTCCCCCGGTCACGAGCGCGCGCGACCCCTCGAGCCTCGAGAGGAGGGCGGCGGAACCGGCCGCCGGAACGCAGCTCATGGGTGGCGCTCCTTTTCCGGATCGGCGAACGCCCGTCTCAGGAGGTGGAGGAGGTGACCCCCGCGCGGTCTTCGTCCGGCGAGGACGGTGTAGTCGTTCGGAAAGACGCGCAGCCTCCCGACGAGGATCTCCTCGAAGCGGCCGATGAGGCGCAGGACGTCGACGTCTCCGGGACGGTCCTTGCGGAAGTTGTGCGCGATGTCCTCCAGGAGAAGGGCCAGGATCGATCCGCCGTAGTCCGCGCGGTACACGATCTCGAAATGCTGCGCGACGGCGTCGAGAATCCCGTCCGAGCGCACGGCCTCGGACGGGTCGTGGATGTTCCAGTGGGCGACGGGAAAGCTCCTGTAGGAGGCCTTCGGCGTGCCCGTCCCGTCGTCCCTCAGCCTTTCGGGCATCGCGTCCAGGAGATCCCGCACGACCGCGAGCCGCGTCTCCCCGAACTGGAACTGCCGGGGACCCACGAACTCGTTCGCCAAAAAGTAGCCGCGGGGCTTGAGCGAGGCGGCCGCCCGGCCGAGGAGGCGATCGAGCTGCTTCACGTGGTGGAGGGACATGTTCATGAGGACGACGTCGAACGCTCCCTTCGGAAGTCTCGCGTCGTTGAGGTCGGCCGTCTCGAACGTCACGTTCGTGACTCCCTCCTGGGCGGCGTTCCGGCGTGCGGTCTCGAGCGCGGCGGGCGAGGCGTCGCGGGCGTCGATCGAGCCCGCGAGCCCGAGCTTCGCGATCCAGATTTCGGTGCCCGCCGCCCCGCAGCCGAGAGAGAGCCAGCGCGCGTCCTTCGGGATCCCGAGCCTCTCGACGAGGCCCGCGAGCCAGTTCGTCGTGGAGGAGCCTGTCTGCCTTCTCTGGACGATCTCCTCGAGGACGAGCGCGGGGTCCAGCCAGCCCTGCACGGGATTTTTCGCGCGCGCTTCGGCCCTTTCGCCCCACATGCGCGCGACGGTGTCGAGATCCGCGATCGCCTTGAGCTCTTCCGTCACGCAACTGCCTTGAGGCGCGCCGCGATGCGCCGGCCCGCGTCGGCCCATGTCCAGCGCGCGGCCATCTCGGCCGCCGCACGCGTGCCCCTTGCCCGAGCCTCCTCCGGATGTGCGGCGATGTGCCGGAAGAGGTGCGCGAGGTGCTCCGGGTCGGGATCGCTCCAGCGGAAGCCCTTGTAGTACGGAGCGCGGGCGTCGGCGGGAACCAGGCCGCGGATGCGCAGCGGCCAGGCGATCCCTTCGTGGACGAATTCCGTGTGCGCGCCCCAGTCCGTCGCGATCGACGGCAGGCCGCACGCCATCGCCTCCATGAGCGGCATGTCCCACCCCTCGCCGCGTCCGGCCGACACGTAACAGTCGGCCGAGCGGTAGAGCGCTCCGAGCTGGTGGTACGGAAACTCCTTGTTGTGGAGGAACGCGATGCGCCCGCCCGCCCCCGAGAGGCCGAGCGCCCCGATTTGGCGCCCGACGTTCGTGGGCTTGTTGACGTTCAGGACCTTGCAGACGAGCGCCACGGGGTCGGACCTTCGGAACGTCTGGTTGAAGACTTTCAGGATCATGTCCGCACGCTTGCGCTCGCCCCACTCGAAGCTCGCGAGGAAGACGAAGTCACCCTTCGGATTTGGGAATCCCGTGATTCCCGGATGGAAGTGGTCGACGTCCACGCCGAGGGGCATGACGCGGGCGGGCTTCTTAAGACCCGAGGCAAGAAATCCGTCGCGGTTGAACGTGGAAGGCACCCAGACCTCGTCCATCTCGTTCGCGTTCTTCACCCACTCGGCGGGGAAGCCGTCCACTTCGAGCATCGTGTACCCGATCCGGGTCCTGCCGTTGTTTCGCGGGAAGACGTCGCCCTGGCCGTACACGACCGAAACCCTTGGCCTTCGCCCGGGGGATCTCTTCGACAGGACGTTCAGGAGGTAGTCGCCTGTGTTCTCAGGCTCGAGGACCGGAAACGGCGTGCCGGGACCGTAGACGTACGAGTAGGCGGCGCGGACGCCGTCCGCGTCGAGCGCGCGGAGGATCTCGCGGCAGCTCATCGCGTAGCCGGTTGGGAAGTTCAGGATCGACTGCCAGGAGACCTCGGCCGTGTAGCGCGCCTCGAGAGCGCTCTTCCAGCGCGTCCGGAACGTGGCCTGGCTCTTCGTGAAGATCTTCTCGAAGAGGTCCGGCGCGTCGCTCGTCGAACCGTGCTCGCGGTGGAGGAGCGTCACGGCTCCGCAGCACACCGTGCGGAATCCCTTCTCCTTCGCGCGCAGGCAGAAGTCCGTGTCCTCGAAGTAGGAGACGTATTCCTCCGAGAGGCCCGGGAGGACGTCGAGGAGCTCGCGCCGGAGGTAGGCGCACGCGAAGACGACACCCTCCACGTCACGCGTCCGCGCGTACTGGTTCACGTTCTTCTCGAGCGCGCCGATCTGCTGGCCCCAGAACGTGTCCGGCAGGATGAACGTTCCCGCGTGGAGGAGGCGCCCGTCCGGCAGCACGAGGCGGCAGCCGACGACGCCGACGTCGGCCGCCGCGTGCGCGGCCTCCCTGAGGCGATCCACCCAGTCCGGCTGAAGGATCTCGACGTCGTTGTTCAGGAGCAGCACGTCGCTTCCGGGCAAGGCGGCGCGAATCCCCACGTTGTTCCCGCGGACGTAGCCGAGGTTCGACGTATTCGTCAGCACCCGAATCCACGGAATCTCCGCGAGGCGCGCGGGCGTCTCGTCGGTCGAACCGTTGTCCACGACGAGGACGTCGACGTGCGTGAGATCGGTGTGGGATTTCAGGGTCTCGAGGCAGCGGCGCGTCAGCTCCCAGCGGTTCCACGAGAGGATGACGATCGTGACCCGCCGGGGCGTCACGGGCCCTCCCGGGGGGGGAGGCGCTTCCA
The DNA here is from genome assembly GCA_038214715.1 of Thermoanaerobaculia bacterium. GTDB lineage: Bacteria > Acidobacteriota > Thermoanaerobaculia > UBA5066 > UBA5066 > Fen-183. Next base: position 9,102 of record JBBQRP010000009.1, on the reverse strand, counting down.
CAGGAGGTCCATCTCGGCGCCGATGTCCGCGCGCGTCACCTCGATCGTCTCGTGCCACTCGGCGAGGCGGAAGGCGGAGGCGGACGCCGCGTCCGCGCCACGCGCGAGCGCGAGCGCCTCGGCCCGGGGCAGTACGGCCACGAGCGCGGCGAGTCTCCCCGAAAGCGTCCGCACGAGGGCGCGGAGCTCGAGGACTTCCCTCTCGAGCGGCGTGAGCGGGCCGTCCGGTCCGCCATCTTCGCGGCTCACCACTGGCGGCCGACGAGGGAGCGCAGCGACTGGATCAGGCGCCACGGCAAGGACGTCTTCACGGCCGCGACGTAGGACTCGGCCTCCTCGGTCCGGTTCTTGAGCGCGACGCGGTCCGCCTCCAGCTCGGCGATCCGGTACTCGAGGCGGCGGAGGTCTTCCTCGACGCGCGACACGGCCGCGAGGGCCAGCTCCTTCTCGTGGTGGGCGATCTCGAGACGGGTCGAGACGAGCGCTTCGTCGGGCACGGTGGGGCGCGTCGTTTCGGGCGCGGACATGCCGCGAAGTATAGGCGCCGGGACGGGCGCGTCAGCGGTCCTTCGCGGCTGCGTACCGGTAGGCCCGCCATTCGCGGCCGCTCGAGGAGTCCTCCGCGATCTCGAGGATTTCCGCGCCGAGCGACTCGAGGAGCGCGACAACCTCGCTCTTCGGAATCGCGTTCATGAGCATCGCGGACCGGCTCGCTTTCTCCTTCGGCTTCGACGGTTCGGCGAGGCCGCGCTCGAGCGCCGCGAAGCTCGGCCGAAGCCGGACCAGGCCTGAAAGAGTGGGAGAGCCTTTCCACGCGAACCACGCGATGGCCTCCTGGACGACGTCGAGCTCGAGGCGGTACGTGCCGAGCCGGAAGGGAGCCCGGATCTCGAGGCGGACCGCCGCTTCCTCTCCGGACGCGAGGCCGGGCAGGTCCGTGCGGCCGTCGTCCATCTCGAGGAGATCTCCGTTCGTCTTCCACCAGTGGTTGCCGAGGCGGACACGGCCCACGGCGGAATCTCTTGCCGGCGAAGGCCACGCGATCTCTCCGGCGTTCCTCACCTTCGCGTCGAGCGTGACGCGCTCGCCGGGCGCAAGCCGGGCCGGGAGCACGGCCGACACGACGGCGGCGTGAGCGGCGTCGGGCAGCCGCTCCCTCTCGACGATCTCCGCGTGGATGTTCTCGCTCGGAATCTCGAACATCGCAACGCCGCCGGGAGCGAGGACGCGGAGGAATTCCGCGATGTACGCCCGCGCCGCGTCCTTCGGCATGTGCTGAAGGACGATGTTGCAGTAGACGAAGTCGAACGTGCCCGACGGAAAGAGCGCGAGGTCGGGCTTGTCGTTCACGTGGAACGTCGCGCGGCCGCCCGAGCGGTCCAGGCGGCGCGCGGCGGCGATCATGGACGGCGCGATGTCGACGCCGTCGCACGTCTCGAAGTGCGCCGCGAGCGCCCGCGAGAGGCGCCCGACGCCGCACCCGAAGTCGAGGCAGCGGGCGCGTCGGATGGGTTTCTTCAGGCGGTCGAGGTCGCACACGACCGCCCCGATCTCCTCTTCGCCCGTCGCGAAGAACGCGTCCTCGTCCCACTTGCCCCCGCGGTAGCGGTCGTCCGTGAGCACGGCCCAGAGCGGATCCTCGGCGCCGAGCGCGTCCCAGCTCTTGCGGACGTTCCTGAGGCTCATGCGGGGACGAGCGCGGAGGGAAAGGTCGCGAGCCGCTCCTCGATGCGCTGCGCCGTCGCGTCCCAGGTCCAGCGGCCCGCGGCTTCGGCGGCCGCGACGAGGCCCTTCGCGCGGGCGTCCTCGCGATGCGTGAAGACGTGGCGCATTTTCGCGACGAGCTCGTCGAAGTCCGGCTCGGCCCAACGGAATCCCTCGTAGTACGGGCAGCGCGCGTCAGCGGGAACGAGCGCCCGGGGCGCGACCGGGTACCCGACGCCGTCGTGGAAGAACTCGGTCTGGCCGCTCCAGCCCGTTGCGATCGTCGGAAGGCCCGAGGCCATCGCTTCGAGAATCGGCATCCCCCAGCCCTCGCCCCGCGAGGGCAGGACGAACGCGTCCGCGCTGCGATAGAGGCTCCCGAGCTGGCGTGCCTTCACATGGTGGTTGTAGAGGATCGCGACGGGCGGCGCCGAGTCCGGCAGACCCATCTTCGCGATCTCTTCGGGGACGTCGAGGTGACCGTCGAAGTTGTTGACCCGGAGGAGAAGCAGGACGTCGTCCTTCTCCGTGAACGCGGCCGCGTAAGCGCGGAGGAGTAGCTCCGGCGCCTTGCGCGCGCCCCACTCGAAGACGGAGAGGAACGTGAACCGCTCGCTCGCGCGTGGAGCCGCTCCGTCCGAATGGAAGCGGGCCGGATCGAAGCCGAGGGGGACAACGTGGACGGGGCGCGTCACCCCGCAGGCCTCGAAGCGCTCCTTCCCCCAGGCGCTCGGGACCCAGACCTCGTCCATGCGGTTGCACGCCGCGACCCAGTGCTTCGGGATCCCGTCCACCTCGAGCATCGTGAATCCGACTTTCGGCCCCGGGTGCTGCGTGTAAAAGAGGTCCGCCTGCTCGTAGCTCACCTGCGGCGCGTCCGGGAAGGGCGGCCTGAGGGAGATCGGGCCGAGCACGGGGTCCGTGATCTGGCTCTTGCGGGGCCAGGAGGTCGCGCGGTACGAGAGCGACACGCCGCGCTTCACGAGCGCCCGCGCCATCTCTTCCGAGTGGATCGCGTAGCCAATGGGCAGGCCCCACCGGGACTGCCACGTCACGCGCAGCGGAACCGTCACGCGCGCGGCTTCTCCCCCACCTCGAGCGCGGCGAGCTTCCTTTCGAGCTCGGCGACGCGAGCGCGCAGCGCGCGCTGCTCGACGAGGAGGACGTCGATCACGTGGCTCGCCGCGTGCTGGTACTCGGACACCTGACCCCACTGCGGAAGGCCGTACCACCAGAATGCCTTCGTGAGCGAGCGGCGGAAGAGGTTGATCGCGGGTCCGAAAAAGGCCCGCTTCGTCTCGAGGATTTCGAGGTGCTCGATCGCCGTGTCGAAGTGGATCGTGCGCAGGCTCTCCGCGAGCCGCGGGTCTCCGTGATCGCCCTCCCGGAGCTGGCGGCCAACGGCCTCGATCGCGTGCGACGCGTCGTCGTCCTCGGTGCGAATCCAGTACACGTTCATCGGGTGTTTCGCGGTCAGGATCGAGCGGGGCGAAGGCCCTGTCAAGCGCGGGGTCCTCCCATCCAAACCACCCCGTCTAAACTCGCGCCATGTCCGACTCCCGCGCGGCGGCCCCCGGCCTTCCCGTGTACGACACCGCGCGCCGCGGCCTCCTCTTCGTGGAAGAAGCGAGGTCGCTCTGGGCCTACCGTCACCTCGTCGCCGAGCTCGTGGGCCGCGACATCAAGGTCCGTTACAAGAGGTCCGTCCTCGGCGTCGCGTGGAGCATGCTGAGCCCGCTGCTCTCGATGGCCGCGCTCACGATCGCCTTCTCGGCGCTCCTCAAGCAGCAGATCGCGAACTACCCGGCCTATTTCCTCGCGGGGTCGGTCTTCTGGAACTTCTTCTCGCAGGCGACGGCGCACGCGGCGTCCCTGACTGCAGACGCGTCCGAGATCTCGCGGCGGATCTACGTGCCGCGCTCGGTCTTCGTGGCGTCGGCGATGGGAGTCGCGCTCGTCAACCTCCTGTACAGCCTCGTGCCGCTCCTCGTCATCTTTCTCTTCACGGGTCAGCCCGTACGGCTTTCGTGGCTGTTTCTGCCCGTTTCCATCTTCGCGGCCGTTCTCTTCACGGCGGGAGTCGGCCTCGTCGTTTTCACGCTCGCGTCGCGGTTCGTGGACGTGAAAGAGACGTACCTCGTTCTCCTCACGCCGCTGTTTTTCCTCACGCCCATCGTCTACACGCCCGCCGCCCTCGCGGCGAAGTACCGCTTCGTCGTGCGGCTCAACCCGTTGACGTACCTCGTCGAGATGTTCCGTGCGCCGCTCTACGACGGATGGCTCCCGGGCGGGAACACGCTCGCGTTCTCGCTCATCGCGGGAGTCCTGAGCCTGGTTCTCGGGTGGCTCTTCTACGCGGCGAAGATCGAGGACTATGGCACCCGCCACTGAGCCGGGGCAGGCGCCGGCCCCCGCCCTCTCCCTCGAGGGCGTGACGCTCCGGTACCGAATCCCCCGGGAGGTCGTCGTCACGTTCAAGGAGTACGCGCTCCGGAAGCTCCGGGGGCGCATGGAGCACAACACGCTCGTCGCGCTCCGCGACATCACGTTCACGGTGGCGCCGGGCGAGCGCGTCGGCATCATCGGGTCGAACGGCGCCGGGAAGAGCAGCCTCTTCCGGCTCATCGCGCGCGTGAGGAGGCCCAGCGAAGGCCGCCTCGTCGTGCGCGGGCGCGTCGCGCCGCTCCTCGAGCTCGGCCTCGGCTTTCACGGCGACCTCACGGGGCGCGAGAACATCATCCTGCAGGGAACGCTCCTCGGTTTCTCGCGGCTGGAGATGCGCGAGAGGACGCCCGCGATCGCCTCGTTCGCCGAGCTGGAGGAGTTTCTCGACGCGCCCGTGAGGACCTACTCCACGGGGATGGCGGCACGCCTCGCGTTTTCGGTCGCGACCGACGTCGATCCCGACATCCTCCTGGTCGACGAGGCGCTCTCCGTCGGCGACGTGCGCTTCCGGGCGAAGTGCCGCGCGCGCATGGCCGAGTTTCATACGCGCGGCAAGACGTTCCTCCTCGTCTCGCACGCCCGCACCGACATCACCGAGAACTGCGGGCGGGCGCTCTGGATCGCCGAGGGGCGCATCCTGAAGGACGGCCCCGCGGACGAGGTCTGCGCCGCCTACGATGCGTGGGCCCAGGGCGGGACGCCGGCGTAAGCTAGTGCCGTGAGGCTTCTCCCGGAGCTCCCAAAGGCCGATTTCGACCGGTACATCGAGGAGATGAAGAAGGACGTCGACCGGACGCTCATCCGTGAGAATCTGAAGCTGACCGTCGAGGAGCGGCTCGTCGCGCTCATGGCGCTTCAGGAGTTCGCGGAAGAGCTTCGACGCGCCGGCCGCGCCGCGTTCGGCCCATGACCGACTTTCCCGGCCTGCTGCAAGCGCTTCAGCGTGAACACGTGTCCTTCATCGTGATTGGCGGCGCCGCCGCAACCGCGCACGGGTCGCCTCGCCTCACCCTCGATCTCGATGTCGTTTACGACCGGCACCCCGAAAATGTAGAACCCCTGGTCAGCGCACTCCGGCCGTTCAAGCCGACTCTCCGTGACGCCCCCGAGGGTCTTCCCTTCGTCTGGGACGAACGAACCATCAGGTCCGGCCTCAACTTCACTCTCTCGACCTCGCTCGGCGCGCTCGATCTCCTCGGAGAAGTGGCCGGGGGTGGGCGCTACGAGGATCTCGTGAAGGAGACAGAGACCATTCGCGTCTTCGGCGTCGACTGCCTCTGCGTCAATCTCGAGGCTCTGATCCGGCTCAAGCGTGCCGCCGGCCGGCGCAAGGACCTCGAAGCGATCGCCGAGCTGGAAGTCATTCGCGAGGAACGGGATAAGACCGAACTCCGCTGACTCGCGGCGTAGACGGCCCACCGGATCTGGGGATCGCGGGCCGCGAAATTGCGATCCCGCCCTCTACTGCCAGTAGCCGGTGACGTCCACGACGAGGTGCACCGTTCCCGACGGGATCGTCGAGCCGACGGTCACGCTTCCCGCCGGCGTCCCGAAGAGGCCCATCACCAAGTTGTCCGCGCGCGTCTGCCCGGCACGGAACGGCAGGGTGTCGAGGGACGGCGTCGTCCCGGCCGGCCCGACGCGCACGGACCCGGCCGCCGTCGAGCCCGTCACCGTCACGTTTGCGGCGACGGCGACCGCCCCGGAGGGCACGCCGCACGTGCCCGTGATCGGGAACGTGCGCGTCCCGTTCGCCGCGAGCGCCGGCGCGCCGGCAGGTCCCACGGCACCGCGCGTGTCGATCGCGCGGCAGGGCGGAAGTGTCGTGAGCGTCGCGGCCGGCGGGAGCGTCACGGCGTAGTCGATGCGCCGCACCTGCCCGCCCGCCGCGTACGTCGTGTAGTAGAGCGACGTCCCCGTCTGGGACGGCCCGAAGAGCAGGTCGACGACGGTGTTGGCGCCGAGGCCCGTCGCGAAATCGACGGCCGAGGCTGCCGGCAGAGACGCGAGGCGCGGGATCCCGCCGCAGTTGAAGTCCGCGAAGAGGTACGTCCCGTCGTACGTGGTCGGCCAGGCGCCCGGAGGCACCCACGCCCCGCCCGTGATCGACCCGCAGCCCGTCGCCGTCGTGCCCGGGATCGTCCCGTGGGGGTACTCGTAGACCGGGTCGATCATGTTGAGAGGCGTCGGGCTGCAGTGATTCGTCGTCAGGTTCGCGTGGGCGCCCTCGCGACACGGCCAGCCGTAGTCGCCTCCGGCCTGCACGTTGTCGACCTCTTCCCAGGCCCCCTGCCCGACGTCGTTCACGACGAGCGCGCCGTCGGAGGGCCGGAAGTTGAATCGGAACGGGTTCCGGAAGCCCCACGCGTACGTCTCCTGGCAGATCGTCCCGGGCGCCGACGGTCCCGCGTTGCAGCGCGCGGTTCCGGCACCGAGGAACGGGTTCGTGGGCGGCACGGAGCCGTCCGTCGCGATCCGGAGGATCTTTCCGTTCAGGATGTTCCGGTCGCGCGAGGCGTCGTTGGCACCGCCGCAACCGCTGTCGTTCGCGTAGTCGCAGCCGCCGTCGCCGATGCCCGCGTAAAGATAGCCGTCCGGACCGACGCGCAGCTGTCCGCCGTTGTGGTTCCCCGCGAAGTTCAGAACGTTGTCGAGGAGGACGAGTTCGGTCGACCGGTCGATGACGTTCGCCGTGGGGACGTCGAGCGTGAAGCGCGAGACTCGTTCGACGGGCGACGCCGTGCTGCTCGTCGGGCAGCCGGCGTTGTTCTTGTTGAACGTGTAGAAGAGATAGACGAAGTGGTTCGTCGCGAAAGACGGGTCCACGGCTACCCCGAGAAGGCCGCGCTCGCTGTTCGAGCAGACCTTCGAACCGAGGGAGAGCGCCGGCGTGGCAAGAAGAGACCCGTCGGAGACGATGCGAAGAGTCCCGCCCTGCGTCGTGACCAGCAGTCGCCCGTCCGGCGTGAAGGCGAGGGCCGTGGGGGACCCGACGGTGGCGACGAGGCCGTCCCCGAAGCCTGGGGGCAGGGTGATGGCGGGGGCAGGGAAGGCTGCGAACGTGAGAAGAGCCGAAATCGCCGCGCGAGTCAGTCGAGCCATGTGGCCTCCCGACCGAAGTGTTGGGAAGCCACGCTTTCAGTGTGGCAGCGGCCCGAGCGCATCGGGAGACGCGCAGGTGACGGCTGGGAACGGCGAGAGTTCTCGGAGGTCGGTCGGCATCCTGCCGCAGCTATCGAGGCGCTGGGTGCGCACGGGTGAGCGACGTCCAGGGCGAGCCGGCGGCGATCAGCAGCTCATCATCTACGGCGACGCGCTCTGCATTGTGAATGTCGCTCACAAGGCCAGCGCGAGTGTCAGCGCCGCCCCCACCTTCCGCATCCATGTGTCATTCAGACGGCCGGCGGGCGGCCCGTGGAACCGGCCTGGGTCGAGCGATCGAACCTGAAAGGCATAGAACACGGAATCCTCGGGAAGCCCGCTCGCGTTCGCGGGGATTCGGATGTTCGTGGGATAGTCCCGTGGCACATTTGCCGCGCTGGTTCCGACGATGACCGTGACCACGAGCGGCTTGGCGTTGATCGCATCAGCCGAGACGACCAGGACCGGGCGGTGTCCCTGTTGCTCGCGCCCCTTAACCGGATTCAGGTTGACGAAGTAGATCTCGCCGCGCTGGATCACGGCTTCAGACCGTCGAAATCCGCGGTCGCGAATTCCCTGGAGATGGCCGTGCTGTCAGCCTGGATGGCTGGATCGGCGGCCATTGCCTCCATCTCTTGATCGAAGCTCAGGCCTCGCCGGTGCCCGGCGAACTCCTGCAGTGCCGTGAGCACGAGCCGATTGAAGTTCTTCTTCAGCTCCTTGGGCGCGAAGTGAATCGCCTCCTCGACAGCCTTTCGCGGGAGGGCCACGCTCTTTCGGACAGTCGAACGGTTGGGTGACATGGTCGCCTCCTTTTTTTCATGCTGAATGTACTACTGATTGTATGACTCATCAAGTGACTCATTCCGATAGCAGCCGTGCGACGGCGGAAAAGATCGAGGAAGAGCCTGGGCGGTACCCTTCAGCGCGTTGCGCGCGGTGCCTTGCCGAAGAGGCGTTGGGCGCGCCCGCCCCAATCCGCGCCCCTACTACCAGTACACGAAGTGGTCTGTCGCGAACGCCGGGTCCACGGCCACGCCGAGGAGGCCCCGCCCGCCGTTCGAGCACACCGCCGAGCCGAAGGACACTGGAGCGAGCGGTCGTTCACGCGAACCGCCTTTGACGCTACGTCTGGCGCGGAGACGAGAAACGGCACGGCGCCCTTGTTTGTTGTGCGGATCTCTAAGGACCGTTTCCACGCGGGACGGTGCCGGAAGCTTCTCGCCCTCCTCGACCATCAGAGCCGCGTGACCTGCGAGAGCCTCGTGCGCCATCGCGACGGCTTCGTCGAGCGTCCGACCGGCGGTGACGCATCCGGGAAAGTCTGGAAAGTCGACGCCGTAATCGCTGTGGGGTTCCTTACGGATGAGTGCAACGTACGTTGCCATAGTTCCCTCTCAGCTCAGCTTGACGCCGCTCTGTCTTTCGATGCTCCTGTGCGTGCCTTTCGGTAGGTCTCTCTTCGGGTGCGGCACGGTCACGACACCGGACCGGGATGAATGCTTGAAATGCCAGTGACTTCCGGGGGGGAAGGGCCGAACGATGAGCGCGGGATATCGTGGCGAATGCACTCCTCGGAAGCCGCGGCTACCCGACGGGCCTGCCGGGTGGCCGCGGCTCGAGGCGAGGGCTCGGAGGGCTCAGTTCGCGCAGGTCAGCCAGAGGGAGGTGGTGATGGGATTGCCCGGACAGCCCGCATACAGGCTCGGGTTGCAGAGGCTCATAGTGGTCACGAAGACCTTGTCCTGGTTGCTATTCCCGTCGTGGAAGTACTGAATGCTCTGAATGATGTAGGCGGTGCTGTTCGTGTAC
>JBBQRP010000008.1:0-150757 GCA_038214715.1 Thermoanaerobaculia bacterium | reverse complement strand
CTCCATGGAAGTGCCCGAGTGGGTGAGGCGGCGCACGCAGGCGAACCACACCGGCACGCACCTGCTGCACGCCGCGCTCCGCACCGTGCTCGGCGAGAGCGTCCGGCAGATGGGGTCGCTCGTCGCGCCGGACCGCCTGCGCTTCGACTACGCGGCATCCCGCCCCACGACACACGACGAGATCCGCGAGATCGAGCGCCTCGTGAACGAGGAGGTCCTGCGCGACCGCGACGTGACGAAGGCCGTCATGTCCATGGACGAGGCGAAGACGAAAGGCGCGATGATGTTCTTCGGCGAGAAGTACGGCGAGCGCGTTCGAGTCGTGGATGTGCCGGGCTTTTCGACGGAGCTCTGTGGCGGCTGCCACGTCGCCCGCACCGGGGAGATCGGCGCGTTCAAGGTTCTCTCGGACAAGGGCCTCGCGGCGGGCGTCCGGCGTATCGAAGCCGTCACGTCGATGAACGCGGTCGAGCGCCTGCAGAAAGACGAAGACATCCTGCAACAGCTCACGCACCTCGCCAATACGTCTCCCGACGAGCTACCGGCGAAGCTGAAAGACGCGCTGGATTCTCTTAGGAAGAAAGACAGGGAGATCGCGCAGCTTAAAAGGGACCTTGCGCTGTCCGACACCTCCGGTTCTTCACCTTCCAAGAAATCCCAGGTCTCTTCGGACCTGGCCGGAACCGACGGCATCGTCGAGATCGCGGGCGTCAAAGTGCTCGCCCGCCGCGTGCCCTCGCTCCCGGCGAACGAATTGCGGAACCTCGCGGACACGTTTCGCGGGCAGTTGAAGTCGGGCGTCGTGCTTCTCGGGACCGAGACGGAAGGCAAGGTGACCCTGATCGCGGCGGTCACGCCCGATCTCGTGGTGCGGGTTTCGGCCCACGATCTCGCGCAGGCCATGGCACCGGCCGTCGGAGGCAGAGGGGGTGGCAAGCCGGACCTCGCGCAGGCGGGGGGCAAGGATGCCGCGCAGATCGAGCCGGCGCTCGAGCTGGGCGTCGCACGCGTGAGGCAGAGCCTCTCGAACTGAGCCCCTGTAACCCGTTTGGACTATAATCTTTGCACGATGCCGTGCCTCAGGATCGGACTGGCCGGGCTCTCGGCGGCCGTAGTGCTCTGGGCGTCGCCCGTAAGGGCCGACGTCCATCTCATACGGCAGGCGAACGGATCGACCCTGATCTTCAACGACAACGTCGGAAGCGGCTGGCGCGTCAACGGCGGCGTACCGACGGACAGCTATCTCGTCTCGCGCCGCAACGCGCCGACCCCTTATGACGCGGCGATCGAGAGCGAGGCGCGCTCGGCGGGCGTCGATGCGGCCCTCGTGAAAAGCGTCATGCTCGTCGAGTCCAATTACAACCCGCGGGCGGTCTCGAAGAAGGGCGCCCGGGGCCTCATGCAGCTCATGCCGGACACGGCCCGCCGCTTCGGCGTTTCGGACCGTCAGGACGCCGGCCAGAGCATCCGCGCGGGCGTCCACTATCTGGCAGCGCTCCTCGAACAGTTCAAGGGAGACGTCTCGCTCGCTCTCGCGGGCTATAACGCCGGAGAGGGTGCCGTCGCGCGGCACGCCGGCGTCCCGCCCTACCGCGAAACGAGGGAGTACATCCGCCGGGTCCTCGTCGCGCGCCACGGCGAGGGAGCGTCTTTCCCCACGATCGGCGGCGGGTTCCGTGGCACGCGGACGGGCCCGGTCCTGCGCTCCGCGGCCGTACGCGTGTCGAACCAGAACGGCACCCGCGTGTTCTCGAACACGGCCGTGGAGGTCGCGGAGAGACAGCCGCCCGCTCTCGGGCGCGTGCGCTGAGGCGGTCGAGGCGGGATGACGTCTTCGCGCGGATCCGAAACGACGAGGGCCTTCCGGCCCGCGCCCTTCTTCGATCACGGCCTCTTCCTCCTCCATCTCAACCGAGGCAAGGAAGAAATGGGGCGCGGATATCACGAGACCGCGCGGCGCGAGTTCGAGGAGGCGCGGCGACTGCGCCCGCGAGACCCCGAAGTCCTCCTCAATCTCTCGATCACTCTCTTTCACCTCGGCCAGTTCGAAGAGGCCGAGACCATGACCCGCGACCTCCTCGCCGAGCACGCGGAGTCGGTGCCCCTCCTCTTCAACCTCGGGTTGATCCTGTTCAAGTCGGGGCGCGACCGCGAGGCGCGCGACCCGCTCGAGAGAGTGCTCGGATTCGCCCCGGCCCACCGTAAGGCCCATCTGACGCTCGGTCTGCTCGCGCAGCGCCGCGGAGCCTGGGACGAGGCCCAACGTCATTTCCGCATGGCGGGCGCCGAGCTCCGGGACGGTTCCGAGGGCGACGACTCCGTGGCCCGTACCGCGCGGGCGGCGGCAGCCGAGGTTCGCATCGCGACGGCGACGCGGCCTTCGCTCAGCGACACGCGGCCGAATCCCACCGTCGTCGTCAAGCCCGAACCGCTCGACTCGCTCACGGCGAGCGGAAAGCTCAAAGCGTCCTCGGGATCGCGCCCGCGGCCGTCCGCTGCGGTTCTGGCCGGCATGGAGGCCGCTGCCGCGGCGGTGGCGCGTCCGCTCGGCCCGTTCTTCCCGAAGCCCGGAGGCTTCCTCTCGGTGGCCTGTAAGGCGGGCGTGCGCGTCCGCCGCGGAATCGTCGTGGGCCGGTCTGGTACGCCGATCCTCGACGCATCGCCCTCTCGCACCCCGGACGGACTCGACAGGATCCTGATCGGCGCGTCCGGAGACGGCGTTCTCCTGCTCGCGGATCCCGGCCGCGTTCCGTGGCTGAAGGGCCTTTCGGGAGAGACGCTCTCCGTCCACCCGGAGAGGCTCCTCGCGTTCGAGAGCGCGCTCGCCTGCCGGGCGGACGTGACACCCGACGCCGGCGATCGCACCGCTCCTCCGTTCCTGAAACTCGCCGGCACGGGCGCGGTGGCTCTTGCCGTCTCCTCCGAGCCCGCCCGTTTCGAGGTGGAGCGCGGCCAGCCTCTGGCCATCGCCGCGCGCGCGGTCGTCGCCTACGGCGGCGACGTCGTTCCGGAGCTCCTCGAGGAATCGGATCCGCTGTCGGGTCTCGGCGCGGGCGCCTCGATGCGATTCACGGGCGCCGGATTCGTCCTCGCGGACGCGCGCTGATCACTACGGCAGAGCCTTCCCGGGCGGCCGCGGGTCCGAGAGGGCCGGGTCGTGGAGAAAGCTCTCGTCCGTCAGACTCTCGAGGAACGAGACGAGGTCGCGCTTCTCGCCCTCAGTGATCGCGAAGCCACTGACGTGCGCGCTGCGCGTCGAAGAGGCGAGCCCCCCCGACGCGTAGTGGTCGATCACGGCGTCGAGCGTCGCGAACCGGCCGTCGTGCATGTAAGGCGCGGTCACGGCGATGTTTCGGAGCGTGGGCGCGTGGAAGCGCCGCCGAGCCCGTTGTCTTCGAGCGCTGCGCCCGCCGCCGCGAGGAGGAAGACCCTTCCGAGGAAGAGAGTCGTAGCGCTACCAGCGCGATGGAGCGTTCGGATCCGCGAGAGAGGACGTCTGCGACGCGAGCTGCTTCCGTTCGGCGACCCACTTGCCGAAGTCCTGGATCGCCGCGGGATCGACGCCCGCCGGGTCGGCCTGCTTGCGCTCGACGTACTTCTGCATCGCGGAGGCGAGCTCGTCGGCACGCTTGCGGTCCGCGCTGAAGAGGGTCATGTAGGCCGACTTCACCTCGTCGAGCTTGTCGAGCCCGAGGTAGGCCTCGGCACGGTATTCGATCGCGGGCGTGTAGTTCGCCTCCAGCGCGACCGCCTTCGTGTATTTCTTGATCGACGACTCGTGGGCGCTCTTGCTCTTCTCGAGCAGATTCGTCTTCTTCGCCGCTTCCGTTTCGGTCGCGGATTCCGCCTCGTACTTGTCCGCCTTGTCGCGAGAGAAGACGCCGTCGTTGTAGTACTCGATGGCCTCCTGCTCGGGGGAGGGAGTAGGAGCGTGCGTCTGTGGGCTCGGCATCGCGGAGGAGCCGGACGCGGCAGCCGGAGGGTCCCGGCGCTCTCAGCCGGCGCGCGTGCGGAGTTCTGCCTCCGTCTCGTCCAGCAGGGCGCCGATCAGGGCCGGGTCCTCGTGCTCGGCGTAGATCCGGATGATCGGCTCGGTGCCCGAGAGGCGGTAGAGCAGCCAGCCCCGCGGTCCGAAGACCAGCTTCACGCCATCCATGTCGTCGAGGCCCGTCACGCGTTCTCCGGCGCGCGACGCGGGTGGGTGGTTCTTGACGTCGTCCAGAAAGGCGCGAAGGACGGGCATCGGAAGGTGAAGGTCGCGGCGGCCGTAGTGAAGCGCGCCGTAGGAGTCGTCCTGTCCTTTCACGAGAGACTCCAGGGTTCCGCCCGAGTGCGCGATCGCCTCGAGGACGAGCAGGGCCGAGAGCACGCCGTCGCGCTCGGGCAGGTGGAACGCGACGCCGAGACCGCCCGATTCCTCGCCTCCGATCGCGACCTCGCCGGAGATCATTCTCTCGGCGATGTACTTGAAGCCGACCGGCGTGACGTGAAGGGGGACGCCGATGCGCGCGGCGACGCGGTCCAGCAGCAGCGACGTCGAGAACGTCTTCGCGATGCCGCCCCGGATGCGGCCGCGGCGCGTGAGACTCTCGGCGAGGAGCGCGAGCACGCGGTGCGGCGTCACGAAGCTCCCGGAGGCGTCCAGGACGCCGAGCCGGTCTCCGTCCCCGTCGCTCGCGAGCACGACGTCGTAGCGGCCGGCGGTGACGGCCCTGCGGGAGGCAGCGAGATTCTCGGGAATCGGCTCCGGGTTGACGCCGCCAAAGAGCGGATCGCGATCCGCACGCAGAGAGACGACGGAGGTCGGATGTCCGGGCCCGACGATCTCCTCGAGGAGGCTTCCGGCCGCTCCGTGAATTGCGTCGAAGAGCACGCGGATTCCGGCCGCGCGGATCGTGTCGAGGTCGACGAGGGCGGCGAGCGCTTCGCGCCATGGCGTCGCGAGGTCGAGCCGCTCGACCGAGCCGCCGGCGCGCTCCGGGAAAGGGCGGCCGGCCGCGCGCGCGATCGAGTCGTACGTCGCGGGCGTGGCGCTACCGCCGAACCAGGACTTCACCTTCACGCCGTTCCATCCCGCCGGATTGTGGGACGCGGTGATCGCCAGCCCGGCCCTGAGCCCCCGCGTCGCCACGTGCCAGGACGCGCAGGGCGTCGGGACGGGACGGTCCGACAGGAGAACGCGGAACCCGCGTGTCGCGAGGAACGCGGCGCTCTCCCCGGCGAGCTCGGGGGACAGGAAGCGCGTGTCGAAGACGACGGGGAGAGTCCAGGGATCGCCGGGCTCGGGATTCTCCTCGTCGGCGATCCACGAGGCCGCGGCCGTGACGACGGTTCTCACGGAATCGAACGTGAGATCGCGGGCGATCCGCCCCCTCCAGCCGTCGGTTCCGAAAACGATGTGAGGGGCCGTCATGAGCGAGCCGATTCTCGGGGAGCGGGCGGTGCCTGTCCAGCGCGGGCGGGCCGCGTGGCTCCGCCGCGCCGCGCGGTCTAGAATCCCGTCCCGGTGTTCGTCAACGTCCCCAACGCTCTCACGCTGTTCCGCATCTTCCTCGTCCCGTTCCTCGTCGTCCTCCTCCTGACGAAACTCCCCGCGCGCGAATACATCGCGCTGGCGATCTTCCTCCTGGCCGCGCTGACGGACTGGCTGGACGGGTACTGGGCCCGGCGCTTCAAGAAGGTCACGACGATGGGAACGCTCCTGGATCCCATCGCGGACAAGCTCCTCGTCTCGGCGGCGCTCATCTCGCTGGTCGACCTGCAGGAGGCAGACGCCTGGGCCGTGTGCATCATCATCGGAAGGGAGTTCGCGGTTTCGGGCCTTCGCTCGATCGCGTCGAGCCGGGGCATCACGATCGCGGCGTCGCAGCTCGGCAAGTGGAAGATGGCGACGCAGATCATCGGGATCTCGCTCATGATTCTCGGCGGAAAGCTCGACGACATCGGACTGTGGCGGAAGACGGGGCGCGCGGCCCTCTACGTGATGACCGCGATGGCCCTCATCTCCGGGTTCGACTACTTCCGCAGGTACCTGAAGCCCATCCTCGCGCGCGAGCGCGCGGAAGGAGCGGAACGGATAAACCCGTCAGGCCGCCTCCCGGGGACGGCTCGCCCGGGGGAGTGAGCTGCGCGTCTGAAGGAGTGTTTCCGCACGAGCGGACCCTACTGATACACGAGTCTCATTGGGGCCCGTTCCGCAGCGCATACGTTTCATTCGCAGGGGCCAAGAAGGAGCCATGAGAAAAATCGCCGCACGATTCGTTGCTGGTGGGTGTCTCCTGGGGGCTCTGATGCTCACACAGGATGGGCTATCCCAGTGCGTCGCCCCTCGCTTCAAAGATCCTGTCACGAGCGGTCAGGCTCGGCTCTTAGCGCCGGAGATTGCGGATCTCAACGGTGACGGGATTCTCGACCTCATTGTTGGAAGCAGCGTAGCGCTTGGCCGGGGCAACGGCACGTTCGCTGATTTGGTCCCGATCGTCTCGAGCCAGTTGATCGCACGCGGTTCTCCCCGCGTTGCTGATCTGAACAACGACGGCCTGCCTGACGTAATTGTCTCCTTAGGAAACGCCGTGGAGCCGTGTGGCGGTGGGGTGGAGGGCGGTGCGTTCCTGTCCACGCTCAACGGACTCTTCTCGGTTGGGCCTGGGATCTCGGGAACCGGCGGCTCGAACGTTCTGGTGGACTGGGATGGGGACGGAAACCTCGACCTGGTGGGAGGCGGCGTCGCCGCTCCGGCCGGCGGCGGTCCGGGCCATTGCGCCATCGTGATCAGGCGCGGCGATGGCGCAGGCGGGTTTTCGAGGAATGTAGAGATCGGGTCTGCCTCGCTGGATGCCGGGTCAACTCTGGCCGTAGAGGATTTCGACGGCGACGGATCGCTCGATTTCGCCTACGCCGAGGATGCGCTGGAAGCGACGCGCCGGCTTCGCGTGCTCCGGCAGGGCCTGGACGGCCTGCTGGTCGACCGGCCGATGTTCGAGGTAAATATTCCGGCTCCGGTCGGCTTTCCCAGGAATCTGCCTATCGCCGACTTCGACAACGATGGGCGTCCCGACCTTCTTCTCGGGTCCGGCGGTTCAATCGCAGTGTTTCTCAACCGGGGTGGAGGCGCGTTCGAGGCCGTGTCATCCCCGCTGGCGGGCATCGTCGTTCGGGACTTCAGCCTCGCAGACTTTAACGCCGACGGGATCCCCGATATCGCGTTGCTAAGCATGCGCGCGGGATACGCGGATTCGGTTGTCGTGTTTTGTGGGGACGGTGCCGGCCGGTTTTCTGCGTGCGCGACTGTGTCGTTGCCGCCCTCGACCATCTCGTCGTGGCTGCGCATTGGCGATTTCGACGGCGACGGAAGGCCGGATCTTGCGATCGACCGTGGCACAGCCGGGTTCTCGGTCGCGTTGAACGATTGCCCGTCTTCGGGCTACGTGGTCGGCGTGGTTCCCGCTGTCACATCCGCCAGCGGCTTGTACGGGGCGTTCTTCAAGACACGGCTGGAGCTCGAGAACAACTGCGTCGACAACACATGCGTCGAGGCGGTGGAAGGGCGTCTCGTCTTTCATCCCCGGGGTAGACCAGGCTCGGACTTCGACCACGCCATTCCTTTCCGGCTGGCCCCCTCAGATGTGGTTCGATTTCACGACATCGTGTCCGATATGGGGGAGCAGGGCTCCGGTAGCCTCGACGTGATCGTCAGTCGCGGCCGGCCCCCGATCGTCCGGGCGGAAGTATTTAACAGTAAAGCCGGCGAAAGTGTGCACGGAGCAATCGAATCGTCTGTTGCCGTCGGAGACGCTCTGACGATCGGTAACGACGGTGGTTTGGACGCCCCGGCAGATCTTGTGGAGTGCCGATTCGCGATCGGCCTGCGAACGTTCGCCGAAGGTGCCGCTGTTCGAGTGACCGTGCGGGATACCGGGGACAACGTGCTGAAGGCCGTTCATCGGAACTTCGGACCCTACCGCTCGATCCAGGAGTCCGCGCAGGAATTCCTGGGAGGGTTCGTTCTTGCCGGTCGCGAGAGAGTCACGCTCTCGTTACTCGGGGGCAGTGCCATCATCTTCGGAACGACGGCGGACAACGAGACGAGTACGCCCGCGATACAGGTTCCGCTGCCCGCGCGCGGAATTACGAGCCGAGCGAGCGCTTCCGGAAGACCGCCTTGTAGATAAGCCGGCCCGTCTTGATGAACTTCAGCTCTTAGTTCGTCCCGGTCGACCGTCACCCGCCTTCTCCTCGGAGAGCTTCGCGAGGAGAGGCTCGGCGGACAGCACGGTGGTGCAGCAAGAAGTTCCAGCCGCCTACCGATATCAGGTCCAGCGCGTGAGCTCAGCGAGTCCGCTGCTGGAACAAGTCCCAACGGGTGCCGTACAAGTCCTCGAACACCGCCACGGTTCCATAGGACTCTTCGCTGGGCGGTCTGACAAAGCGAACACCAGCGGAAAGCATGCGATTGTAGTCGCGCCAGAAATCGTCCGTTTGCAGAAAGAGGAAGACACGCCCGCCGGCCTGGTTGCCAATGAAGGCTTCCTGCTCAGGTTTCGAAGCGCGGGCCAGCAGCAGCGACGTGCCGGAGGCGCCCGGCGGCGAGACGACCACCCATCGCTTGTCCTGCTTGGGCTGGTACGTATCTTCGACGATGTGAAACCACAGTTTCCCGACGTAGAACGCGAGTGCCTCATCGTAGTCACGGACGACAAGCGCGATGTGGGCGATGGACTGATGCATGAATGGAGGGACCTCCCTTGCGATGCGGCGGTCAGCGGCGCCGAAGGACGATCCTGTGGATCGGTCGGCCGGTTTTCTGGAACTTCAGCTCGTAGCTCGTTCCGGTCGACCAGTCGCCCGCCTCGTCCTCGGAGAGTCTCCCGAAACCCGGTTCGGTCGAGAGCACGCCGTCGATCACGGAGAAGTACTCGTCGTGGTCGGACGCGACGCGAAGGAGGCCGCCGGGCGCGAGGGCCCGCGCGGCCGCGGCGGCCCAGGCGGCATCCACGAGCCGGCGCTTGTGGTGGCGCTTCTTCGGCCAGGGATCCGGGAAGTAGACGTGCAAGGCCGCGAGGCAGCCGGGGGAGAGGCGCCTTTCGACGAACGCCTTTCCGTCGAGCCGCTCGGTCCGGAGGTTCCCGAGGCCCGCTTTCGCCGCCCTGAGGCGCACGATCTCGGCGTACTCGGCCTCGATCTCTAGGCCGAACCAGTTCCTCTCGGGATGGGCCGCCGCGGCGGCGAGAAGGAACCGGCCCTTGCCCACGCCGATTTCCATCTCGACCGGGGCTGCCCGCCCGAATACCGACGAAAAGTCGATGGTGCCGGCATCCGGAGACTCCCCGGGCAGGAAGATCTTCGGGGCGGGGATCGCCCCGAGATTCCGCCGGCCGGCGCTGCGGGGCGGCCTGGGGGGCGTCGCGCCTCCCGCCCGGCGCAGCGCGCGCCTCACGGACGGCCTAGACAAGGATCGCCTTCGGAACCACGATGACGCGAACACCGACGTCGCCTTCGATCTTCGCCTGGCACCCGAGGCGCACGTTCTCTCCGAGGTCGTACGCGATCTCGTTCGGCTGGATCGGCGACAGGTTCTGAGGGTTGACGACGCAGACGAACCGGCAGGTCGAGCACGTGCCGCCTCCGCCGCAGACGTGGCCGATCGGGACGTCGAGCTCGAGAGCGACGTCGAGCACCGTCCGCCCCGCAGCGACGTGGGTGCGCTTGCCGTCGTTCAGGAAGACGATCCTCGGCAAGCCGCGCCTCAGAGCCTCGAGAGGACTGCCCGGGTGAACTCCTGCGTGGTCGCGGTTCCGCCCACGTCGCGCGTGCGCGCCTCCCCGCCTTCGAGCGCTGAAAAGAGCGCCTTTTCGACGCGGACCGCCGTTGCTTCGTCCTTCAGGTGCCGAAGCATCATCACGGCGGAGAGAAGGAGCGCGGTCGGGTTCGCGATGCCCTTGCCTGCGATGTCCGGAGCCGAACCGTGCACGGACTCGAAGACGGCGCAGGTCTCGCCGAGGTTCGCCCCGGGAGTGACGCCAAGGCCGCCCACGAGGCCGGAAGCAAGGTCGCTCACGATGTCGCCATAGAGATTGTCGAGGAGGAGGATGTCGAACTGGGCCGGGTTCATCACGAGCTTCATGCAGGCGGCGTCGACGATCACGTCGTTCACTTCGATATCAGGGTACTGCGCCCCGACGTTGCGGCAGGAGTCGAGGAAGAGCCCGTCCGAGAGCTTCATGATGTTCGCCTTGTGAACGATCGTCACCTTCTTGCGGCGGTGAGCCCGCGCGAACTCGAACGCGAAACGCGCGATCCTCGTCGACGCCTTCTCCGTGATGATCTTGATGGACTCCACGACACCGGGTACGACGACGTGTTCGATACCGGAATAGAGGCTTTCCGTGTTCTCGCGCACGACGACGAGGTCGAGCGCGCCGTAGCGCGCCACGACCCCGGGCACGTTCTTCACGGGCCGCAGGTTCGCGTAGAGGTCGAGCGTCTGGCGAAGCGTCACGTTCACGCTCTTGAAGCCCTTGCCGATCGGGGTCCCGACGGGACCCTTCAGGCAGACCTTCGTGCGCTGGATCGAGGCGACCGTAGCCGGGGGAAGAGGCGTTCCGGCCGTCTTGATGCTCTCTTCGCCGGCGTCGTGGCGTTCCCAGGAGAGGTTCGCTCCGGCTTCGTCGAGGATGGACGTCACGGACGCGGAGATCTCGGGGCCGATGCCGTCGCCGGCGAGGAGGGTCACGGTGCGTGGGGCTGGGGTCACGTGTCTCAGGCCTTTCGTGCGTCGGGCGGAACCGGCGGTTGGGCCGGGACGCGGAGGATGCGGATGCGTTCGATCGCGCGAGGCGACGCGCGTTCGACGAGAAACTCGAGATCGCCTTCCCGGGTTTTAGCTCCGGCCCGGGGGATGCGCCCGAACTTGCGGAGCAGGAAGCCGGCGACGGTCTCGTCGTCGGGGTCGTCGAACGAGGCCCCGAGGTCTAGTTCGAGCGAAGCCAGAGGATACGCCCCTTCCACGAGGAGAGAGGTCCCGTCGCGTTCGGGGCGGCCCGCAGGTTCGTCGTGCTCGTCGAAAATGTCGCCCACGATCTGCTCGATGAGGTCCTCGAGCGTCACGAGCCCTGCGATCGCGCCGCTCTCGTCCACGACGACGGCCATGTGAAAACGCCGCCTCCGCATCTCGCGGAAGAGGTCTTCGGATCGCTTGAGCTCGGGCACGAAGATCGCGGGCCTCAGGTAACGCCCCAGATCGAACGCTTTCTCCTCCGAGTCCGAGACGTCGAACAGGTCCTTGACGTGCAGGATGCCGATGATGTCGTCGGAATTCTGGCGTGTCACGGGATAGCGGCTGTAGCGGTGTTCGCGGCACGCCGCCTCGACGTCCGCGAAAGTCGAGACGACGGGGAGGACGACGATGCGGGCACGCGGAACCATCGCGTCGCGAACCGGCGTCTGGCCGAACGCGAGGACGGCGTGGAGGAGCTCGCTCTCCTCGCGCTTCAGCCCTCCCTGCTCTCGCGAAAGATCGATCACGCTCTTGACGTCTTCCCCCGTCACGTCCGCGGAAGCGTCCGCGCCGAGCGGACCGAGGATCCAACGGGCGGAGCCCGAGAGGAGGCGCGTCACGGGCGCGAGGAGCCGCACGAAGAGCTCCATCGGGCCGACGAACAGGAGCGCGACCTGCTCCGGGCGCCGGGCCGCGATCGTCTTGGGGGTGACCTCCGCAACGACGAGGAGGACCACGGACGTCAGGATCGTCGCGACGAGGACGCCCCATTTCTCGCCGAACGCCGCGATCGCGAGGCCGGCCCCGAGTGAACCGGCCGCGGCATTCGCGAGCGTGTTGCCGACGAGGAGGGTTCCGATCGTTCCGGGCAGGTCCGCGCGGAGCCGCTCGAGACGGTCCGCCTTCCGTTCGCGGGCGTTTCTCAGGCGGAAGACGTCCGCGTCCGACAGCGACGTGATCGCCGTCTCGGCGGACGAGAAGAACGCCGAGGCCGCGGCGCAGAGAAAGTAGAGGACGATCAGGATCGAAAACGTCATCCGGATTCCCCGGCTTCGAGCGCCCATCCCGCGCCGCTGCGCGACACGCGCAGGGGAACGAGGGATTCGCCTTCGCACGGGCCGGCGATGCAGAGCCCGTCCTCGGGATCGAAGAGGGCCCCGTGGTTCCGACAGACGAGGTATGCGCCGTCGGCGGTGAGGAGGGGCTCGCCGCCCCGGTCGAGCGGAATCGCGACGTGAGGACAGACGTTGCGGAAGGCGCGCGCGCCGTCCGGAGTCGCCACGAGGAGGCCGGATATGGTTCCGTCCCCGCCAGGTCGCGGCTTGCGGAAGGCCAGCGCGCGGAGGGAGGAGAGAGACTCGGAGCGTTCGATGAACGGTTCCGACGCGACGTGCTCGCGCGCGAGCCTCCTTCCCTCTTCGGATTCCGTGTTGGAGAACTCGCCGTCCCGCGCTTTTTCCAGCAGGCGGTCGAGCGCCGGTGCGTCGGCGGGGGGCATCGGGAGGATGCGCGACTCCGGTGCCGAGCACCACCGGACGGCGTCCACCGCCACGGCCCGGGGTTCGCCCACGATGCCGCTCACTTCGAAAAAGAGCAGTGTGATGTGACGCGCCGACTCCACCGGAGCGGCGCCGGCGGCCGTGGAGAACGTGAACGGGGAGAGCCCGACGGGCGTCACGCCCATCTCCTCGCGCCACTCGCGGACGAGAGCGTCCTCGGGTGTCTCTCCGGCCTCCACCTTCCCGCCGGGGAACTCCCAGAGACCGGGCCATGCGCGTCCTGCCGGGCGACGCGCGAGCAGGAGCCGCCGCTCCCGCACGAACATACCGGCGACGACGAGCGTCGTGCCCGAGGTCCCCATCATCGGCCCGCGTCGCGCCGGAGCGCCGCCGCGGCGTTTCGCGCGAGACCCTGCGGCGTCGCCCTCCAGATCGCGGAACCGAAGAAGCGCTCGCGGAAAGCGGTCTCCGAGAGCGCGAGGATCTCGGCGGGCTCGAGGGAGGCGGCCGGACCGGACGCGCTCGTGCCCCGGGCCGCGTTGAACGGACAGACGTCCTGGCAGTCGTCGCAGCCGAAGAGCCGGCCGCCGAGGGCGAGCTCCTCTCCGGGGGTGAAGGGCGAGCGCTTCTCGATCGTGAGGTATGAGAGGCACTTTCGCGCGTCGAGGACTCGCGGCGCCGCGAAGGCCCCCGTCGGACACGCGTCGAGGCAGGCCGTGCAGGTCCCGCAGCGGTCGGCTCCGGGATCCACGGGCGCGGCCGTCGGAGCGAGCGCGACGTCGGTCAGGACCTCTCCGAGGACGACGTGCGACCCGACGCCCGGAACGATCAGGAGACCGTTCTTCCCGATGAATCCGAGGCCCGCGCGGGCCGCGATCTCACGTTCGAGGAGCGGCGCCGTGTCGACGCAGACGCGAAAGTGAGAACCCCCCGGCGCGAGAGGCCGGAGGTCCTCGACGACGGCCTTCAGGTGGCGGCGGACGACCCGGTGATAGTCCTCGCCCCGGGCGTACTGCGCCACGTTCCCCGGGCCGCTGGCGGGAACGGCGCGGGCGACGGCGAGGACCGAGCGCGTGAACGGCAGAATCGAGTCGAAACGCATCCGCGCCGCGGCGTCCCGTTCGAGGTATGCCATCTCCCCGTGGAATCCCCCCTCCAGCCACGTCCGGTAGCTTTCGAAGGACAGGGGCCGGGAGGCCGCGAGGACTCCCGCGGCCGCGAAACCATGTGCGCGCGCCGCCTCGACCGCGGCCCGGGAGAGGCCGGCGGGATCGTGGGGAAGCGCGGGGGGAGGCTGGCGCGGAGCGCGCATCGCGGCAGGCCGCATCCGGCCAGTCTAGCAATCCATCTCGTATCATCTCGGTGCCCCATGCCACGCCGCGCCGCACCCAATCCCTACGCGCTCGCCTTCCTTCTGCTTCTCGCGCTGGGAACGGGGGCCCTCTGTTTCGTCGTCCTGCGCCCGTTCCTCACCGCGATCGCGTGGGGCGCGATTCTCGCGGTGGCGCTCTGGCCGGTCTGGAGGCGACTCGCGGCGCGCCTGCCCGGCCGCACGACGCTTGCGGCCGCGATTTTTTCTATCTGCGCGGGCCTCGTCGTCCTCCTCCCCGCCGTCCTCGTCGGCAAGGCCATCGTGAACCAGGCGTCGGAGGCCGCGACGACGATCGGACAGAAGCTCCGCGACCGCGAGCTGCGCTCTCTCGGGGACGTTCTCGCCGTGCCGGGCGTGGGACGGGCGCTTGCGTGGATCCAGGAGCGAACCGGGCTTTCCGCGGACGATCTGGAGGCGCGGGGAGCCGAGTTCGCGGCGCGTGCCTCGACGGTGATCGCGTCCCAGGGAGGGAACGTGGCGCTCTCGTTCATCGAGGCGATCCTGACGTTCGTCCTCACGCTCTTTCTTCTCTTTTTCTTTCTCGTCGACGGCGAGAGCATGGCCGAGGCCATCAGCGACCTCCTCCCGATCGATGACGCCGAGCGCCACCGGATCATCCAGTCGCTCGGCGGAATGATGGAGGCCATCTTCAAGGGGTCTCTCGCCTGCGCGGTCGTTCAGGGCGCGTGCGGCGGCTTCTCCTGGCTCGTCGCGGGCCTGCCGGCCCCGATTCTCGCCGGCGTCGCGATGGGAATTCTCTCCCTGCTTCCTCTCGGCGGCACCGCGATCGTCTGGGTTCCGGGACTCGTCGCGCTGTTCATCCAGGGCCGCACCGGAATGGCGATTTTCTTCGTGCTTTGGAACATCCTCGTGACGTCGACGTTCGCCGACAATGTCCTGAAGCCGCTCTTGATCGGCGGGAAGGACACGGAGATGTCGACCCTCGTGGTCTTCCTGGGAGTTTTCGGCGGAATCCCGGCCTTCGGGCTCCTCGGCGTCTTCATCGGGCCCATGGCGCTCGCCGTCGGGGTGATGGTCGTCCGCGTGCTGCGCACTCTCGCGCGGGAGGCGCGGGTCAGCGGATCAGCTTCACGATCAGAATCTGGATGACCGCACCCGTGGCTCCGAGGACGAGGGCGAGGAGCACCCACGGGATCAGATAGTCATAACGGGCCGCGACGTTTCTCAGTTTCAGCATGAGGGTCCTCATCAGCGATCCCGCTTAATATAGGCGACGAATGAGCGGAAAGCCTGAGGACGCGGCGAGCCGCGAGGTCGCGTCCCTGGCGGCGGAGCTCGCGGGCCAGCTCGCGTCTCTTTCCGCCTTCGCGGGTTCGGGTCTTTCGGCGGCGGGCGGAGCGCGTTCGCGCCACCTCGCATCGCCCGACGGAGCGGGTTCTCCCTCCTACGCCGGACCCCGCACGATGCTGGAAAACGCGGGGCGCTTCGTGTCCCCCACGCTTCCCGCCGGCGCTTCGATGCGCCCCGTCAAGGCGGCGCTCCTGCGCATCCTGAGGATCGTCACGCGCGACCAGACGACCTTCAACTCCGCGCTTCTCGAGGCGTTGAGGGGCGCCCTTCTCGAGACGGGGGCAAGCCTCGAGGAGCTGGCCGCGGTTTCGGCGGAGGCGCGCGAGGCGTCCCGGCGCGCGGACGAGACCGCGACGGCGGCGCGACAGGGGGGGGAGCGAGCCTCTCTGGAGCTCGCGGATCTCGGATCCCGCCTCGACCGGGAGGCCGCGGCGCGGGAAGGCGCGGGGCGCGATCTCGCGGCGAGCCAGCGCCGGCTTGACGCCCTCGAGAAGGACCGGGACCGTCGCTACGAGACGCTGGCGCGGGAGAAGGAGAAAGAAGCCGAGAAGTCCGGAGAGATGCTCGAGAGGCTGGAGGACGCGAGAGAGGGGCTCCGGATGCTTCGCCTCGACTGGTCTTCTCTTCGCAGCAACCTGCGGACCGTCCCGGGAGATTCGGCGCTGCACGGCGCCCGCGAGGGGCCGGGAGCCCCCGCTCTCCGCGCGGACGATCCGCTGCGCGCGGGCCTCTACGTCGACTTCGAGGAGCACTTCCGGGGCAGCGAAGAGGAGATCCGCCGCCGCCAGGCGACGGACGCCGCGCTCTTCCGGGGCGTCTCGAAGCCCGTGGCGGATCTCGGCTGCGGGCGCGGGGAGTTCCTCGAGGCCCTGAAGGCCGAGGGCGTCACAGGAATCGGATGTGACGCGAATCCCATGATGGCCGCCCGCGCCCGCGAGAAGGGCCTCGCGGTGGACACGGCGGACCTGTTCACGTGGCTCGGCGGCCGGGAGGACGGCTCGCTCTCGGGGATCGCGGCGTTCCAGGTCGTCGAACACCTCGCGCCGGCCTCGCTCTTCGACCTCGTCGAGCTGGCCGTGCGCAAGCTCGCTCCGGGCGGCCGCGTCCTTTTCGAGTCCGTGAATCCGGAGTCCGTCTACGCGATGCGTTGGTTCTGGATGGACCTCACACACGTGAGGCCCGTGCCCGCGCCGTCCCTCGCCCAGCTCCTCAGCGCGACCGGTCTCCGCGACGTAACGGTCGACTTCCGGTCACCCGTTCCGGAATCGGAGGGACTGCCCCCAGGACTCGCGGACGACCCCAGGTTCGCGCCGCTCGCGCGCCTCCTCTTCGCGCCGCAGGACTACGCGGTCACGGGCGTGAAGTAGGAACCCGGGAGCGGGATGGCGCGCGTCCTCGTCTGCACCGCGCAGGTGCCGTTCGTGTCCGGGGGTGCCGAGCGCCACGCGGAGGGCCTCGTGCGCGAGATCGCCGCGGCCGGGCACGAAGCCGAGCTCGTCCGACTCCCGTTCAAGTGGTATCCGCGCGCCGAAATCCTCACGTCCGCGCTCGCGTGGCGGCTCCTCGACCTGTCCGAGGCGGACGGAAAGCGTGTCGACCTCGTCATCCCGATGAAGTTTCCGTCCTATCTGGTCCGGCACGAGAACAAGGTCGTGTGGCTGATCCACCAATTCCGGCAGGCGTACGACCGTTTCGGAACGGAACAGAGCGACTTCACGGCCTCGCCCGAGGACACGCGCTGGCGCGAGCTCATCGCCGAATCGGACCGCACCGGCCTCACGGAGGCGCGGAAGATCTTCACGAACGCCCGGAACACGGCGGAGCGGCTCGCGCGGTTCAACGGAATCGAGGCGGAAGCCCTCTACCACCCGCCCCCCCTCGCGGGCCGTTACCGGACCGAGCCGGCCCAGGGTTTCGCGCTCGCCGCCGGCCGGCTGGACGCCTGGAAGAGAGTCGATCTCGCGATCGGCGCCGCGGCCGCGGGGAGGTTCCGGCTCGTGATCGCGGGCGACGGCGCGGACCGCCTTCGCCTGGAGGCGCTCGCGAGGAAGAGCGGCGCGGACGTGCGCTTTCTCGGACGCGTGTCCGACGAGGAGCTCCTCACGCTCTACGCGACCTCGGGCGCGGTGCTCTTTCCGCCTGCGGACGAGGACTACGGCTACATCGCGCTCGAGGCGTTCCTGTCGAGAAAGCCCGTCGTCACCTGCACCGACTCCGGGGGGCCCCTGGAGTTCGTCGTCGACGGAGAGACCGGCCGCGTCGTGCCGCCTGACGCCGCCGCGCTCGGAGCGGCGGTCGCGGATCTTCTTGCCAATGACAAGAAGGCTTCGGAGCTCGGAGAAAGAGGCTTTGAAAGGGTAAGAGACATTCGCTGGGAAAATGCCGTGAAGGCACTTCTGCGTGCGGGCGGCATCGGGTGAAGCAGCTCTCCGTCGGATTCATCGGACCGTTTCCGCCCACGCGCTCCGGCATTGCCGACTATGACTCCGAGATCTTCTCTTCACTTTCGAAGCAATCTTCTCTTTTTCTCTCCGCCTACGAGCCCGCTGCGGCGTCAGGAGCGCTCGTCGCGCCGCACGATGTTCTCCTCTTCCAGATCGGAAACGACCCGCTGCACGCGCCGTCCGTCGAGGCGCTCTTCAACCCCGCGAGGCGCACGCCGGCGGTCGTGGTGCTGCACGATTTCGTCCTTCACCACCTCTTCGCCGCGGCGTACCTCGACGGCGGGCGCGAGGACGACTACGCGATGGAGCTCGAACGCGCGCACGGGGGCCGCGGACGCGCTCTGGCCGAGCGCAGCCGGCGCGGGGGGCGCGTTCCCGTCTGGGATCTCGACCCGTGGGCGTTCCCGATGTCGGCGGGCGTCATCCGGGCGGCGGACGCGGTCGTCGTCCACTCCAATTTCGTGAGAAACGCGGTCCTCGGGGAGAACTCCGCGGCGCGGACGGTTCTCCTGCCGCACCACGCGCTCCTCCCCCCCCGCGTCGATCGCGCCGCGGCGCGCCGCGCGCTCGGGATCCCGCTCGATCGCCCCGTCGCGGCGACTCTCGGCGTCGTGACTCCCGCGAAGCGCATCGACCGGATTCTCGAGGCGATGGCGGAACTGCCGTCGTCGCGCCGACCGTTCCTCTTCGTGGGTGGCCATGTGGCGGGGGACGACCCGCTGCACCGGTTCGTCGCGTCGCACGGTCTCGAGAACGACGTCGCGTTCGGAGGCTACCTGAGCGAGGCCGACTTCTGGCGGGCCGCGTCCGCCGCGGACTTCGCCGTGAACCTCCGCCATCCGACGATGGGGGAGACCTCCGGCGCCGTCTGCCGGCTCGCGGGAAGCGGCCTCCCGTTGATCGTCTCGGACACGGGATGGTTTCGCGAGCTTCCGGATGCGTTCGCGGCGAAGGTCCCCGTGGGCGGAGACGAGACCGCCCGGCTCGCCGACGAGATGTCCCGGCTCGCGTTCGACCCCGGCCTCCTTCGCGAGCGGTCGCGCGCCGCCCTCGAGTGGGGCGAAGAGCGGAGGCCCGACCGGCTCGCGTCTTCGTACCGGGACCTGCTCGCGACCGTCGCCCCGGAAGTCGGACGGGCCGCGGCGCCCGCGCGCGCACAGAGGGCGCGCGCCGGCGGACGGCTCTCCGTCGGGTTCGTTGGCCCGTTTCCTCCCGTCAGGTCCGGCATCGCTGACTACGACGCCGAGTTGTTTCCCGCCCTCGAGGCCGTCGTGGACGCGCGCGCGTGGAAACCCCAGGACGCGCGGCAGGCTCTCGCGGCCGGCCACGACGTACTCCTCTTCGAGATCGGGAACGACCCCCTCCACCTGCCGTCAGTCGAGGCGCTCCTCGATCCGACGCGCACGACGCCAGCCGTCGTCGTCCTCCACGAATTCGTCCTCCACCATCTTTTCGCGGCCGGGTACCTCATGCGCGGACGCGAAAAAGACTACGAGCGGGAGCTCGAGCGCGCGCACGGCCAGAGGGGACGGGCTTTCGCGGAGGCGCGCCGGCGCGCGCCTCTCGTTCCGGTCTGGGACCTCGACCCGTGGGCCTTCCCGATGTCCGCGGGCCTGATCCGCGCGGCCGAGGCGGTCGTCTCGCATTCGGCGCTCGTGACGGGCGCGGTCCTCTTCGAGTGTCCCGGAACTCGTGCGCTCACGATCCCGCAGCACGTCGCGCTGGCCCCGCGTTTTCCGCCCGGCGCGGCCCGACGCGCGCTCTCGCTTCCCGAGAATCGGCCGCTTGCGATCACGCTCGGCATCGTCGGGCCTGCGAAGCGCATCCCGAAGATCCTGGAGGCGATGGCGGTCCTGCCGAAGGAGAGGCGCCCGTTTCTCTTCGTGGGAGGGGCCGTCGCCGAGGACGATCCGCTGCGGGATCTCGTGAAGGAGAGCGGCCTCCTCGAGGATGTCCGGTTCGGCGGATACCTCTCGGAGGAGGACCTCGCGCGCGCGGCGTCCGCGGCGACGTTCGCGGTGAACCTGAGGTTCCCGACGCTCGGCGAGACCTCGCACGCGGTCTGCCGCCTGACGGGATACGGGCTCCCGCTCGTCGTGTCCGACATCGGCTGGTTCCGCGAGCTGCCCGACGCGTTCACGCACAAGATTCCGATCGGGGGCGACGAGGTCGCGCGCCTCGCCGAAGTGATGGAGCGGCTCTCGTTCGAAGAGGGCCTCGCGCTCGACCGGGGAGCCGCCGCGGCGGCCTGGGCCGCGTCCCGGAGGCCCGAGAAGATCGCGGAAATGACGCGCGACGTCCTCGAAGAGGCGGCCGCGGGCTGGTCCCGCCCGAGGGGCGTGTCGTCCCGAGTGTCGGAATCCCTCGCGCGCCTCGGCGTCGCGCGGCCGGGCGTTCACGCTTCGGCGAGCCGCGCGCCCGACGGACTCGTCATCGCGGAGATCGCATTTCGGGCGGCGGGCGTCCTCCCGAACCCGCTTGCCCGCGGGAAGAGAGAAGCCTCCGTCTAGGCCGGGAAGAGCGACTCCACGAGGAGTCCTGCCTGATTTCCTTCGAATCGCGCGAGCTTCTCCCTCGCGAGGGCGAGGAGGCGAGCCGCCGGGGCCAGGTTCCCGCGGCCGATGTGGACGCGTGCGGCCGCGAGCTGAATGAGGCCCTGCAGGAAGAGTCGGTCGTCGCCCGCGCTGTCTTTCCAGAGGAGCTCCCATTCCTCGTGGGCTTCGAAGAAACGCCCGGCCCGAAACTCCTCGAGACCTTTCGCGAAGAGCGGGGAAGCGCCCCCCGAGAAAGATGGGCCGGAACCCTCGAGGAGGAAGCCTCGTTCGCGGAGAAGGCGCGGGAAATCGTCAGGAGAAGAGACGACGAATCCGTCGATCCCGAGGGTTCGCGCCGCGGCGACGAGCTCCGGCCGATCGTCCGCGTAGAGCGCGTCCGCCCTCCGCGCACCGGCGAGGGAGAGGGCCGCGTCGAAGTGAGCGGCGTTGGGCTTGGCGGCGTGGACTTCGAAGGAGAGCGCGCGGCGGGGGACGAGCGCCGGCAGCCCGGGAAGGACCGCAAGGACTCCTTCCCAGTGGAGTGAGTTCGTGTTCGAGAGGAGGATCGGCACGACGTCGGGCGCGAGCCGGGAGAGGGCCGCGAAGGCGGCCGGAGCGGGGGTGAAGATGTCCCGCCAGGCCGAAGTCCAGACGTCGTCGGCAAGCCGCGGGACGCCGGCGTCGCGCTCGACGGCACGGAAGAAATCCGCGGCCGTGAGACGTCCGAGATCGAACTCCTTTTCCAGCGGACCGAAGACGTGGGGCGCGAGCGTCCGCTCGGGAACGCCCGCCGCCACCGCGAGCCTTCGGAGAGTGATTCCGTGATCGAAGCGGACGAGAACGTTTCCGAGATCGACGAGGAGGGCGCGCAGGTGCCGTGCCTCAGGGCCGCGTCAGCTGGCCCGTCAGGAGGTAGGGGTCGCCCGTTCGAAGGTCCGTCACCGTCGCGTAGCAGAGGGCCCGCGCGCCGTTCGGTGCGTTCACGAACACGCTCAGGCGCCAGGGACCTCCCGCGGGTGGGGAGGCCGAAGCGAAGTCGCCGTTGAAGACGTCGTTGAGCTGGTGGAGCGAATATGGAGGAACGGTCACGAGGACGACCTTGAAGGGAACCCCGTCGGCGCTCCAGAGGCGCACCCCGGCTTCGAGCGGAAGGCCGGTGGGGTTCATGACGACCGCGTTCGTCCTGTGGAACTCGTCGTTCGGGATTCCCGTGAGGTGGAGATCTCCGGATGGCGAGTTGTCGAATCCCACGGAGTTCCGGGCGGGCTGTCCCGGGGAGAATTGCCCGTATGTGCCGGGCAGGGCTCCCGCGACGTTGTAGGTGTTGCTCGTGACGTGAATGGGGGTCGCGGCGGACGATGCGACCTCGAGGAGCCCGTAGCTCGAGGAGAGCCCGAACGTGGAGAGCACGACGTCCGGCAGGGTGACGGATGCGAGGGGAGCAAGGTTCCCGGGCAGGCGGTGGACAGGGCGCGCCGTTCCGTCGCGGTCCGCCTCGACGTAGGAGAGGTCGACGACCGCCGCCACGGAAGGATCCGGGTTGAAGATCGTGACGTCCGTCCGGAAGACCCCGGTCGCCCCGTTGACGTGGACGGCCGGGAGGAAGGAGTCCGTCGACGCGATCGTGTCCGCCGGAGAGGCCGGCCCGGCGAGCGTGCAGACTCCGAGGAAAATCGCCGCGGGAACGAACGAGCGCGTCATCGGGACCTCCGTTCCGTTCAATTGTCGCAAGGTCGGGGCCCGGAAAGGAAAACGCCCCGGCGTCGCCGGGGCGTCTCTGAATCCAAAGGACTTCGAAGGTGTCGCTTACTTCGTGGCGGGAACGGACGTCGTCGTCGTCGTGGACGTCGTCGTCGTCGTCGTGGCGGTCGTCGCCGTCATGGCGTCGGGAGCAGTGCTCGTCGTGGTCGTGGAGGTCGTCTTGGACGTCTCTTCGACGACCCTCGGGGCCTCGGTCTTCATGTCGGGCTTCTTTTCCTCAGGCTTGTTGCAGGCAACGAGCGAGGAGGCGACGGCGACGAGGGCGAGGGCGGACATGAACTTCTTCATTTCGGGGTGCTCCTTGTTTTTTGATCGATCAGGTCGTGATTGGCCTGTCTGGATGATCTGGATTCGAGATTCAAAATTTCCTGTGGCTTTAGGTCACACCACCAGCCGATAGACGGATCGGTTCCGCCTCGAGCTTCGCCGGAGAGCATACAGATCCAGGCCTTTCTGTCAACCTTTGAGTGATTTGTGAAGGGTTTGGCCCGTTCCCGTACCCGGCGGCGAGCCTGTTAGAATGGTCGGCCCGGCGTATGTTCGACTCCCTCTCAAATCGTCTCCAGCGCGTCTTCAAGGAGCTCCGCGGCGAGGGCCACCTCACCGAGTTCCACGTGGACGAGGCCCTCAAGGAGATCCGGACGGCGCTCCTCGAGGCCGACGTCAACCTCCAGGTCGTGAAGGACTTCACGGCCCGGGTGAGGGAGAAGGCGGTCGGCCAGGAAGTCCTGACGTCCTTCTCTCCCGCCCAGCAGGTCATCAAGATCGTGAGGGACGAGCTCACCCGGGTGCTCGGAGGCGAGCAGGCGCCACTTTCCCTCAAGCGCAGGCCTTCCGTCATCCTCCTCGTCGGCCTTCAGGGGTCCGGAAAGACGACGACCGCGGCGAAGCTGGCGCTGCACCTGAAGAGCGCGTTCCGCAAGCAGGTTCTCCTCGTGCCGGCCGACGTGCACAGGCCCGCCGCGACCGAGCAGCTCCGGACTCTCGCGAAGGAGAACGGCCTCATGGCGTTCGACCCGAAGGGGGAGCCCGACGCGGTCAAGCGTGCGAAGAGCGCGGTGAAGGACGCGAAGCTCCTCGGGTACGACGTCGCAATCGTCGACACCGCCGGCCGCCTGCACATCGACGACGTCCTGATGGACGAGGTCGCCCGGATCCGGGAGGCCTGCGAGCCCGACGAGATCCTCTTCGTGGCGGACGCGATGACGGGCCAGGACGCCGTCCGGTCTGCGGAGGCCTTTGCGGCGAAGCTTCCCCTCACGGGTGTCATCCTCACGAAGACCGACGGAGACGCGCGCGGTGGCGCCGCTCTCTCGATCGCGACGGTCGTCGGCAAGCCGCTGAAGTTCGTGGGAACCGGCGAGAAGGTGGGTGAGCTGGAGCTCTTCCACCCCGATCGCGCGGCCTCCCGCCTCCTGGGTCTCGGCGACGTCCTCACGCTGATCGAGAAGGTCTCGGCCGAGACGGACGAGGCAGCCGCCCTGCGCACCGCCGAGAGGCTCCGCAAGAACACGTTCACGTTGACCGATCTGCGCGAACAGATGGCGCAGCTCAAGAAAATGGGGCCGCTCGGAGGGCTCCTCGGCCACCTGCCGAAGATCGGGCCGCTGAAAGCGCTCGCGAACCTCGACATACCGGACGACGCGACGAAGAGCCTCGAAGCCATGATTGACTCGATGACTCCGGCCGAGCGCGAGGATCCGAAGCTCCTGGACGGCAGCCGAAAGAAGCGCATCGCGAAGGGCTCGGGGACGTCGGTTCCCGAGGTCAATCAGCTCCTCAAGCAATATCTCTCCATGAAGAAGATGATGAAGGGGGCCGCGCGCATGCGCGGCTGACCTCGTCTCCCGGGAAAACGGAAGGAAATCGTCATGCTCAAGATCCGTCTACGCCGCGTCGGCGGCACCAACGCACCCGCCTATCGCATCGTCGTCTCCGACGGGCGCCGCACGCCCACCGCGAAGATCGTCGAGGAGCTGGGCCACTTCGATCCGACGAAGAACCCTCCTCTCGTCGACTTCGATCGCGACAAGGCGAAAGCCTGGATCGCGAAGGGTGCGGCGGCTTCCGACACCGTGAAGCGCCTGATCAACCAGAAGGCCTGAGCGCCTCCAGGGGAAGTGGGTCGATTCCGATGGCCCCTGCGCCCGACGACCGGATCGTCATCGGCCGAGTCGTGAAGCCCCACGGGCTCGGTGGAGAGGTCGTCGTCGAGCTGCTCACGGACTTTCCGGAGAGATTCCGCGAGGGCCTGACAGTGCAGGTTCTCGAGGTGCACGGCGGCCTTCGCGAGGCCCGCCTCGCGTCGTCGAGGCCGCACGGCGCGCGCGCGCTCGTCACCTTCGAAGGAGTCTCCGACGTGACCGCCGCCGAGGGCCTCAGAGGTGCCGAGCTGAGCGTGAATCCGGGTGACGCGGCGCCGCGCCCGGCCGGCTACGTGTACCACTGGGAGATCGAGGGCGCCGAGGCGGTCGACGCAGCGGGTGGCCCGCTCGGTCGCGTCACGAAGCTCGAGGACGCGGGGGGCCGCCCCCTCCTCGTCCTCGAGACGCCCCGCGGGCCGCGGGACGTTCCGTTTTCGAGGCCCATCGTCGTCTCCGTCGACATTGCGAAAAAACGCGTCGTTCTCGATCCGCCGCCCGGTCTCCTGGACTAGGCTTTCCGGGCCAGGCCGCCGCATGCGCTTCGACATCGTGACGCTCTTTCCGGGATATTTCGCGTCCCCGCTCGGCGAGTCCCTGATCGGGCGAGCCGTCGAGTCCGGAATCCTGGAGGTTCATGTCGTGGACCTTCGCGCGTTCTCCCTGGACCCGCACCGCAAGGTGGACGACGAGCCCTACGGGGGAGGGCCCGGCATGGTCCTGACCGCTCCGCCGGTCTTCGCCGCCGTCGAGGCGCTGCGCGACGAGCCGGGCGTCTCGCCTCCGCACGTCGTCTTTTTGTCCCCTCAGGGGCGCCGGTTCGACACGGCGCTCGCGAAGGAGCTCGCCGCGCGGCCGCGCGTGGCGCTCGTCGCCGGCCGGTACGAAGGGATCGACGAGAGGACGCGCACCGCGGAACTCTTCGACGAGGAGATCTCGCTCG
Source organism: Thermoanaerobaculia bacterium (assembly GCA_038214715.1). GTDB lineage: Bacteria > Acidobacteriota > Thermoanaerobaculia > UBA5066 > UBA5066 > Fen-183. Next base: position 125,756 of record JBBQRP010000008.1, on the reverse strand, counting down.
GCGACTTCGTGCTCTCGGGCGGAGAGGTCGCGGCGCTCGCGATCCTCGAGGCCGTCTCGCGTTACCTGCCCGGGGTCGTCCAGGACGCGGGCAGCGTCCTCGCGGACAGCTTCGAGGACGGACTCCTCGACTACCCGCACTTCAGCCGCCCGAGATCCTTCCGCGGCCTCGAGGTTCCGGAGGTCCTTTTCGGCGGTCACCACGAGAAGATCCGACGCTGGAGGAGGGAGCAGCAGCTCCGTGCAACGCTCGAGAGGCGGCCGGACCTTCTCGAGAAGGCGCCCCTCGACGAGAAGGAAAGAGCACTCCTGGAGAGACTTGCGGGGGAGCGGCGTTCCCCTTAGAATCGCGTTTCACGGGTGAACGGTCCTCGGGGTGCCAGTCGTCGTGTCCCCGCCTGATTGCTCCCGTCACCACGATTTTGGAGGTTCCGCGATGACGGACAAGCTGCTGATGGCCGAGAAGGCCGCCCTGAAACTCGATGTTCCGCCGTTCTCCCCCGGGGACACGGTGAAGGTCCACGTGAAGGTCAAGGAAGGCGAGAAGGAACGCATCCAGATGTTCCAGGGTCTCGTGATCGCCCGCAAGGGCGGAGGCGTCCGCGAGACGTTCACGGTCCGCAAGATCTCCCAGGGCGTGGGCGTCGAGCGTACCTTCCCGGTGCACTCGCCCGTCCTCGAGAAGATCGAAGTCGAGAGACACGGCCAGGTGCGGCGTGCGAAGCTCTACTACCTCCGGAATCGCCGCGGCAAGGCCGCCCGGATCGCGGAGAAGCGCGACTGATCCCGGTACCGCCGCACGGGGACGAATCCCGGCGCAAGGAGCGAGGCACGATGGGATCTGGCCCCACGCGGAACGCATGCGACCTCGCGGAGGAACGGGAACGGGTGGCGGGGCTCTTCGCCATCGAGGGTGAGGCGCGGGCAGAGGGGCACCTGCGGATCGCGGGCGTCGACGAAGTCGGCCGGGGATGCGTCGCCGGACCGGTGTACGCGGGAGCCGTCGTGTTCGAAGACGTGCGGGCCCTGCCGGGGCTCGACGACTCGAAGGCTCTCCTCCCCGAGGTTCGCGAATCGCTGGCGCTCCGGATCCGCGCCGCGGCCGCGTGCGCCGCAGTCGGAGCGGCGACGGCTGCCGAGATCGACGCGATCGGAATCGTCGCCGCGACCTTTCTCGCGATGCGCCGCGCACTCGAGCTCGTGTGCGCCTCGGGGCGGCCTTCGCTCGTCCTCGTCGATGCGTTTCGAATCCCCGGCCTCGAGATCTCCCAGCGGTCCTACATCCGCGGCGACGGGCGCGTCGCGTCGATCGCCGCCGCGTCGATCGTCGCGAAGGTCGCGCGGGATGCGCGCATGGACGAGCTCGAGCGTCGATTCCCCGTGTATGGGTTCGGCTCGCACCGCGGATACGCAACCCCCGAGCATCTCTCCGCACTGAGGCGGCACGGACCCTGTCCCGAGCACCGGTTGACGTTCGATCGGGTCGTCGTGCGCCGCCGCCCGGCGAAGGCGGCGTGAGGGAGCCATGGCGAGCAAGCGCGACGCGCTCGTAGCCTCGGCCGAGAAGTCCCTGGCGAAGGGAAAGGTCGACTCCGCCCTCAAGGACTATCAGAAGGTCCTCGAGGAGACGCCCGGCGACGTCAACATCCTCAACAAGGTCGGCGACCTCCTCACGCGGCTGAACCGCAACGAGGAAGCGATCCCGTACTTCACGAAGATCGCGGAGCACTTCGCACGCGACGGCTTCTTCCTCAGGGGCATCGCGATCTACAAGAAGATCAACCGGCTGGACCCCTCGCGGCTGGACGTCTACGAGCGGCTCGCCGAGCTCTACGCCAAGCAGGGCCTCACGACCGAAGCGAAGAGCCAATACCAGGTCCTCGCGGACTACCACGCGAAGAACGACAACGTGGTCGGCGCCGTTGGGATCTACCAGAAGATGGTCCAGACGGATCCGTCGAACATCCAGCTGCACGTGAAGCTGGCGGACCTCTACACACAAGCCAGGCGCAAGGTCGACGCGCTGAAGGAGTACGCCGTCGTCGCGGGACTCCTCAGGGAGCGCGGGGCCATCGACGAGTCGATCCAGGTCTACGAGAAGGCGCTTCAGATGGCGCCCGACAACGTCGAGATCCTCCGCTCCTTCGTGCCGATCCTCCTGACGTCCGGCCGGGCGAGGGACGCGCGAACGGCCCTCCGCCACGCACTCGAGACGACGCCCCGTTCGGTTCCTCTCTTCCTCCTCTCCGCGGACGCGGCGCTCGCCGAAGGCGACACGACGGACGCGCAGGAGTGGGTCGGGAAGGCCCAGTCCATCGAGCCGGCGGGCGCCGACGTCCTCGCCCTCGTTCTGAAGGTCCAGCAGGCCGGGGGGACGACGACACTCTCGTTCGAATCCGCCGCGGTCCTCGCGGACCAGGCAATGCGGCGCGGCGAAGCGAAGAAGGCGCTCGCGATCCTCGCGCCGCTCGCCGAGGCGGGCCCGCCGCGCGAGGACGTGCTCCAGCGCGTCATCCAGGTGGCGGAGGCGGCGGGCGATACGCCGACCGTCATTCGCTGGCGCTCGGCCCTCGTCGATTTCCACAAGTCGCAGGGCCGCGTCGGCGACGCCGCGACGGGCCTGCGCGTCCTCCTGCAGCTCGTCCCCGATTCCCCGGAGTTCAGGACGCGTCTCTCGCAGCTCGAGGTGCCCGCCGTCCGCGTGGATGGGGATCGTACGGGCGGCTCGCGGGGCGCACCGACGATGCCGATCGTGCCGCCGCTCGAGACGAGCGGCAAGCGGCCGAGGCCATCGGTCGAGACGTCCGGGCAGAGGCGGATCCCCGTCGAGCCTGCCGCGCCGATTGCCCCACCGCCCTCTTTCGCCCCCGCGCCGGCCGCGGCTCCGGCAGCGGCCGACGGGGAGTTCATCCTCGATTTCGAAGACGACCAGCTCGTGCACGATCCGGGTTCGACGGGCCCGATACCGAACGCGGTCCGGCGGCTCTCGCAGCCCGGGATGGCTTCCTTCGCTCCACAGCCTTCCGAGGAGAAATCCGTTCTTCCTCCACGGATCTCGCTGCCGATTCCCGCGCCTCTCGAGAGCGCGACGGAAGTCGACCTTCCCGACGAGCCGGCCGTGGAAGCGGCCGTCGAGGCCGTCGAGGCCGTCGAGGTCGTGGCGGAGCCGCCCGCCGCCGAAGAGCCCGGCTTCAGCTGGCCCGACGCGCCGCAGCCCGCTCCGCAGGAAGGAGAGCTCGAGGTCGCTGCGGAAATGCCGGGAGAGTCATACGGCTCGCCGGCGGGGTTCGTTCCCCTCTCCGACGAGAGCGAAGGCGTCGAGTTTTCGGGCGAGCCCCTTCCCGCCGTCGAGGCGCCGCCGCCGGCAGCACCCGAGGTCGAAGCGCCGGAAGAGGCTAGAGCCGAGACGCTCGCTCCGGACGCGATCGAGTCCGCTCTCGCGGAGGCCGACGTCTTCCGCAAGTACGGTCTCTACGACAAAGCCGTCGACCACCTCCGGGGAATCCTGAAACGCGCACCCGACACACTTCCGCTCCGCGAAAAGCTCTTCGAGCTCGCGCTCGAGGGGGGGCGTAAGAAGGTCGCGCTCGTCGAGGCGGAACGCCTGAAGACGCTCTACCGGGCAGCCGGAAGAGACGACCGCGTTTCGGCCATCGATGCCCTGCTCGTCGAACGGACGAGCGCCGAGATGGGGGAAGGTACGGATTCCGGGGGACTACCCGCCGCGCTCCGGCAGACTCTGCCGCGGCCCGTGGCGCGCGAGGCGGCTCCGGCGCCGGCCCCTCCGGCCGCGGATGCCGGGGTTCCCGCGGTGCCCGAGCCGCCGTCGGAGACCGAGCCGCCCGCTGACGAGCTCCTCGAGATCGACTTCTGCCTCGAGCAGGGAATGGTCGTGGACGCCTCCGAGAGACTCCAGGCCCTGGAACGGAAGTTCTCGGGACACCCGCAGGTCGTGAGGCGGCGTACGCGGCTCGATGGCGGGGGAGGCGAGGACTCGCGTCCCGCCCTGCGCGACATCCTTTCCGAGGACTTCGAATCCGTTCTCGACGCGGAGCTCGGGCGCGCCCTCACGGATGAGATGGTCCGAGGCGCCGAGAACGCCCCTCCGGTTGCGCCTCCGGCAGCCCCGTCGCCTCCGCTCGACGAGTCCGCTCTCTTCTCGGACGAGCAGGAGTTCTTCAACTTCGCGGACGAGCTCCAGACGGAGATGAAGCAGGAGTCCGGAGCGCCGGACCCGCCCGAGGTGGGCGGGGGAGACGTTCCGCTCGAAGAGATCTTTCGCGAGTTCAAGAAGGGCGTCGAGCAGCAGCTCTCGCCCGAGGACTACGAGACGCACTACAACCTCGGCATCGCCTACAAGGAAATGTCTCTTACGGACGAGGCGATCAGCGAGTTCCAGCGGGCCGCCAAGAGTCCCCAGTACGCCGTGGAGTGCTGCTCGATGCTCGGGTTGTGCTTCCTCGAGAAGGGCCTGCCCCAGCTCGCGATCAAGTGGTACCGGAAGGGCCTCGAGGCTCCGAACATCCGCGAGGACGACCGCCTCGGCCTCCAGTACGACCTCGCGAACGTCTACGCCGACACTGGAGATCGCGAGAACGCCTACCGGACGTTCCTCGAGATCTACGGATCGAATGCTTCGTTCCGCGACGTCGGCGAGCGGCTGAAAGAGCTCGCTCCCGCATGACCGCCGCCGGGCGCGTCGAGCCCGGCTTGACCCCGAAACCGGCTCGGAGCGGACACTCGTGGACACACGCGGCAACGGCGCCCCTGTGACGGGCGGCTTCCTTCCCGCCGCGACCGCGAGGAGCTACACCCTCACAGGAGTCTCGCGACGTCTCTCACGATTGCGCCGGATGGTCTCTCCGCCGTGAGCTACTACGACAATGCCGCGCAGGACCTCAGGATCCTCAAGTGCGGCAACCCGACGTGCGCGCCCGGAATTCGCCGCCGCTGAGCGCCGTCCTCCGCGGTTGAGGCTCCGTCGCCGTTTATCATCGAGAGGTGGGCGATCCGCTCCTCTCCGTCCGCGCCCTCACGATCGTCGTGCCGGGCCCTTCCGGAGAGGAGGTTCCGGCGGTCGACGGCGTTTCGTTCGAGGTCGACAGGGGAGAGATCGTCGCGCTCGTGGGCGAGTCGGGTTGCGGCAAGACGCTGACGTCCCTTGCGCTCCTCGATCTCCTGACCCCGCCTCTTCGGCTCGTGTCCGGAGACGTGTCCTTCGAAGGCCGCGACGTCCGGGACCTCCCCGAGCGCGAAAAAGAAAGTCTCCGCGGCGGCGGAATCGGATTCGTCTTTCAGGAACCCGCGTCCGCGCTCGATCCCGTGAGGACGATCGGGAGCGAGATCGCCGCCGTCGTCACGAGGCATCGCGGGCTCCCGCGCGCGGAGGCCTGGGTCGAGGCCGAAGGGTGGCTCCGGCGCATGGCGCTGCCCGACCCCGCGCGGCAGATGCGGGCGTATCCGCACGAGCTCTCGGGAGGGATGCGCCAGAGGGCTCTTCTCGCGCTGGCTCTCGCGGGGAACCCCCGGCTCCTCGTGGCCGACGAGCCCACGGCCGCCCTCGACGTCACGGTCCAGGCGGAGATCCTGGACCTTTTCCTTTCGCTCCGGCGGGATCTCGGGCTCGCGATTCTCCTCGTCACGCACGATCTCGCGGTCGTCGCGGAGACCGCGGACCGCGTTCTCGTCATGTACGCGGGTGAGATCGTGGAGAGCGCGCCCGTCGCCGAGCTCTTCTTTCGTCCCAGGCATCCCTACACGCGCGCGCTCCTCGCCTCGAGACCGGCCCTCGCGCCACCGGGATCGCGGACCCTCCCGGTCCTCGATGGGTCGGTCCCCGAGCCGGGCAGGCGCCCTCCGGGTTGCGCGTTCGAGCCCCGGTGCGGCGAGGCGTTCGGGCGCTGCGCCGCGGCGCGCCCAACCCTCGTTCCGTCGGGTCCCGGTGCGGAGGCCGCTTGCTTCCTTCTCGACGGCGAAGAGCGCGGGGCCCGCCCGTGACGTCTCCCCTCGCACCGCTGCTCTCGGTCCGCGACCTGTACAAGTCCTTCGAGACTCGAGAGGGCCGGATCCGAATCCTGAACGGCGTCGCTTTCGACGTGGCGGCAGGCTCGACGCTCGCCCTGGTGGGTGAATCCGGTTCCGGAAAGACGACGACCGCGCGCCTCGTCCTCCGCCTCGACTCGGCCGACCGGGGCTCGGTCACGTTCGACGGTGAGGACTGGCTCTCGCTTCCGCGGCGGGAGCTCGACCGCCGCAGGCGGGACGTCGGCGTCGTGTTTCAGGATCCCTCGACCTCTCTCGACCCGCGGCTCACGATCGGCGAGATCGTCGCGGAGCCCCTCGCGATCCACGCGATCGGCTCGAAAGCCGAGCGCCGCGCGAGCGTGGCGAGCCTCGTCGCCTCCGTGGGCCTGCCCGCCTCGGCCGTCGGCCGTTATCCGCGTGAGCTGTCCGGCGGCCAGAGGCAGCGCGTGGCTATCGCGCGGGCGCTCGCGACCGCCCCGCGCCTCGTGGTGCTGGACGAGCCCGTCTCGGCGCTCGACGTCTCGGTTCGGTCCCAGATCCTGAACGTCCTCCGCGACCTCCAGCGGGAGACGCCGTCGCGTCCTGCGTATCTCTTCATCGGACACGATCTCTCCGTCGTGAGGTGGATCGCCGACCGCACGGCGGTGATGCTCATGGGGCGGATCGTCGAGGAGGCGGCGACCGCCGACCTCTTCGCCGCGCCCCGCCACCCCTATACCGCGAAGCTCCTCGACTCGAGGCCCCGCGAGACTCCGGGGCCGAGGGCACCGGCGCGGCCGCCCGCGGGAGAGCCCGCGTCGCCGCTCGCGCTGCCGTCCGGCTGCCCGTTTCATCCCCGTTGTGCTTCGGCCAGGCCTGTCTGTGCCCAGGAGATGCCTGCTGTCGTGGCGGAGTCCCCGGGGGGCGGGCGGAGCGTCGCGTGCCACGCACCTCTGGGCGGCGAATGACGCCTGCAAAGGGAAACTTTTTCGCCCCGCCTCCGTACTGTCTCACGAATGCTGTTCCTCTATTATCCTCTTCGGTTCCAGGAGGTTCTCGTGACTCGTGACCGCTCGTCGAACCCCGTACGTCCACGCCGGGCCGGCCTCGGCCGGGCGGTCGCGTTCGTGCTGGCCCTCGCGGCCCAGGCTGCTCCCGCCGCCCCCGCCCCACCCACGGGTGACACCGTCTCGGTGCCGGTTTCGGCAAAGGCCCGCCGGATGGCCCCGCTGCCTTCGGGCGACAAGATCGAGCTCTCCCTCCCGCAGGCGGTCGCCCTCACGCTCCAGAATGTCCTCGATCTCGACGTTGCGTCCTACGCGCTCGACGAAACCCGTTTCGGGATCCAGTCCGCGAGGGGAGCGTTCGATCCGTACGTCGAGCTCGACCTCGGCGCGACGGGCTCCCAGAACGCCACGGCGTCGCGCCTGCAGTCGAGCGCGACGAAGTCTGCGACCGGTAACTTCACGTTCGCGGGCCTCCTTCCCCTCGGCACGACGTACGCCCTCGGGTGGAGCAACCGCCGGCTCGACCAGGCCATCCCGGGATTCACCACGGTCAATCCGACGTATTCGAGCGGACTTACCGCGAGTGTCACACAGCCCCTTCTCCGAAACTTCGGCCGGACCGTCAACGAACGCTTCGTCGTGCAGGCGAAGCTCTCACGGGACTCGTCCGCCTATGACTTCGTGCGCGCCGTCCAGTCCGCGATCCAGCTCACGGACAACGCCTACTGGGACCTCGTGTACGCCGTCGAGAACCTCCGGGCGAAGCAGGAAGCGCTCGACCGCGCGAAGGACCTCAACCGCATCACGAAGATCAAGATCGACGTGGGCGCGCTCGCCCCGATCGACATCGTCCAGACCGAGGTCACGATTGCGCAGCGCGAGCAGGACATCATCACGGCGGAGGGGCTGATCGGCGACGCCCAGGATCGGTTGCGACGTCTCCTGAACGTTGAGTCCCAGCCGGACTGGTCGCGCCCCATCGTCCCCACGGACCGGCCGACGCGCGAGTCGCTTCGTGACGTCTTCCAGGCGAACGTCGATGCCGGCGTCACCCGCGCGCTCGAAGCCCGTCCCGAGGTCCGCCAGGCGCTCATCTCGATCGAATCGAAGAAGGTCACGCGCGCCTACTGGCGGAACCAGCTCCTCCCGCGGCTCGACCTGTCCGCGAGCTACGGCTACAACGGGCTCGGGGCGCAGTCCCTCATCCAGAACCCGGACGGAACGCTCACCCAGCTGAACTACAGCGACGCCGTGCAGGACATCTTCCACCGCACCTATCCGAACTGGACGCTCGGCGTGACGCTCGTCGTGCCGATCGGGAACAACGTCGCGCGCGGAAACGACGCCGTCGCGGACGCCGACCTCGAGCTCTCCCGCACGAACTTCGCGATCACGAAGGCGAACCTTCAGGTCGAGGTTCGTGCCGCTGCCCGCGCGATCGACACGGCCTATCGCAGCGTCGCTGCGGCGACGAAGGCGCGCGAGCTCGCGGAGCGGAACCTCGACGCGGAGAAGAAGAAGTACGAGAACGGCATGACGACGTCGTTCCAGGTCGCCCAGATCCAGAACGACCTCACGACCGCCATCACGGGCGAGCTGCAGGCGATCACGACGTACCAGAAGGACATCACGGCGTGGCACAAGTCCGTCGGGGACATCCTCGAGGTGAAGGGCGTCGTCATCGAGGGTCTACCCGTTTCGACGGCCGCGGTGCCGGTCGATGAAAAGGGGGCGGCGAAGTGAGCGAAACCGCGATTCCCGTCTCGGCAGCACCTCCGATCTCCGCGATCGGGGCCGTCATCGGCACCTTCTCGAGCCCCTCCGAGACGTTCCGCCGGCTCATCGCGAGGCCGACATGGTGGCTGCCGTTCGTCCTCGTGATCGTCTCGACCGTCGTCCTGTGGCCCGTCGTGTCTGGCAAGATGGACATGGAGCGCACGATTCGCGAGTCGATCGAGAAGCGGGCCGAGAAAAGTGGCCGCTCGATCCCCGCGGAACAGATGAACGCGCAGGTCCAGGTCGGCAAGAAGATGCTGCCGATCATCTTCGGTGTCACGCTCGCCGGCAGCGCCGTCGTGTTCTTCTTCGTCGCGCTCGTCCTCTGGGGCTCGGCGAAGGCGATGGGCGCAGAGGCGCGCTACTCGCAGTTTCTCGCAATCTGGGGGCACGCGGCCCTGCCAAGCATCCTTGGAGCGTTTCTCTCGATCCCGATTTTCCTCGCGCTTCCCGACGCGTCCCTGACTCAGGACGGGATCTCGCAGGTCGTGAAGTCGAACGTCGGCGCGTTTCTGGATCCGTCGGCTCCGCCCGCGCTGCGGGCCCTCGCGAACTCGATCGACATCTTTTCCTTCGCCGTCCTGTTCCTCCTCGTGATCGCGTTCCGCCGCGTTCCGGGACTCTCGAAGGGCGCCGCGACGGCGACCCCTATCGTCCTCTGGCTCGTCGTCGTGATCGGCAAGGTCGCGTGGCGCGCGGTCATGGGCTGACGCGATGCTCATCGAGATGGTCGACATCGAGAAGACGTATTCGGTCGGGGAAGAGAAGGTGCGCGCGCTTCGCGGGGTGACCTTCTCGATCGACCGCGGCGAATACGTCGCGATCATGGGGCCGTCCGGATCGGGCAAGTCCACGCTCATGAACCTGATCGGATGCCTCGACACGCCCACGGGCGGGATCTACAAGCTCAACGGCACGCCGGTCCAGGAGATGACGGACGACGCTCTCGCGCGCGTCCGGAACCGCGAGATCGGGTTCGTCTTCCAGACGTTCAACCTGCTCGCGCGGACGAGCGCGATCGCCCAGGTCGAGCTCCCGCTCGTCTACGCAGGCGTCTCGAAGAAAGAGCGGCGCGACCGCGCGGAGAAAGCGCTCGCCCACGTCAGCCTGTCGGACCGCGCCACCCACAACCCGAACGAGCTCTCGGGCGGGCAGAGGCAGCGCGTCGCGATCGCCCGCGCGCTCGTGACCGGACCCTCGCTGCTTCTCGCCGACGAGCCGACGGGCAACCTCGACTCCGCCACGGGAGAGGACATCATGCGTCTCTTCCGGGAGCTGAACGAGCAGGGGAACGCGATCATCATCGTCACGCACGAGGAAGACATCGCCGCGCACGCGCGGAGGATCATCCGCATCCGCGACGGGCGGATCTCGGACGACCGGCCGAACGACTCCAGCCGTGCCGAGCTCGTGGCGAAGGCGAAGCGCGACGCCCTCGAGGGAGCGCTCCAGGAGCCGACGGGTCCTTCCGGCAGCGCCGCTCCGCCCGCCTGATCCCGTTAGACTCCCTCGATGCTGACGGACGTCTTCGCGCTGGTGCTGCTCCAACTCGCGCTCGGCGTCGCGTTCTGGACGGCGGTCACGCCTTCGAAGAGCCTGTCGGGAGGTTTCTTCGTTCTGCACGGGGCGACCGTCTCGCTGTGCCTCGTGCTGGTGCGGCTCGTGTCGGGGCACAAGGAAGATTTGCTTAGAAAGGGATTGGAGGTGACTCCAGCGCTCGCACCCCGCGTATCGGTCCTTGTTGCGCTGGGAGCAGCCGTCGGAGCAACGCTCGTCGCGCGCCTCGGCGCCGTCGGGGGCTATCCGCTTTCGGAGAAAATTTCCTTTTTCTCTCCCTCGTCCTTTTCACGCAGTCTTCTCTTCCTCTCTTTTCTCTTCTCTGCCGCGCTTCTCTTTTCGCGGGCTACCAGCGAACCCTATCTCTCTCTTCGCGGCATCGGTCCTCTGTGGCTCTTCGGCGGGCTGATGCTCGGCGCGTTCCTCTTCGGTGCGGTCTACTGGGCGATGAACGTCGGGCACTGGTACCTCGTTTCGACGACCCTGCCGTTCGGCCTCCTGGTGTACGCGACGGAGGCGTTCGCGCTCTTCGCGGTGCTCCGGGCGGCATACGCGGCCGTCGCGCTCGGCGCCGTCGCGCGCGTCTCTTCCGGCGACGGAGGCGAAGCGCTCGCGTCCCTTCTCGACCCTATGCGAGACGGATTCTTTTTCTGGTCGCGCGTCCTGTGGGGCCTTGCCGCGCCGCTCATCCTCGCGCCGTTCGTCGTGAAGACCGCCCGGATGAAGTCGAATCAGGCCGCGACGGGCCTCCTTTACGTTGGCCTCGTCTTCGTGCTCGTCGGCGAGCTCCTCGCGGCCTATCTCACGCGGCGTTCGGGACTTCCCGCCTGAAGGCGGCACGCGGCCCCGGCAGGGTCGCGGAGAACGCAGCGGCGAGGAGCGGCAGCGCGGCGAGAACGGGGAACACCGCGGCGACGCCATGGCGGTCGGCGAGGGCACCGAGGAGGGGAACGCCGGCGCCACCCAGTCCGATTGCGAGTCCCATCGTGACCCCGCCCGCGATTCCCTCGCGCCCGGGAAGGTATTCCTGGCCCATCACGACGGCCACGCTGTAGGTCCCGACCGTGCCCGCTCCGAGGAGCGCGAGGCACGCGAAAGAGAAGAGCCCGGGCGCCCGGAGAAAAAGGCCGAGGAGCGGCGCGAGCGGCAGGAGAAAGCCGATGAGAACCGCGCGCCTTCCGAACCGGTCCGCGAGCCGTCCCCCCGCGAGCGTCGCGAGGGCTCCCGAGAGAAGCATCACGGTCACGGCGAGAGCGGCCTCTCCTTTGGGGAGCCCGCGCACCCTCACGAGATAGAGCGGCACGAACGACACGAGACCGAACGAGAAGAGCGAGCGGATCACGATCACGAGGGAGAGCCGTGCGAACGCGCTCCACTGCACGCCCCCGGCGTCTGGATCGAGGGAGGGCGCCGCGGGCGCCGGACGGAGCGGCCTGAGGCGGGGGAGCTCACGGAAGAGGAGCCCGGCCATGAGGCAGGCCGGCACAGCGAGCCAGACGAGTCCGGCGACCCCTCCCAGGCCGGCGAGGGCCGCGACGGCAGCGGGACCGAGCGCGATGCCCAGGTTTCCTCCCACCGAGAAAACGCTCATGCCGGTGGCGCGGCGCCCTCCCGAAGCGTAGTTCGCGTAGCGCGCGCTCTCCGGATGAAACGCGGCGACTCCGGCGCCCGAGACGAGGATCGCGGCGATCGTCGCGGGGTAGCTCGTCACGGCTCCCGCGAGCGCGAGGCCTCCTCCCGCGGCGAGGACCCCGAGAGGGATGAGAAACGGCAGGGGACGGCGGTCCGAAAGATGGCCGAGTACCGGCTGGATGAGCGACGAGAGGAACGTCGCCGCCAGGACGACCCCGCCCGCGGCCGCGTACGTCAGCCCCCGCTCGGCGATGAGGAACGGCAAGAGCGCCGGCACCGCGCCCTGGTTCATGTCGTTCACCGCGTGGCCGACGGAGAGCCATGCGAGCGCGCGTCGGTCGAGGGACCTTCTGACCATGTGGACCGAATGGTAGAAGAAGACTTTGCTTCGGAAGAAAGAAAGGGAGAAGAGATAAAGAAAGATTTCTTTGAAAGGGGAAGATTGGGCGGCCGTCTCGTGGTGCATGCTCCTTCCGTGCGCGTATCGGTTTATTGCTCCGAATGCATGGCGCGGATCGAACTGCCCTCGCCCGCCGGGGAAGCCGCCGGCCAAGTCGAATGCCCGTCCAAGGAATCCTCTTCTTTCGCTCCTCTTCCCCATTCCTCGATCTCCTTCTCGCACTCTCCGAACGTGATTGCGGGTACCCACGTCGATCGCTGCTCGCGCTGCGGCTCCACCGCCTTCTACGTGCAGAAGGATTTCGACCAGCGCCTCGGGTGCGTGATCCTCGCGGCGGGCGCCGCGCTCGCGCTCGGCGTCTCGTGGCGCTTCGGAGGAATCTGGTTCGTACCCGTGCTTCTCGCGTTCGCGGCGGCCGACTTCGTTTTCGCGCTGCGGGTGAAACCGGTGGTCATCTGCTACCAGTGCGACACCGAGTACCGCGACGTCCCGGGGGCGGGTTCGGTCCGGGCCTTCGATCCCCACGTCGCCGAGCGCTTCGGGGAGACGAAGACGGTCCGGCGCATGATTCCCTGACCGGATCGGCTATCCTCGCGCCTTCGCATGCGGCCGCTCGGCACCTACCGGCTCGCCCCCGCGCTCCCCGAGGCGCTCTCCCCCCTCACCCCGCTCGCGCGGGATCTCCGCGCGACCTGGCGCGAGGACGTGCGCGCGCTTTTTCGTGAGATCGACCCGGACGAGTGGGCGCGCAGCGGAAATCCCGTTCTGCTCCTCCGGACGGCCGATCCGGCGCGCCTTGCGGCCCTCGCCGCGGATCCCGCCTTCGTGGAGCGCGTGTTCGCGGTCGGACGGGCGATCGACGCGGAAGACGCCGCTCCCTCCCGCCATCCCCTCGGGCTGGCTCTGGCCGCGTCGGGCGACCGCATCGCGTATTTCTGCGCCGAGTTCGGACTTACCGAGATCCTGCCGATCTACTCGGGCGGTCTCGGCGTCCTCGCCGGAGACCACCTGAAGTCCTCGAGCGACGTCGGAGTGCCGCTCGTCGGCGTCGGACTCTTCTACCGCGAGGGCTTCTTCCGGCAGACGCTCACGGCCGACGCCCGGCAGAAGGAGGCGTATCCGGTCGTCGATCCTCACGATCTCCCCATCGACATCCTCCCGACGCCCGCCGGAGTCGCGCCGATCGTGACCGTCCGCGTGGGAGAGAGAGACGTTCACCTTCTCGTCCGCCGCGTCCGTGTCGGGCGCACCCCTCTTCTCCTCCTCGACTCGCATCTGCCGGTGAACCGGCCGCGGGACCGGGAGATCACGAACCGTCTCTACGGCGGCGACCGTGAAATGCGGATCCGCCAGGAGCTCGTGCTCGGAATCGGCGGGATGCGGGCTCTCGATCTCGCCGGTCTCCGCCCCACCGTGCGCCATGCGAACGAAGGACACGCGGCGTTCCTCGGGCTCGAGCGCATCCGCCAGCTCCGGGCCGAGAGAGGGCTGTCGTTTTCGGAGGCGCGCGAGATCGCGATGGCCGGCAGCGTCTTCACGACGCATACGCCCGTGGCCGCGGGCATCGATCTCTTCCCGCCGGAGCTCATGAAGAAGTATTTCGCGGCGAAGATCGACGCGTACGGAATTTCCTTCGACGAGCTCCTCGGGCTCGGGCGGCAGGTTCCGGAGGACTCCAACGAGTTCTTCTCCATGGCCGTGCTGGGCCTGCGCCTCTCGTCCCGCGTCAACGGGGTGTCGAAGCTTCACGCGCAAGTGTCCCGACGGCTCTGGCGCGGCGTGTTCCCGGAGGCGCCGCTCTCGGAGATTCCGATCAGCGCGATCACGAATGGCGTCCACGCGGACACCTGGACGGCTCCTGCGATCGCCGCCCTCGACCCCCGGAAGGACAGCGGGGTGGACCTCGAGGAGCTCTGGCGGCGGCACGAGGGCCTGCGCGCCGGCCTCGTCCACGAGGTGCGTTCCCGGACCGCCGTGGCACGCAAGCGCCGCGGGGCCCCGGACGTCGAGATCGAGGCCGCCTGGCAGCTCCTCGATCCGTCTGCCCTCACGATCTCCTTCGCCCGGCGCTTCGCGACGTACAAGCGGGCGACGCTGATCTTTCACGACCTCGAGCGTCTCGCACGCCTCGTCGAGAACCCGAGCCGCCCCGTACAGCTCCTCTTCGCCGGCAAGGCGCACCCCAAGGACGAACCGGGCAAGGAGTTCCTGAGGCGCTTGGGCGAGTTTGCCTCGCTTCCGGAGTTCCGCGGTCGAGTCGTCCTCCTCGACGACTACGACATGCGGCTTGCGCGCCTCCTCGTCTCGGGCTCGGACGTGTGGCTGAACAACCCGATCCGGCCCAACGAGGCCTCGGGCACATCCGGCATGAAAGCGGCCATGAACGGCGTCCTCAACCTCTCGGTCCTCGACGGCTGGTGGGACGAGGCGCCGCACGAGGGCACCGGGTTCACGATGGGAGACGACACGGACGGACGCACGGACGACGACGTCGCGGCGGCCCTCTATGAACGGCTCGAGGACGAGGTCGTGCCGCTCTTCTACGGCCGGCCCGGAGGCGATCGGACCCGGACGCCCTTCGCGTGGGTCGAGAGGATGGCGGCCGCTGCGTCGCAGCTCGGCCGGCAGTTCTCCTCGGACCGGATGCTCGGCGACTACCTCGAGTCGGCCTACGCGCCGGCTGCCTCGCGCGTGAGGAAGCTCTCCGAGGACGGTGAGCGGGGCGCGCGCGAGCTCGCGGCGTGGAAGGCGAAGATGCGGCTCTCCTGGGGCGAGGTCGACTTCGCGTCCGTCACGATCGACCCGCCCGATCCGGCACGTGTCGTGCCCGGGCAGACGTTTCGCGTCGAGGTTCAGCTGCGGCTCGGGGAGCTCTCACCCGACGAGCTCGCTGTGGACTGGTTCGAGGGCGAGATGGACCGAAGCGGCGGCGTCGACGCGGGCTATGCGACGCCGCTCGAGTTCGTCGAGCGTCTCGACGGCACGGCGACGTTCGCGGGCACGGTCACGCGGCCTCCGGACGATCGGCGCGGGTACTCGGTGCGCGTCCGGCCCCGGCACGCGCTCCTCTCGCATCCGAACGAGACCGGCCTCGTCCTCTGGGCCGAATAACCGGCGCACCCCGCGTCAGCGCGGCGTGAGCGCGAGCTGAAACGAGAGGTTCTCGAGGAAGAACGTGAGGTCGACGTTCTTCACGAGAAGGCCCGGGAGGGAAGGCACCGTCACGGGCGCGAAGTTCAGCACGGCGCTCACCCCCGCCGCCGCGAGCCGTTCGCCGATCTGAACCGCAGCCTCGGCCGGCACGGCGATGATCCCGATCTCGATGTGGAGCTCGGCGACCGCGGCTTCGAGCAAGGCAAGGTCCCGGATCGGGACCCCCGTGCGCGACCGGCTGCCGATCTTCCGGCCGTCGAGATCGAACAGGGCGGCGACGCGAAACCCCTCGGCGTTGAAGTTCCGCGAGTCGGCGAGGGCCTGGCCGAGGTTTCCGGCGCCGACGATTCCCAGCACGCGCGTGCGCTCGAGGCCCATGAGCTTCTTGAGGTGCGCCTTGAGCTCGGGCACGCGATAGCCGACGCCGCGCACTCCGAACTCCCCGAACTGCGCGAGATCCTTCCGGATCTGCGCGGAGTTCAGGCCGAAACGCGCCTCGATATCGTAGGACGACGCCGTATGGACGCCGGCGGATTCGAGGCCTCGCAGGGCGCGCAGGAGCAGGGACAGGCGGTGGCTCGTCGCCTCCGGGACGGGTTCGATCCGTTCCGAAGGCTTTTTCACCGGTCAGCGCCCCGACAGCGTGAGCGCGGCTCCGCGGGCCAGCTCGATGAGGCCGCGCGGGAAAAGTCCCCAGGCCAGAATGAACCCGGCCGTCAGAAGAAATGCGGCACCCGAGAGCAGGTCCTCGGGCACGAGCGAAACCTCGCGGACCGGCTCTTTCATCCAGACGACGTACACGACGCGGAGGTAGTACCCGACCGAGATGAGGCTGCCGAGGACGCCGATGAGGGCGAGGCTCACGAGTCCGGAGTCGACGGCCGCCCGGAATACGAGGAACTTCCCGACGAATCCGACCGTCGGAGGAATCCCCGCGAGCGAAAGCATGGAGAGCGACAGGACGGAGGCGGCGACGGGATGGCGCCGGCCGAGCCCGGCGAGATCACCGAGGGTCCGGACCTCCGTTTCACCGCCAGAGAGCGCCGCGACCGTGAGGAAGGCTGCCGCGTTCGTGACGACGTAGCCCGCGAGGAAGACGAGAGCCCCCTGGAGGGCGTCCTGCGTGAAGGTGGCGACCGCGATGGCGGCGTACCCCATCTGCGCGATTCCCGAGTAGGCGAGCATTCTCTTCAGGTCCCGCTGAGACAGCGCGACGATGTTGCCGAAGAGAATCGAGAGCGCGGCGAGGATTACGAAGAGCGGACGCCACGGCTGGGGCAGGGCCAGGGGAAAGAGCGCGTGCAGAAGCCGGAACAGCACGACGAGCGCGGCCGCCTTCGGCGCGGTCGAGAGGAACGTCACCGCGGGCGTGGTCATCCCCTGGTAGACGTCGGGCGCCCAGCCGTGAAACGGCACGAGGGCGATCTTGAACGAGAGCGCCGCGACGATCGCGAGAAGGCCCGCGCCGAGGAGGATGTCGAACGCCACGAAGGAGCTCGTGGACGAGAGCCCCTGAAGCGTCGTGAGCCGGGTCGATCCGAGGCGGCCGTAAAGCGTCGCGACGCCGTAGAGGAAGAACGCCGAGGCGAGCGCGCCCATCAGGAAGTACTTGAGAGCCGCCTCCGTGGCTGCCGGGACGTCGCGGTACCACGCGGCGAGCACGTACAGAGAGAGCGACATCAACTCGAG
Organism: Thermoanaerobaculia bacterium; assembly: GCA_038214715.1. Lineage (GTDB taxonomy): Bacteria > Acidobacteriota > Thermoanaerobaculia > UBA5066 > UBA5066 > Fen-183. The sequence continues at coordinate 108,540 of JBBQRP010000008.1, read as the reverse complement.
GCCGAGGAACACGACGAGGAGGTCCACGCCGCGGACCATGACGATGGTGCCGGCGCCCGCGAACAGAAGCAGGGCGTAGAACTCTCCCTGGTTCCGGCGGTCCCTCTCGAGGGAGGCCGCGCCTCCGAGAACCGCGAGGGCGATCGCTCCGCAGGTGAGGAGCTCGAGAAACCGGGTCAGGCCGGACGACTCGACCGCGCCGCCGAAGAACGTGCCGGACACGCTTCCGCCCGCGAGGTTCGCGAGCGCGAGTCCGGCGAGCGTCAGATAGGGGAAGAGCGGACGGATCGGGCGCGCGAAGGCGTCGAGGAGGAGGAGCAGCGTGGCGACGCCGGCGAGCACGAGCTCCGGTGCGACACAGGCGACGTCCGCGAATGTCACGTGGAGAAACCCGCTCATCGGGCCACCCCCGTGGGGGGCGCTTCGAGCTCGTGAACGCCGAGGCGTTTCAGGACGGGCGGAAGGGCCGGCCGGCTCCCGGGCTCCGCGGGAGCGCCCGCGCGCTGGAGAGTCTTCGCGCTCCCTTCCACGAGCGTGAGAAGCGGGCGCGGGAACACGCCGAGCAGGACGATCAGGACAACGAGGGGAAACGCCCCCGCGAGCTCCCAGCCGTTGATGTCCGTGAGCGTGCGGTTCTCGGGCGACGTCTCCGGGCCCCAGAAGACCTTCTGGACGAGCGTGAGGAGGTAGATCGCACCCATGATCAGGCCGGTGGCCGCGAAGGCGGCCCACGCGACGGACACCTGGAAGACGCCTCCGAGGATCAGGAACTCGCCGACGAAGCCGTTCAGGCCCGGCAGGCCGATCGAACCGAGTGTGGCGAGGAGGAAGAGAGCGGTCGTGACCGGCACGCGGGCCGCGATGCCGCCGTAGTCGGACATCTCGCGCGTGTGGCGGCGCGCGTAAAGGACTCCGACGAGAAGGAAGAGGAGACCCGTCGTGAGGCCGTGGCCGACCATCTGGAAGATCGCGCCCGAGAGGGCGGCGCCCGTTCCCGCCACGATGCCGAGGACGACGAGCGCGAGGTGGCTCACGGACGAGTAGGCGACGAGCTTCTTCATGTCCTTCTGCGCCGCGGCGACCCAGGCTCCGTAGATGATGCCGATGAGCGCGAGGACGGCGAGAAGGGAACCGTAGCGCGCGGCGGCGTGAGGAAACAGCGGGTAGGCGAATCGCAGGAGGCCGTACGCCCCGAGCTTCAGCAGGACTCCCGCGAGGATGATCGAGCCTCCGGTCGGCGCCTCGACGTGCGCGTCTGGGAGCCACGTGTGCAGCGGCCAGAGAGGGATTTTCACGAGGAAGGCGAGCGCGAACGCGCCGAAGAGGAGCGCCTCCGTGCCGGGAGCGAGGTGCCACGCTCCCGAGGACGCGGCCCGGGTCCAGTCCTCGAGGGAGAAGCTCTGGATTCCCGTCGCGTGCAGGTGGACGTTGGCCGTGTAGAGGATCGCGATGAACATCAGGAGCGAGCCCGCCATCGTGAAAAGGAAGAACTTCATCGTGGCGTAGATGCGGCGCTTGCCGCCCCAGACTCCGATGATGAAGTACATCGGCACGAGCATGACTTCCCAGAACACGTAGAAGAGCAGCGTGTCGAGGGCCACGAGGCTCCCGAGCATGCCCGTCTCGAGGAGGAGGAACGCGATCATGTACCCCTTGAGCTTCTCGATCTTCTGTCCGCAGGACACGAGGAGCACGGAAACCGTGAGGAGCGTCGTCAGGAGGACGAGGGCGAGGGAAAGGCCGTCCATCCCGAGCTGGTAGCGGATCCCGAATTGGGGGATCCAGGGCCGGTCGATCGCGAAGGCGTCGGGGACGGACGTCGAGGGATCGAAGGCGCGATAGAGAAGGACGCTCACTCCGAACGTGAGGAACGAAGCCGCGAGGGCGACCGCCTTCGCGGCCCCCTTCGACGCAGCGGGCAGGAACGTGAGCACGAACGCACCGAGGGTCGGCAGGAAGACGAGCGTCGTGAGGAGGTCGGCGCCGAGCGGGTGGAGGGTCGGGATGTTCATCGGGCTATCTCGTCCACGCGCCTACGACATCCACACATAAGCGACGAGAGCCGCGAAGCCGAGCGTGAAGGCGAGCGCGTAGTTGCGGACGTGGCCCGTCGTGAAGAAGCGCAGGAGGTCCCCGAGGAGCTCGACGAGGAACGCCGAGGCGTTCGCGATCCCGTCGATGAAGAGCGCGTCGAAACCGCGCCACAGGAAGGTCCCGATCTTCCGGAAGGGTGAGAGGACGAGCGCCTCGATGCCCTCGTCGACGTTCCACTTGTCCGCGACGAGCCTCCCGAGTGCGCCGGTCTTCCCGAAGAAGGCCTCCGCCTCGGGGGATACGGCGCCAGCGGGCCCCGACGCTTTGCCATACCAGCGCCATGCCCAGACGAGACCCGTCACGGCGACTCCGAGGGAGAGGAGCATGAGTGAAATCTCGAGCCCGCGCGACATCTCGTGGATCTCCGGATGAGCCACGGACGCGTCCAGAAAACGCGCGATCCTGTCCGAGCCGCCGAGCGCCGCGGGGACGCCGGCGAATCCCGCGACGGCGGCGCAGGCCGCGAGGATCCAGAGGGGGACGGTCATCGTCGCGGGGCTCTCGTGGGCGCTTTCCGAGTGGCCGCGGGCGGTGCCGAAGAACGTCATCGAGACGATCCGGAACATGTAGAAGGCCGTGAGGCCCGCCGTGAAGAGGCCGACGGCGTAAAGCGCCCAGTGACCGGACGCGGCCGCCGAGCCCAGGATCATGTCTTTCGAAAAGAAGCCCGCGAGGGGGAAAACGCCCGCGATCGCGAGAGTCGAGACAAGCATGGTCCAGAACGTCTGCGGTATGCGCCGGGAGAGGGCTCCCATTTTTCGCATGTCCTGCTCGTGGTGCATCGACATGATGACCGAGCCGGAGCCGAGGAAGAGGCACGCCTTGAAGAACGCGTGCGTGAAGACGTGGAAGATGCCAGCCGAGAACGCGCCGACGCCGCAGGCGAGGAACATGTAGCCGAGCTGGGAGACCGTGGAGTACGCGAGGACCTTCTTGATGTCGTTCTGCGCGAGGCCGATCGTCGCCGCGAAGATAGCGGTGCCCGCGCCGATCCACGCCACGAGCGTCAGGGCGTCGGGTGCGAGGACGAAGAGCGTGCTGCAGCGGGCGACGAGGTAGACGCCCGCCGTCACCATCGTGGCGGCGTGGATGAGCGCCGAAACGGGCGTCGGGCCGGCCATGGCGTCCGGCAGCCAGACGTAGAGCGGAAACTGCGCGCTCTTGCCGCACGCGCCGAGAAAGAGGAGCAGACACACGGCGTAGACGCCGAGAGGGGCGTCTCCGGCGAGCACCTGGTGTTTCGCGAGCTCCACGAAGGAGAAGTCGCCCCTCCCGAAGAGCGCGAAGACGCCGAAGATGCCGAGGACCATTCCGAAGTCGCCGACGCGGTTCGCGATGAACGCCTTCTTGCCCGCGGCGGCGGGAAAATCCTTGTCATAGTAGTAGCCGATGAGGAGGTACGAGCAGAGGCCGACGCCCTCCCAGCCGACGAAGAGGAACGGCAGGTTGTCGGCGAGGACGAGCGTCAGCATCGCGAACATGAAGAGGTTCAGGAACGAGAAGTAACGTCCGTAGCCCTCCTCCTCCTGCATGTAGCCGACGCTGTACACGTGGATGAGCGTGCCGACGAGGGTGACGAAAGAGAGCATGAGCGCCGAGAGCGGGTCGAGGCGGAAGGCGACGTCCACCGTGTAGGCGCCGGCCGTGATCCACGTGTAGACGTTCTGCACGACGGGCGGGAGGCCTTCCGGAGACGCCATCGAGGAAAGGGTGTAGGGAACCACGGCCGCGAAGGAGAGAACGGCGGCGAGGCCGACGGAGCCGACGCCGACCACCCCGTGGAAAAGGCGCTGGGCGTAAGGGAGGCGTGCCTTCGGCTGGTCATGGCCTCGTTCATTCTCGGCGCGGGCGCTCGCGAACAGGAGCGCCACGAGGCCGTTCAGGAGGAAGCCCGCGAGGGGGAGGAGGGGGATGAGCCAGAGCTGCTTCATGCGCCGGCTACCACTTCAGGAGCGCGGCCTTGTCCACGTCCAGCGTCCGGTGGGTGCGGAAGAGCGCGACGAAAATCGCGAGGCCGACGGCGGCCTCCGCGGCGGCCACGGCGATCACGAAGAAGACGATCATCTGCCCCGAGAGATCGCCGTGCATCCGCGCGTACGTCAGGAAGAGCAGGTTGACGGCGTTCATCATCAGCTCGATCGAAAGGAAGATCGAAAGCGCGTTGCGCTTCAGGAGCACCCCCGCGAGGCCGATCGCGAAGAGCAGCGTCGCGACGACGAGGAACGCGCCGGGGGGCACGCCCATCGGGGCGACTCCGGGCATCGCGCCGGTCATTCGAACCTCCTCTTGGAGAGGAGCAGCGCTCCGACGGCCGCGACGAGGAGGATAAGCGAGAGGACCTCGAACGCGAAAAGGTAGTCGGAAAAGAGCAGCCGCCCGAGCGCCGGGATCTCGTCCGGCACCGGGATCGAGGCCCGTGTGGGCACGCCGCGCGGCGGCACCGGTGCCCGAAGAGTCGCGCCCGCGAGGAGGCCGCCGAGGGCGAGCGCGACGAGCAGCCCGAGCGTCCGCTGGACGGGCCGGTCGTCCTTCTCCGCGGCCTCTTCACGAAGGTTGAGCAGCATGATGACGAAGAGGAAGAGGACGAGGATCGCGCCCGCGTAAACGAAAATCTGGAGCGCGGCGATGAAGGGCGCGGCGAGAAGGATCGCGAGGACCGAAAGGCCGAAGAACGTCGCGATGAGGGAGAGGACGCTCCTCACGGGTGTCTTCACGACGACCATGAGAAGCGCGAAAACGAGCGCGAGGGCCGAGGCGAACCCGAAGACGACGAGCTCTCCGCTCCAGGCCGGCATCAGATGACCCCCCAGAGCACGAGCGCGCCCGTGAAGACGAGATTGAGAAGCGAGAGCGGCAGGAACACTTTCCAGCCGAGGCTCATGAGCTGGTCGAATCGGAAGCGGGGAAGCGTCCAGCGGACCCAGATGAACAGGAAGATGAAGGCCCCGGTCTTGGCCGCGAAGACCGCGATCGAGACCACGCTGCCGACGAGTCCCGTGAGGTGCAGCCCCGGGAGCGACCATCCGCCGAAATAAAGCGTCGCCATCATGGCGGACGCCGCGATCAGGTTGAGGTACTCGGCCATGAAGAACATGCCGAAGCGGAACGCTGAAAACTCCGTGTGGTAGCCCGCGACGAGCTCCGCCTCGGCTTCCGGGAGGTCGAACGGGACCCGGTTCGTTTCGGCGAACGCGGACACGACGAAGATGACGCAGCCCACGATCTGGGGAAAGCAGTTCCAGAGCGGCAGAAAGCCGAGGAAGGTGCCGGACGCCTGGTACTCGACGACCTTCGTGAGGCGCAGGGAGCCGGCCGGGAGGAAGACCGCGACCGCGGCGATGCCCATCGCGAGCTCGTAGCTGATCACCTGGGCCGAAGAGCGGAGCCCGCCGAGGAGCGCGAACTTGTTGTTCGAGGCCCAACCCGCGAGGACGAGGCCGTACACGCCGATCGAGCTCAGCGCGAACACGTAGAGGATGCCGATGTTGACGTCCGCGACGACGAGGGAATAGTCGCGACCGAAGAGATGGATCGTGGATCCGAACGGGATGACGGCGAACGTCGTCATCGAGGGCACCAGGAGGATGAGCGGCGCGATGCCGTAGAGGAGCCGGTCCACGTACATCGGGACGACGTCCTCTTTCATGAAGAGCTTCAGGATGTCGGCCACGGCCTGGAAGAGGCCGAACGGGCCCACCCGGTTCGGACCGGGGCGGTCCTGGATGAGGCCGGCCATCCGGCGCTCGAGCCAGATGAGGTTCGGGAGGACGGCGCCGAGGACGACGGCCCAGACGAAGGCGATCTTCGCCGCGCCCTCGAGACCGACCGCGAGGGTCGGGTTCACGGGATCCAGTCCGGCGCCGACACGGACGGACGCGGGAAGACCTCGACGCCGGGGTCTCTTTCGAGGCCGAGGACGTCGTAGGCGGCTGCGGCGGAGATCGACGGCGGATTCCCGACGAGGGAGTCGGAATCCCACGAGAGATTCTCGTACCCCGGGACCGAGGACTGCATCCTTTCGAAGACGTCCCGGGCCGTCCATTGGGTGTCGAACGCTCCCCAGCGATTCCCGAGATGCAGGAGGACTTCGAGATCCGTGCGCACGATGGGCGGCGACACGATGGCCGTGTCGATGCGCTGCACGAGCCCCTTCGCATTGACGAACGTGCCTTCCTTGCCCGAGAGCGGCGCGACCGGCAGGACGATGTCCGCCGCGTCCGTCAGGGCGTTGCGCGTCCGGGCGTGCACGACGAGGACGGACGCCTTGCGCAGCTCCGCGACGAACGCGGGGTCGTTGCACTTTTCGGAGAAATTCGCATCGGAGATATAGAGAACTGCTGGGGAGAAAGAGGAAGAGGAAGATGAAGATTGCTTAGAAAGGAAGAGCGAGAGGGGTGAACCATCTCCTTCCTTCGTTTTTCGCTGTCCTGCCGCTTCGGCACCTCGGCTGTTGGGTGCGGCCTCGCTTCCGTAAATCCACCCGTCCACCTTGTTCCGGATCCGCCTCTTGGGCCCGATGTCCACGGTGAACTCGGGGGCATTCACCTTCAAGGAATCTCTGCAGAGCGTCGCGAGAAGCCAGGCTTCCTCAGTCGTCAGGAAGGCGGAGCCGATGACTCTTACTTTCGAAGCAATCTTTTCTTCTTTCTTATCTTCTTCCCGTGCCCTGTCGATCGCGATCTTGATCGCGTCCAGCGCCTCGCCCCAGTTCGTCTGCTTGCGCACGTCGCTGCCGGCCACGCGAATCTCGGGCTTCCGGAAGCCCTGCCGGTTCAGCTCCTCGGAGCGAAAGCGGCCGTAGTCGCACATCCAGAAGTCGTTCACGAGGGGCGCGACACGGGGAAGGAAGCGGTAGACGACGCGGTCGCGGTGCTCGATGGAGATGTTGCAGCCGATCTCGCACCCGTCGCAGACGGACCGGGTCTTGTCGAGCCACCAGACACGCTTGCGGAACCGGAACTCCTTCGTCGTCAGCGCACCCACGGGGCAGACGTCCGCCGTGCAGGCGGAGAGGTCGTTGTCGAGAGCCCGGCCCTCGTGCGTCCACACGAACGTGTGCCCGGCGCGCTCGACGAAGGTGAGCTCGCCCGTCTCCGTGATTTCCTCGCAGAACCTCACGCAACGGGTGCACTGGATGCAACGCGTCATGTCGGCGATGACGTGCGGTCCGATCGACGTCCGGTCGTAGCCGGGAAACTGCCGGCGGGGCTCGGACGTGCGCGATACGGGCAGGCCGGCCCCGAAGGCGTTGTCCTGCAGCTTGCACTCGCCCGCCTGATCGCAGATAGGGCAGTCGAGCGGGTGGTTGATGAGGAGGAACTCCATCGTGGCGTTGCGCGCCGCGAGGGCTTTCTCCGACGAAGCCTTGATGACCATCCCGTCGCGCACGGGCACGGTGCACGAGGCTTGGATCTTCGGCACGCCCTCGACCTCGACCATGCACATCCGGCACTGGCCGACGATGGAGAGCCCCGGGTGATAGCAGAAGTGCGGGACGTCGACGCCCGCGGCCCGGCACGCCTCGAGGGCGTTCGCGTCGTTCGGGACTTCGACGACCTTCCCGTCGACGGTTACCTTCGCCATTACGAATGAATTCCTGCAGCCGGACGGTCCGCAACGGCCGCGGTAATGTCAGAGGGGGCAGGCGTTTCGAATTCCGGCTGCGTGGATTTGTCGATGTACGCCTCGAACTCCCCGCGAAATTTCGTGACGCCCGAGAGCACGGGGGCGATCGCGGCGTCCGCGAAGACGCAGATCGTCATGCCGTTGCCCATCTGGCCGGCGATCTGAAGGAGGAGGTCGAGGTCGGACCTCTTTCCCTCGCCGGTCACGATGCGCTTGAGCATCTTGTGCATCCACGGCGTGCCTTCGCGGCAAGGCGTGCACTGTCCGCAGGACTCGTGCGCGTAGAACTTCGCGATGTTCGTGACGGCCTTCGGGATGTCGGTCGTCTCGTCCATCACGATGATCCCTGCCGAACCGAACATCGATTTCGCGGCGACGAGGCCGTCGAAGTCCATCGGGACTCCGGCGATCTCGGCGGCCGTGAGCATCGGTGCGGAGGAGCCGCCGGGGATCACGGCCTTGAGTTTCCGCCCGCCGCGGACGCCGCCGGCAAGCGCGAGGAGCTCCTCCCAGGGGATCCCGGTCGGGGCCTCGTAGACCCCGGGCTTCTCGACGTGGCCCGACACGCAATAGAGCTTCGGGCCCGTGTTCTTCTCGTTGCGGCCGATCGACTTGAACCAGTCGGCCCCGCGATCCACGATGTGCTTGACACACGACAGGGTCTCGACGTTGTTCACGACCGTGGGGCAGTCCCAGACCCCGGAGACGGCTGGGAACGGAGGCTTGATGCGCGGCTGACCGCGCTTGCCCTCGAGGCTCTCGATGAGCGCCGTCTCCTCGCCGCAGATGTAGGCCCCCGCGCCGCGATGAATCGTAATTTCGAGATCGAGTCCCGAGCCGAGGACGTTCGTCCCGAGGAGACCCTGGGCGTAGAGATCGGAGACGGCCTTGTTCAGGATCTCCGCCGCGTGGACCATCTCTCCCCGGATGTAGAGGTACGCGTGCTTCACGTCGAGCGCGAAGCTCGCGAGCATCATTCCCTCGAGCACCTGGTGCGGATCGACCTCCATGAGAAGCCGGTCCTTGAACGTGCCGGGCTCGGACTCGTCCGCGTTGCAGAGGAGGTAGACGGGCTTGTCGCCGCGCTTCTCCGTCGGCGGAACGAACGTCCACTTCATCCCGCAAGGGAATCCCGCGCCTCCGCGCCCGCGGAGGCCCGAGGCCTTGACGAGATCCGTGACCTTCGCGCGCGTCCATTCGCCCGAGGCCAGGCCTCCGAGGATCTTCTTCCAGGACGCGTAGCCGCCGTCGGCGAGGTACGTTTCGAGAGAAGCCGAGTTCGGCTTGCCGCGGCGCGCGAGGAGGACCGGCTGGATGGGCTCGAGGCCGCTCATTTCAGGCCCTCGAGGAACGAGTCGAGCTTGTCTTTCGTGATCACGGCGTAGTCGTCGTCGTTGACCATTACCGCCGGGGCCTTGTCGCACTGCGCGAGGCACTCCACTTCGACGACGGTGAATTTCCCGTCCGAGGACGTCTCGCCTGGCTTCAGGCCTCCGAGGCGTTTCCGGCACTCCGTGTAGACCTCGCCAGCACCGTTCAGATGGCAGGAGATCGACGTGCAGACCTGGATCAGGTGCCGGCCCACGGGAGCCCGGTTGTACATCGTGTAGAACGTCACGACGCCCCACACGAACGCGGGTGCGAGGTCGAGCAGCGTCGCCACGTAGTCAACGGCTTCGCGGGAAATCCACCCCCACTCGCGCTGCGCGAGCCAGAGCGTGGGGAGGAGGGCGGACTGCTTCGTCGGATAGCGGGACAGCAGTCGGTCGAAATCCGCCTGCGTCCCGCCGGAGAACGTGAGAGCCTTACCGCACGACAGCGCGCCGTGCTCGCCGGCGCGGGGATTTCCGGCCTGCTCGGCCACCGGGAGATTCGCGCCGCCGCTCACATCAATCCCAGTCGAACGCGCCCTTCTTCCACAGGTAGGCGAACCCGAGGAAGAGGACGGCCACGAAGACGAGCATCTCGGCGAAGACAGGCCAGCCGCCGGCGCGGAACACGACGGCCCAGGGATAAAGGAACGCCGCCTCGACGTCGAACAGGATGAAGATCATCGCCACGATGAAGAACTTGACGCTGATGCGCTTGTGGCTGTCGTCGAGGAGCGGCATCCCGCTTTCGAAGGGCGAGAGCTTCCGTATCGTCCGGATTTTCCGGCCGAGGACGGTGTTCAGGGAGAGCAGGATGATGCCGACGCCGAGCGCGCCCATGAACATGAGCAGGATAGGCAGGAAGGCGAGCGGAGAACCCATGCGACGCTCGTGATACTTTTCACAAAGTAGGCTCGTTCGTCAACCCCTCATTCGCATGTCAGCCGAACTCCTTCTCCAGGGCACTCGAGAGCGTGGGGCCTTCCGTCCGGCCGCCCTCGTGCCCGCATATCACTCCGCGGGCACCGTGGCAGGCGTGGTCCGGGGCCTTCGCGCCCACGTCGCGGACGTCCTCGTCGTGGACGACGGCAGCCGGGATGGCACCTCAGGCGAGGTCCGGGCAGCGGGCGCGCGCCTCATCGTTCGGCCGGAAAACGGGGGAAAGGGCCGCGCCCTGCGCGACGGACTCGCCGTCCTCCTCGCGGAGGACGTCACGCACGTGGCTTTCGTGGACTCCGACGGGCAGCACGACCCGGACGACCTTCCGAGCCTCCTCGCCGCCGCCCGTGCGGGCGCGGACTTCGTCGTGGGGTCGCGCCTCACGGATTCGTCCGCGATGCCGGCGAAGAACTACTGGGCGAACACCATCGGAGACAAGGTGCTGTCCCGCATGACGGGCCTGAACGTTCAGGACGGCCAGTCCGGCTATCGGGTCGTCTCCGCGGACCTCCTGCGCTCCCTTCACCTTCGCGCGGAGCGGTATTCGATCGAAAACGAGATCCTCATCAAGGCGGCGCCCCGCGTCCGCAGATTCGCCACCGTGCCCGTGAAGACGATCTACGGAGCGAGATCCCACTACCGCCCGTTTCGCGACACGTGGATCACGTCCTGGCTCTCCGTCTACTACAAGACGCTCGACTCGGACGCAAGCTAGGCCAAGAGCCGTGTCGCGCCCTCGCGCCATAATGCCGGCGTGATCTCACCCATCCTGACCGTCGACGTGGAGGACTGGTTTCACGTTTGCGGCCATCCTCAGTACTCCGATCCCGGCACGTGGGCTGGGCGCGAGAAGCGGGTTCAGGCCGGCCTCGAGCGCATCCTGACGCTCCTTTCCGGGACGGAGAGCCGGGCGACGTTCTTCGTTCTCGGCTGGATCGCGCGGCAGAGCCCGGCGCTCGTGAAGCGCATCGCCGAGGCGGGCCACGAGATCGGCTGCCATGGAGACCTGCACCGCCGCGTGTTCGAGATGACGCTTCCGGAGTTCCGGGAGGATCTCCGCCGCGGCCGGGACACCCTTCAGGCCGTCGTCGGAACATCCGTGACGGCCTTTCGGGCGCCGGAGTGGTCGCTGAAGAGCGCCGCGAATCCCGCGTTCGCGGTTCTCGTGGAAGAGGGCTTCACGCTCGACTCGTCTCTCACCACGGCTCCGCCCGTCGGAATTCCGTCGAATCCGACGCGGCCCGTGACGCTCGAGACCGCGTCGGGTCCGATCCTCGAGGTCCCTCCCCTCATGGGGACGTTCTTCGGGTTCCGGGCGATGTGGGGAGGCGGTGTCTGCGGGCGCCTGACGCGCGAGGCACGCATCGCGGCGGCCGTCGACGCGTCGCTCGCCGCCGGCGTGCCCCCCGTGCTCTACGCGCATCCGTGGGAATTCGATGCGGCCCATCCCCGGATGCCCGGCCTCTCTCTCGTGCAGCGTCTCGTGCACTTCGCGGGGCGCACGCGGACCGAAGAGCGCTTGACGAGGTTCCTGAAGCGCTGGACGTTCGCGCCGATTTCGACTGCAAGAGTGAAAGGGAAGAAGGAGAAAGAGAACGGGGTTGCGGCTTGAAGGGCTCTCTCGTCGCTCATGAGTCTTCGTCGTCCGCGTTCGCGGCGCTTTTTCCGGGTCAACTGTCCGAGAAGGCCGGGATGGGCGAGGCTCTCGCCCGCCGTTACGAGTTCGCGTCTTCTTCATTCGAAGAAATCTCGAAGAGGTCCGGAGTTCGGCTCGCCGACACGTTCTTTGGAGAGGGAGCGAAGGATCTTCACGACGATCTTCCCGCCCAGGTGGGCGTGTTCGCCGTTTCCCTCGCGGCGCTCGAAACGCTGCGCCGCATTCACAAGCTCGAGCCCTCGGCCGTGGCGGGCTACAGCCTCGGCACGTATGCCGCGTTCGTAGCGGCCGGCTCGCTCGAGACGTGGGCCGCGCTCGACGTCCTCCTCGAGGCCGAGCGGCTCATGTCCGAGGCCGCGCGGCGAGGCGAGCTGGAAGGCGGGATGGCATATGTGATCGGTCTCGCGCGGCCAGCGGTGGAGGCGACGCTCCTCGCGCTGACGTCCGATCGCGCGCGCCTCGCGATCGCGACCGAGAACGCGGCCGCGCAGTTCGTCATTTCGGGGGAGCGGGCGCTCGTCGCGGCGGCCGTCGAGGCGTTCCGGCCAGTGGCGCTGAAGACAGATTTGCTGAAGATCAATATCCCGATGCACACGGGCCGACTCGAAGCAGCCTGTCAGAGTCTGAAGACTTTCTTAGAAAGGGGAATGAGCGTGAAGCGCCCCGTGACGGCCCTCTACGCGCCCATGCTGGCGCGCCGGGTGGGGAACGAGGAGGACGCTCTTGATGTCCTTTCTAAGCAAATCTCTCTTCCGTCTCTCTTCGGTCCAACCCTGAAGGCGATGCGCGAGACCGGGCTGCAGCGCTTTGCCGAGGTGGGCCCGGGCGACGTGCTCACGAAGATCGTGCGCTGGAACGTCCGAGACGCGAAGGTCCCGGGCCGGGCGCTCGAAGATCCGGAATCGATAGACGCGTTCGCGAAGGAACTGGCGCCGCTCCCGCTCTTCTCATTCGAAGGCAATCCGAAGCGCGCCCCTGCCGTTGCCGCTGCGTCCCACCACGCGCGAGGGTCCGAAACAAGATGATGACTCCGAATTCCTCCGATTCGTCGGGCCGGCGGCGCGTCGCGCTCGTCAGCGGCGCGTCCCGCGGCATCGGCCGCGCCATCGGCGAGCGCCTCGCGGCGGACGGCTACCACGCCGTCCTGACGTACCGGGCAGACGCGGCCGGAGCGGAAGCGGCCGTAGAGGCGATCCGGTCGGCGGGAGGGAGCGCCGAGGCGGCCCAGGCCGACGTCACGTCCGCGGCGGAAATCGCGGCCCTCGCGGACCGGCTCGACAAGGAGCGCGAGGGAGTGGACGTTCTCGTGAACAACGCCGCGGTCCTCAAGAACGGCCTCTTCGCGCTCATGCCGGAGGCGAACTGGGATCTCGTTCTCGACACCGCGCTCGGGGGAACGTTCCGCATGACGAAAGCCGTGATGCGCGGAATGTTGAGGCGCCGCTGGGGCCGCATCGTGAACGTGTCGTCGCTCGCCGCGTTCTCGGGGAGCGCGGGCCAGACGAACTACTCGGCCGCGAAGGGGGCTCTCGTCGCGTTCACGAAGTCTCTCGCCGCGGAAGTCGGCTCGTTCGGCGTCACGGTGAACGCCGTCGCCCCGGGTTTCGTCGAGACGGAGATGATCTCGTTCCTGACGAAGGAGGTCCGCGAGGACTTCCTGAAGAGGGTTCCGGTCCAGCGCTTCGGAAGACCCGAGGACATCTCCCCGTTCGTCTCGTTCCTGTGCACGGACGGCGCGTCCTACTTCACGGGGCAGACCGTACGCATCGACGGCGGGTTCGTCGGCTGACGAGCGAGCGCGGCGCTCCGCTCGTATACTCCGCGGTTCCGGCAGCGCCGGAAGGGGAGACTTGATTGTCAGACGACCTGAAAAAGAGAGTCAAAGAGCTGATCGTGAGGCAGCTCAAGCTCGAAGTGGATCCCGCGACGATCGCCGACGACGCGCCTCTTTTCGGCGACGCGGACGGCGGTCTCGGCCTGGACTCGATCGACGCCCTCGAGCTCGTGCTCGGCGTCGAGAAGGAATTCGGCATCAAGGTGCAGGACGAGGAGGTCGGAGTCAAAGCGTTCGCCTCCGTCAACGCGCTCTGCGAGTTCGTGCGCCAGAAGGCGGCCTGAAGAAGGTGTCCTTCCAGCCCCTCCCGCACGCGTTTCCGTTCCGGTTCGCCGATGCCGTGCTGGAACGAACGGGGCCCGCCGTCGGCCGCGTGCGTGCGTCCCTGACCTCCAACACGGAGGCGCTGCGCGGGGCCGGTTTCCCGGCCGCGATCCTGGCCGAGCTCGTCGCACAGTCGGCTCTCCTTCTCCAGGGCGGCGACGCGGCGCTCGGAAAGAAGGGCTTTCTCGCGGGGATCTCCGATTTCGTCGTCGCGCGGCTCCCGGCCGCGGGCGACGTCCTGACGATCGACGTCGCGATCGCGGGCCGTCTCGGCGACACCGTGAAGTTCGACGGCGTCGTGACGGACGCGGAAGGCGGCGCGGTCGCGCGCGGCTCGGTCACGGTCAAGCACGGGCGCGCGTGATGGACGGCTCCGGCAGCTTTCCTCGCGGCTCGGGCCTCTTCGCGAAGAAGAAAGTCGCGCTCGCGGGGCCGGCCGCCGGCCTCCTCCGGGGAGCCGCGGGAACTCTCGAGACGGCAGGTTACTCGGTCATTTCCGCCGAGAGCCTCGAGGACCTGCTCGTGATCCCAGCCGGGAAGGTTCCGGATCTCGTGATTCTCGACAGCGCCTTTCCCCCGGAAGGCGCCGTGGCCTCCTGCCGCAAGCTGCGCGAGCAGGCCTGGTGGCGCACGGTCTCGATGATGCTCGTCGTTCCGGCGGGGGAGCCCCATCTCGAGGAGGCCCTCGTGCCCGGCGTCAACGATTTCATGCTCGCCCCGTTTCCGCCCGCCGAGCTCCTCGACAAGACGAAGAAACTCACCCTGATTCCCGCGCGGCGGGAGCTGAACACGCTTGCGCGCGTGCGGGAGTGCCGTTCCGACGGGATCCTTCTGGTCGGCAAGACGCTGAACGTCTCGGAGAACGGTTTGCTCGTCGAGATCGAGAGCCCGGTCGCGATCGGGCGCACCCTCGAGATCGAGTTCTTCCTCCCGGACGATCCCGTTCCCATGAACGCGAAGGCTCGCATCATGCGCAGGACGACCGAGCTGGACCACTTCCATCCGGCCTACGGGCTGAGGTTCACGGAGATCTCCGAGAAGGACCAGGTCCGGATCGACGCCTTCGTCGCCGAAAGGGAGCGCGCGGGCTTTCGTCGGTGATTCGTCGCTGATCCGTCGCGGATCCGGGCGCGGACGCTCCTCTCATTTGACGCGCCCGGGCACGGGCCTTATCCTGCCGGTCCGCGCGAAAGTGGCGGAATTGGTAGACGCGCAAGGCTCAGGACCTTGTGGCCCTTACCGGCTGTGGGGGTTCGAGTCCCCCCTTTCGCACCAGACACTCCATGAATTCCAACCAACTCCGTGACGCGATTCTCGAGGCTCTGAAGCCTCGGGGCTCGCGCGTCCTCACGTTCTCCGAGCTCGCGAACCGGATCCTCAGGGCGGATCTCGATCCCGCGCGCGCGGACGAGCTGCGCGTGGCCGTGAAGGAGCTCGAGAAACGCGGCGACGTCGTGCGCGTGAAGGGCGAGAAGCTCTCCCGGATCGAGAACACGGACTACGAAGCGGGAACGCTCGCGATTCGTGGCGAGGGCCGCGCGTACCTGATTTCCCGCGTGCCGGGCGCGTCCGACACGGTCGTGACCGGGCTCGGCAGCGCTCTCGACGGGGACGTCGTCCTCGTTTTACTTGACTCCCCCCGCACGCGGGGAAAGGACGCGAAGGAGCCGCGCGCCCGCTCCCGCCGGCCCGACCGTTCGGAACCGCGCGCGACGGGCGCCGTCGTCAAGGTTCTCGAGAGGCGCCGCGAGACCGTCGTCGGCAAGATCGTGCGCGGCCCCGAGGGCGCGTTCGTCCTTCCGTTCGACCGGAAGATCGACGCGCGCCTCGCGGTGCCGGACGGCAAAGACATGTCGGCGCCGTCGGGCATCTTCGTGGAAGCGCGCATCACCGCGTATCCCGACGACCGCAGGCTCGCGCTGGCCGAAGTCGTGGCGCTGATCGGCTTCGAAGGCGACCCTGGCGTCGACGTCGAGGTCGTGGCCCGCAAGTGGGGAATTCCCCGGATCTACCCAGACGCCGCCCTCGTCGAGGCCGCGGCCGCGAGCGGAACGGTCGGGACGGACGAGCGGATGCTCCGCACCGATTTCACGGGCCGGACGATCGTCACGATCGACGGGGAGACCGCGCGCGACTTCGACGACGCGATCGAGGCCGAGGAGCTTCCGGGCGGCGGCTTCCGCATCGGCATCCACATCGCGGATGTCTCGCACTACGTGTCGATCGGCAGCGCGCTCGACGCGGAGGCGTTCGAGCGGGGCACGTCGGTTTACTTCCCCGACCGCGCGATCGCGATGCTCCCGGAGCGCCTCTCGAACGACCTCTGTTCGCTGCGCCCGAACGAGGAGCGGCGGACGCTGTCGGCGGTGCTCACGCTGGACAAAAACGGCGAGACCGTGAAGAGCGAGTTCTACAGAAGCCTGATCGAGAGCCGCGCTCGTCTCACATACACCGCTGTTGGGGATTTCCTGGAATCTTCTTCTTCGTCTTCTCCTATCTCCTCCGACGTCGCCGCCATGCTCCGCGCCGCCCAGAAGGCAGGTGCCCGTCTCCGGGCAAAACGAGTTTCCCGTGGCTCCCTCGACTTCGACCTGCCGGATTCGGACGTCCTCCTCGGCGAGACCGGCGACGTCGTCGCGATCGTGCGCGCCGTCCGAAACGAGGCGCACCGCCTCATCGAGGAGTTCATGCTCGCCGCGAACGAGGCGGTCGCGAAGCACCTCGAGTTCATCCCCACCCCGGCGCTCTACCGCGTGCACGACCGGCCGGACGAGAGCCGCCTCGCGGACATCCGCGTCGTCCTGGGACCGCTCGGGTACGACCTGCCCGAGGACGAAGAGGAGATCTCGCCCGCGACGTTCCAGAAGATCCTCGATCAAGCGCAGGGAAAGCCGGAGGAGCGCCTCGTGTCGGATCTCGTCCTGCGCGCCCAGAAGAAGGCCATCTACTCCGAGGAATGCCGCGGGCACTACGCGCTCGCCGCGCCGTACTATTGCCATTTCACGTCCCCGATCCGCCGCTATCCGGACCTCCTCGTCCACCGTGCTCTCGTCGAATGGCTCGCGGTCCGGCGCCCGCCCGCTCCCGAGGACGCGGCCGGCCGCACGCGGTGGTTTCACGAGGCGGCGGTGCACTGCTCGTCCCGCGAGAGGCGCGCCGAATCGGCCGAGCGCGAGGCGGTCGCGTGGAAGAAATTCGTCTTCCTCTCGTCCCGCGTCGGAGAGGAGTTCTGGGCCTACGTTTCGGCGGTCGTGGGCTTCGGCCTCTTCGTGACGCTGGAAGACATCTACGTCGACGGCCTCGTGCCGATCTCGTCCCTCGGGGACGACTTCTACCGCTACGAGGAAGTCGAGCACCGCCTCGTCGGCTCGTCGACGGGGCGCATCTTCCGGCTCGGCGACCGCCTGCGCGTCAAGCTCGTGAAGGCCGACGCCGAGAAGCGCGGCCTCGACTTCGCCCCCGTCGGCGAGAGCGGTGGAGCCCGCCGGGGAGCGCGGACGGCTGCTCCGCCGAAGGCGAAGAAGGGGCGCGGCCGCGGGCCTGCCCGTCCATCTCCAGCGCCCCCGCGCGGCCGGACGCGGCGGCGACGCTGAGCGCCGTGGCGCCGCGTCAAGGCATCGTGAACGCAACGTGAAAGGCTTTCGCGTCGTGCTCGTCGGCCGCCCGAACGTCGGGAAATCGGCTCTCTTCAACCGCCTCGCGCGCGAGCGGCGGGCGCTCGTGCACGACCGGCCCGGAATGACGCGTGACGCTCTCGAGATGACCGCCCGCACCCCTTCGGGCCGCCCCTACACGCTCGTCGACACCGGCGGCCTCGACCTCGACGCCGCCGGAGGCTTCGCGGAGTGGACGAGCGACCGGGCGCTCGCGGCCGTCGCGGACGCGGACCTCATCCTTTTCGTGATCGACGGGATCGCCGGCCGCCTGCCCGAGGACGAGCGCCTCGCCCGGAAGCTGCACGCGCTCGGGAAGAACGTCGTCGTCGCCTGGAACAAGTGCGACGCGAAGGCCGCCGCCGAATCGCTCGCGGACGGCTTCTCGCTGGGATTCCAGAGGGTCATCGGAGTCTCGGCGCTGCACGGCACGGGCGCGGACGAGCTCCTCGAGGCGATCGAGACGGTCCTCCCGTCGGACCTCGACCCGGAGACGCGCACCGAGCCTCTGCCTCTCGCGATCGTCGGCCGCCCGAACGTCGGAAAATCGTCTCTCGTAAACGCGCTCGTCGGAGCGGACCGCGTGATGGTCTCGGAGATCGCCGGCACGACGCGCGACTCGATCGACGTGCGCCTGTCGAAGGGCGATCGCGAATACCTCTTCGTCGACACCGCTGGAATCCGCCGCAAGGGGAAGACGACCGACTCCGCGGAGCTCCTCTCGATCGTGGCGTCCCGAAAGGCGATCGATCGCGCGCGGATCGTCGTGATCGTCTTCGACGCGTCCGCCGGAATCACGGCGCAGGACGCGACGATCGCCGGCTACGCGGAGGAGGCGGGCCGGGGCGTCCTCCTCGTCGCGAACAAGTGGGACCTCATCGAGAAGGACCGCGACCGCGCGACCGAGCTGAAGCACGACACGGAGAGGCGGTTCATCTTCCTCCGCAAGGCGCCCTTCCTGCCGCTCTCGGCGACGACGGGCAAGGGCGTTCAGCGGCTTCTGCCCGAGGCGGACGCGCTCGCGAAGCGGTTCACGACCCGCATGTCGACGGGCGAGCTGAACCGCGTCCTTCAGAAGGCGTACGAGAGGGAAGAGCCCCGCGGCAAGTCGGGCCGGAACATGCGGATCCGTTACGCCGTACAGGTCGCCGCCGAGCCGCCCTTGATCCGGCTCTTCGCGGACCGCACCGAGCCCCTGCACTTCTCCTTCGAGAGGTTCCTCCAGAACCGCATCCGTGAGAAATGGAACCTGAACGGCGTGCCCCTGAAGTTCGTCGTCAAGAAGGCCGACTGACCTTCGAATCCGCCCGTCGATGTGTTAAAAAGGCCGCGGCAGCACAAATTGACGTCATGACCCAGACGACGACCGAGAATCCGGATGTCCGCTACAAGATCGGGGACGTCTGTCGCATCGCGGACGTCCAGCCCTACGTCCTGCGGTACTGGGAGTCGGAGTTCCCGCTCCTTGCCCCCGACCGCTCGATCCCGGGCCCCCGCACCTACAGCGCGAAGGAGCTCGAGCTGATCGGGCAGATCAAGCGACTGCTGTACGACGAGGGCTACACGATCGCGGGTGCCAAGAAGCGTCTCGAGACGGAGGCCGCGAGCTCGCGCTCACACGACACGAACCCGGCTTTCATCCCGGTCGAGACGGGAAAGAGCGAGAAGGGCGAAAAGTCCGAGAGGAGCGAGAAGGCCGGAGAGAAATCGGCAGAGAAACCGGCAGAGAAGTCCGGCGAAAAGTCCGTCCGGCCGCCCGTCCTGCGCCGCCCGACCTCGAAGCCCGGAGTGCCGCTGTTCGTCGAGACCCAGCCCGCGTCCGACAAGACGGAGGTCGGCGAGGAAACGTACCCCGTCGCGCCCGTAAAGCGAGCTGCGGCGGAGGCTCCGGACACCCGCGTCGCGCGTGCCGTCCAGGAGCTGAAGGAAATCCTCGGGATCCTGTCGGGCGACTGACGGCCGAAGGCCGCGGAGCGAACCAGCCGAGTACGTCACCGGTCCGGCGGGTAACCTCGGCCCGACTATCGGATCGGCTCGATCGGCGTCCTCTTCGGCTCCTTGCCGAAACGCAGGCGTGAGCGTTCGATGTGCTTCCGGATCTCGACGTCGCGGTCGCGTGGCGCCGAGCTCGTGACCCATCCCCGGATCAGGCGCTCGGCGGCCTCCGTCACCTCGTCCACGGTGCGCTGGAAGAGCTTCTCGTTCGCCTTCGAGGGCTTGTTCGCTCCGCTCACCTTGCGCACGAACTGCAGGGACGACGCGCGGATCTCCGTGACCGTGGCGGGCGGAGCGAAGTTCGCGAGGGTTCGGATGTTGCGACACATTCCGAAACTGTAACTCCATCCCTGGCGAACCGATGCGGTGAGGTACAAGTGGTCGGGACGGTGGGATTCGAACCCACGACCCCTTGAACCCCATTCAAGTACGCTACCAGGCTGCGCCACGTCCCGACCGGAGACTGCATCGAAGAGCTGGAAGCCCTTCGGGGGTAGCGGTTTATACCACGGCGACGGGCTCCGACGACTGCCGCGTCGCGGCAGCGGATCGGCTGAAACAAACGCAACGATCGGCCCGATGCTCCCCACAAAGGACGAGCGCCTCGAATGGCTGCTCGAGCGGCTCCGGAAGGATCCTGGTCGAACCGTTCCCGAGAGCGCGCTCGAGTCGTCGTATGCGGACGAAGCCTGACGATCAGTCCCCCGTGGCGTGGTCCGAGATCTGGAACTTCAGGAAGGCGTGCACGGCGGCGAGCGCTCCCGGATCGCGTGTCGTGATCCGCACGCGGCCTCCCTTTTCCGTCGGCTCGTACGAGTAGGAGATGGCCTTGCGCTTTTCCTTCATGGCCGGGACACCGGGCGGAACCTCATCGTGGATGAGCATCGGGAGATCGAATATGCCGTCCGTGAACTGCTCGGCGATGTAGGCCATGTGGCGCCGGATCGCGTCGCGGCTTGCCGTGTCTTCGAGACTAGTCGCCCCGACTTCGATCACGCCGCCGTTCTGTTCGAGGAAGAAATGGTGGATCGTTTTCTGGTGATCGAAACCCATTGCCTTGTCGCCGCGTGCGTTCACGCCTTCGAGATGTCCGGCCTCGGCCTCCTTCTGGTGCCCGGCGTGCATCGGGCAGTCCTCTCCGCGCATGGGCGCCGGGACGGCGATTGCTCCCAACGCAAAAAATAGGCCCGCGAGGTGTGTTGATTTCATGGGGTTCTCCTTGAATCTGTCTTCGGTCGAAGCGGCTTGTGGTTGCGGATGGACTTGCCCGGATGTTTGGCGAGGGACTCGAGGAGCCCGGCTCGCTTTTCTGCTGGAGTTGCGCTCAATCTGGCGTCCCATTCCTCGACCAGTCGGTGCAGCTCCTCGCGCACGGCTTGCAGCTCGACGAGGCGCCTCTCGACGTCGGCAAGTTTCTCTCCCGCGAGCGCCCGCACTCCGCGGCAGGGAGCACCGCCTCGATCGCGCTCTCCCAGTATCCGGCTCAGCTCCTTGAGAGTGAATCCCACGGAAAGAGCTCGCCTGATCAGGGTGACCCGCACCAGCGCGGACTCCGGGAACACGCGATAGCCGTTGGAGGACCGCTCCGGAGCGGGCAGCACTCCGTTCCTCTCGTAGTGCCGGAGGGTGTCCGGGCTTACCCCCGCCTTCTTCGCGAGGGCCCCGATGGACATCGATGTCGCCTGGGGTTTGCTCACGGATACGTTCTAGACCATGGAACCGGTTCCAGGGTCAAGGTCGTTTTTCGTTCATTTCTTCGGCTCGCCACAACCTCTTTCGCCACCAGCACATTCGGCGCATCCCTTCCCGGAACCGTCACGACGATCTCCTCGGTCACCGGCAGCGGCCATGTGACCGCAAGGTCGGGGCGCCGCTACGCCCTCAGATTCGCCGTCGCCAGAAACCGCGGCGGCTTACGGAGCTTCGTCGTTTGCTCGAATGCGAAGGCGAGTCGAAGGAGCACGGCCTCGCTCCAGGCCCGGCCGAAGAACGAAAGCCCGACCGGAAGCCCGAACACGAATCCTGCCGGCACCGTGACGTGCGGGTAGCCGGCCACGGCCGGGGCCGTCGAGGCGTCGCCCAGCCACCGGTCGCCGTTCACGAGGTCGGTCACGCACGCCGGGCCGAGCGTCGGCGCGACGAGCGCGTCTAGCTTGTGCTTGTCCATCGTCGCGTCGATGCCCTCGGTGCGCGCGAGGCGGCGCGACTTCGCGAGCGCCTCGAGGTACTCGAACGACGTAAGCGGACCCTTCGCCTCGGCCTTCAGGAACGTCTCCTGGCCGAAGTACGGCATCTCTTCCCTCGCGTGCTTCTCGTTGAACGCGATGACGTCCGCGAGGGACTTGACGGGCGCGCGGGGGCCGAGGCGGGCGAGGTAGGCGTTGAGGTCGGCCTTGAGCTCGTAGTGCAGGACGGCGCCCTCCGGCTCGCCGATCTTCGCGGCGGCGGTCAGCTCGACGGGGTCGACGAGCTCGGCGCCAGCGCTCTTCAGCGCTGCGAGTGCCTCTGCCATGACGGCGTCGACGCGGTCGAGGAACCCGAAGAGGCCGCGAACGACGCCGATCCGCGCCCCTTTCAGACCGCCCGGTTCGAGAAACGCCGCGTAGTTCGGCGCGGCCTTCCGGCCGGGCGCCGCCGTGGCATCGTCGTCCGCATCCTGCCCGGCGAGGGCGCCGAGGAGGATTGCCGCGTCGAGTACGGTGCGCGCCATGGGGCCGGGCGTGTCCTGCGAGTGGGAGATCGGGATGATGCCGCTCCGGCTCAGGAGTCCGACCGTCGGCTTTATCCCGACGATTCCGTTCGCGGAAGAAGGGCTCACGATGGAGCCGTCTGTCTCGGTGCCGACGGCGACCGCGCAGAGGTTGGCCGCCACGGCCGCGCCCGAGCCCGAGCTCGAGCCGCATGGATTGCGGTCCAGCGCGTAGGGGTTCCTCGTCAGGCCGCCCCGCCCGCTCCATCCGCTCGTGGAGGTCGAGGAGCGGATGTTGGCCCACTCGGAGAGATTCGTCTTTCCGAGGACGACGGCACCTGCCTCGCGGAGCCTCCGGACGACGTGGGCGTCTCTGGACGGCTTCGAGCCGACGAGGGCGAGCGACCCGGCGGTTGTCGCCATCCGGTCAGCGGTGTCGATGTTGTCCTTCACGAGGACCGGGATGCCGTGCAGCAGCCCGCGCGGTCCCTTTTCCTTCCGCTCGCGGTCGAGAGCATCGGCGATCGCGAGGGTCTCGGGGTTCAGCTCGATGACGCTCCGGAGCGTTGGCCCGCTCCGGTCGAGAGCGTCGATGCGGGCGAGATACTTCTCGGCGATGGAACGCGCGGTCAGCTTCCCCGTGCGCATGCCCTCTTGAAGATCGGCGATCGTCGCCTCCGCGAGATCGAACGCGCGGTCCACGGCCGGGGCCGTGGCGGGACCCGCGAGTGCGGGTGGTGCGGCGGACACGAGGCCCGCGGCCACGGAAGAAGCGACGAGCTGGCGGCGGGTCAGCGAACGGGATCGAGTCGCGTTTTCTGAATCGATTGCCATGTCCCGATCCTCCTTCTGGGTGTCCGCGACGATAGCGCGACGGAGGGCCCCTTAACATCCTTGCGATGAGGCCGCGCGAGTCCCCCCGAGTCGCCATTTTCGCGGCGTTCGCCGCGAACGGTCTCATCGCAGCGACGAAGTTCGCGGCCGCGATCCTCACGGGAAGCTCCGCAATGCTCCGCGAGGGACGACCTCGAGACGCCTGACATCGAGGCGAAGGTCGTGGAGATGGAGCGCCGGATCCGGGCCGAGCACCCCGAAGTCACCGCGATCTTCGTCAAGCCTCAGAGCGGGGGAGCACTCCGCAAGGCGTGAAGAAAAAGAAAGGCGCGCCGGGAGGCACGCCTGCAAGGATCGGAACGGGAAGGCCGCCTTTGCGGCGGTCCCGGAAACTACGACGCCCGGAGCGCGAGCGTACGGAGAGAAACGGCGCCGCCGAGGGACAGCACGCCGAGAACGGCGAGAAGGGGAACCCGGCTGGCGGTCTTCGGCAGCTCCGCGGGGACGTCCTTTGCGGGGACGACTTCCGCCACGAGGACGGGCGCGGCCGGCTCCTCGTAAGGCTTGACCTGCTGCTCCGGCGTCACGACGGCGAGGGTCGCGGTCTTGTAATCCGCTTCCTTCGCTTCGTCGGGAATGGCGACGACGGGCTCTTTCGAAAAGGCCGCGAGCTCGAGGGCGCGCTTCTTCGGATAGATGATGTCCTGTCCGTTCGACGTGTCGCGCGCGAACCACGTGCGCAGCGCCTTGGGCTGGCCCGCGGCGGTCGTGTAGTAGGTGTAGCGGCTCGCGGGAACTTCCTCGTTCGCCCGGATCGGGTGCGGAGTCGCGAGCACGCTCGCGAAGACCTTCGTCTGGTCTTCGTTCGTGACCTGGACCATGTTGCGGTTCGACTCGAGCATCACGACCTTGATGAGGTACGTGCCAGCGGGCAGCGTGAACCCTCCAACCTCGATCGGTTCGGCAACGGTGAAGGTCGAGTTCTCGCGGTCGCTCTGAGCGGACGCTACAGGTGCGATCCCGCACGCGAGGAGCGTCGCGAAGGCGGACAGGGCGAGGGACGTCATCAACTTATTCATTTGGTTCCTGCTTTCATGGGATTGGGACGTGTCTATCGGGAGGATCGGGATCGCGAACCCCGGATCAGCGGTGGTCGTGATCGTCGTGCTTGTCGTCGGGCGCGCCCTACCTCCGGACGGCCTTTCCGAGATTGGTCAGGGCCTCTCCGACCTTGCGGCGGGCCTTGCCGAGCCC
Organism: Thermoanaerobaculia bacterium; assembly: GCA_038214715.1. Taxonomy (GTDB): domain Bacteria; phylum Acidobacteriota; class Thermoanaerobaculia; order UBA5066; family UBA5066; genus Fen-183. The sequence continues at coordinate 84,272 of JBBQRP010000008.1, read as the reverse complement.
TTCCTCTACCGCACCCGTGGCACGCTGGAGAGAGCCTTCCTGCTCCAGCTTCTTGTCCCCGGAGAGGATCCCGACGGCCTCCTTCACTTTGCCCTTGGCGGCCTTGATCTTTCCGTCCGTTTCCTGCTTGCTCATCTGGTTCTCCTTCTTGTCGTTCGCTCTCCGTACTACGCACGCCGGGTGCCATCGAAGGTCGGGAGCCGACGGGCTCAGTTGGGAGCGCTCTTCAGCACGACCTTCAGCGCGTGCTGGTTCGCGGCGTCGCCGAACGTGTCGTAGGCCTTCATGACGTCCTGCAGCGCGAAGCGGTGAGTCACGAGCTTTTTGGGCTCGAGCCGCCCCGACTTCACGAGATTGAGGAGCATCGGAGTCGTCACGGTGTCGACGAGTCGCGTCGTGAGCGTGATGTTCCGGTCCCAGAGCGTCTCGAGGTGGAGCATGACGGGCTTGCCGTGAACGCCAATGTTCGCGAGCCGGCCGCCCGGCGCCAGAATCGACTGGCAGATGTCGAACGTCGCCGGAACGCCTACGGCCTCGATCGCGACATCGACGCCTTTCCCCTCCGTCAGGGCCATGACGTGCTCGACGGCCTTGCTATCCGAGGAGTCCACGACGTTCGTGGCGCCGAACGACGTCGCCACGGCCAGCCGGTTCGGGTCGAGATCGACCGAGAAGAGCCGGGCGGGGGAAAAGAGCTGCGCCGTGATCAGGGCGGCGAGCCCGATCGGGCCGGCCCCGACGATCGCAACGGTGTCGCCGGGCTGGACTCTTCCGTTCAGCACACCGCACTCGAGGCCGGTGGGAAGGATGTCGCTGAGCATCGTGTACGCCTCCGCGTCGGCTCCGGCCGGCATCGCGTAAAGGCTCGTGTCGGCGTAGGGGATGCGGACGTAGTCCGCCTGGGTCCCATCGATGAGGTAGCCGAGGATCCAGCCGCCGTGCGCGCAGTGGGAGAACATCTCTTTCCTGCAGAACTCGCACGTGCCGCAGGACGTGACGCACGAGATCAGCACCTCGTCGCCCTTCTTGAACTTCGAGACGCTCGCTCCAGTCTCTTCGACGACGCCCACGCCCTCGTGGCCGAGGATGCGGCCGTCCGTGACGAGCGGAAGGTCGCCCTTGAGGATGTGGAGGTCCGTGCCGCAGATCGTGGACGTCTTGATCCTTACGATCGCGTCCGTCGGGTGCTGGATCGTGGGGCGCGGCTTTTCCTCCCATCCGCGCCGCCCGGAACCGTGAAATACGAGAGCTTTCATGGTGTTGTTCATGGCCGTCTCCGCGATGGAGGTGCAACAACAGTGCCGGATGGCGCGCGTACATGAGGCGCCTCCTCCGGAGGTGCGAAGCACGCTTTGCCGACGCGAGCGGCAAAGCGTGCCGAAAACACGGGCGCACGGGCCCTATGGGCGTGGCGGCACCCTTGCGTAGAGGTATCCGGCCCGATCGGCCGACAAATTCGGACGGCCCGCCGTGCACGGGAGCCGTCGATAGAAAAGGCAAGGTTCTCATGACACGCGTTTCCATCACGACCGCACTGCGCGCCCTCGGCGGGAGCGCCCTCGTCCTCGGCTTCGTCGCCTGCGCCTCGAGCGGCCCCTCCCGGTCCGCGAAGGCCGTCGGGACCATGGAAGAAACCCACGCGGGGCTCACGGAAGTGCGGATTCAAGTCGACAAGACTCTCGCGTCGCTCCGCGACGTGATGAGCGCGGGACCGGACCAGCTCCGGCCGTCGTTCACGAAATACTCGAAGAACGTCGACCGGCTGAAGGCCGACGCGGCGCAGACGAAGAAGCGCTTCCGGGACATGAGGGAAAAGAGGAACGATTACCTTCTCGCGTGGGAGAAGGAGCAGGGCGGCGTCCGCGACGCCGAGCTCCGGCAGCTCGGGCAGACGCGCCGCACCGAGGTCAAGGCGAATCTCGACCGCGCTGTCGAAGCGCTCAACGTCGCGAGCGAGACGTTCGATCCGCTCCTGAGCGACCTCGGTGACGTTCAGAAGGTGCTCGGAAACGACCTCACGCCCGCGGGCCAGTCCCTGGTCGCGAACACGGCCGTCGTTCAGGGATCTAACGAAAAGGGGAACCGGGTCGAAGAAAGCATCGACATCGCGCTCGCGTCCCTGGCGAACGTGGCGAGTCAGCTCTCCTCGACGGGGGCGATGAAGTAGATGCGGTTGGAATCCTGACCGGCCGGGACCTATGCTGTCCCCGAGGCCCCAACGGATGCCGAGCCTGATCCGCATCCTCCTCGTCGATTCCGGCGAAGGGGGTGCCGCGCTCGAGAGCCTGATCTCGAGAATGAAGTCTCGGACTCGGTCGGAGACCGCCGCGAATGTAGCCACCGGCCTGGACCGGATGGCGTCGGAGCCCTTCGACGTCGCGCTCGTCGCCTCGCACCTCGGTCCGGAGAGCGGGATCGAGTTCCTGCGCGCTTATCGCGCGACGGGTGGCGGAGGGGCCGTGATCCTGATCGGTGACGAACGCGAGCACTCCGATGACATCGCCGCGATGGAGAGTGGCGCCGCGGACTACCTCGTACGCGACGGTCTCGACGACGTCCAGCTCGAACGGTCCATCCGGTACGCCGTCGCGGCGTCCCGGCGGGCCGCGGAGCTGCCCCGCGTGAAGAACGAGCTCGAGTCGAGGGTCGCCGAACGCACGGATGCACTCGAGATGATGAACGCCGCCCTCGCGGCCGAAGTGATCGAACGGCGCGCGGCCGAGCGGGCCCTCAGGGCGGCCGACCAGGGAAAGGACGAGTTTCTCGCGACGCTCGCCCACGAGCTCCGGAACCCGCTCGCACCTCTTTCGTTCGCGACGGAAATCCTGTCGCGCGCGGGCGGGTCGTTCGAGGGACAGGAAAAGAGGGAGCGGGCCGTCGGCGTGATCGAACGCCAGGTCGCCCACATGGTCCGGCTGATCGACGACCTGCTCGATCTCTCGCGGGTCACGAACGGAAAGCTGGAGCTGCGCCGCGAGCGGGTGACCCTTTCGGCCGTCATCGAGAGCGCGCTCGAGACAGCGGGGCCCCTCCTCGCGGGCCGGAAGCAGGCCTTCTCCGTGCTCGTTCCCGAGACGCCCGTGTTTCTGCACGTCGACCCGATGCGGCTCGCGCAGATCCTGTCGAATCTCCTCTCGAACGCGGTGAAGTTCACGGAGCCGGGAGGGCACATCCGCCTCGAAGCGGTGCGCGAGGGCCGCAATGTCGTGATCTCCGTCGTGGATTCCGGCATCGGAATCCCCCCCGCGCACCTCGCGCACGTCTTCACGATGTTCGGACAGGGGCATCGGGCCCAGAAGGCGGTCTTCGGAGGCCTCGGGATCGGCCTCGCTCTCTCGAGGCGCCTCGCCGAGCTCCACGGGGGAACCTTGACGGGGACCAGCGAAGGCGAGGGGAAAGGGAGCGTCTTCTCACTCCGCGTGGCGTGCGTCCCCGACGAGGCCGCCGTTCAGCTCGAGGCGCAGTCGTCCTCCAGCGTGGCGCCGTCGCGGCGCCGGATCCTCGTCGTCGACGACAACGTCGACGCCGCGCTCACGCTCGCCGAGCTTCTCGCGCTCGAGGGACACGAAACCCACGTCGCGCACGACGGCCCGTCCGCCGTGGAAGCGGCCCGGCGCCTCGTTCCGGAGGTGGCGATCCTCGACATCGGCCTCCCGGGGTTCGACGGCCTCGAGGTCGCGCGTCGCATCCGGGCCGAACCGGAGCTCAAGGAAGCGATCCTCGTGGCGCTCTCCGGCTGGGTTCAGCCCGGCGACCGGGCGCAGTCGCTGAGCGCCGGCTTCGACCACCACTTCGCGAAGCCGGTTCAGCTCAAGAGCCTCGAGCTGGTTTTCCGAGAGGGTCGGGGCGGTCGAGCCCGTACTCTTTGAGCCGGTTGTAGACGGTCTTGAGGGAGATGCCGAGAAGCTCGGCGGCTCTCCTGCGGTCGCCCTTCAGAGCCTGCAGGGTTGCGATGAGGAGCTTGCGCTCGACGTCCTCGAGCTTCTCGCCGACGCGCACGGGAACGGAGGGCCAGCCGTGCGTGTCCGCATCCACCGGCCCCGGCGGCGCGTCTGGATCGTGTGGCGCGTCGAGGACCGCCGCCGCCGCTTCGATCTGGATCGCCGGAGGGTCGCTGAGAACGTACGCACGGTGGACCGCGTTCCTGAGCTCCCGCACGTTTCCGGGCCAATCGTGGCGGTCGAGGGCCTCCAGCGCCCGCCTTTCGAATTTCGTGAAGCGTCGTTTCTCTTTCTCCTCCACGCGGGAGAGGAAGTGGCGCGCAAGCGCGGGAATGTCCTCCTTCCGCTCTCTCAGGGACGGCATCTGGATGGGGAAGACGTTGAGCCGGTAGTAGAGGTCGGGCCGGAACGCCTTGCTCTTCACGGCCTCGAGCAGGTCGCGGTTCGAGCTCGCGATGAGGCGGACGTCGACGTCGAGCTCGTCGCTTCCTCCGACGCGGCGAAACGCGCGGGTGTCGAGGACGCGCAGGAACTTGACCTGCAGCTCCGGAGGCATTTCCGTGACTTCATCGAGGAACAGCGTTCCTCCGTGGGCCAGTTCGAAGGTGCCGGCCCGCCGCCTCTCTGCTCCCGTGAATGCGCCCTTCTCGTGGCCGAAGAGCTCGCTTTCGACGAGGTTCGGAGAGATCGCCCCGCAGTTGACCGCGACGAACGGTCCCCGCGCGCGGCGGGAGAGGACGTGGACCGTGCGGGCGGCGACCTCCTTGCCGGTGCCGCTCTCACCCGTGATCATCACGGGCGCCTCGGAGCCGGCGACCCGCGCGATCAGCCGGAAGATCTCCTGCATGGGCGGCGAATGGCCGACCATCTCGCCGAGCTGGCCGCCGGCCGACGAGTCGGCGAGAACGGCGGCGGGATGGGACCGGTTCTCCGAGAGGCGTGCGAGGGCCGACGCGAGAAGAGCCGGCTTCAGGGGCTTGAGCAGGAAATCGTGTGCACCGGCCCGCATCGCTTCCACCGCGGAGAGGATCGAGCCTTTCCCGGTGAGGACGAGAACGGCGGAATCCGAGCGCACGGACTTCGCGGCTCGGACCACGTCCAGGCCGTCGCCGTCGGGAAGGCCGAGGTCGGCGATGCACACGTCCGGGGCTTCTCTCGCGAGAGCCTCGCGCGCGTCCGCGACGGAGCCGACCCCCGACGCCTCGTACCCGAGCTCCCTTACGAGCTCGACGAGCGAGGCCCTCACACGGGGCTCGTCCTCCACGACGAGGACCTTCACACATCCTCCCGGGAGCGCGGAGCGGGAGCGAGAGGCCAAGAGAAGATCGCGACGAGACGTCCGCCGCGCTCCTGAAGGCGAAGAGTGCCGCCGTCGGCCTCGGCGGCCGCGCGGGCGACGTAGAGGGGCTCCGCCTCTTCCAGCCCGTGAGGGAGATCGAGCAGCATGCCGGGCCGGCCGTCGGCCGTCGCCTCGGGACCCTCGAAAGAAAGTGTGACGCTCTCCGCCTCGAGTACGGCACGGCCTTCCGTGGACGAGGAGTCCGCCGCGCGGGAGGAGAAACGCACGATGTCGCGGAGGGCTTCCGAGGTCGAGCGGGGCCGAAGCCTCAGCCGCGCCGATGCGGCAGGCGACTCGGGGAGCGCGAGTGCGACCCCTGCGGCGCCGCAGGCTTCGCGGAGAGAGGTTTCTTCGGGAACCTCCTCGTCGATCTCCGCGAGGCGGAGAAGAAGATCGAGCAGCCGTGCCGCCTCGCCGAGATCGGCTTGCGTCGCTCGGACGCGTTCGACGACCCACGTCGGCTCGGCTCCGGCGGGCGAAAGTGCCCGCCGCTCGACGAGATCGAGATTCAGAGATGCGGAGGACAAGGGGTCTGCCAGAGCGTGCCGGAGGGCGCGCAGGGTTCGGGCGGTTTCGGCCGCGAGGTCGGGGGGCAACGCGGAAGCCATGGCGGGGACCGGTCAAGGTAGCACACCGGGACGCGCCCAGAGGCTACGGGCGCTGCCGCCCCGATCACGCGGGGAGCTGAATGAGAAGCGCGGAGAGGTTCGCGACGTGCCGGCGCTGCCGGGGAATGAGCTCGATCTCGACGAGCTCCCGGGCGTCTTCGTCGAGACCGCCCAGCGCCTTCTCGTAATCGGAGAGCCCGCGCCTCTCGACTTCGAGGAGCGCGATCACGAAGCCACGCGTTCCGAGAGTCGCCGGCGCGACCTCTCCGGCGAGGGCCGGGACGGACCATTCTTCCCAGGGCTCGGGGGAGGTGAGGGGGTTCCCGCCCCGGGACTCCACCGAACCCTGAAGGGCAGCCACCGTTCGCTGATGGTCCGACGCCAGCCGCAGGAAGGCGTCGCCGTCGGCCGCCGCTTTCTCCCTGAGTGTCCGGAGCGCTTTCTGATATCCGGCCACCGCCGCGAGTTCGCCACGCAGGAGGGAGTTGAGCGAATCAAGCATCGTGCCGCATAGAGCACGCGCCATGCCAACGCCGGATGCCCTGCGGGCGGGCTCTCCGCACGCATTCTGGGATCAACTCGTTCTCGAATCGAAACTATTTCCGATCGGATCGGTAAGACCGTCAGGAGGCCGGGGGCGCGTACCGGCCCCGATACTCTCTCGGGAGAAGGGCGGCGAGGGACGACATCACCCGCTCGGTCTGTCCGGCCAGCGCCCGGCCGTTCCGCTCACCGGGATCGAGCCTGAATGGCGCACCGATCCGGACGGCAACATTCGCGCGTCCGAAACGCTTCCAAGCCTCCGGCATCTTCTCCTGGCCCCACGCGACCGCCGGGACGATCCACGCGCCCGACTCGAGCGCGAGATGCGCTACGCCCGTGCGGCCTTCGCCGAGCGCTCCGTCGACGCTCCGGCTGCCCTCGGGAGAAAGAGCGAGAAGCCCGCCCGCGCGGAGGACCGAGAGGCCCTTGTCGAGCGCGGCCTGGTCGCCTTCGCCGCGGCGCACGTAAATCGCGTTCCCGAGCCGTCCGAGGAAGACGTCGAGCCACGGATATCGCCGAAGCTCCTCGGCCGCGAGAACGATGGCGGGCCGCTCGAGGACGCTCAGCATGAAAGGCACGTCCCACATGCTCAGGTGATTCACCGCGAGGATCACGGGTCCCCGCGGGGGAATGTTCTCGATTCCCTGCACGTCGAGCCGCGAGATGGCCTTCAAGGCCGTCGCCATCGTCCGGCGCACGGCCTCCTGCGTGGGGGACCAGCGGACGTAGTCGAGCCGCGTGTAGTTTCCATTCGCAGAAGGCGCGGGAACCGTAGGCTCTTCGGCCGGGATCGCCGCGGCCGGGGCGCGCGTCGGCTCGGCGACGGGCGGGTCCGGTGCCGAGTCTTCGAGGGGCGGGACGGACGAGCGCGCGGCGCCTTCGTCCGACGGAAGCAGCCCGAGGACGTGCTGTCCGAGGCTCCTCACGCTCACTCCCTGCAGGAGCTTCACGACGGGGACCTCCACGTGGAGCTCCATGTTGAGAAGCGTCACGAACTCGACCGCCATCAGGGAATCGAAGCCCATGTCCGTGAGAGGCTCCTCGACCTCGATGCGCGAGGGGGACGTCCCGATCACCTTCGCGATTCGCTCGACGAGGAACGCCTCGAGGAGCGAGGTTCTCTCGAGGAGAGGAGCCGCAAGCAGCGCCTCGAGCGAGGCTCCGCGTGGGGACCGGCTCTCGGCGCCGCCTTCCGCCTCCCTTCGCGGAATGAAGTCGACGAGCCGGGGCGATGCGGCGGCGGCAGGAGCGGACTTTACCCACTCGGTCCAGTCGATCCGGGCCGCGATCACCTGCGTGAGGTCGCTCCTCAAGAGACGCGAGAGCGTCTCGAAAGCCTGTTCCGGCGTGAAGCTGCGGTAGCCCTGCCGGTCGAGATACTCGGCGATTCCGGGATGCCTTGACACGTAGCCGACCTCAGACACGACGCCCCAGTTCACAGCGAGCGCGGGGAGCCCACGCGCTCTTCGGTAGCCCGCGAGCGCGTCGAGGAACGCGTTTGCGGCCGCGTAGTTCCCCTGCAGCGGATTCCCGAAGAGAGACGCGATCGACGAGAAGAGGACGAACGTTTCGACCGGGTCGGCCGCGGTGAGGGTGTGGAGGTTCCAGGCACCCGCCATCTTGGGCGCGAGGACCGCTCGAAATCGCTCCGGGGTCTGCTGGGTCAGGGAGCCGTCGTCGAGGACCATCGCGGCGTGGATGACGCCTCGCAGCGGGGGCAGGGCGGCCCGGATCCCGCTCAGGATTCTCTCGACGTCCTCCCTCAGGCTCACGTCGCCTCTCTCGACGACGACGTGCGCTCCGTTCCGCGCCATACGGTCCAGCGCGGCGGCCGCTTCCGCGGACGGCTCCGCGCCGCGCCCCACGAGAACGAGGTTGCGCGCTCCGGAGCGGGTCATCCACTCCGAGACTGCGACGCCGAAACCGCCGAGCCCTCCCGTCACGAGGTAAGTCCCGTCCTCGCGGAAAAGCGCGTCGTCTCCGGCCGCCGGAGCGACGGTTTCGGGAGGATCCATCCGGAGGACGACCTTCCCCATGTGCCGGGCCTGGGCCATGAAACGGAAGGCAACTTCGACCTCGGACGCGGGGAAGTCGTGCCGCGGGAGCGGGCGCCAGGTTCCCGAGACGATCCGCGAGACGGTCTCCTCGAGCATAGCGCCGACGAGCGCGGGGCGTTCCGCGCAGAGCCGGTCCACGTCGATAGCGAAGAACGCGAGGTTCCTTCGGAAAGCATGGAGGCCGATCGCCTTGTCCTCGTAGATGTCCCTCTTGCCGATCTCGAGAAAGCGCCCGTAGGGCCGGAGAATGGCGATCCCGCGCGGGATCGCCTCGCCCGCGAGGGAGTTGAGGATCACGTCGACGCCCTCGCCGCCCGTCGCTTCGAGGACTTCGTCCGCGAACGCCAGAGACCGCGAGTCCATGACGTGCGCCACGCCGAGCGCTGCGAGATGCGCGCGTTTCTCGGGGCTGCCCGCCGTGGCGAAGATCTCGGCCCCGGCCCGCTTCGCGATCTGGAGGGCCGCGAGCCCGACGCCCCCCGTCGCCGCGTGGATGAGAACGCGCTCTCCCGTGCCGAGACGGGCCAGGTGCTCGAGCGCGTAGAGCGCCGTGATGAAGGCGCAAGGCAGTGTGGCCGCGTCCTCGGCGCCGAGGCCGGGCGGCCTCTTCACGGCAAGGTCCTGGCGCGTGATGGCGTGGGACGCGAACGCCGCGGGAGCGATTCCGACGACGGCGTCGCCGGGCCGGAGGCGCGTCACACCCTCGCCGCACGCCGTCACGATCCCGGCGCAGTCGAATCCGAGCGTGTCCCTCCCGAACGTGCCGAGTCGCGCCGACGCGGGGAGCATTCCCATCGCGAGCATCACGTCGCGGAAATTGAGGGCCGCCGCCTCGACGGCGATCTCGATCTGTCCCGGGCCGGGCCTGCGCCGCGCCGTCGCGTGGAGGGCGAGCGTCGCGAGCGCTCCGGGCGTCGCGATGGCCGCTCGCCACGCGCTGCCCGGTTCCGGGCGGATGACGCGGGACGTGTCGAGCGCTTCGCGAGGCAGCCTTCGGAGCCGCCTCACGAACCGGTCGCGTTTCCGGATCGCGACCTCCTCTTCCGCTACTCCCTCGAGGAGCTCCGCGGCGAGCGATTCGACGTCGTCCTGGCCCGCGTCCGGCCCCAGGTCGACGAGCGTCGGATGGAGATCCGCGTTTTCGTTGAGAATGACGCGGCCCAGCCCCCAGAGCGGCGATTGCGCGAGCGAGCGAGCCGCGCCGCCGGGGCCTTCGGCGCCGCCGACCGCCTGCGCCCCTTCGGTCACGAGCCAGATCTTTTTTCTGCCGCCGCCGGCGCGCGACGCGAGCGCCTGGACGAGGTCGAGTGCGCTGGACGTAACGCGGGCCTGGGCGTCGAGAAGGGCGCGCGCGTCCGATTCCTCCGGGGAAGGCGCGTCGAGGCTGTGGAGATGGACGACGTCGGCGATGCGCACCCCACGCGCCCCGAGTCTCGACAGGGCGGCTCCGGCGCTTTCTTCCGGGGGCGCGATCTCGACGCTCCGGCCGCGAGCTGCCAGGAGCCCTGAGAGCCTGTCGCCCACGCCGCCCCGGTCGGAAAGGATGAGGAGCCCCCCATCCTCGCTCGCCGTGCGGGCGGGAGCGCGGCCGAGAAGGACGCTCTGCGCCTGGTCGCCTCCGGCTGGCGCGTCCGTGAGGATCGACGGCTCCTCGAAGCCGGCGTCGGCAAGGAGGGATCGCCACGCCGAAGCGGAGAGAAGCGGCGAGTCCTTGCGGAGCCCCGCGTCCGAGAACTTCCACCATCCCTCGGTCAGGCCGAACACGAGATCGAGCCAGCGGGGATGCCGGGTGATCTCGAGAAGCACGAGGAGCCCCCGGGGCGCGAGCAGCGATTTCACGCGCTCGAGCGCGGCGCGGAGATCGGCGGTCGCGTGGAGGACGTTCGCGGCGAGAACGACGTCGAACGAGCCGGCAGCGAAGCCCTGGTCGAGCGGATCCGCCTCGAGGTCGAGAGTCCTGTACTCGACGAACGGATAAGCCGGGCCGAATTCTTCACGAGCCGGCGCGAGAAACGCGGGGGAGACGTCGGTAAGGACGTACCGCATTCGATCCGGTGAGAGGCCGGGAAGGACGGCTGCGGTCGTTCCGCCGGTTCCCGCCCCGACCTCGAGCACGCGAACGGTCCGGGCGGCCAGGGGCGTGGCGGCCGCCTGCGCGACGGCGCGGGAGACGATGGCGTTGTACGTCCGCGAGGGGGGAGCCTCGCGGTAGAAGGTCCGCATCGCGGCGAAAGACGCGTCCGCGAAGAGGAGCTCGCGGACGTCCGCCGAGCCCGTAAGCGCGGCGCGGAGGTTCTCGCCGCACCGGGTGATCATCGCGAGCAGGGACGAGTAGGCGGGATCGATCGAGAGAACGGCCTCGGACAGCGCCCGGGGGTCGAAGGGCTCCGCATCGGGCCGCGCGCCCGCTGCGGGGAAGGACGCGATTCTCGCGAGGAGCCGCGCGTGCCGGGCGGGAACCGTGGAGTGGTCGAGACCGTTCAGCGCGATTGCGAAGAAACCGTCGGCGAGGCGTTCGAGAAGAGGCTCGGCCTCCGTGTAGTAACGGGGCCAGCCGCTCTCCTCGGCGAGAGGTTGCGCCTCCTCCGCGACACGGTGCGCCAGCGCGGCGGGCGAGACAGCGGTCCGGGGCGCGGCCTCCCACCGGAAATCGTAGAGCCAGTCCGGAACGCCTTCGGCGGCGCCTTGACGGTCCTCGAGGACCTGGCACCTCAGGCCCCGGATGGCGAGGAGGACGGCGCCCTTCGAGTCGAGGATCTCGACGTCTCCCTCGACGATCCCGCCCTCCATCGAGACGAGGCGCGCGTGGCTGAGGAAGCGGGGACCGACAGGTCTGCGCGCATCGACGCTCGCGATCCGGATCGGCATGAAGAGCGGGGCTTTGAGCGCCGCGGTCGCCCCGTCCGGGGTCGCCGCGATCAACACCTGAAACGCGGCGTCGAGAAGCGCGGGGTGCGCCTCGTATCCCGCGAGGGAGAGTCCTTCGGGGGCCTCGATCTCGCCCAGGGCCTCGCCGGATCCGATCCGAAGTTGGGAGATACCTCGGAATGCGGGCCCATACGCGAGGCCGCGGAGCGCGAACGACGCGTAGCAGTCCCCGCCGGAGACTTCGCGCGGCAGCCGCGCGCGGATCGCGTCGAGATCGACGTCGACGTCACGCGGGATCTGGGCAGCTCCTCGCGAGCCGAGCCGTCCTCCCGCGTGGAGCGTCCAGGCGGAACCGCCCGGGAGAGAGCCGTGGATCTCGAAGAGCGGCGATCCGTGCGCCTCCGTCGGATTCTCCGGAGAGTCCGTGGAGAGCCGGAGTGCCGCCTTCCCGTTCTCGGGAAGGAAGAGCGCCTTCTGAAACGTGATGGCCTCGACGTACGGAGTCCCGGCGGGGTCCAGCTCGCGCGCGGCCGAGAGCGCCATCTCGACGAAGCCCGCCCCGGGGAAGACGACGACCCCCTGGATCCGGTGGTCGTCGAGCCAGGCGAGCCGTTCGCCGCCGAGGCGCGTCTCCCATGTCGCGCGCGGAGCCCTCAGCCTGCGGCCGAGGAGCGGGTGATCCTCGGGCCGTGGCCCGGACCCCGAACCCTCCGATTCGTCCTCCGGGGCGGACTCGAACCACAGACGTTCGCGCTGCCACGGATAGAGAGGGAGTTGCGCGCGGTCCGGACCGGCGCCGTGCAGCACAGCGGCGTCGCACGGGCGGCCCTTCGTTTCGAGCGCCCCGGCGGCGCGGAGCAGCATCGCGTGGTCGTCCTCCATGCGCCGGAGCATCGGGATCGCGACCCCTTCGGCCCCCCGCTTGGCGAGGCATTCGGCGATGGAACCCGTGAGCGCGGGATGGGCGCTGATCTCGAGGAACAGCGAGAAGCCATCCTCGGCGAGCTGGTCGATCGCGTCGGCGAAGAGAACGGGCTGCCGGATGTTCGTCCACCAGTAAGCTGCGTCGAACGCGGTCCCTTCCTGGAAACGGCCCGTGACCTCCGAGACGATCGGGATCGTGCCGGGGCGAAGGGGAACGTCACGAAGGCTCGCGAGGAGCTCCTCCTCGATCGGATCCATCGCCGCGCTGTGGTACGGAACCATCACGGGCAGAAGCCTGGAAAAGACCTTCCGCTCCTGAAGGACCACCGCGATCTCCTGAAGCGCGCCTTCCGTTCCGGAGAGCGTGACGGACGAAGGGCTGTTCACGGCGGCCACGGCCGCTCGGTTTCCGAAGGGCGCGATGAGGGCGCGCGCGTCCTCGTGGGAGACGGCGGCGGCGAGCATCCGCCCCTGCCCGGTCGCCCGGCTTTGGAGCCGCCCGCGGTGGTACGCGACACGCACGCCGTCCGCGAGGGTCAGCGCGCCCGCGGCCCATACGGCCGCGATCTCGCCGGCGCTGTGGCCGACGACCGCGTCGGCCTCGACGCCCCACGATCTCAGGAGCGTCGTGAGCGCGGCCTGGAACGCGAAATTCACGGACTGGGCGAACTCGGCGTCGCCGACGCGCGAGTGCTCCTCGTCCGCGAGGAGCACTTCGAGAATCGACCAGCCGGCGAGCGGCGCGTGGTCGCGATCGCACGCCTCGAGGACGGCCCGGAAGACGGGCTCGTCCGAAAGGAGCCTCCGCCCCATGCCCCACCACTGGGGGCCCATTCCGGCGAAAACGAACGCGAGCTTCGGCCGCTTCGAGTCCGCCGCGCGGCCGAAGGCGACGTCCGCACGGGTTTCCGACGAGACGAACGCGTCGAGATGGTCCGCGAACTCGCGGGGCGAGCGGCCGACGACGGCGAGCCGCTCGTCGAAGCGGCTGCGCCGGAGTGCGGCCGTCCGGCATATTTCCGCCATTCGCTCGTCGGGGAGCGTCGCGAAGACTTCGCGGTACGCGCGCGCGAGATCGCGCAGCGCTTCGGGAGTCCGGGCCGAGATCGTCAGGAGGCAGGGTCGCGAGGACGCGGCCGGGCCTTGTGCGGCCTCATCGGCGGAACGTGCCGGCGGCTCCTCCAGGACGATGTGCGCGTTGGCGCCGCCGAATCCGAACGAGTTCACGCCGGCGAGAACCGGCCGCGGACCCTCGGGGAAGGGCTCGAGTGTGGTCTGGACCCTCAGGTTCAATTCGTCCCACGCGATCGCGGGGTTGGGCGTCTCGAAATGGAGACTCGGCGGCAGTTCGCGGTGCCGGAGGGAGAGGGCGACCTTCGCGAGCCCTGCGATTCCGGACGCTGCCTCCAGGTGACCGATGTTCGTCTTGACGGACCCGATCGACAGCCGGGTCCCCGCCGGCCGGCCTTCGGACAGGACGGTCCCGATGGCCGACGCCTCGATCGGATCTCCCACGGGAGTGCCCGTGCCGTGCGCCTCGACGTAGGCCACGTCGCCGGGGGAGATGCCCGCCTTCCGGCAGGCGTCGCGCAGCATCTCTTCCTGTGCGGCGCGGCTCGGGACGGTCATCGCGCTCGTGCGTCCGTCCTCGTTGATCGAAGTCGCGCGGATGACGGCGTAGATCGGGTCGCCGGCCCGGAGCGCGGCCGCGAGGGGCTTGAGGACGACGACGCCCGCCCCCTCTCCGCGCACGTACCCGTTCGCGCGGGCGTCGAACGCCTTGCAGCGCCCATCGGGGGAGAGCATCGTGGCCTTGCAGAATCCGATCGTGAGCTCGGGCGTCAGGAGAACCTGCACGCCGCCGGCGAGCGCCAGGTCGCAGTCGCCGCTCGCGAGGGACTGGCAAGCCAGGTGGACGGCCGTGAGCGACGACGAGCACGCGGTGTCGACGGTGAAGCTCGGCCCGCGGAAGTCGAAGAGGTACGAGACGCGGTTCGCGGCGATGCTCGTGGCGGTGCCGGAGTTCGCGTATCCGTCGATGAGGCGCCGGTTGCCGGGGTACATCTGGATGTCCCCGTAGTCGTGCGTCGAGATCCCCACGAAAACGCCCGTCTTCGAGCCGGCGAGGCGCTCCGGGATCTGGCCCGCGTCCTCGAGCGCTTCCCATGCGACCTCGAGGAGGAGGCGGTGCTGGGGATCGATCCGGACGGCTTCTCGCGGAGAGATCCCGAAGAACCGGGCGTCGAAGCCCTTGAGGTTCTCGAGGAAGCCGCCCCGCTTCGTGTAGAGCATCCCGGCGCGCGCGACGTCGGCGTCGAAGTAACGCCCGACGTCGTACCGGTCGGCTGGAACGTCGGTGATCGCGTCCGTTCCCGCACGGAGGAGCTTCCAGAAACGCTCGGGGCTGCTTGCTCCCCCGGGGAAGCGGCAGCCGAGCCCGACGATGGCCACGCCGGGCGAGGGCGCCGTCACGCGGAGGTCCCGGGCCTGGCCGCCGGCGGATTCCACGCGGCGAGCCGTTCGAGCGCGTAGGCGCGCCCGATCTCGACGACCCTGTCGATCGACTTCCAGTCCAGGGGATCGACGGCGTCCGTGGGCGGGTGGAGGTAGAGGTCAGCCTGTCGCCTCGTCGCGTCGCTGTTCCTCACGCTGCTCAGCATCGCCGTGCGCGCGAGGATGCTCGCGATGCCGGGAAGCGCGTGGCGGCCGCGGGCCGAGCCCAGCTTCCCGAAGAGGTACTCGCTGCCGGAGAGCGTGACGCGGTCGCGCGAGAGCGTCGTGAGGTCGACGGCTGGGCTCACGTCGAGCGCGATCACGGGTCCCACGGACCGTTCCCTGAGGACGTCCGCGGGGAGGTTGTTCAGGACGCCGCCGTCGACGTAGAGGTCGCCCTCGTGGACGACGGGAGGCTCGATTCCCGGAACCGAGCAGCTCGCGCGGACCCAGTGCGCAAGCGGTCCCCGTTCCTTGATCTCGAGCGTCGCCTGGCTCAGATTCGAAGTGACGCAGAAGTAGGAGAGCCAGAGGTCTTCGATCCTGAGGTCGCCGAACATCGTCTCGAGCATCTTCATCGAGCGCCTGGCCGTGAAGAGCGAGACGAAAGGAGGCGTGAGGTCGCGGAAAATCTGCAGGCCGACGAACGCGCGCCGGTTCGTCTCGACCATCTCTTCCGGAGTCAGTCCCATTGCCGCCTGGGCCGCGATGATCGAGCCCATGCTCGTCCCGCCGACGAGGTCGACCGGAATTCCGAGTTCCCGGAGTGCCGCGAGAACGCCAATGTGCGCGAAGCCGCGCGCACCTCCGCCGCTGAACGCGAGGCACCGCGCCGTTCCGGTCAGGATCCGCGCGAGCTTTCTCACGTCCTCCGCGTTTCCTTCCCGCACGTGGTGATGCGCCGTGACGGGCCACGCGTCGAGCCACGCGGCGGTCGCGCGCGGAAGGGACCGGCCCTTCGGATGGATGAGGACGAGCTCCTGCCGGACCGCCGCCCTAGAGCCGCCTTCGCGGACGGTCATCTCGGCCACCGCCTCGGCCGCATCCGGAGGCGTCCGGCTGCCGTCCGCGACGAGGAGTACGAGGTCGGCGTGGCGCAGGCACCGGGACGTCCAACGCGAGGGGGCACGGTCCGCCTCGAAGAGAAGGCAGGAAAAGAGCTCTTCCTGCTCGTTCAGCCACTCGAGGACACGGCTGCTGCCGGAGTCGTCGAGCCCTGCGTCGGCCGCTCCCTCTCCGAGATCGCGCTCGACGCGCGCACGGTCCACGTGCAGCACGGTCGCGCCGCACAGCTGGAGGCCCGCAACGAGATCGGCCACGAACCCCGCACCGGGGGAGGGCCCGCCGGCCGGGAGGAGGGCGATCGTCGAGACGCCCCGTTCGGGCCCGGGGCGCGCCGTCGTGTGGCGGAGACGCTGGACGAGAGACCTCGAGAGTGCGAGAGCCGGGGCGGGATGGCTTTCGAGAAGCCGGAAGAAGTCCTCCTTCGGGACGCGCACGAGCTCCGAGTCACGAATCGCCCTCACCGTCGCCGAGCGGGGCTCGTCCGTGAGGAGCGCCATCTCTCCGACCGAGCTGCGGCGCCCGAGTCTCTCGACGATACGTTCCTCGCCCGCTTCGTCCGTCACGATGACCTCGAGGCGGCCGCGGACCACCACGTAGAGGCAGTCCGCCTTGTCACCCTGCCTGAAGAGGTCCCGGCCGCCCTCGAGACGGACCCAGTTCGACTCGCGGTCGAATCCGGAAAGGACGCCCGGCGGGAGCCCGCGAAAGAGTTCCGTGCCCGCGAGACGGAGGCTCGGCAGTCTGCGCGACGCGAGAGCGGCGAGGCGCTCTTGGATCGCGGGATACCGCTCCACGAGCCGTCCGAACGATTCGCGCGAGAGTCTGAGGAGCATGGCGTCCCGCAGGGCGCGCGCCGTCGCGGACCTCGCCTTCCCGCCGAGCAGGGACATTTCGCCAAAGCAGTCTCCGGGCGTCAGGATCGCGAGCGTGAGGGGCGACCGGCCGGGAGCTTCCAGGAGGATCGCGATGCGTCCCGAGACGACGAAGTAGAGCCCGTCGCCCGGGTGGCCCTGTGCGAAGAGGATCGCCCCGGAAGCGAGCGACACTTCCTCGACGCTCTCCGACACCGTTCGCAGCGCGTCCGCGTCGAGACCCGAGAAGGCGTCGACGGTTCCGAGGAACAGCGCGTGGCCCGGATCACGACTCGGTTGCATGGCGGACGCTATGCTACGGGAGTCTCCCGAATGCGGAAACTCCACTCGATCATTCGCGTCGCCGCGGAGGCGGATTGAAATTCTCGCTGCTCCTCGAGGTCCAGATGTCGCATCCGACGCCGGAGCTCGAGCAGCAGACGTTCCGCGACTGCGTCGAGCAGGCGGTGCTCGCGGACACTCTCGGCTACCACGGCGTCTGGGCGACCGAGCATCACGGGCTCTACGAGTTCGCGCACTGCTCCGCGCCCGAGGTGCTCCTCGCCTTCATCGCGGCCCGGACACAAAGGATCCTCCTCGGGCACGCCGTCACGCTCACGCCACGGCCGTACAACCATCCGATCCGCGTGGCCGAGCGCGTCGCGACGCTCGACGTCCTGTCGGGCGGCCGCGCTCGCTGGGGATCGGGCAAGAGCGCGAGCCGCGTCGAACAGGACGCCTTCGAGGTCGAACCCGGGGCCCTCCACGACCAGTGGCTCGAAGCCTTCGACATGATTCCGCGCATGTGGCGCTCGGAGGTCTTCGAGTGGAGCGGACGCTTCTACAGGATTCCGCCGACGGCGATCCTGCCGCGTCCCGTCCAGAAGCCGCATCCTCCCGTTTATGTGGCGTGCTCGAGGCCCGAAACCGTCACGCTCGCGGGCCGCCTCGGCGCGGGCTCGCTCAACTTCACGTTCGGGACTGACGACGCGCTCGTCGCGAAGGTCCGCGCGTACCGGGAGGCCATCGCGCAGGCGTCCGCCGAGGGGCGCCGCGTGAACGACCAGTTCTGCTGCACGCCGACCGCCCTCGTGCTGCCCGACGACGCCGAGGCGTGCGCCTACGGGTTTCGCGGGTCACGTTTTTTCGCAGAGTGTCTCGCGACGCTCTTCGCCGGCGGGCAAAGGCCTCTCCCCGGCACGCTCGAGGTTTCCCGCGACCGCTTCTCGGAGAAGCAGCTCGCCGAGGCGATGGCGGCCCGGAACCGGCCCGGTTCGCAGCTCGCGGCCGTCATCGGTGACCCTGCGTCCGCCTGCGCGACCGTGGAGCGCTTCCGCGCCGCGGGCGTCGACGAGCTCATTCTCGTGATGCAGATGGGAACCGTGCCTCAGGACGTCGTGCTTCGGTCGATACGGACGTTCGCGGAGAGCGTCATGCCGCGCTTCGTCTGACGGTGCGCGCGAGACGGGCCCTCCTCGTGTTCGCCTCGGCGGGAGCCGCCGCGGCTTTCGGCGTGGCGGCGCTGATGGGAACCCGGCTCCCGCCGGTGCCCGTACCGGCGTCGGTCCGGACCGTGCGCGTTTTCGGGAAAGACAGGACGTTCCTCGTGTACTCGCCTCCGGGCCGCAAGGGCCCATCGCCGGCAATTCTCGCGTATCCCGGTTCCGGCGAGACGGCCGCGGGATTCCGGCGCAGGCTCGCGCCAGCGCTCGAGGGGATCGCGCGGGAGCGCGGTTTCGTCGTCGCGTATCTGCAGGGCTTCGGGAGCCATTTCAACGACTGCCGGAGGCACGCCCCGTTCACGGCGCGGACCGAGGGTATCGACGACGTCGCGTTCACGCGCGCCGTAGTCCTCGATCTCGAGAGACAAGACGGAGTCGACCGGGGGAGGGTGTACGCGCTCGGCTACTCGAACGGAGGCCACATGGCCTTCCGGCTCGCCCTCGAGGCGCCGGAGCTCGTTGCGGGAATCGTCGCGGTCGCCGCGAACGTCCCCGCCGGTGAAGACCTCGTCTGCCGCCAGGTCCCGGGCCAGCTGCCGGCGGTCGTCCTCGTCGAGGGAACGCGCGACCCGATCAACCCCTACGAGGGTGGCCACGTCACGATCTTTGGATTCGGAGATCGCGGAAACGTCCTGAGCGCCCGGGAGAGCGCCGTCTGGTTCGCGTTGCGCGCCGGCTCCGCGGTCGCCGTTCCGCGGCGCCCGCTCGGCGACGCGGGCGATGCCGAGGAGCAGGACTTCGGAAACCCCGCGTGCGTCCGTCTCATCACGATTCCGGGCGGCGGTCACGTCGTTCCGCAGTCCGCGTACCGGTTTCCCCGGCTCCTCGGGGTCACGCTGCGGGACGACGCGGTGCTGGAATCGGCGTTCCGGTTTCTCGCGGGAAGTCCTCGGCCGAGTCCCGCGAAGTGACTCTTTGGCGGGATGATGGCCCTGCCCGCAGGCAAGTTGTTTGCGAGCTTCTGGATCTGGCGGGTAGAGTCGCAGGAAGAGCGCCTGCGCGCCCGGATCGAAAAGCAGACGAAGTCCAGAAGGACACTTGAAAGGGGACACGACATGGCGACGAAGAAGAAAGCCCCGAAAAAATCGGCGATGAAACCCGCCCGAAAGGCTTCCTCGAAGGCGAAGCCGGCGAAGGCAAAGCCTGCGAAGGCCAGGGCCGCGAAGGCGAAGGCCAGCCTGAAGTCGGGCATCAACTTCGACTCCGTCGGGCCGAGCCTGACCGTCAACGACATCCAGAAGAGCCTCGGGTGGTACCGCGACGTGGCGGGCTTCGCGCTCGAGGAAAAGTGGGAGAGGGACGGGCAGCTCTTCGGGGTCTCTCTCCGGGCCGGAAAGACCTGGTTCATGCTCGGGCAGGACGACTGGAAGAGAGGGCGTGACCGCAAGAAAGGCGAAGGCTTCCGCCTCTATTGCATGACGACGGGGGACGTCGACGCCCAGGCAGCGGGGATCAAGGCGCGGGGCGGAGTCCTCGATCAGGAGCCGATGGACCAACAATGGGGCATGCGGGACTTCTCCATGACGGACCCGGACGGCTTCAAGATCACGGTCGCGAAGGAAAAGAAGAAACGATAGGACAAGGTGTGGCGGCCCGGAGGACGATGCTCTAATCGTCCTCCGTGAACGCCGCGGCGGGAAGAACCTCCCGGAGGTAAGCTCTGGTGATGCGGCGATTCGCGACCCCGGCTCTCGGCCTCGTGCTGCTTCTCGCCGGGGGGGTAAAGCTCTCCGCCCACGGGCCCGCCGGCGGAATCCGCGGTTCGTTCCGCGACCTCGCGCGTACGAAGCCCGACGTCACGATCGTGGTTACGGACTCCGGGCTCGGGGGTTTGTCCGTCGCGGCGAACCTCGCGGCGCGCCTGCCGGGGAGCGGCATCGTCCGCTCAGCCCGAATCGTTTTCGTGAACGCCGAGCCCGACGTCGCGTTCGGCTACAACGACATGGCCCGCGACCGGGACAAGATTCGCATCTTCGACGGAGCGCTCGCCGCCATGGAAAAGGCGTACAGCCCCGATCTGATCCTGATCGCCTGCAACACGCTCTCGGTCGTCTTCCCGGCAACGGAGCACGCGCGGACGGGCGGGACGGAGACCCTCGAGATCGTCGGCCTCGGTGCCGATCTCATCCGGAAGGAGCTCGCCGAAAAGCCTGACGAAACGGCCCTCGTCTTCGCGACGAAGACGACGATCGAGTCCGGCGCGCACAAGAAGCTCCTCGTCGAGAAGGGCGTCAGGGCCGACCGCGTCGTCGGCGAAGCGTGTCCCCGTCTCGCGGGCGCGATCGAGCGCGGCGCGGCGAGCGAGGAGACCGCTTCCTACGTGAGGAAGTTCGTCGCGGAGGCGCTCGACAGGCGGTCCACGAAAGGCGGGCCGCTCGTCGTGAGTCTGAACTGCACGCATTTCGGCTACGTCAAGCCGCTCTGGGAGCAGGCCTTCGCGACGGCGGGCTTCCCGGGCGTGAAGGTCCTCGATCCGAACCCTCTGATGACCGATCTCGTCCTCGCAGAGGGCGGAAGCCGCCGGTTCCCCTCCACGGCGGTCACGGTCGAGGTCGTCTCGAAGGTCCCGATCGACGCGGGAACGCGCGCGAACCTCGGCGCGCTCCTGAGGCCGGTATCACCCGCGACCGCGGACGCCCTCTCGCGCTACCGCCACGAGCCGGCACTGTTTCCCGCCGCGGTCGATCCCGCCGGCGTGATCGCGCGCTGAGAGCGCTGCTCACG
The DNA here is from genome assembly GCA_038214715.1 of Thermoanaerobaculia bacterium. GTDB lineage: Bacteria > Acidobacteriota > Thermoanaerobaculia > UBA5066 > UBA5066 > Fen-183. Next base: position 63,357 of record JBBQRP010000008.1, on the reverse strand, counting down.
CCTTCGGCTGCGGGTTCCGGAGCCGCTCGTAGAACCACCAGTGGTGGCCCCCGATGTCTTCGCATTCGTAACCGCGATCGCTCCAGTAATCCTCGCCGTAGTCCGTCGTTTTCATCTCGGCGTGAATCTTCGCGCCCGCGGCCCGCGCCTTCTCGTAGTGGGCCTCGACGTCGTCCACATAGACCATGAGGCTTTGCGTATTCATTCCCCCGATCTGTCTCGGCGCGCGCCGGTACGGGAACTTCTCCGTCTTGTCTTTCACGTCTCCAACCATGACGAGCCCCTCGCCGTAGACGAGCTCCGAGTGCTCGATCCGGCCGTCGTCGCCTTCGATGCGGAGGCGCACCTCGAAGCCGAAGGCGGTGCAGAGGAACTCGATCGCCGTTGCGGCGTCCTCGTAGTAGAGCGCCTGGGAAATGCGGGGCCAGCCGGGCGGGGTCGGTTTCATGGGGCCTCCCGAGAATGCCGGAATCCGTTGACGGTTGACGACCAGGTGAAAGATATCCTCCCTGCGGGGACGCGTGTCGACGGAAGACGCGTTGCAGCCGAAGACGCAATCCGGCGGGGACCCTCGCAGGCATTTCTTTCACGGGCAGACGCTTTGCTGCCCGGAAGGGTAGGCTGTGAAGGGAGCGTGGCAATGGGGTCGCTGACGTGAGGATTTTCGGGGACTCGCGAACGGACGCGCCGACGGCTTCGGACAGCGTCGGCTGGAACGCGCCCGCGTTGCTCGGAGAGATCCTGAGCCTCGAAACACTCGAAGAACGGGCGACCGCCCTCGCGGCCCATCTCACGCTCGCGCGGGGGTCCGGCCGTAGAAGCCGCGCGCACCTCGTCCGCCTCGAGGCGAACATGGAGCGCCTCAGGAGCGCGTACCTCGCGCTCGCCGACGACGTCCACCGCGGCGAGCCGCTGGCTCCGGCCGCCGAGTGGCTCCTCGACAACTTTCACCTTCTCGAGTCCGAGGCCCGTGCCGTCCGGCACGACCTGCCTCCGCGCTACCACCGCAAGCTGCCGAAGCTCGCGTCCCGTGAGCACGCTGGCACGACGCGTCTCTACGCGATGGCGGTGGAGCTCATCCGCTCCGGCGACGGCCGGCTGGATCTCGAGCGCCTGACCCGTTTCCTCAAGGCGTACCAGACCGTTGCTCCGCTCACGATCGGCGAGCTGTGGGCGTGGCCGAGCATCCTGAAGCTCGCGCTCCTCGAGAATCTCCGCCGGCTCTCGGACGGCCTCCTCGCGGGGCGGCAGGGCCGCCGCGCCGCGGACGAGATCCGCGCACGGCTCGAGCGAGGAGACCGCGCGGTTCCGCTCCCGAAGACGCTCGAGACGGCGTTCGTCGCCCAGCTCCTCTCCCACATGCGCGAGTTCGACCCGCGCCTCTCCGCGCAGCGCGCCGAGCTGACGCGGCGCCTGACGGAGGACGGAACCACCGCGGAGGACGCGGTGAGGGCGGAGCATCAGCGGCTCGCGACGGAGCAGGCGTCGATGGCGAACTCGATCACGAGCCTGCGCCTCGTGTCGGCGATGGACTGGAGCCTGTACGTCGAAAGCGTGAGCCTCATCGAGCAGATCCTGAAGCGGGACCCGGCGGGCGTCTACGGCCGGATGGACTTCGAGAGCCGCGACCTCTACCGGCACGCGGTCGAGGAGCTCGCCGACCCCACGGGAGAGGCCCAGGTGCGCGTCGCGCTGCGCGCCGTCGCCAGCTCCAGGAGAGCCGCCGACAGTCCCGGCTCGGACGAGCGCGTCATGCACGTCGGGCACCACCTGATCGGCCCGGGACGCCCCGGGCTCGAGACGGACGTGGCATACCGGCCGCCATTTCTCCACCTCGTCGGACGCGCCCTCCTGGAGCGCGCGACCGCCGTCTATCTCTCCTCGATTGCCGTCCTCACGTTTCTGGGCATCCTCGTCGCCGTCGCGCCGCTCTGGACAGGAGGCGCACCTGTGCACGGGTGGCTGGCCGCGGCCCTGCTCGTGCTCCTGCCCTCGAGCGAGATCGCGATCGCCCTGATCCAGCGCATCGCGGCGGGGCTCGTGCCGCCGCGGCGCCTGCCGCGGCTGGACCTCGCGGGCGGAGTCCCCGAGAGCGCACGGACGATGGTGGTCGTCCCGACCCTCTTCTCCAGCGTCGCGGGCGTGAGGAGCCTGATCGAGCACCTCGAGGTCCAGGCGCTCGGCAACCTGGACGCGAACGTCCATTTCGCGCTTCTCGGCGACTTCCGGGACGCCCCGACCGAAACGCTTCCCGACGACGGCGAGATCCTCGCGGCGGCACGCTCCGGGATCGAGGAGCTGAACGCGCGCCACGCCCCCGGGAGGAACGACCGATTTTTCCTCTTCCACCGGACCCGGACGTGGAACGCGAAGGAAGGGCTCTTCATGGGCTGGGAGAGGAAGCGGGGGAAGATCGAGGAGTTCAACCGCCTTCTCCGCGGGGCGACGGGCACGCGTTACTCGCAGATCGTCGGCGACGTCGCGATCCTCCCGACCGTGCGCTATGTCCTCACGCTCGACTCCGATACGCGCCTTCCACGCGGGACGGCGTGTGCGCTGATCGGAATCCTCGCGCACCCGCTTCACCAGGCCCGTCTCGACCCGAAACTGCGGAGGGTCACGGAGGGCTACGGAATCCTCCAGCCGCGCGTCTCAATCAACCAGTCGGAGGCGGCGGATTCGCTGTTCGCCCGTGTCTATTCCGGACACACGGGTGTCGACCCCTATTCGCGGGCCGTTTCCGACACCTACCAGGACGTCTTCCAGGAAGGCATCTTCACGGGCAAGGGCCTCTACGACGTGGACGCGTTCACGGCGTCGCTGGACGGCCGCGTTCCCGAGAACGCACTCCTGTCGCACGACCTCTTCGAGGGCCTCTACGCGCGTACGGCCCTCGTTTCCGACGTCGAGGTCGTGGACGACTACCCCGCGAACGTCCTCGCGCACGCGCGGCGGCAGCACCGGTGGGTCCGGGGAGACTGGCAGATCCTCCTCTGGCTGTTCACGTTCGTCCCGGCGCGAAGGGGCATCGTGAGGAACCGGCTGCCTCTCATAAGCCGTTGGAAGATCCTCGACAACCTGCGGCGAAGCCTCGTTCCGCCGTCGCTCCTCGCGCTCTTCGTCGCGGCCTGGACGGTCCTGCCCGGCATGCCGCTCCTCTACACGCTCTTCGGGCTGACCGTCCTCGCGCTCCCGCTCGTCTTCGCGCTGATGGGCGGGTCGCTCGTCTCGCGCGGACGGGGGCCGGTGCGCGTCTACGTGCGCGGGGCGCTCCTGGACCTCGCCACGGCCGCGGCCCAGGCCGTCCTCGCTCTCGTCCTCCTCGCGCAGCAGGCGTGGGACACGGTGCACGCGATCAGCCTCACGCTCGTGCGCCTCCTCGTGACCCAGAGGCGCCTCCTCGAGTGGGAGACGGCCGCGGCGCAGGCGGCCCGCGCGGCAGGTCTGCTCCGCTCGGGAGCGCGCACCTTCGTGGCCGAGATGCTGGCGAGCCCGGTGATCGCGATCGTCATCCTCGTCCTCACGTTCGCGACGCGAAAGACCGCGCTCCCGCTGGCTGCCCCGTTCGCGGCCGCGTGGATCGCCGCACCGCTCGTCGCCTACTGGCTCAGCCGGCCCATTCTGACGATGACGCGACGGCTCTCGGAGGACGATCGCACGTACCTCCTTTCCCTCGCACGCGAGACGTGGACGTTCTTCGAGCGCCTCGACGTGGACGGGGACCATGGACTGCCCCCGGACAACTGCCAGGAGGACCCCGGGCCGACGGTCGCGCATCGAACCTCTCCTACGAACATCGGTATGGCGCTTCTTTCGACGCTCGCGGCGCACGACCTCGGCCTTCTTCCTGCCGAAGAAATGCTCGCACGGCTCGAACGCACGATCGGGACCGTGGAGAAGCTCGAGCGCCACGAGGGACATCTCCTGAACTGGTACAACACCCAGACCCTGGCGCCGCTCTCGCCCGGCTACGTCTCGACCGTCGACAGCGGCAACCTCGCCTGCGCGCTCGTCGCGCTCGCGCAGGGGCTCGAGACGCTCGCCCGGGGGCGAATGGACCTCGAAGACCGGCTCCTCGGGCTCGCCGTGCGTGCGAACGCCTTCGCGAACGCGATGCAATTCGGGTTTCTCTATCGCGCGGACCGCCAGCTCTTCGCGATCGGATACCGCCTCCCCGACGCGAACGGCCCGGGCCGCCTGGACGCATCCTCCTACGACCTCCTCGCGTCCGAGTCGCGGCTCGCGAGCTTCTTCGCGATTGCAAAGGGAGACGTTCCCCAGAGCCACTGGTTCCACCTCGGGCGCCTCGTCGTGAGCGTGGAAGGGGTGCCGACGCTCGTCTCGTGGAGCGCGACGATGTTCGAGTACCTCAAGCCGCTCCTTCTCACGAGGAGCACTCCGGGGACGCTTCTTCACGAAACCTGCCGAATGGTCGTGAGGCGACAGCAGTCCTACGCGAAGGAGCGCGGCGTCGCCTGGGGAATCTCCGAGTCGGCGTACGCGCTCGAAGACCGGCAGGGCACCTACCAGTACAAGGCCTTCGGCGTTCCCGGGCTCGGCCTGAAGAGGGGACTCGGGGACGAGCTCGTCGTCGCTCCGTACGCGACGGCCCTTGCGGCGCTCTTGGATCCAGAGGCGGCCGTCGAGAACCTGCGACGGCTCGAGAGGGAGGGTGCGCGCGGGGCCTGGGGGTTCTACGAGTCTGTCGACCACACCGATCGACGCATCTCCGCGGACGAGCGCGAAGGGGATGTCGCCGGCCACGTCGTCAAGGCGCATTTCGCGCACCACCAGGGCATGACCATCGTCGCGATCGCGAACGCACTCCTCGAGGACGTCATGGTCGAGCGCTTCCACGCCGATCCCCGCGTCAAGGCGACCGAGCTGCTGCTCCAGGAACGCGTGCCGCGCCAGGCGCCGATCATCGACCCGCGGCCCGCCGAGGAGTCCCACGCGGCGGCTCCCGTCGTCGCCGTCCCTCCCCGGCGGCTGCGCTCGCCGCACACGCCGTACCCCCGCGCGCACATCCTCGGCAACGGCGCGTACGTCACGATCGTGACGAACGCGGGCGGGGGCGCGAGCCTCTACAAGGACCGCGCGGTTACGCGCTGGCGCGAGGACGCGACCACTGATCCGGGCAGCCAGTACCTCTACCTGAGGGACGTGTACACGGGCGACGTCTGGTCCGCGACGCATCAGCCGACGTGCCGCGAAGCCGACGAGTACGTCGTCGACTTCCTGCCGGAGAAGTCCGTATTCCGGCGCCGGGACCACGAGATCGAGTCGCGCCTCGAGATCGGCGTCTCGCCGGAGGACGACGTGGAGGTCCGGCGGATCACGCTCCAGAACAGGAGCGAGCGCCCGCGGGAAATCGAGGTCACGAGCCTCGTGGAGATCGCGCTCGGCACGATCGCCGAGGACCTCGCGCACCCGGCCTTCGGCAAGCTCTTCGTGGAGACCGGGTGGTCGGGGGAGAGCACGGCTCTGTTCGCGCACCGCCGGCCACGCGCCCCGGGGGATCCGAATCTCTGGGGGCTCCACGTCCTGAGCCTCGATCGGAGGATCCAGGCGCCGATCGAGTGGGAGACCGATCGTGCCCGCTTCCTCGGACGCGGGCGAGGACCGGACGATCCGCAGGCTCTGGACGGACGTGCTCTCTCGGGGACGACCGGTGCCGTCCTCGACCCCGTGCTGAGCCTCAGAACCCGCGTGCGGCTCGCGCCGGCCGGCAGCGCGCGGCTCTGCTTCTCGACGGGGGTCGCGGAGGACGAGGACCGGGCCAGGGCGCTCGCGCAGAAGTACCACGACACCGGCTCCGCGGCGCGGGCGTTCCATCTCGCCCACACGCACGCGCAGGTCGCACGCGGCCACCTCGGCATCCAGGCGGACGAAGCGCAGATGTTCGACCGCCTGGGCTCGCGCGTCTTCTTCTCCGACGCTTCCCTGCGCGCGGAGCCCGCGATCCTCGTGAAAAGCACGCTCGGGCAATCGGGCCTGTTCGGACACGGAATCTCGGGCGATCTTCCGATCGTCGTCGTGCGCGTCGTCGAGTCCAACGATCTGCCGCTCGTGTCGCAGGTCCTGAAGGCGCAGGAGTACTGGCGGCTCGTCGGCCTGAAGTCCGACCTCGTCGTGCTGAACGACCACCCCGTGAGCTACCTCGACGAAATGCACGAGCAGCTCAAGGCGCTCGTGGACGGAGGCTCGTGGTCGTCCTGGAAGGGGCGCTCGGGCGGCGTGTTCCTCCTGCGCGGGGACGGGATGCCGGAAGCGGAGCGAATTCTCCTGTTGACGGTCGCGCAGGCTCTCCTCTCCGGCGACGAGGGCGAGCTGGCGGAACAGCTCGACCAGGACACGCCGGCACCGCCCCGGTCCCTCGAGCAGCCCCTCGTCGACGACGCCGAGGGCGACGAGGGGGAGAAACTCGTCCCGCCGCTCGCTCTGCCCAACGGCCTCGGCGGGTTCTCGACCGACGGGCGGGAATACGTGGTCGCGCTTTCGGGTGACGAGGAGACTCCTCTCCCGTGGGTGAACGTCATCGCGAATCCGGGCTTCGGCACGATCGTGACGGCGGTGGGGGCCTCGACGACTTGGTCCGGGAACAGCCGCGAGAACCGGCTCACGCCCTTCGCGAACGACCCCGTCTCGGACCCCACGTCCGAGGCGATCTACATCCGCGACGAGGAGAGCGCCCGCGTCTGGGGCGCGACCCCATCGCCGGTCCGGCGCACGCCGCGTTCGCCGCGCTGGCTCGTCCGCCACGCGGCGGGAGTCACGCGTTTCGCGCGCTGGGCAGACGGCCTCCAGCAGGAGCTCGCCGTGTTCGTCGCGAAGGACGATCCCGTGAAACTCTCGGTGCTCACCCTCACGAACCGCGGATCCTCTCCGCGGCGCCTGACGCTCGTGAGCTATTCGGAGTGGAGCCTCGGCCCGCCGCGCGTCGGGGAGTCGCGCTTCGTCGTGACGGAGCGGGATCCCGACACCGGAATCCTCCTCGCGCGCAATCCCTACAACCCGGACTTCCCCGGCCGTGTCGCCTTCGCCGCGTCGAGCGAGCCCGTGCTTTCGGCGACAGGCGACCGCCTCGAGATGCTCGGCCGCAACGGCTCCCTGGCGCGGCCTGGAGCGCTCTCGCGCCTCCCGCTCGGAGGACGCTTCGGCGCGGGGCTCGATCCCTGCGCCGCGATGCAGGTCTCGATCGCGCTCCTCCCCGGGGAGACGCGGCGCGTCGTGTTCGTTCTCGGTGAAGCGGCCGATCTCGCCGAGGCCCGCGCGCTCGTGAAGCGGCACGCGGGTGCGGAGGCCGCCGCACGCGAGCTCGTGCGGATCGAGGAGTTCTGGGACGCGACGCTCTCCGCCGTGACGGTGAAGACCCCGGACGATTCGTTCGACTTCCTGATGAACCGCTGGCTTCTCTACCAGGACCTCTCGGCGCGTGTCTTCGCGCGGAGCGGCTACTACCAGTCGAGCGGCGCGTACGGATTCCGGGACCAGCTCCAGGACGTCATGGCGCTCTTGTGGTCGCGCGCCGACCTCGCACGCGAGCATCTCCTCCGGGCGGCCGGCCGGCAGTTCGTCGAAGGCGACGTCCAGCACTGGTGGCACGCCCACTCCGGTCGCGGCATCCGGACGCGCTGCTCCGACGACCTCCTCTGGCTCCCGTGGGCGGCCGCGCGCTACGCGAGAGTGACGGGCGACGACGCCGTCTTCGAGGAGGTCGTCCCGTTTCTCACGGCCCCCGCGCTCCCGCCGGAAGAGGCCGAGGCGTACGGGCAGCCGTCCGTCTCGATCGAGGCCGGCACTCTCTACGAGCACGGTGTGCGCGCGATCGAGAGGGCGCTCACGCAGGGCCCGCACGGCCTGCCCCTCATCGGCTCGTGCGACTGGAACGACGGCTACAACCGGGTCGGAAAGAACGGGCGGGGAGAGAGCGTGTTCGTGGGATGGCTTCTGCACCTCGTGCTCTCGGAGTTCGCTCCGCTCGCAGAGAGCCGCGGCGACGCCGGGCGGGCCGCGCGGTACCGCAAGGAGGCGGAGCGGCTCTCCACGATGCTCGACCTGGCCTGGGACGGTGACTGGTATCGGCGCGCGTATTTCGACGACGGAACGCCGCTCGGCTCGGCGCAGAACGACGAGGGCCGGATCGACTCGGTGGCGCAGACGTGGGCCGTGCTTTCGGGCGCGGCGCCGCGGGACCGGGCCGAGCGCGCGATGGACGCGGTCCGCGCGCATCTCGTGCGCCGCGCGTCGCGCGTCATCCTGCTCCTGACGCCGCCGTTCGACAAGACGGCCCTCGACCCGGGTTACATCAAGGGCTACCTGCCGGGTATCCGGGAGAACGGAGGGCAGTACACGCACGCCGCGGAGTGGTTCGTTCTCGCTCTCACGCGGCTCGGCTACGGCGCCGAGGCGGTCGAGGCCTTCCACATGCTCAATCCGATCAACCACACCCGGACGGCCGCCGAGATCGACCGCTACAAGACGGAGCCATACGCGCTCGCGGGCGACGTCTACGACCATCCGCAGCACCGCGGCCGCGGGGGCTGGACCTGGTACACGGGTGCGGCCGGCTGGATGTACCGCGTGGGACTCGAGGGTATCCTCGGCCTTTCGAGGCGCGGCGACACCTTCTCCGTGAACCCCTGCGTGCCGGCCGCCTGGCCCTCCTACTCGATCACCTGGCGATTCGGCTCCACCAGCTACGAGATCGCGGTCGAGAATCCGGAGGCGCGGAGCGGCGCCGCCCCGGACGCGGAGCTGGACGGCGTCCCCGTGGATCCGGGCTCAATCCCGCTCGTCGATGACGGCCGCACGCACCGCGTCACCGTCCGGCGATCCGCCTTGCGCACCGCCACTCGAGGTAGTGCGCCATGAGCCAGAAGTGCCGGAATGCGGGGTTGCGCGTCTCGTTCCGGTGGTAGCGGACGTAGATCTGCTGCGCGATGGCGGCGAGGCGGAACAGGCCGTAAACCTCGTAGAACGCCATGTCCCTCGGCTCGAGCCCCGATCGCTCGAAGTAAGCGGCGGCGATTTCCGCCCGGGTGAGCATTCCCGGGAGATGTGTGGGTTGCCGGCGCGTTGCGCGGGCGACGACGTCGTCGTCCTCCTCGACCCAGTAAGCCAGACTGTTGCCGAGGTCCATGAGCGGGTCCCCGAGCGTCGCCATCTCCCAGTCGAGGACGCCGGCGACGCGCGTGGGGTCGCCCGGGTCGAGAACGAGATTGTCGAGCCGGAAATCGTTGTGGATGACGCAAGCCGCGGCGTCTCCTGGAACGTGCGCGTCCAGCCACGCAGCGACCCTGCGGAACCGCGGCACGTTCCACGTGCGCGCGGCACCGTAGCGCGCGATCCAGCCGTCGATCTGGCGGCGCGCGTAGCCGCCGCCCCGTCCGAGATCCAGGAGGCCGGCGGTCCGCGGATCGACGCGGTGGAGCTCCACGAGTCGTTCCACGAACTCGATGCAAAGAGCGCGGGCCGACGCCGGCGGGAGGGTGAGCCCGTCCGGAAGGCGCCCCCTCAGGATGGGGCCGGAAATGCGGCGCATGACGTAGAACTCGGATCCGATCACGGAAATGTCGGAGCAGAACGCGACCATCTCGGGCACGCACGGGTAGACCGGCCGAAGAGCCGCCTGCACGCGGTACTCCCGTCCCATGTCGTGCGCCGATTTCGCCTTCGTGCCGGCGGGCGGCCGCCGCAGCACGAGATCGGCGCCCGGATACTCGAGGCGGTAGGTCCAGTTCGAGGCGCCGCCCGAGAAGAGCGTCACCTTCGGCGTTCCGGCGAGCCCGGGAACGCGCGGCTTGATCCAGGCGTCCACGGCGGAGGCGTCGAGCTCTTCGCCGGGACGCCCGTGCCGGGTCAACGGGCGTTCATCCCGTAGCGGCGGAGGATCCGGCGCGCGACGACCTCGAGGTGTACTTCGTCCGCTCCGTCGTAGATGCGCGAGGCGCGTTCGTGCGCGTACCAGAAGGCGAGCGGGGTGTCGTCCGTCATCCCGAGAGCGCCGAGGCCCTGGATCGCGCGGTCGAGGACCCGAAGCATCGTCCGAGCGACCGTGAACTTGATCAAGGAGATCTCCTCGCGAGCCGCCGTGGCGCCCTCCCTCTCGATCTTCCAGGCGGCATGCAGAACCATGAGCCGGGCCGCGTGGATCTCGGCGCGGCTCTCGGCGATTCCCTGCTGGACGATCTGCTTCGAGCCGATCGGGCGGCCCGGAGCGAGCTCGCGTGTCGACACGTGACGGCAGAGGATGTCGAAGGCCCGTTCGGAGACGCCGATCCAGCGCATGCAATGGTGGATCCGGCCCGGGCCGAGGCGCTCCTGCGCGAGCGCGAATCCGGCACCTTCGGCGCCGAGGAGGTTTTCCAGGGGTACGCGCGCGTTCTGGTAGCTGACCTCGCCGTGGCTCGCCCAGTCGGCACCGCGCTCGCCCATGACGGACGCGTTTCCGAGCAGCGTGAAGCCGGGCGTGTCCGTCGGAACGAGGATCATGCTGGCCCGCCGGTACGGGTCGGCGGCCTCCGGGTTCGTCACCGCCATGCAGATGGCGAACGCGGAGCCTTCCGCCGCCGACGCGAACCATTTGTGACCGTTCAGGACCCAGGCGTCGCCGTCCCGCCGGGCCGTGGTCCCGAGCCATACGGGATTCGAGCCGGCGAACTCGGGCTCCGTCATCGTGAAGCAGCTCCGGACCTGGCCTCGCACGAGCGGCCAGAGGAACATCTCCTTCTGCTCCGGCGTGGCGTGGGCCATGAGGAGCTCCATGTTGCCCACGTCGGGCGCCTGAACGTTGAAGAGGTAGTGTCCGAGCGGACTCTTGCCGAGCTCCTCGCTCATATGCGCGAACTCCGTCAGCGTGAGGCCGGCACCCCCGTACGCGTCCGGGACGTGCGCGGCCCACAGGCCGGTTTCCCGCGCCCGCTCCCTTTTCTCGCGAAGAACGGGGAGAAGGGCGGCAAACCCCTTCTCGCGGAGGACAGGCTCGAGCGGATAGACCTCGCGTTCCATGAACGTCCGGACGATGCCGCGAATGGTCTTGACGTTTGGAGACTCGGAGAAGTCCATGTGGCCTCCGCGCTGATCATCTGCCGGGAAGGCGGGGAACGGGCGGCGCCGCCCCGCCGGAAATGGAGAGTGCCCGCTCGAGGTTCGCGCGGGCGAACGTGTAGCCGGGGTCGAGGCGCAGGGCCTCCCGGAACTGCTCGATCGCGTCGTTCACCTGGCCGCGCGACATGAGCGCGGCCCCGAGTCCGTTGTGCGCGATCGGGCTCTCGGACGCGCCCTGCCGGAGCGCGTCCTCGAAGCGGGCCACGGCCTCGTCGAACCGGCCCGACTTCGTGCTCACGACCGCGAGATTCACGAGGACGGTCGTGTCGGAAGGGGCGAGCCGGAGGGCCTCTCGCAGGCGGGCCGCCGCAGCGTCGAGCCGCCCTCCCTGCTCGTCGATGCGCGCGAGGTTCAGGAGAGCGGGCACGTTGTCGGCCTTCAGGAGGAGCGATCTCTCGAAGTGGGGCACCGCCTCGGCGTCGCGGCCGCTCTCCATCAGCCAGTTTCCATAGTTCGTTTCGCACATGAAGCAGGCCGGGCTCTTTTCGAGCGTGTCCTTCCAGAGCGTCTCCGAGTCGCGGTAGACGAAGCCGCGGGCGTACGTGCGGGAGGCGAGAGCGGCGAGCGCGGCCACACCGATCGCGGCGGCTATCCTCCGAGGCGCGATTCCGAGAGGCAGGATCCACGTCGCGGCGCCGCAGGCGACGCACGCGGCGAAGACGGCGAGCGCCTGATAGGCGAAGTGGTCCGCGACCCAGGAGTACCGCATGGCGTAGACATTGAAGAAACCCATCGCGGGCGCGAGGACTCCCAGGAAGAGGAGGAGGGACGCCAGGGGTCCGCGGCCGACCCGGCGCCTCGCGGCCCATGCGGCCGCGAGAAGCGAGAGAAAGAGCGCCGTCCCGGCCCATTGAACGACGACGCGCGGCTCGACGGTCCAGCGCTCGTACATGAAAGCGAGCCGCGACGGGAAGACGAGCTTTCCGGCGTAGAAGAGGCTCGTTTGCCCGGCGAGGACCGCGCGGGCCGCGAGGCCGAGCTCCCACTCGCGCCCCGAGGCCTGAACGACGTTCCGTTCGAGCCACGCGGTCTCTAAAGCGAGACCCGCGCCGAGAGCGAAAAACGGGATTAACGGGCGCACGTCAGCCCCGTCGATGCGTCCGTTCTTCCACCACGCGAGAACGAGGAGCACCGCCGGGACGACGCAGGCCGTCGTCTTCGCGAAGAGGGCGAGCGTGAGGAAAGAGAGCGAGAGGACGTAGAACGCCGCCGGCCCGAGGGACCACGGATCCGCCTTCGGCGGACGTTTCCTTTTCCTCGACTGGCTTTTCTTCGGATCGAGGGCTTTCGCGCGCGCCGCCTGGAACGAATACCAGGCGTGCATCGCGAGCAGCGAAAAGAGGAGGGACAGCGTGTTCTTCCGCTCGGTGACCCATGCGACGGATTCGACGCCGATCGGGTGCAGCGCGAAGAGTGCCGCGGCGAAAAAGGCGCCGGGGAGGCCGAGCCGCAGGAGCAGCCGCCACAGGAGGAGCGCGCAGCCCGCATGGAGGAGAACGTTGACGAGGTGATAGCCGAACGGGGCGAGCGACCAGAGTCGCTTCTCGACCCAGAACGACGTGAACACCATCGGGTAGTACTGCTCGTTCGCCTTCGGCTCCGTCCAGATGAGCTTCAGACCCTCGAGAGTATCGAGCGTCCTGTTCTCCGTCAGGTACGTGTCGTCGTTCCAGACGAAGCCGGCGCGGAGCGCCGGTACGTAGGCGGCGACGACCGCCGAAAGAAGAGCCGCGCCGAGAAGCCACTTCGTCCGCACGTGCGGACGATAAGCCACGGGCCGGACCGTACGCGCGATCCGGCCGGGAGGGGAGCGCCGCCGGGCGTTACGCCGTGAGATGCAGGTCGATCAGCCCGTGCTGGTGGAAGGCGCCGATGCGCGGCGAGAAGAGACCGATCACGAAGAGAACGAGAGCACCGCCGCCGATCGCCGCGAGAGCCACGAGGGGCAGGAACCGGGCTTCACGGAGCTGCTCGGCGTTGTTCACGCGCACCGTCGCTTCCGCGACGACGAGCGGGCCCGCCGTCGTCAGGACGGTCAGGCGTTTCTCGGCGATCGCCTTCTGGAGCGGGACGTCGGCGACGAGCACTTCGAGACGGTCCGTCGTCGAGGAGAGAGGGAGCGCGAGATGGGCCGGGGTCCATGTCGAGTCCAGCGGCCGGTCATGGACCTGCCAGATGCCGGCGGCCGCGAGGACGAGGACGAGGCCGCCTCCCAGGAGCGCGAAGAGACGGAAATGGCCTTTTTGCATGCAGACCTCACCTTTCCGCGGCTGGGAGCGGCCGCTCGGATCGGGATCCCTCTAAAGGGTTAGGGCCCGCCGTAGCTCGCGGTCAAGGGGTGCATTTGCATCGGGGGGCGGACCTCTCCGCTAGGATTCACACGATGAAACGCACTCTGGATTCCGACCTCACGGTGAAACTGGGCCTGGTCCTGTCGGAGGCGAACGCGGCGACCGCCCGTCTCTTTCCCGGGGATTCGGCTATCCGCCAGCCCGTGCACACGGTTTACGGCGGCGCGCACCTCTTCCGGGGCGACACGGCCCCGCGCCTGGGCGCCGCCGCGCTCGCGGCGCTCGACGCGTTCGCGCCCGACGCGCGAACGTTCGCGGGCGTTCTCGGCCTCGACGCCGGCTGGTCGGACGCCGTGTACGCGCGCGTGAGGAAGAAGCTCCTTTCGGAGCCCGTGGAGGACTTCCGGATCGATTTCGAGGACGGCTACGGGAACCGGAGCGACGGCGAGGAAGACGGACATGCCGTCTCCGCCGCCGCGGAGGTATCCCGTGGAGCCGAGGAAGGGACGCTTCCGCCCTTCCTCGGAATCCGGATCAAGCCCTTGACGGAGGAATTGCGCGGGAGGAGCCTGCGTACGCTCGATGGATTCCTGACGCAGCTCGCGGGCTCAAAGCGCGGGCTGCCGCCGAACTTCGTCGTCACGCTGCCGAAGGTCACGAACGAGGCGCAGGTCGCGGTACTCGCGGACGCGTTCGATCTTCTCGAGCCACGCCTTGGCCTTCCCGCCGGGAGCCTCAATCTCGAGGTGATGGTTGAGACGCCCCAGTCCATCTTCGGGGCCGACGGGCGCGTCGCCCTGCCGTCCCTCGTGCGTGCCGGCCGGGGGCGCTGCGTCGCGGCGCATTTCGGAACCTACGACTACACCGCGAGCCTGAACATCACGGCGGCCTGGCAGAACATGGCGCACCCGGCCTGCGACTTCGCGAAACACGTCATGCAGGTGTCTCTCGCGGGCACCGGTGTGACGCTTTCCGACGGCGCGACGAACGTCATGCCGGTCGGGCTGCACAAGGCGCCGAAGGGCGGGCCGCCGCTGACCGAGGCGGAGGAGGAAGAGAACCGTCTGGCCGTCCATCGCGCCTGGCGCCTCCACTACGGCCACGTTCGCCGGTCGCTCGAAGGCGCCTTCTATCAGGGCTGGGACCTCCATCCCGCCCAGCTCCCGACCCGCTATGCCGCGGTTTACGGGTTCTTCCTCGAGAGCCGCGCGGCGGCGGGGGAGCGCCTGAAGAACTTCGTTTCGAAGGCCGCGCAGGCGACGCTCGTGGGCGACGTCTTCGACGACGCCGCGACGGGGCAGGGCCTCCTGAACTTCTTTCTGCGCGGAATCTCCTGCGGTGCGCTCGCGGAGGACGAGGTCCTCGCCACGGGAATCACGCTCGAGGAGCTGCGGGGCCGGTCGTTCGTGAAGATCCTCGGGAACCGGACGGAGCGCTGACTATTTCGTCAGGACGAAGGCGCCGGCGACGAACGCGGTGCCGGCGAGGAGCAGCCAGGCCGTCCTCGGGGACCGGGTGAGCATGAAGTGCCGGATCCCGCCTCCCGCGACAGCGAGGATCACGAGCACGAGCCAGTTCCAGGTGCTTCCGTACGTCGTCGGAAAGTGGTTGCTCACCATCGTGAAGACGACCGGCAGCGTCATGTAGGTGTTGTGCGTCGAGCGCTTCTTGGCGCCGAGGCCGGGCGCCGGATCCACGTCCCGGCCGGCCCGCACCGCGGCGAGCATCCGGGTCTGGACCGGGAGGATGCGCACCCAGACGTTCAGCACCATCAGCGTCCCCAGGATCGCACCGGCGTGGATGTACGCCGCGCGCGAGCCGAAGACGTGCGTCAGACCCCAGGAGAGCGCGGCGAAGAGGGCCACGGAGATCGTGCCCGCGACCTTCGTGCTCTCGCCAAGGGGGGACCGCCAGAGCGTGTCGTAGACGAGCCATGAGACGGGGAAGAGCGCGAGCCCCAGCGCCATGGCGGAGGGAACGGAGATCGTCGAGACGGATGAATCGACGAGGATGACCCCGCCTCCGTAGTAATAGACGAGGAGGAGGAGGAGGAAACCCGTCGCCCAGGTCGAGAGGGATTCCCACTTGAAGAAGTGGAGGACGGGCGGCATCCGCCCGGGCTGGAAGAAGCGCTTTTCGATCTGGTAGTAGCCGCCACCGTGGACGAGGAACAGCTCGCCCGCGACTCCCTCGCGGGGAGGCAATGGCGTCTGAAGCGTGCGGTCGAGCCACATGAAGAGGAAGGAATCGCCAATCCACATCACGCCGGCGACGACGTGGGCCCAGCGCAGGAGGAGATGGAGCCACTCGTGGAGGTGAGGGTCCAAGTCAGCTTCCCCGGTACGTGGAGTAGCCGAACGGGGAGAGAAGGAGCGGAATGTGGTGCGGCCGCGACGAATCTTCCACGTTGAAAGTGACGGAGATCTCCGGGAAGAACGTGGAAGAACGATTCGTTTTGAAATGGGAGAGAGTGTCGAAGGTGAGGCGATAGGCGCCCGGCTCGACTCGTGAGCCCTCGGGCAGGAGCGTGCGGGCTCGGCCGTCTGCGTCGGTGACGCCGCGGCCGATTTCGCGCCAGGTTCCTCCGTCTTCTTTTCTAAGCAGATTGACAGGAACACCCGCCGCGGGCCGGCCGCTCGCGAGATCCAGGACGTGCGTCGTGATCGGCGATCCGCTCATGCGCCCTCCGCGAGGAGCCTTCCGATTCTGAGTCGCGTGATCTTCCGCTGTTCGGCGACCGCGATCTCCATTTCCCGGGTGGGAGGATTCACCAGCCGTTCCTCCAGCCCTTCGAGCATCTCTTCCGCGGACCGGCCCGAGGCGCAGACGATGAAGAGGTGGCCGAACCGCTTTTCATATTCTGTATTCGCCGCGGTAAATCGCTCGAGAACGGCCGCCGGCGCCGCAAGCGCGCCTGCCTGTTCGACAGCCGCACGACCCGCCGCGCCACGGTCGCCGATCCGGGGGTGCGCGCAAAACGCCTCCAGCCAGTCGTCGGGCCGCATTTCCTCGAAGGCGTCTTCGGCCGCTCGAATCAGGTCGCGCTCGCTCGCGAAGGGCCTGTTCTCCCGCACCTTCGAAGCGAATCTTCCCGACCCGCAGAGCGAGGTCAGCATTCGGAGCGCACTCTCACGATCGGCCGAATTCAGCCGCTCGAGCGCCGCGGGCGGCCGGGGCGTGCCGAAGAGCCTCAGGCGGCTCACGCCGCCATCGGGATAGATGCGGAGCCGCACGTGCGTCGCGGGCGCGCCGGGGAGGAGCTCCTTCTCGAAGACGTGCCGGGTGTCGGCTCTCAGCTTCACCGGGGTGAGGAGCGGGCTCCACTCGCGGGAAGCGTCCATGAGCTCTTCGAGCGTGGCGACGGGCGCGTCGAACGTTTCGAGGGATGCTTCGTCGGGAAAGTTGCCCTTGAAGAAGCTGGTGTCGATTCCGGCGCGGACGACGACGCCGCGCGTCCCGAGCCGGACGATGACCCAGTCGAAGCCAGGTCGCCGGCTGCGCTTCGTCTCCCAGCCGTCCTTCATCCCGATACCGGGGCCCGGCATCAGGAGGTTCTGGTGCGCACCGAAGAAGCTGTCGCTCGAGGCGAGGACGAAGCCGCCGTTCTCGAGCGCAGAAAGGTCGAGAGGTCCGTCGCCGTTCTTCCGGCTCAGGTCCGGGGCGACGTCCCCGTGGACGCGCAGACGCGCGACTCCGCCATCGGGATAAATGTGCAGCCGCACGTGCGTGACCCTTGGCGCGTGACGCACCTCGAAGAGATTCCGCGTATCGCCCCGAAGAGGAGAACGGGGGAGGATCTCGGTCCACGAAGATCCGTCCGTACCGAGCGCCTCCCAGGGCGTTTCGTGGGGAGCCTCGATCGCATCCACGGACGCCGCCTCGGGAAAGTTTCCCGTGAAGTGACTCGTGTCGACGTCGACGCCCCGGATTCTCCCGGGAAGGCCGAGCCGGACGATGCAGAAGTCGTGGCCTTCGGTCCGCCTGCGCCGGCTCTCCCAGCCGTCCATCCACTTTCCCCGGTCCGTGTAGCGATCCGGAACGAAAATCGCGGGTTCCGGCCGCAGGAGGTTTTCCTTCGGCGCGAAGAAGTCGTCGTTTGCGAAGGGCACGGCCCCGCCGAGACGTTCCGACGCGAGGTCGACGAGGTCCGTGAACCCCGCCACGTCAGCGTTCGTCACTTGGGAGCCATCGTCCGAGGGGTGCGGCCGCGAAAACGCCGCGGTCGAAGACCGCCTCTCCCCGGAGGAACGTTCTCTCCACGGCGCCCGCGAGGGTACGGCCCTCATAAGGCGTCACCTTGTGGCGATGGCGTAGGAGCGCGGATTGCACGGAAAACTCCCGGTCAGGATACCAAACGACGAAGTCCGCATCGCGTCCCCCGGCGATCGCTCCCTTGCGCTCCGAGAGGCCGAGGAGCCGCGCCGGACGGCTGCACATCCACGCGGCGAGATCCGCCGGCCGGAAGCCACGGCGCCGCGCCTCCGTCCAGGTTGCCGGAAGCGCGAGCTCCAGCGACGCGATGCCGCCCCATGCCGCCGCGTAGTCCCCGCTCTCGGGATGCTTCAGCTCGGGCGTGCACGGCGAGTGGTCGGAAACGACGAGATCGATCGATCCGTCGCGGAGGCCTTCCCAGAGAGCTTCGCGGTTTTCCCGCTCCCGGATCGGCGGTGCGCACTTGAACTCGGTGCGTCCGTCCGCGATGTCCTCGGAAGCGAATGTCAGGTAGTGCGGGCACGTCTCGACCGTCACGGAGACGCCGTTGCGCTTCGCCGCCCGGAGCGCGGGGAGCGCCCCGGAGGACGAGAGGTGGACGATGTGGACGCGGCACCCCGTCCTGGCCGAGAGGCCGAGGACGAGTTCGATGGCCTCGTCCTCGGAGGCACGGGGGCGCGCGGCCAGCCATGTCGCGTACTTTCTCGGATCCTTCCCTGCCGCCGCGGATTCCGCGGTCGCGATGGGACCCGGCAGCTCGGCGTGCACGAGCAGGACCGATCGGCGGAGGGCGAGGGCAGGCATCGCACTTTCGAGGTCGGCACCCGTGACGCTCGGAAACTCGTCGATTCCGGACGGAACGAGAAAACACTTGCAGCCGGGGACTCCGGCCGCGAGGAGAGCTTCGAGGGCTTGCGGGCTGCGCGCGTTCGCGGGCACGAGGCCGCCCCAGAGCGCGAAATCGACCGAGGCCTTACCCGCGGCCGCGGCGGACTTTACAGCCACGGCCGCGTCCGTCGTCGTGACGGGGACGCTGTTGAGCGGCATGTCGCCGACCGTCGTCACCCCTCCTGCGGCCGCGGCGCGGGTGGCGGACTCGAAGCCTTCCCACTCCGTGCGCCCGGGCTCGTTGATGTGCACGTGGCTGTCGACGATGCCCGGCATGAGCACGGCTTCGCCGAAGGAGAGCACCTCCGCGTCCGCGGGGGTGGCGTCATAGCCGTCGACGGAGGTCACGACCCCGCCCCGCACGACGACGGAGGCGGGTCTCTCACCTTCGGGAGTCACGACGCGGCGGCTGCGGAAGACTTTCGTATCGCTCACGGGATCGAGTCCTCGGTCAAGGCTAACCGAAGACCTTCGGCCCGCGTGCGCGGACCGACGGACTTCTCTAAACTGCGCTCCGATGCGACCGGCTCCCGAGAACGCGCAGCGGATCTATCTCCGCAGCGGCCAGGATGGCGACCCGCTCACGTTCTCCGTGAGGTGGTTCGTACCGGCCGGTTTCGACGCCGGCGGGAGGTCCGAGATCGCGAGCCTCGCGGCGGGCAAGGCGGAGCTCGCATCGTGCCTCGCGCTCCTCGGCGTGTCCGCGCTCGCCGTGATGGTGGGTGACGTCATCGACGGGACGCCCGTGTTCGACTTCAAGCTCTGTTCGCCCGCGGACGCCGCCGAGCACACCTGCCGGGAGGGACAGCGGGCGCGGACGATCGCGTACTCTCAGACGGTGTACGTCGAGACGACGCCCGAGGAGCTCTACCGGCGGCTCTCCCTCTGGGAGAACGCCCGCCGAAGGTGGGGCCGTTGAGCCCGTCCCGCCCTTCCGTCCGCATCACGACGCACACGCACTTTTCCGCCGCGCACCGGCTCCACAACGAGGCGCGCGACCCGGAATGGAACCGGACCGTGTTCGACAAGTGCAACAACCCGTTCGGCCACGGGCACACCTACGGCCTCGACGTCACCGTCGAGGGCCCGGTGGATCCCGTCACGGGCTGGGTCATGGACTTCGGCGTCGTGAAACGCGTGGTCCAGGAGCGGGTCGTGAAGGCCTGCGATTTTCGGAACCTGAACGTGGACGTTCCCTTCCTCGCGGGAGTGAATCCGACCGCCGAGAACATCGCGATGAGGATCTGGGACGTCCTCGCTCCCGCTCTCGCGCCGGGGAGGCTCGTGCGAATCGAGCTCCACGAGACCGAGCGGAACAAGGTCGTCTACACGGGGCCCTCGTGAAGGCTCTCATCTCGAACGACGACGGAATCCACAGTCCGGGCATCGCCGCGCTCGAGCGGGCGGCGCGCGCGGCGGGCTTCGAGACCTACGTCGTCGCGCCGGACCGCGAGCAGAGCGCGTCGGCGCACTCGCTCACGATGCACCGGCCGCTCCGGGTTGTGAAGACCGGGGAGAGGACGTGGGTCGTCGACGGCACGCCGACGGATTCCGTGAATATCGCGCTCTGTTCCGTCCTGAAGGCGAACCCGCCCGATTTCGTGCTGTCTGGGATCAACGCGGGCCCGAACCTGGGCGACGACGTCACGTACTCGGGCACGGTCGCCTGCGCGTTCGAGGGCACGCTCCTCGGGGTCCCCTCGATCGCGTTCTCACTCGACTACGCGCGCGACTCCGCGGGGGCCATCGACTACTCCGAAGCCGAGCGGGCCGCCGTGAAGATCCTCCTCTGGGCGAAGGACCATCCACCCGTCGCGGACACGCTGTGGAACGTGAACTTCCCGCCGGGAAAGCCGGTCGGTCTCCGGCCCACTCGGATGGGGCGGAGGCGCTACGGGGAGAACATCGTCGAGAAGATCGATCCGCGCGGGCGCCCCTACTACTGGATCGGCGGAACGTTCGTGGACACGAAGGCGGAGGGTACGGATCTTCTCGCCGTGGCCGAGGGATGGATCTCCGTGACGCCTCTCCACATGGACATGACGGACTACCGCGCGCTCACCGACATGGAGGGCCTCGCGGAGAAAATCGCACCGCCGGACGCGGGATGAAATCGGGCACGTGAAGCCGGCCGATCCCGAGGTCGCGCGGGCCGCACGAGCGGGCGCCGGTGAGCGGCGGGCCCTCGTCGCGCGCCTGAAGGCGGCAGGGCTGGTCGGAGACCCCCGCGTCGCCGACGCGATGGCCGCCGTTCCGCGCCACCTCTTCGTCCCTTCGGCGCTGCTCGGGGAGGCGTACGGTGACCACGCGCTGCCGATCGGCCACGGACAGACGATCACGCAGGCCGCGAACGTCGCCCGCGCCGCCGAGCTCGCGGCGCTGACGCGTGACGCACGCGTCCTCGAGGTCGGAACGGGTTCGGGCTACCAGGCGGCCGTCCTCGCGGTTCTCGTGCGATGGGTGTTCTCTCTCGAGCGCATCCCGGACCTCGCCCAGGGGGCGGTCCGGCTCCTCAAGGCTCTCGGCATCGCGAACGTCTCGGTAAAAGTCTTCGACGGCTCGTACGGCTGGAGCGAGCACGCGCCCTACGATGCGATCCTGGTGGCGGCGGCCGCTCCCGAGGTCCCCGAACCGCTCGTCGCGCAGCTCGCGACTGGAGGACGCCTCGTGATTCCAGTCGGGACGGCCCGCCGCCAGAGGCTCCTCGTCGTCCGCCGGCTCCCGAACGGGCGGACGCGCACGGAGGACGCGGGCGAGGTCGCGTACGTTCCCCTCGTGGGCCGTTTCGGCTTCGCGCCCCGGGAGAAGGGGAAGGCGGCTCCGTGACGGATTCCGGGGCGTCCGTCGACGACTCGGGGGGGTGGGACGCCGCCGCGCGGCGGTTCACCGTCGCGGGGCGCGTGCAGGGGGTCGGGTATCGTGCCTTCGCGGTCCGCGCGGCGCAGGCGCTCCGTCTGCGCGGGGGGGCGCGGAATCTCGACGACGGCCGCGTGGAGGTCGTCGCCTCGGGGGCCGTTCACGCGCTCGACCGCCTCGAGTCCGCGCTCTCGGAGGGGCCGCGCCTCGCGCGCGTCACGCGGTTGGACGTCGAGACCCTCGGCGCGGCCCCCTCGAAAGAGGATCTCGCCGCGTACGACGTGGAGTTCGAGAGCAACGTTTAAGATCGGGGAGCCGTGAACGAACGCAAGATCCTGATCGTCGACGACGACGAGGACATCCTTCTCATCGTGCAGACGCTTCTCACGAACGCGGGTTATGCCCCCGTGCTCGCGCGCAACGGCCGCGAGGGCATCGAGCAGGCGACCGCCACCCAGCCGGACGTGATTCTCCTCGACGTGACGATGCCTCAGATCTCCGGGTGGGAGGTCTGCGCGACGCTCAAGAACCTCCCGGAGACCGCCGCGATCCCGATCGTCATGCTCACCGTGAAATCCGAGATCAGGGACCTCATCACGGGAATGCAGGTCGGAGCGGACGACTACATCACGAAGCCGTTCACGAAAAGGCATCTCCTCGAGACGGTCGAACGCCTCCTCGAGCCGGGGGAAGGCCGCCGTTCGGCGTTCCTGCCGAAGGACACGGGGGACGCGCGCACGCGCAACCTGCTGTTCGACACGGTGTCGGGCCTGCCCACGATCCCCGTGATCGTGGACGCGCTCCGTGAATGGCTCCTCGTGGACCAGGAGGTCGGGGTCCTCTTCATCGACTTCGAGAAGTACGCCCACATCGAGGACTATTACGGCTGGGAGGTCTTCGACGACGTCTTGCGCGAGGCCGCGAAGGCGCTGAAGCGCCTCCTCGGCACGCTCTTCTCGACCGAGGACCTCATCGCGATCAATCGCCCGTCGGGCTCGGAGTTTTACGTCTTCCTGTCGGTTCCGCCGGGCCTCCGGGGCGACGAAGTTCTCTCGCGGCTGCAGCAGAAGGCGAAGCAGATCGAGGAATCCCTCCGGGAGACGCTGAGCGAGAAATTCCAGAACCGTATCCAGCGGAAGATCGGCCTCTACGTCGGGTACGCGAAGCTCCTCTACAGTCCCCAGGTGCGCCTCGAGCGGCTCGTCTACCGAGCCCTCCGGGAGGCGATCTCGGTCGCCTCGACGAAGGAGGGCGAGCGCGCGGCCCTCCTCAGGGAGCAGTTCAAGGACGTCCTCGTCCACCGCCAGATCGAGACCGTCTACCAGCCTATCGTCGACCTCGCGACCGGAAACATCTTCGCCCACGAAGCGCTCTCGCGCGGCCCGGCGGACTCGCCGTTCGAGAACCCCGAGGTGCTCTTCGACTACGCGCTGAAATCGGATCAGGTGTGGAGCCTCGAGAAGATCTGCATGCAGTTCTCGGCGGAGCGGTTCGTCGGGAAGCGCCCCGGGATGCTGTTCGTGAACGTCGAGACGGAGCTCATTCACGAGCTCAAGACGCGCGGCCACGAGGTGCTGCAGCCGCTCCTCGCGATCCAGAGCGGCGTCGTCCTCGAGATCACGGAGCGCGCCGCCATCCGTGACTACGACCTGTTTCGTGAGAGCGTGCGGGTGCTCCGCGACCTCGGGTTCCGGATCGCGATCGACGACGCCGGGTCCGGGTACGCCTCTCTCCAGTCGATCGCCGAGCTCCGGCCCAACTACCTCAAGATCTCGAACTACCTCGTGACGGGGCTCCACGAGGACTCGATCAAGCGGGACGTCGTCGAGATGCTCGTGCGCCTCGGGGCGCGGATCGACGCGGAGACCGTCGCGGAGGGGATCGAGACGGAAGCGGAGATGGCCGAGGTCAAGAGGCTCGGGGTCACGTACGGGCAGGGCTATCTCCTGGGCCGGCCCGCGAAGCTCTAGCAGGCCAGGTCGCGAGCGCGATTCCCGCGAAGATCAGCGCGCCTGCTCCCGCCGTGCGCGGCGACGCCGTCTCGCCGAGGACGACCTTCGCGAGCGACATCGCGACGAGCGGCTGGATGTAGATGAACATCGCGGTCGTTTCCGCGCCCGTCCGCGCGAGGGCCCAGGCGTTTAGGGAGTACGAGACGACCGTCGCGAGGACCACGGTGCCCGCGATTCCCGCCCACGCACGCGCCGACAGGGCCGCGGGCCGGAAGGCGACGAGATCCGGCAGGGCGACGAGGAGAACCGGGAGGGCCGCATATCGGAAGATCGCGGCCGTCACCCGGACGGCCGAATGGCGCTTCAGGATGTCCCGCGCCAGGACGAGGAAGATCGAATACGAGAGCGCGTTCGCGAGGATCAGGGCGTTTCCGAAGAAAGTGCGGTCCCCGAACTCGAGGCGGGACACGTCGAGCAGCCAGAGGAGGCCCGCAAGCGCGACTGGAATGCCGAGCAGGCGACGCCGTGAAGGCCATTGCCCGGCGAGGAGGGCCGCGACCGTCAGCGTCAGGATCGGGGTCATGGCCGTCAGGAGCGTCGCGTTCGTCGCCGTCGTCTTCGAAAGCCCGAGGAGGAAGAGGACCTGGTTCGCGACGACTCCGAAAAACGACAGGGCGACGAGCGTCCGCCGGTCCTTCGCGTCGAAGGCCTCGCCGCGGCCCTGCAACCGGGCGATGAACGTGAGGGCGCCCGCGCCCGCGACGGCACGGAACGCGGCGAGGACGAGCGGTGCCGTTTCGGCGAGAGCCAGCTTTCCGAAGACGGGAAAGCTGCCGAAGCACAGCTGGACGGCGAGAAGCGCGAGATAGGGGCGGAAATCGCGCCGGCGCGCGCCGGAGCGCCGCTCAGGCAAGCGCGACCGGCGCCACGAGAGCCTGAAGATCTTTTTTGAAAGAGGAAATCGTCAACGTCATTCCTTCGCCCGCAAGCTCCCGCTTGACGTACGCGAGGGCCGTTGCGCCGCCTCCCTCCGCCGGGGCGACACTCGTGAGCGACCCGGCCTTTTCACCCTCGAAGAAGACTTCGTCTCCCGGGACCGGGACGCCGCCGGAAACGGAAAGTCGGACCAGCCGTCTGTTCACGTGGCCGTACGTCTTGATGCGGGCGACCGTCTCCTGCCCGATGTAGCAGCCCTTGTTCTCCGAGATGAACCCCCGCTCGCGGAGCCCCGCCTCGTCGGGCAGGACGGCCTCGGTCAGCTCGAATCCCCAGCGAGGAATTCCGGCGGCGATGCGCAGGGACTCGAGCCGCTCCGGCGTTTCGAGCGTGGCGCCGGCGGAAATGAGCGCGTTTCGGATTTCTTCTGAAAGGGAAGAGGGGAGGCGGACGTCGTAGCCGACGACTCCGGTGCGGTCTTCGCGGACGATTCGGAGAGATGGGGCAGCGCCGCCTTCGGCGGCCCAGGAGGGTTCTTTGAAAGGAAATTCGACTGCCTGGAGTGCGTGAGGCAAAGCAGGCAGCGCGAGGCCGCTCCCGAAGCCCATCCCCCTTCTAAGCAAATCCTCGACGCCGCTCCCCGGCACTTCCGCCGTGAGGTGAAAAACAACGGTATCGGCGGTCTCGTTCGCAATCGTGACGTCGTTGAAAACCAGATATTTCCGAAGCAAATCTTCTATCTTCTTCGCCAGGACCGGCTCGCAGTCGATCACGAGGCGGTCCTCCTCGCCGAGGACGACGCAATCCGCGAGCATCTTTCCCTTCGCGGTCAGGAACGCCGCGGCGCAGCCCGTGCCGGACACGAGCTTCCGGATGTCGTTCGTGACGAGGCCGTGCAGGAACGTCGCGCGATCCTTGCCGGTGAGGACGATCGCTCCGCGCGCACCGAGGTCGAACAGCAGGGGAGTTGCGGCCATGCGCGATTCTCGCACCCGACGGCGTCGGGGCCGGGAGCGCGGGGAACCGTGCGACAATGTATCGACGTGACAGAGGTTTCGTGAACGACTCCCCACCGAAAGCCGCAGGCGTCGTCCGGCGCCGCAGGCGCGGAGGGCGCGGCCGGGCGGGAGCGAAGGCCAAGCCGGGTGACGAGCTTCCCGACGTACCCTTTCCCGAAGCCGAACCCGTTCTTGCGGCACCCCCTCCCGTCACCGCTTCGAGTTTCATCGACGGAATGGGAGCACCGCCGCCGGCAGGAGCCATGAATCAGGAAGAACAGATCCTCGCCCTCTTCATCGACATCGACAACCTCCTCATCGGGCTGCGCGAGAGCGGACACCCGAAGTTCGACGTCAAACTGCTCATCTCGCGCCTCCTGGAGAAGGGGAAGATCGTCGTCAAACGCGCGTACGCGGACTGGAGCCGCTACCTCGAATACAAGCGCGCGTTTCACGAATCCGCCTTCGAGCTCATCGACATCCCGCAGCACCGCATGACGGGCAAGAACTCGGCGGACATCCGGATGGTCGTCGACGCGATGGACCTCGCCTCGAATAAGGCCCACATCACGACGTTCGTCATCGGCTCGGGCGATTCCGATTTCTCGCCCCTGGTGTCGAAGCTGAAAGAGAACAACAAGCAGGTGCTCGGGTTCGGCGTGAAGGGCTCGACGTCGGAGCTCCTCATCGACAATTGCGACGAATTCCTCTATTACGAGGATCTCGTCCGCGAGAAAACGAAGGTCCCGTCGCTCTCGGGCCTGCCGGAGAAGACCGCCGAGGTGTTCTCGCTCCTCATCGATTCGCTCCTTGCGTTGAAGCGCGAGAACAAGGAAGTCCTCTGGGGCTCGATGGTCAAGCAGACGATGCAGCGGAAGAACCCGTCGTTCAACGAGAGCTACTACGGCTTCCGGGCCTTCTCGGACCTGCTGGAGGCGGCGGAGAAGCAGAAGCTCATTGCCCTGAAGCGCGACGCGAAGAGCGGGACGTACATCATCACCGGTTTCGGCAACGCTTGACACGTCGGAGGCCCAGGGAAATTTCGCAGTCCCCTTCCCCCTCTCTCTGGCCGGTTCTTTCTTCGCGCGCGCTCGGCGCCTTCCGCATATTTTCGGTCCGGCGCGAACGTTTCCGCTCCCCGCGAACCGGCAAGCCCCACGATTTCTACGTGCTCGACTGCCCGGACTGGGTGAACGTGATCGCCTTGACCGACCGGAACGAGGTCGTCCTCGTGCGGCAGTTCCGCGCGGGGACGCGATCGGTCACGCTCGAGATCCCGGGCGGGGGCGTCGAAAAGGCGGACCGGACTCCGCTCGCCGCCGCCCGGCGCGAGTTGCGTGAGGAGACGGGCCACGCGGCCCGATCCTGGAAGCGCCTCGGAGCCGTCCGCCCGAATCCGGCCTTCCAGTCGAACCTCTGCACGACGTTTCTCGCGCGCGGCTGCCGGAGAGTGGGCGACCTCGTCCCGGACGCGGGCGAGGATCTCGCCGTCGAGATCGTGCCCTTCCGCCGCATTCCTGGCCTCATCCGGTCGGGACGCATCACCCACTCTCTCGTGATTGCGGCGTTCCACCTTCTGTCCCTCGGACAGCGGGTCGAGCGGAGCGCTCGCCGTTCCTAGAATCCACCGGGTCAACAGGGGGAACCATGTCGAAGCTCCGTTTCGCCGCAACTTCTTTCGCTGCAGCCGCGGCCTCGGCCGCAGCCGTCGGCGCCGTCCTTCTCGCCGACACGAAGGCACCCGCGGTGCGAGCGTTCGAGGCGACGTACGTGGGGACGATCGCCGCGCTGCCCGCCTCGGCGAAGCGTGCGGAAGTCTGGATCCCGCTGCCCTCGGACGGCCCCTATCAGACCGTCGCGGATGTGAAGGTCGAGGCGCCGGCTCCGTTCACGCTCGAGAAGGACGCGGCGGGCAACCGCCTCGCGCATTTCGTCCTCGACAAGCCGGAGCAGTTCGGAAAGGACCTCGAGGTGAAAGCGACGTACCGGGTGACGCGGCGCGAGGCCCTGACGCCCGCTCCGGGAAGCTCGAGCGCGGTCGAACCCGCCGGGGCCGCGGAGCTCCTGAAGGCGAATCGGCTGGTGCCGCTGACGCAGCGCGTGAAGGAGCTCGCCGATTCGCTGTCCCGGGGAAAGACCGGCGTCGTTTCGAAGGCGCACGCGTTCTACGACTATCTCGTCGAGAACGGCACGTACGACAAGACGGCGCCGGGATGGGGCAAGGGCGACTCGGAACGCTTCTGCGACGTGAAGAAGGGAAACTGCACCGACTTTCATTCCGCGTTCATGGCACTCGCGCGCTCGGAAGGGATCCCCGTCCGATTCTCGATCGGCTTCCCCCTCAAGGCCGAGAAGGAAGGCTCCGTCCCGGGCTATCACTGCTGGGCGGAGTTCTGGGCGCCGAAGCAGGGATGGGTGCCGGTCGACGCGTCCGATGCGGCGAAGACGAGGGAGCCCGCGAAGAAGGCGTACCTCTTCGGAAACCTCGACCCCGACCGTTTCGACATCTCGACGGGACGCGACCTCACTCTCTCCCCGCCGCAGAAGGACGGGACGTTGAACTTCTTCATCTATCCGTACGTCGAGGTGGACGGCAAGGCCTTCCTCGAGACGAAGATCCGGCTCGACTACAGGAACCTCTGACAGCGAAAGCCGGCTCCGCGGGCTGCCAGGACTGCACATCGACGGAAGTCTCCCTTTCTAAGCAATATTATCTGTATCTCATAATTTAGCTGCTGAGAGAGGAAGCGTGCGGGGCCGTGGACCCGGCATGACCCGTGAAATGCCTCCGGCAGGCGCGAACAGGAACTCGCGCCGGGAGGTTCACATGGTCCGCCGCTTCGTCGCCCCGATCCTCAGGCTCCTCGCGTTTCTCGGCCTCCTCGCCTCGCCTCTTCTGCTCGCCGCGATCGCCCGTGCCGACGAGCCGGAGGGCCGGGATCTCGTCGCTCTCCGGTCGATCGCGCTCGGGGAAACTCCGGCGGACCGTTCCGGGCGCGGTGGGCGCGTCGCCGCCAGCGCTCCCGCGACGCTCGTCGAGCGCAACGGGAGCCGCGTCCTCGTGGACGCGCCTCCCTGGGGAACGTCCGCGCGCGCCCGCGGCTGGACGGACGCGTCCGCCTTCTTCGTGCTGGACGATCCGCGGGAGCCGATCGAGAGGCTCGTCGGGAACGCGCGCCTCCTGCTCGACGCTCGGGATCGGCCCGTTCTCGCGGCGGCATACCTCCACGAGGTCACGAGGCGCGATGCGTCGCGCCTCGAGGGCTGGGAGCTTCTCGGGCGGGCGGGTGAGCTTCTCGCGCAGTCCGCGCGCCGTGGAGAGGAGGGACGCCCGCCGGCTTCGGTCGTCCTCGCGGGCGTGTGGGGCGTCGCGCTCGTTCCGGGCGCTGACGCGCGCGGCTATCGCTACGACGGTGCGGCCTACCGCCGGCTCATCGCGCTCGCGCCGCCCGCCGAGGTCGGGGAGCAAGCGCGGCTGCGTCTCCTCCTCGCCTGCGGACCCCATGTGGACTCCGAGCGGCCCCTGGACGTCGCCGCGGCGGCGCGCCGCGAAAGGGATCTTGCGGAGTTTCTGAGCTCTTATCCCGCTTCTCCGCGGCGCCTGCCCTTCCTCCTCGAGCGCGCGCGCCTCCTGTCCTGGCTCGCGGAAGGCGCCGCCCGCCGGGGAGACCTCGAAGCCTTCGGCGGGTTCCGGGACGGTGCGATAGAAGCCGCCTCGGAAGTCACGGCGACGACTCCGGACGTCTCGCGTCGCCGGGCTGCGGACCGGCTCGTCGCGCGCCTCACGAAGTCGCTTCCCCGAAAGGTCGTTTCCGAGAAGCCCGTGTCCTCGGCGTCCGGCATGAAGGCGCAGTTCGTCGCGAAGAACGGCGTGACGTGGCTCGTCGTCTCGCGGCCGGACGGCGGAGACGCGATCCAGCCGTACCGGGTCGTTGGCGCGGACCCATCGAGCCTCGCGTTCGACGCGACGGGCAAGAAGCTCGTCTGGGACGAGGCGCCCACTGCCGGCCGGAGACGGACGCGTCTCCTCGATCTCGTGAGGGCACGCGTCATCGAACCGGCGGCCTCGGCGGAGCCGGAGCTCCTGCCCGTCGGAACGTCGACGGGCCCGAACCCCCCACTTCGAGGCGAAGACCGGTACACGACGTCCCTCGGCTTTTCGCCGGACGGACGGCTCCTCCTCGTCGTCTGCGAGGGATTCACGCCCGAGGGCGTGAGAATCCCGAAGCGGCACGTCCTCTGCGATACGGAAGGCGAGCGCCGCCCGGTTCTCGTCGAGCGTCCCTATGCGGCTCCGGGGGTCGTCGACTGGAATCGCCTCCAGCAGTCGACGGAACGCCTGAGCGGATAATCGCGGGCGATGACGACACGGCAAATCAACGGAGAAGACCGGAGGCTGCGGAGGAAGTCCGCAGCCTTCCGGCTCAAGCACGACGTCGGCAAGGCCCTCCGCTGGAGTGCGCCCGAGGAGAGAGAAACCGATCCGGGAGAGTTGCGGGCTCGGCTCACGCGGGACCTCTTCTCGCGCGCGAATGGTGGCGGAGCAGGTCGTGACGTTCTGGACAGTTTCCTTGAATGGAAGAAGGAGGAGAGGCCGCTCTTCCCGCAGGGCGATCCGGATCTAGAGTCGGTCGAGCGCGCCATGACCGACGTGGGCCGCCTTGCCCCAGGTCTTCTTGCCTTCGAAGAATCTTCCTTTTCTCTTTCCCCCTTCGAAGGCAAGTCTTTCCTTCTCTCCCTCGACGAAGCCTGCCTCGACGCCTCGCGCGCGTGCACGGCTTTCTATCGCCACGTCGCCCTCGACGATGGCCCCGAGATCGTGCGTCGCCCCGGAGCGCGCCGGTGACGCTCCGCGGCCCTCGCGTCCTCGTGATCGACGACCAGCCGAAGTCCGCAGACTTCCTGCGTCGCCACGCCCCCGACCTCGTCCTTCTCGGCCCGTCGGCCGAGAAGGCCTGGGCCGGGACCTGGTCGGAGGCGGAAGCCGCGCTCGCACGTGCGGGCCGGCTGCCCGATCTCGTCGTCCTCGATCTCAGATTCGACGTCGCCGACGAGGAGCTCCTGCCGGACCGCCGCGCGCTCGGCGAGACCGCGGCGGCAAGGCGCGACCGGCGGGATCGGCGCGACCGCCAGGGCCTCTTCATCCTCGAGCGGCTGCGCCGCCGCGAGCCGGACCTCCCGGTACTCCTGACGACCTCTCACGAGGAGATCCCGTTCGAGGACGAGGCCCGGCGGCTCAAGGCCGACGCGTTCACGTACACGGTCGGCGAAGACGAGGCGACGGGAGAGGGGCTCGTCCGCCTCGTGAGGCGCGTGCTGAAGGAGCGCGAATCGCCTCTCTCGACGGGCCGTTTCTTCTGGGGGCGCGGCGCGACGATGCGCGATCTCCGCCGCCGGATCGCGTCCCTCGCTCCGACGCCTCTTCCGCTCCTCCTCACGGGGCCGACAGGCTCGGGGAAGAACTTCCTCGTCAAGGAGGTGATCCACCCTCTCTCGTCGCGCAAGGGCCCGCTCGTCTCGTTCGACTGCGCGACGGTGCCCGAGACGCTGCTTCAGGCGGCCCTGTTCGGATCCGTCCGGGGCGCGTACACGGGGTCGGTCGCGGACCGGCCCGGGGTTTTCGAGGCGGCCGCCGGAGGGACGCTGTTCATCGACGAGATCGAGAACCTGTCGGCTGACGCGCAGAAGGCGCTCCTGACGGCGCTGAACGACGGAGTCGTGCGGCGCGTCGGCGCGACGGCGACCGTTCCGCACTCGGCGCGGATCGTGGCGGCCTCGAACGTGGATCTCAAGAAACGGGTGTCCGAGGGTCTCTTTCGCGCGGACCTGCTCATGCGGCTCAACCCGGCGCTCGCGCTGGAGCTGCCGCCGCTCGCGGCGCGGCGCGAAGACCTCGAGGACCTCGCGGACGACTTCGCGGCTGAGTTCTTCCGGGATCTGGCGAACCGCCTCGAAATCGCCGCGCAGGCGCGCGCCGAGGGCGGCGGGGAAACGGATCGCGACGACGCGTTCGAGCTCACCCGGAGCGACGAGGAGATCGCCCGCAGCCGCGCGCCCGTCGTCTTCGCGCTCCCGCGGAAGGGATGGCAGGCGATTGCCCGGCATCCCTGGCCCGGGAACGTCCGGCAATTCGCGATGGTCCTCGCGGATCTTCTCGCCGCCACGCTCTACGGACGCGCCGCCGCGGCGAAGGACCGGGGCGGCCGAGTCGTGTTCTCGATCGATCCCCGCCTTCTCTTCGACCTCCTGGCCGAAGCCCGGCAGGAAGACGCGCCTTCGCTCGAGAACTCGTTCGTCCTTCCGCGTCCCCGCGTCGACAGCGTCGAGGACTTTCGCCGCGAACTCGAGCGGTCGGCGTTCCGTCAGGTTTTCCACGAGTGCGACGGGGACTTCACGCGGATGGCCGAGCGGATGACGGGTTCGGCAGCGGACGAACGTGCCGTGCGGCTGCGCTTCAACAAGCTTGGCCTTTCGGCGCGGCGCGAGGCGTGAGGGCCCGGCAGGTGATCCTGCCTCTCCTGATCGCGCTTTTCGTCTCGACGCCGGTACCGGCAGAGGAGCCGTGCGACGACGCCGCGTCTCTCTCCGCGGAGGCCGAGGCCCTCGTCGGAAGCGGCGGGGCCTCCTGGGGCGACCTCTCGCGAGCCCGGGATCTCGTCCGGCGGGCGCGTGTCGCATTTCCGTCCACGGCCCTTGCCCTCCGGGGAGCCGACCTCGCGGCCGCGATGTTCGACGCGGACGACGAGGCGCGCCTTCTCGAGATTGCCGCCAAGGACGCGCCCGAGCTTCTCGCTCCGGTGGACCGCCTCGCGCTCGCGCGGCAGGCGGAGGCCCGGGGCGACCGGCGGGGCGCGATTCTCCAGTACGGGCACGTGTTGACGGCTCTCCAGAGGCGCGGCCTCTCCGGTGCCGGGTGGGTGGGCGAGTCCATCCGGCGTCTCGACGCGGAGGACGAGGCTGGCAGGCTGCCGGCGCGTCCGGGCTTCGCGCCGCCTTCGGCGGGCGCGCGCTCGGCGTTCTCGGAAGGGAAGGCCGCTGTCCGCCGCGGCGCGAACGCGTCCGCCCGCGAATCCTTCCGCCGCTCGCTGCGGCTCTCTCCTGGCTACTCGGAGGCCGCCCTCGCCCTCGGGAGCGTCGAAGAGCGGGACGGGAGAACGGCCGAGGCCGCGGCGGCCTACAGGACCGCGCTCGCCGCCGATCCCGACAGTTTCGAGGCGCTTCTCGCGCTCGCGAATCTCCTGTGGAACGAGCCGGATCGTGCGGCGAAAGAGGAGTCCCTGGCGCTTCTCGACCGTGCCGCCGTCCTCCGGCCGGACGTGGCCCATCTTCACCGCGAGGCCGCGAACCGGTGGGCCGCCTGGGGTGATCCCGCGCGCGCCCTCGAGCGCCTCGATACGTGGTGGCCGCTCGCATCCGCGGAGGACAAGTCCGCCGCGAGCGCGTTCCGGGAAAAGCTGCGCTCGCGCCTCACGCATGGCGGAGGAGCCGAGAGTGTCGCCCTCGCGCCGGATCCGGCGTCTCCGGCCGTCGCCGCGTTTCGCCTCGCGCAGGTCTACGCCGGCCGCCCGGACGAGCGCGACTGGGATGCCGCGGAGGCTGAGCTCCGCGAGGCCGGTCGACTCGATCCTCGCTTCGTGCCCGCGCTCGAGCTCGGCGCGGCCCTGCGCGAAAGGAGGGGCGACCTGTCCGGTGCGGAGGCCCTGCTGAGGCGGGCCGTCGCGGTCGACCCATCACGGACTCCCGCGTGGGAGAGGCTCGCCGAGCTCCTCGCGCGCCAGCCCGACCGCGCGTCGGACGCCGAGGCGGCCTGGGAGCGCGCGGAACAGGCCGGTTCGAGGGAGGCGCTCTACGCGCTCGCGCGGATCGCGTCGAGAAAGTGGCGCACCCTCCGCGCGGCAGCGCTCTATCGGCGCTATGCGGCGGAGGCCGCTGGCGGCGTTCACGTGGAGGAGGCGCGCGCCGCCCTCGAGCGCGAGGAGAGACGGCAGACGACGCTTCTCGGCGCGGGAATCGGATTCCTCTTCTTCGGGCTCTTGACCGGTGCACTCTTCCTCTCGAGGAGACGCTCCGGCCTCACGCTCGACGAGTGGCTGAGGCGCGACCCGGGTGCCACCCGCGACGCCCGGTCCCTCGCGGGGCGGCTCTCGCACGAGGCGTTCAAACACGGGGGACTGCTCCTCGGCGAGGCCGTCGAGCGCCTGGACCACAGGGGCGGACTGGCGGAGGCGGCGCCTCTCCTGGTGGAACGGCTCTATGGAAGCGGGGGCGCGACGGGTCTCGTCGGAGAGGCTCGTTCCACTCTCCGGGACCTCGAGACGCTGGGGCGGCGACGGGGAGCGCGCCTGAACCTCCGGTTCAAGGACCCGCTCCTGTCCCCGGTCTACGGGGCCCTCGACGTCCTCGCGCGTGAAGAGCGCACGTTCGCAGTCCTCGCGCGGTCGGGCGCGGTCTCCGCGCGGCGGATGGTGGCTCTGACCCGCGCCCTCCGCGGCGCCGCCGCAGTTCTGAATCCGCGAACCGCGCTTCTCCTCACGGAACGCCTCGATTCCGCAGGGTCCACCGAGGTGCGGTTCGAGAGGCTCGCCTCGCTCCTCGAGACGGTCGCGCACGAGATGGATTCGAGGCCGCCCCACCTCGCGGGTCTCGGGTTGTTCGCCTCGGCGGACGGGGGCCCGCTGCGGGTGAGGGTACCCGAGGGGGACTGGCTCACGCTCTGGAGAAACCTGTTTGCGAACGCTCTCGAAGGGCCGCGGCTCGCCCTTCTCGCCGAGAGAAAGACGGATCCGGTCACCGGGCAGGCTCTCGCCCGTTTCGTCCTCTTCGACGAAGACCCGCGGCTCCTGACGGTCGAGATGATCCGGGGCCGCGGCGCCGAGCGCGGCCTCGGCGTTCTCGCGGACCTCGTGAGGAAGTGGGACGGCCTCGTGGACGTCGTCGTCGTCCCGCCGGGAACGGGGGATTTCACGAAGGGTGTCGCGATCGAGCTCGCCGCGGTGGAGGAGCACGCGTGACCGCGCCGCGGAGAATCCTCGTGGTGGAGGACGGCTCCGAGTACGTCGAGGGGTTCGAGCGGCTCGCGGCGGCGCGCGGCATGCCGGCCGCGTTCTCTCGGGCCTGCGACCTGGAGTCGGCCCTCGCGGCCCTCGCCTCGAGCGCGCACGACGCCGTATTTCTCGACGTCGTCTTCGACCGCACGCCCGAGAATCGGCTCGCGGGGGACGTGGAAGCGCTCGTCGCGCGTTTTGGAGGGGATCGGGCGCGCGCCGTGAGGCACCTCGCGACGCAGCAGGGCTTCCACGTCCTCGACGCGCTCGCCGTACGCCTGGAGCTCCTGCCGGTCGTCCTGGCCTATGATTTTTCCGTCGAGCCCCAGCGCCTCGAGACGCTGCGCCGCCGCGTGCCGTTTCTCGCCGGACTTCCGGACGGGACGTCGCTCTCCTCGGCGCTGGACCTCCTCCTCAGATCTCCCGGAACACGAAACGCTTGAGGACCTGGATCCGCTCCGAAGCGTGCTTGGGGTCCATGAGCCAGATCGCGCCCGCCACGGACGAGAGGAGAGAGTTGCCGTCCTGGGGGGTGAAGCAGAACCCGACGATCTCCTTGCCCTTGTCGGCGATCGCGAGCGTGGGCGTCGAGATGACCGTCTGGGACAGGATGCGCCCGTAGTACCCGTGGTCGCGGCCGAAGGAGAAGACCTCGTTCGCGCTCTTGCGCTCCGTGAGCGCGACGAGGGGGTTCTCCTTCAAGTGCTCGATCACGGTTTTCTTGTCGGTCGGCTTCGTGAGCTCGAAGTTGAACCAGATCGAATGCATGTACTGCGTGTTGAGCTTCACGGCGGACGAGAAGACCTTCGGCGCGAGGTCCAGCGTCTCGTAGAGGTGGAAGACGTCCCGCGCGTGATGCGTGCCGAACTCATCGTCGTCGTGCTTGCCGACGGTGGGAGCGGGGCTGTAGTCCTTCGTCTGCGAGATGTCGTTCGAGCGCCGCATGCAGACGAACTGCGCGCGGTCCATCGTCAGCTTGTTGCCGACCATGCCGAGCGTCTTGATGAGGATCGCGAGGTTGTGGGTATTGCAGGACACGACCTGGAGGAACCTGTCCTCGCCCGGAACCAGGGCGGAGTCGTTGATCCCGCGCGCGTACATCTTCCCGAAGCCGAACTCGGAACCCTGTGCGAGGAAGCCGCGCGGCCCCTTGACGTGCTTGTAGTAGGTCTCCTTGTTCTCGTTTCCGGCCGGCGTGCAGTCGATCACGACCGTCGCGCGCTCCAGGGCCTCCTGGGCCGAATAGGACACCTTGTGCCCCAGCGCTTCGAAGTCCGCCGACTTGTCGTCTTCGGTCGCAAGGTGGGCGCCGCGGGACATCAGGTGCGCGACCTTGGCCCTCTCGGTCTTCATCGGCGTGCGCTTGTGAAAGGTCACTTCGTCGATTCCGAGATGCTGCTTGAAGTCCGTAAAGAGCCCGATGAGAGGCTCTCCGATCGTCCCGGTGCCCACGATGTGAACGATGTTTTTCATGAACTCTCCTCGGAGGCCGGCGTTCTTTGCGGGAGTCAGCTCGTTATAGCCGCCCTGGGCAGTAGATTTCAACGGGCGTCGAACGAATACCTCGCGTGCTAACGTGATTTCGATGCCGGACTCCGCGCCGGAGGCTCTCACGACGCACGACATCCCCGGCCCCGCGGGAACGCTGGAGGCGCTTCTGCGCGTCCCTTCGCGGCCCTCGGGAGCGGCCCTCGTCGCGCACCCGCATCCCCGGCACGGAGGAACGATGCACACGAAGGTCGTGCATCGCGCCGCCCGCCTTCTCGCGCAGCGGTTTTCCCTGGCGGCCCTGAGGTTCAATTTTCGCGGGGTCGGGGCTTCCGGAGGCGCGTACGACGCGGGTGTGGGAGAGACCGAGGATGTCGTCGCGGCGGCCCGTTGGCTGCGCGCTCGCTTCCCGTCGGGCCCCTTCGTTCTGTCGGGATTCTCCTTCGGCTCGCTCCGCGCCCTCGAAGCGGCGCCGCTCCTCGCCCCGACGGTCCTCTTCCTGATCGGAGTCCCCGCGAATCAGTGGGACGGGGCGGGAGACGTGCCTCCGGGGACGCACGTCGCCTGGATCCAGGGCGGAAGAGACGAATTCAGCCCCGAGAAGAAGGCGCGCGAGATCGCCGCCGAACGCGGCTGGACGTTTCTCGCCGTTCCGGAGGCGGACCATTTCTTCACGGGGCGTCTGGACGAGTTCGAGAAGGCCGCGGGAGACGCGCTGGCGGAATGGCTTCCGGGATGAGGATCTCGGAGGAAGAAGGAGAGGTTCTGAAAAGGGTTGCCGTCGCGGCGGCGGAGCGCGCGTTGGGGCAGAGGCCTTCAGCACTGCCGGTAATCCCCGAGGGAAGCACCCTCTTACAGCCCGGACCCGTGTTCGTGACGTGGATCAGGGATGGGCGCCCGCGAGGCCGGAGCGGAACCACGGCACCTCAAGCATCGGTCGCCGCCCTCGTGGCGACACATGCCGTCGATGCCCTCCTTCACGACCCGCGTGTCCCGCCGGCGACCGCGAAGGAGCTCCCGCGACTCGTGCCCGAGATCAGCGTGCTCGCGCCCTTCGAAGAAATCCCCGGGGCCGAAGGCCTCCTACCGGGTACTCACGGGATCCTCGTTCAAAAGGGGAAGCGGTGGGGCGTCGTACTCCCTCAGGATGCGACGGACCTGGCCTGGGACGGGGCGCGCCTCGTGTCGCAGGCCTGCCTTCGGGCGGGACTTCCGGAGGAGAGCTGGCGCGCGCCGGGCGGGCCTCGCCTCCTCCGGTTCACCGCGGACGTGTTCTGAAGCGCTACTTCTCGATCGAGAGGAGCTCGACGTCGAAGACCAGCGTCGCGCCGCCCTTGATGGTCGGCAGGCGGCCTTCGTCGCCGTAGGCGACACTGGACGGGCAGACGAGCCGCGCCTTGCCGCCTTCCTTCATGAGCTGGAGCCCTTGCGTCCAGCACGGAATGACGCCCGTCACGGCGAAGGTCACGGGCTCGCCGCGCGCGATCGAGCTATCGAACGTGGTCCCGTCGATGAGCGTGCCCTTGTAGTGGACCTTGACCTTGTCGGTCGCTTTCGGCGTCGCGCCAGTGCCGGCCTTCGTCTCCTTGTAGACGAAACCGCTGGCCTGCTTCACCGCGCCCGGTTCGGCGGCCGCCCGGTTGCAGAACGCCACACCGGCCGCCTTCTCGGTTTCCGCGGCCGCGCCGAGGCGACCCTTTGCAAACCCCTGCAGCTTCGGGCCGTACGTGGCGAGATCGACCTTCGGCGCGTGCCCCAGGACGCCGTCGTTGAGGCCCTCCTGGACCGAGGCCAGCTCCTGGGCCGTGAGCTTGAGCGGCCCGAGGTTCTGGCTCATGACGAGTCCGATCGCGTAGAGCGTTTTCGCGGTCTCGGTCGCGGGCGCGGCGCCGGACTTCGCCGTGGCGGGTTTCGTCGAGTGGGTCTTCGCGGGCGCGGGTTTCGCGGCGTCCTCGGCTAGAGCCGGGGCCGCGGTGGACAGAAAAAGGACGGAGGCGATGAGCGTTCGCCGCATGGGATGGGATCCTCGCTTTTCGTGAGATGTCGGCCCGGAGGGCGCGGCCGATCCACCATTCTATCCCGCGGTCGGGCGTCCGCGCGATAGAACGTGAAGGAGGAGACTTGCCGCGACGGCCGCGTTCAGCGACTCGACGCGGCCCGCGAGTGGAATCGTCACGCGATGGTCGAGCGCGGCGGCGATCTCCGGCGAGATCCCGTGGCCCTCGGACCCAATGACGAGCGCGAACGGGCGGTCGAGTCCGACGGCCTCGGGTCCGGTTCCTCCGCGGGCCTCCGCTCCCACGAGCGCGATCCCGTTCTCCCGCGCCCACAGGACGGCCGGGCCCGCAGTCACGTGCGGGACGACCGGCAGGCGGAACGCACTCCCCGCGGAGGCGCGAAGGGCGCGCGGGGAGAAAGGCCACGAGCAGCCGGGCGTGAGAAGGGCCGCGCTTGCGCCGAAGGCCTCCGCGCTGCGCAGGATCGCACCGACGTTCGCGGGGTCCTGGACGTCGTCGAGGATGAGGAAGAAAGAAGAGGAGGGAGGAGAGGGAGAGAGCGAGCTCAGTGTGCGGCGGGGGGGGACTGCCAGCGCCACGGCACCGCGCGTCGACGGGAGGTCTGACAGCTTCCGGAGGACCCGCGCAGAAACCTCCGTTACCCGCGGCGGCAAGCCTGCTGCTGGGCGAGAGCCTCCTTCCCCTCCTCTCCTTCCAAGAAAGGCTTTTTCTATCTTCTCTTCTTCCGAATCTCTCCGAACGAATATCTCCTCTATCTGTATTCCCGCATCGAGCGCGTCCTCGATCATCCTCCGGCCCTCGAGCAGCATGGCATCGCCCATCGCGGCCGCCTTCACGGCGGCCGCGATGCGGGGATTCGAGGGAGCGTCGATGCGTGTCGTCATGGCCTTCCTCCGGGCGCGGGCGTGAAGACGGAGATTCGGTGCGTGGTCATGTGGGGATTACCTGACGTGTCTCCTCGACGCGAATCTGACACAGGAATTGCCCGCCAGCCCGTTTGTCGGATGGATTTCTTCCGGATCTCGGCCGTGCTTAAATCGGCCGGAATGAAGAGCGCTCTTCCGGCAGCCGGCGCCGCCGTCGCCGCGAAGGCCACGCCGCTCGCCGCCCTGTGGACCTTTCCGTCCATCCTTTTTTCCGCATTCCTCGTCGCCTGGGGAGCGGAAGCGGCGCAATTCCTCGTCTCGCAGGGCCTCGCGCTCGCGATGCTCGCGTGGCTCCAGACACTGCCCGAGTTCGCGGTGGAGGCCGTCATCGCGTGGGAGGCGGGAAAGGACCCCTCCAAGCTCCACCTCGCGATCGCGAACTTCACCGGCTCCATCCGGCTCCTCGTGGGCCTGGGCTGGCCTCTCGTTTATTTCGTCGCGGCGTACTTCGCGCGCCGCACCGGCAAACGAAAGACATGGATCGCCATCGAGTTCGACGACGAGCACTCGATCGAGATCGTCGGCCTCCTTCCGCCCCTCGTCTGGTTCACCGTCATCTGGTGGAAGGGCTCGCTGGGCCTCGTCGACGCAGCAATTCTGACGGCCTGTTACGCCGCATACCTCGCCGCGCTGCTCCGCCTCCCGCCACGGAAGGGTGACGTCGAGGAGATGGAGGACCTGCCGGCAGTCTCGCGGTGGGCCCTCGCCCAGGGACCGGGGCGGCGGGGCTGGGCGATCGCGGGGATCTTCATCGTCGGCGGCGCGATTCTCGTCGTCTCGGCGCACGCGTTCGTCGAATCGATGCTCGCGCTCGCGATCGCGGCGGGCGTCGCCCCGTTCGTCTTCGTCCAGTGGGTCGCGCCGTTCCTGTCGGAGTTCCCCGAGAAGCTCTCGGCTTTCAACTGGGCGCGCCAGATCACGAAGGC
Organism: Thermoanaerobaculia bacterium; assembly: GCA_038214715.1. Classification (GTDB taxonomy): domain Bacteria; phylum Acidobacteriota; class Thermoanaerobaculia; order UBA5066; family UBA5066; genus Fen-183. The sequence goes on along the minus strand of JBBQRP010000008.1, from coordinate 23,713 downwards.
GCCGATGGCGGTCATGAACCTCGTGTCCTCGACGATCAACCAGTGGTCGATCCTCTCGGCGCTCATCCCGGTGATCTACTCGATCTCGAAGGGGTCTCCGTCCGCGATCGTCTTCGATTCCCACCAGCGCGAAGAGATCCTCCTCACGCTCCTCCAGAGCTTTCTCGGATGGCTCCTCCTCGTGAACCTCGACCTCAGGGCGTTCGAGGCGGGCATCCTCTTCGTCTTCTGGCTCGTCCAGTTCGCCTTTCCGTCCACGCGGGGCCCGATGATCTACGTGTATGCCGGCTGGTGCGGCGTCGAGATGCTCATGATCGCGTTCGGAAGGCGGAAGCCGAAGGCTTTCGCCGCGGCGCTGCGCGTCCTGAGGCACGCTTGAGATTCGCGTCGCGGGCGTCGCGCGTCGCGGGGTCGGCGACTCTCGCCGTCCTCAAAGCCGCCTCGGCGCTCCGTGCGCGGGGAATCGACGTCGTGGACTTCGGTCCCGGCGAGCCGGACTTCCCGACGCCTGCGTTCGTGAAACGCGCCGCGATCGACGCGATCGAAGGAGATTTCACGAAATACACCGACTCCGCAGGAATCGCCCCCCTGCGCGAGGCGATCGCGGCCCGCTATCGAACTGAGTGGAACGCGCCGTATTCGGCCTCGGACGTTATCGTCACGGCCGGCGGCAAACAGGCGCTGCACACCGCCTGCCTCGCCCTCTTCGAGGAAGGGGACGACGTCCTCGTGCCGTCCCCCTACTGGGTCTCGTTTCCGGAAATGGTTACCCTCGCCGGGGCGCGAAGCGTGTTCGTTCCGACGGCCGCAGGCTCGGGTTTCCGGCTCACGGCAGCCGACGTCGCGCGCGCGGCGACGCCGGCCACGCGGGGCCTCATCGTGAACACGCCGAACAACCCGACGGGCGCCGTGATGGCCCCCGCGGAGATCGAAGCCGTCGTCCGGCTCGCCGCGTCCCGCGGGTGGACCGTCCTTTTCGACGAGTGCTACGACCGCTTCGTGTTCGAGGGCAGGCACCTTTCCGCGGCGTCTCTCGCCCGGGAATACCCCGAGACGATCCTCGTCGCGGGAACGCTCTCGAAGACGTACGCGATGACGGGCTGGCGCGCCGGCTACGCCGTGGGGCCGCCCCGCCTGATCGACCTGATGGTCCGCATCGTGGGCCACGCGACCTCCAACGTCTGCTCGATCACGCAACAGGCCGCCCTCGCCGCGCTCACGCTCCCGAACGAAGCGGAGCCCGCGATCTCGGCCATGCTCGAGGAATACGCGCTCCGGCGCGCGTTCCTGATCCCCGCGCTCAACGCGTTGCCAGGCGTGACGTGTGCCCCTCCGGGAGGCGCCTTCTACGCGTTCCCCGACGTATCCGCCCACTACGGGCGGACGATCGCCGGGGTCCCCGTGACGGGGTCCGTGACGTTCGCCAAAGCGCTCCTCGACTCGGTTGCGGTCGCGGTGACACCCGGGGTTGCTTTCGGGGAGGACCGCTGCGTGAGGCTCTCCTTCGCGACGTCGCGCTCCCGGATCGAGGAAGGAATCTCCCGCCTCGCCGGGGTGCTCGCCTCCTAGCGGTAGCGCACTTCCCCCGGGGTTTTCGGCGGCGCCGCCTCCTCGAGGCTGACCCGGTCCCGGCCGGAGTTCTTCGCCGCGTAGAGGGCCGCGTCGGCCCGGGCGACGAGCGACGCGAAGGTGACTCTCGAGAAAAGACCCTGGTGGACGGCGATGCCGGCGGAGATCGTGATCGGCCGCGCGATCCGGGGCGGCCCGAGCGACGCGACCGCGCTACGGATGCGCTCGAGAGCGGGGAGCGCCGCGTCCGCCTCGGCTTCGACAAGAAGGACGATGAATTCCTCGCCTCCGTAGCGGCCTGCCGCGTCGATCCCACGTACCGTCCGGGCGACGGCGCGAGCGACGGCACTCAGTGCCGCGTCGCCCGCGGGATGCCCGTGGTGGTCGTTGAAGCTCTTGAAATGGTCGATGTCGAGCATTGCGATCGCGAGACTTCGGCCCGTGCGTTCCGCCCGCGCGATCTCGGCCTGCGCTCGCTCCTCGAACGCCGCGCGGTTCAGGAGCCCGGTGAGAGGGTCCGTCGTGGCGCGCGTGAAGAGCCGCCGCTCCTGCTCGGCGACGCGCGGGAGGAGAAGGGCCGTGAAGAGAACGAAACCCACCCCGAGCGGCGGCAGTGCGGGCGTCCCGAGGAGGACGCCTTCGCGCGCGGCGAGCTCGGCGCCCGCCGCGAGAGCGAGGACGCTGAAGGCCGCGAAGAGGAAAGCCCGCGTGCCTCGGCCGCCACGCGCGAGAACGGCCAGGAACGCCCCACCTGCGACTGGTAAGCCGATCCAGAGGGCAGTGTCGAGAGAGCGGCCAGAGCCCTGGCCCGGGAGGAGGCGAGTCGCGAGAAGGGCCGCGACATCGAACGCGAGAAGCGCGTAGAGGGCGAGGCGCCGGCGCCCACGCGCCACGCCGAAGAGCGTCAAAGCGAGGAGGCCGAAAGACGCGGCAGTCACCGCGAAGAGCAGCGTCGCGATCTGGGCCCGCGAGATCCACACGACGTTCCTAGAATGACAGGTTGAAGGCCACCCGAGGTATTGCGCTTCCGCTCCGGCTGGGATAAGTTCCCGATAGACAGCGCTGTAGTCACGCTCTCGTAAGTGCCTCCAGAGGGGTGTCGTTTGGGAGGCCATTTGAGCGGGTCGTCGAGACGTGAACAGAGCCGGACCTCATCTTTTCTGAAGTCCGCGGGCTTCGCGACGATCGCGGTCGGCCTCCTTCTCACTCTGGTCGAGAGGTCCAACCAGGCCCGCGCCCAGAGCGCATTCTTCCGGCCCGTCCCCTCGTCTTCGGTCGCCGACGTCGCGCAAAAGGTCGTTCGCCGCCGCTCGCGCGTCCCCAATTCCCAGTCGCCCGCGGCCTGCAACGAGACGTCGCTGCACCTCATCGTCTTTCAGAACCCGACAGGCTTCATCGTGAATGGTTCGACGGAGACATACACCATCACGATGTCGAACCAGAGCAGCAACCCGCCGTCGACGCTGGCCTGCGATGCGGACACGATCGCGGTCACGTTCTACTGCCCGAACGCGTCCGGCACGCCCGACCTCGGGAATCCGATCATCGTGGCGACCGGATTCTCGTCTCCTTCCGAGACCAGCAACACGTTCGCGCCGATCGGCTGCCCCATCAATGTGAATAACGGCGTTCTCACGGCCACGGCGCGCGTCGACCACAGCGGTATCGTGCACACGTCTCCGCTCTTCGACGACGCGGTCTCGGGCAGTAAGACGATCACGGTCGCGGTCCTCGCGCCGACACCGACGCCCACCGTGACTCCTACGTCCACGCCTACGGCGACTCCGTCCAGTACGCCGACCCAGACCCCGACGTCGACGCCGACGCTGACGCCCACGTTGACCCCCACGCCCACGGACACGCCGACGGCGACGCCGACGAACACCCCATCACAGACGCCGACTCAGACGCCCACGCCGACGCCGACGCTGACGCCCACGTTGACGCCTACGCCCACGGACACGCCGACGGCGACGCCAACCTCGACGCCAAGCTCGACGCCGAGTCTGACGCCGACCCCGACAAACACGCCTACTGTGACGCCGACGTCGACGCCCACTCAGACGCCCACCGTGACGCCGACGTCGACGCCCAGCGTGACGCCGACGGCGACCCCCACGCAGACTCCGACGCAGACGCCGAGTCTGACGCCGACCCCGACAAACACGCCTACTGTGACGCCGACGTCGACGCCCACTCAGACGCCCACCGTGACGCCGACGGCGACTTCCACGCAGACGCCGACTCTGACTCCGACGAACACGCCGAGCGTCACCCCGACGTCGACGTCTACTAATACGCCGACAAATACGCCGACCCTCACCCCGACGGCGACGCCGACGACGACGCCGACCGGAACTCAGGCCGCTACAGTGACGCCGACGGGCACGTCGACGGACACGCCGACCGCGACGCCGACGGCGCCCGGCGGAGGCGGCGACTTCCCGCCGAAAGACGTTCCGGCGCTGTCGCCCCTGATGATCGTGCTGCTCGGTCTCGCGCTCACGGGAGCCGGGCTATTCTCCTCGCGACGGAGCTGACGAGCCCGGCCCGTCGCTGAAGTCACGGACGATCAGGTGCCAGACCCGGTCCCGAAGAACCGCGACGGCGCCCTCGCCAGACGAGCGCGAGGCGATCCGCGCCTCTGTTAACGCGCGACAGGAGACGTTCGACGGCGCTCATACCTACGCGTGTCCGAGGTAGCCGTCCCTTACGCGGGGATCCGCGAGGAGCTCCTTCGAGCGCGACCGATCGCGCACATCTGCTGTTCGCCTTCGGAGAGGTCCAGGCCTTCTCGGCACGAGGACGGTCCTCCGCGAGGCGACCTCGGCGCCATCTTGACCTCCAGAACGGAACCGCCCCTCCGGGGAGGGGCGGTGGTGCGGTCGGACGGGGCGCGAAGGCCGCGAGGACTCAGAAGTAGAAGACGTGCATCTGGACCGTGAACTCGTTCGTCGCGTATCCGGTCTGGAGGTTCACGCGCTGCCACCAGAACTTGATGTTGAAGTTGTTCTCCGCCTTCGGGTACGGGTAGAAGTTGAGCCCGGCGACGAACCGATTTTCGTTCTTTGGCACGTTGACCGTCTGGTTGAAGGTCTTCTGCTCGTAGCGGAGGATCGGGGCGATCTTCGCCTTCCGAATGAAGACTCCCGCTTCCATCGAGAACGTGTTCTCTTCCGGAAGCGCCGTGAACAGGGTGCCTCCGTTGATGTACTGGTAGGCGATCGTCGACTGGAAGGAACCTACGTCGATCGGGACGTCGAGGAACAGGTCGGCCGAGGCGAGCCGGTAGTCCCCCTGGATGTCGTACGCCGCGCCAAGAGCCATGATCTTCTTACTTCCCAGGTTCGAGCCCGAATACGAAGGTAGGTTGTAGACCTCCTTGTCGAAGAAGTTCCACTGCAGCCGCTCCGTGAACCGCGGCGCGTTCTTGACGCCGGGCATGCGGAATCCAGCGAGGAAGGCGGAACGGTATTCCAGGCGGTCGCAGAAGAAGTAACCGCGCAGCATGAAACCCGTGTCGCGCCCCGCGTTGTTCTGGAGCTGGGTGCTCGTCGGGAGGTTGTACGCGGACTGGTCGAGCATGAACGTCGACGAGCTGCTCGTGACGATCCAGCGATTGACCGGCACGAGGATCTCGCCGAAATCGATGTTGAACTCTTTCGCGATGCGCCACTCGGCGACGGCGTCGAGTGTGTTGAAGCCGGAGCCCAGCGCCTTCGTGCCGGTCGCGCCGCCAACGGCCTGCGTCGACTTGCCGAGGCTGCTGTTCTCGGTCTCGAAGAAGAAGAAGACGTTCTTCGCGACCTGGCCGCCCAGGATCAGCCGAGCGCGGCGGATGAACAGGTTCTGCTGGAATCCGCCCGACGCGTCGTTCGTGGCGTTCCGGACCTCCTGAAAATCCGCCTGCGACTGGAGGAGGAGGCCGAGCTTGAAGTTGATGGTGTCGTTGACTTTGATGAGGACCTGGGCTTCGGCCCGGCCGAACGCAAGGAGGAACAGAGCGGCAATGAGGACTCGGGCGGTCGTCCGCAGGGGGCGGTACGCGGCAATCGGCATGAGAGCATCTCTCCTCTTCGGCCGGACGTTTCGGATGACGTCAAGGATAATCGAACGATTCGGCCAGTTCAATCGCTGATGCGCATGAATCATTTCAGCGTTTACGCACAGAGGACGAGGTCGGAGGGTCCGGCTGCCAGCGGGGGTGGTCCTCCTGGTCATCGACCGCGTCAGACTCCGAGGTAGGCCTTCTTGACGTGCTCGTCGTTCAGGAGGTCCTTGCCCGTGCCCTCGAGGACGATGCGTCCGTTCTCCATGACATAGGCGCGGTCGGCGACGGCGAGCGTCTTGAAGACGTTCTGCTCGATGAGGAGCACCGTGACGCCGGCCTCGTGGACTTCCTGGATGACGCGGAAGATGTCGGCGACGAGGATGGGGGAGAGCCCCAGCGACGGCTCGTCGAGCATGAGGAGGCGGGGCTTCGACATGAGGCCGCGGGCGATCGCGCACATCTGCTGCTCGCCGCCCGACATCGTCCCGGCCGCCTGCTTCTCACGCTCTTTGAGGCGCGGGAAGATGCCGTAGACCTTCTCGAGCATCTCCGGGCGCGACTTCTTCGCGTCGCGCGTAAGCGCCCCGAGGAGGAGGTTTTCCTTGACGGTCATCTCAGGGAACAGCCGGCGCGCCTCGGGCACGTGGGCGATTCCGAGACCGACGAGGTCGTGGGGCTCGCGCGTGTGGAGGGGCTGCCCCTCGTACGTCACGGAGCCCTTGCGCGGCTTCAGGATCGACGAGACGGTGTTCAGGCTCGTCGTCTTGCCGGAGCCGTTCGCGCCGATGAGGGCGACGATCTCGCCCTTCTGGACGTTGAAGCTCACGTTCCAGAGGACCTGGACGTCGCCATAGAACACGTCGACGCCGTTGACCTCAAGCATGGGCGGCTCCGAGGTAGGCCTCGATGACACCCGGGTCGTTCGCGACCTCCGCCGGCGTCCCCTCCGAGATCTTCTCGCCGTAGCACATGCAGAGGAGCTTCTGGGAGATCGACATGATCACGCGCATGTTGTGCTCGATGATGAGGATCGTCACGCCGCTTCCGTGGATCTTACGGACGATCGCGATCGTCTTCTCGACCTCGGCCGGGTTGAGGCCCGCGAAGTTCTCGTCGAGGAGGAGCAGGTCGGGCTTCGTCGCGAGAGCCCGCGCCATCTCGAGGCGCTTGCGCATCCCCAGGGGGAGGCTCCCGGCGAGACGGTCGCGCCACGGCTCCATCTCGGTGAACGAGATGGCTTCGAGAGCGATGCGGCTCGCCTCGGCGCGGTGGTCCGTGTGGCAGAACGCGGAGACCATGACGTTCTCGAGAACCGTGAGGCGGGCGAGGGGCTTGACGACCTGGAACGTGCGCGCGAGGCCGCGGCGGCAGACGTTGTGGGGCTTCATGCCGTCGATGCGTTCGCCCTTGAAGACGACTTCGCCCGCGGAGAGCGGGAAGTACCCGTTGATGAGATTGAAGAGCGTGGTCTTCCCGGCGCCGTTCGGCCCGATGAGCCCGAAGATCTCACCCTTCTCGATCGAGAAGGTCATGCCGCCGACGGCCTGGAGGCCTCCGAAACGTTTCGTGACGCCCTTCAGCTCGAGGAGGCTCATGCGGCCTCCTTCGGCGCCGCGGCGGCCGCGCGTCCGGCGAGCCGAGCCTTGCGATTGACCCACTTCTCGTGGAGCGTTCCGACGATGCCGTGCGGGAAGTAGATGATGATCACGATGATGAGGACCCCGAAGAAGAACAGGTGGCCGGACTTCAGCACCTGTGCGATCTGCTCGCCGAACGGAAGGCCCTTCGGGAGCGGGGGATCGCGGAACAGCTCGGACATGAGGACATAGAGGACCGCGCCGACGGCCGGTCCCATCATCGTCGCCGCGCCTCCGAGCATCGTGACGAGGATCATCATGATCGAGATGTCGGACAGCGAGAAGACGATGCCCGGATCGATGAAGCCCATGTAGTTCATGTAGAACGCGCCCGCGACGCCCGTGAAGAACGCGCTGATGAGGAGCGAGTACAGCTTGTACTTCGTCGTGTTGATGCCGAGCGACTCGGCGCAGTCCTGGTCTTCTCTGATCGCGAGGAAGTAGAAGCCGAGCTTGCTGCGCATGACGGCGCGGATCGTGAGGAAGCTCACGGTGACGACGGCGAGGATGATCCAGTAGTACGCCGCCTTCGAGTTGAACGCGGGGATGTAGAGGATGCCCTCGGCACCGTTCGTGAGCTGCTTCCAGTTCACGGCGATGAGGCGCAGGACTTCCGAGAGGGCGAGGATCGAGAGCGAGAAGTACGGTCCGCGCAGCCGGAAGCAAATCCACCCGAGGACCGCCCCGACGAGCGCCGCGACGAGACCGCCGAGCAGGAGCCCCCACCACGCGGCGGCCGGCGAGAGTCCGGACTTCACCATGATGGCCGACGTGTACGCGCCAACGCCGAAGAACGCAGCGTGGCCATAGGAGACCTGGCCCGTGAAGCCCCCGAGGAGGTTCCAGCTCTGCCCGAGGAGGACCCACAGGAAGACCATCACGAGCATGTGCAGGACGTACGTGTTCGAGACGAAAAGCGGGACGACGGCAAGTCCGATGACCGAGCCGAGGCCGAGGAGAGTCCCTTTCGCCATGCTCAGGCCCGGCCCTTGCCGAGAAGTCCCCTGGGCAGGAATATGAGGACGAGGACGAAAATGATGAAGCCGAACGCGTCCTTGTAGCCGAGGGAGATGTACACCGATCCGAGCGACTCGGCGAGGCCCAGCACGAGCCCGCCGAGGACGGCGCCGGGGATGTTCCCGAGCCCGCCGAGGACCGTGATCACGAACGCTTTGCTCGTGAACGGGCCGCCGATCTGGGGATAGAGGTAGTAGACGGGGTCGAGCAGCGCGCCGGCGGCTCCGACGAGCGCGGAGCCGAGCCCGAACGTGATGTACGTGATGCGCTTCGTGTTGATCCCCATGAGGGACGCGGCCCGCTTGTCCTGCGCGGTCGCGCGGATCATCCGGCCCGTGTCCGTCATCCCGAGGAAAAGAAACAGCGCCACGCCGAGAAAGACGGCGATTCCGAACGCGACGAGGAATGGGTAGCTGAACGACAGCGAAATCGTCTGCCCGCCCATCTTCACGTCCCAGTAAATCGTCTTCGAGGCGTACGAGACGGGCACGGACCTGTAGTTCGCCGTGAAGAGGAGCAGCGCGAGGTTCGAGAGGACGAGCCCGATGCCCACCGTGAGGAGGACCTGGTTCTGCGGCAGAACCGAGTCCGCGTTCATGACCGGTGTAATCAGGAACTTCTGGATCGCGACACCGAGCAGGAACATCACCGGGCAGACCACGAGGAGCGAGACGTACGGGTCCACCTTCGCGAGCGTGAACAGCCAGTACGTGACGTACATCGCGACCATCATCAGCTCGCCGTGCGCGAGGTTGATGATCTTCATGACGCCCATGATCAGAGACATCCCGAGCCCGATCAGGGCATAGAGCCCCCCGAGCAGGATCCCCGAGATGAGGACCTGCGCGAGAAGCTCGATCTGTCCAGCGACCTGAGGCGACATGGACTCGTCCGCGTTCCCGGGACTACTTGCGGTCGCGCCAGCGCGGGACGGGGTAGACGTACTTCGCGGAGGCGCCTTCCGGCGGCCAGATCGTCTCGAACTTGCCCTTGATGACCTGGAGGACGAGCGTCTCCATCCGGTTCTGGTTCGTGAACTTGTCCCAGGAGACGAACTTGACCGGGCCGAACGCCGTCATCATGTCCGTTGCGGCGAGGGCGTTGCGCAGGTCCTCGGGCGTCATCGCTTTCGCCCGTTTCACGACGTCCGCGAGAACGTAGGTGGCCGCGTAGGCCTCGACGCCGTGGTAGTCCGCTTCCTTGCCGTACTTCTTCTTGAAGTTGTCGAAGAACTCCTTCGCGCCCGGGTACTTCGCCTGCGGGGTCCACAGCGTCGCGGACATGCAGAACTCGGACGCGTCCGCGGCGTTCTGGAGGAATTCCGGAAGGGTATGGCCGGCGCCGCCGCCGATGAACGCCTGCGGGTTGATGTCGAGCTCCTTGGACTGCCGCATGAGGAGCGAGGCGTCCATGAGGTACGACACCATGTAGACGATGTCGGGACGGAGGGACTTGACCTTCTGGAGGATCGGCTTGAAGTCGACACCGCCCGCCTGGTAGCCCTCGGAGAGGACGACGTTCACGCCGTGAGAGTCGCAGTACTCCTTCATCGCTTTGGAGGTCGAGTTCCCGAAGTCCGTGTTCTCGTAGAGGATCGCGATCGATTTCGGCTTCGCGACCTTCTCGAAGAACCCGAAGACGCCCATGTTGTACAGGCTCGCGGGCGGGTTCAGGCGGTAGACGTACTTCCAGCCCTGCTGGGTGATCTTGTCGGCGGCGCCCGTCACGACGAGGTAGGGCACCTTGTACTTCTCGGCGACGCCGGCGACGGCGTACGAGCACTGGCTCGTGTACTCGCCGACGACGATCGGATACTTGTTCGTTCCGATGAATTTTTCGACGATCGCGGTCGCCGTCTCGGGCTTGCCGCCGGAGTCCTGGATGTCGAGGACGAGCTTGACGCCCTTCATCCCGCCCTTGGCGTTGATCTCGTCGACTGCCATCTCGTAGGCCTGTTTCTCCATCTCACCGAACTTCGCCTCGGCGCCGGTGAGGGGGAGCGGTACGCCCACCGTGAAGGACTTGCCTTGCGCGTAGAGCGGTGCTGCCGCGAGGAACGCGGCGAAGAGCGTGACTGTGGCCATCTGAATGGGCCGTCGTGTGTTCATCGTCCACCTCCGTTCGGCCCTTGGGCCGGTGTCGTTTCGAGCGAGTGTCCGTGTCGATGCATATTTGGCGCGTTGAACGGGATCCTTGCGATGATTCGGATGAACTAATCTCGACCGGGGGGCTTTCATGCTGGCGAACAAGCGCATTGCGATCATCGGGTCCGGGACGATGGGGCGCACCATCGCCTCGGGCCTGCTCAAGTCCGGCCGGGTGAAGCCGAAGCAGATCCGGGCCACGGCCCGGACGAAGGTGAGCGCCGAGAAGGTCTCGGCGGAGCTTTCCGTCGTCTGCACGACGGCGAACGCGGAGGCCGCGGCCGGCGCCGACCTCGTGATTCTCTGCGTCAAGCCGAAGGACATCGCGAAGGCCGTCGAGAGCCTCGGCCGTGGCGGAAGGCGTCCCCTCGTCCTCTCGATCGCGGCGGGCATCAGCACCGGCTACCTGGAGGGCCTGTTCGGAGACGACACGCCGGTCCTCCGGGCGATGCCGAACACGCCGTGCCTCATCGGAAAGGGGATGACGGTGCTCGCGAAGGGCCATCACGCGACGGATGCCCACATCGCGCTCGCGACGGAAGTGTTCGCCCCGCTCGGGCGCGTCCTCGAGCTCGAGGAGAAGCACATGGACACCGTCACGGGGCTCTCGGCCAGCGGCCCGGCCTTCGTCTACATCATCATCGAGGCTCTCGCGGACGGCGGCGTCATGCGGGGCCTTCCCCGAAGCGTCGCGACGACGCTGGTCGCGCAGATGACGCTCGGCGCCGCGGAGATGGTCCTCACGACCGGGCGCCACCCGGCCGCGCTGAAGGACGACGTGACGACCCCGGCCGGCTGCACGATCGCTGGAATCCTGGCGCTCGAAGACGGCCGGATCCGCTCCGTGCTCGCGCGGGGAGTCGAGACGGCGGCGCGCGTGGCCGGAGAGCTCGGGAAGTAGTTCTCAGTCGGTCTCGACGACGACGTCGCTCCAGGACTTCGCGAGCTCGAGGCGCAGGGCGTCGGGCGTCGAGCCCTCGACCCGCATGACGAGCTCCCTCTTTCCCGGAGAGACCTTCGACGTGGACGACAGGACGGAGAAGACCGTTCCCCCCTTGGCGCGGACGGCATCGGCGACCTCGCGGATGCTGCCGGCACGGTCGGGGATGACGAGGCTCACGCGCGTGCGCTTCTTGCCCGCGCCGGTGACCTCGACGAGAGCCTTGAAGACGTCTCCTTCCGTCAGGATCCCGACGAGCGCCCCCTTGGCGTCGAGAACGGGCAGACCTTCGACGCGCTTCTCGAGCATGATCTGCGCCGCCCGCTCGATCGGGGTTTCCGGCGAGACCGTGACCGGCTTTTTCGTCATGATGTCGCCGATCTTCAGCTTGTCGAGGACCGCATGGAGCTCCCAGATGTCGAGCGTCGTCGCCCGGGACGGCGAGACGTCCTTGAGGTCGCGGTCGGACACGATTCCCACGAGCTTTCCGCTCTCGTTCACGACCGGGATGCGGCGGATCCGCTTTTCCTTCATGAGGTGAATGGCAGTGGAGATCGAGTCAGTGGGCAGGAGGGTGAGGACCTTCGGGGACATCCACTTCGAGACGCGCATCGTCAAACCTCCGTCGAGGATCTCCATTTCAACCCGGATCGGCTTCGCAGGGCGATGATTCCCCTGAATCAGGCCGCGGGTTCGGGGGCGCGAGGTGTCAACGGATCGAGCGGGACAGGGGCGAGTCCGAGCACGCCCTCCAGCTCCTCGGCCGCGACGGGCCGCCCGAACAGAAACCCCTGGACGTCCGCGCACCCCATCGCTTCGAGGAGCGCGGCCTGCTCCTCGGTCTCGACGCCTTCGGCCGTGACGTCGAGTCCGAGATTCCCCGCGATCGAGATGATCGTCGCGACGATGGCCTTGTCCTTCGCGTCACGGGCCATCCCGGCGACGAAGGACTGGTCGATCTTGAGGCGGCGGATCGGGAAGTGCTTCAGGTAGTTCAGGGAGGAGTGGCCGGTTCCGAAGTCGTCCATCGAAATGTGGACTCCGAGGTCGTTGAGCTCGGAAAGGATGCGCCCCGTGTGAGTCACGTCCTGCATCGCGATCGACTCGGTGATCTCGAGCTCGAGAAACGACGGAGCGAGCCCGCATTCCTCGACGATCCGTCGGACCGACGCGGCGAAGTCGCGCTGGTGGAACTGACGCGCGGATACGTTCACGGACACCCTCAGGAGCGCGGCGCCCCGGGCGTGCCACGTCACGAGCTGCTCGCAGGACCTTCTCAGGACCCATTCGCCGACGCGCGTGATGAGACCGACGTCTTCGGCGAGGGGGATGAACTCGCGGGGAGACAGGATTCCCTTCTCCGGGTGTCTCCAGCGCACGAGCGCCTCGACGCCGATCGGGACCCGTGTCGCGAGCTTCAGGATCGGCTGATAGTGGAGGACGAACTCTCCGCGCGGCAGGGCGCGCCGGAGCCCGCTCTCCATCGCGGCCCTCTCCTGGGACTGCTCCTGCATTTTCTGCGTGAAGAACTGGAAGCTGTTGCGCCCCGTCTCCTTCGCGCGGTACATCGCGGTGTCGACGTTCGCGACGAGCATCTCCGCGTTCTCGCCGTCGCCCGGGTAGAGCCCGATGCCGATCGACGCTTCGACGTACAGCTCGCGCTTCTGGATCAGGAACGGCTCCGAGACGACCTGCAGGATCTTCCGCGCCATCGTGGCCGCGTCCGCCTCGCGTGCGATGCCGTTCAGGAGGAGGAGAAACTCGTCTCCTCCGACCCGCGCGACCGTGTCATCCGAACGGATGCAGCGCCGCAGGCGGTCGGCCGCCTTCACGAGGAGCTCGTCGCCGGCCGAATGGCCGAGGGTGTCGTTGACTCTCTTGAAGTGGTCGAGGTCGAGGAACATGACCGCGAGGGACTGCCGCCGTCTCTGGGCGTGGAGGATCGCGAGGGACAGCCGGTCGTTGAAGAGGACCCGGTTCGGGAGGTCCGTGAGCGCGTCGTGGTTCGCCTGGTGCCAGCGCTGCTGCTCGGCGCGCTTGCGGTCCGTGATGTCGATGAGGCTGCCTTCCATCACGGCCTCGGCTCCGCCTTCCGCCTCGAGGAGGCTTTCGTTGGCGAGAACCCACACGGTCGTGCCGTCGCGGCGCTTCAGGCAGAGCTCGAAATTCACGAGGACCCGCTGGCGCGCGAGGCGTGCGAGAAAGGACTCGCGGTCCGAGGGATCGGCATAGAGGTCCAGGGCTGAGACCTTGAGGACCTCGTCCCGCGAGGAATAGCCGAGGATGCGCGCGAACGCCGAATTGCAGTCGAGAATCCGGCCGTCGAGCGTGGTCCGGAAGAGGCCGGCCAGGTTCCTCTCGAAGAGGAGGCGGAACCGCTTCTCGGAGGCGCGGAGGGCGTCGTCGCGCCGGCGGAGGAGGCGCGCGATGAGCGCCGAAGCCCCGACGGAAAGAGCTCCGAGGAGCAGTGTCATGAAAAGGATTGCGGCGATCAGACGGCCCGTCACCCAGCGCGTCAACTGGAGAATCGTGGCCGAGAAGGCGTCTTCGACCACGGTGGCGCGGTCGTTGAGCCGGTCGATCTCACGGGCGAAGTCCGCGCGCGCCTCGGCGGGAATCGGCTGCGGAGACGCGTGGATCCGGGCTCCGAGCTCGAGCATCTCGTCGATGAGCCGGTCGCCCCGGTCCCAGATCTCCAGGGCGCGCGAGGAGATCGTGACGTCGCGGAACCTCAGGAACAACCGGATCATCTCGTCGACGTTTCCGTCGCCATTGCGCCCTTCGACGAACCCCTGCCGGGCTCCCGCAACGTCGGGGACCGGCCTTTCGAGGGCCAGCCGGGCGTTGCGGTCTCCCAGTGTGACGCCGAGGCGTCCGACGAAACGGCGGTAGTCGGCCTCGTCGCCGGTTTCGAGGTAGTGCGAGAGCGCGAGAAAGGCGTCCTTCTGCGCCTTCGACCAGTGGGACTCGGCGCCCACGAAGGACTGAAGGCCCTTCAGGACGCTCAAACCCGAGGCGCCCACGGTGAGGAGCGTGACGATGACGATCAGGAAGAGGGCGACGAGGATCGAGATCCATCGCGCGATGGGAAGGGGTGCGGCCCCCGCCGGGGCCGGCGGGCGAAGCGCCGGCGCGTTCTCGATCTCCGCGTAGGACACAGTGAATTATAGGGGTCCGGGCTCCCGTGGCGTTTCGCCCACGTTGAGGGCCATTGTCCCGAGGAGCCGGCTCTCGTATCGCGCCCCGACGAGGCCCGCCTGCCGCATGAGGTCCCGCACACCGCGTTGGGCCGGGTAGAGCCTGAGGGATTCGGGAATGTAGAGGTAGGTTTCGGGATCCCCGTGGAAGAGCCACCCCATGGCGGGCATGACCGTGCGGAGAAAGGCCTGGTAGAGCGCGCCCGCCACAGGGTTGTCCGGCTTCCCGAAGTCGAGGACGACGAGGCGTCCTTCAGGTGCGAGCACGCGGCACATCTCGCGGAGCGCGCCGAGAGGGTCCGCGATGTTCCTCAAGCCGTAGCCGAGGGTCACGGCGTCGAACGAGCCTCGCCGGAACGGGAGGCGAAGGGCGTCGCCCTGGACGAACGCACTCCGGCTTTGCGCCTTCCCGCGCCGGCGCGCCGCGACCCCGAGCATGGGAAGTGTGAAGTCCACCCCCGTGACCCGCGAGCCGGCCGGCGCTTTCGTTTCGGCGAGAAAGGAGAGGTCTCCGGTTCCGCAGCAGAGGTCCAGGATCCGGAGCGGGGACGTCCGCCCCGAGAGCGCGAGCCGGATCGTGTCGTTCTTCCATTTGCGATGCAGCCCGAAGCTCATGATGTCGTTCACGAGGTCGTAGCGGGCTGCGAGGAGCGAGAACATGGCACGCACCTTCGGAGCGCGTTCCCCGTCATAAGAGAGATACTTGTTCGTCACGGAGCGATTGTAGGGGGATGCCGGTGGAGCGGTTCTTATTCGACGGCCCCGAGCGCCCCACGCTCACGCTCGTCCTCGCGCACGGCGCCGGAGCGCCGATGGACTCGCCTTTCATGAACCTCATCGCGAAGGGGATCGGATCCGGGGGAATTCGAGTCGCCCGGTTCGAGTTCCCCTACATGCGCGCGCGCCGCGAGGAGGGTAAGAGGAAACCTCCGGACCGCCCGAAGGTCCTCGAAGACGCGTGGCGCGAGGCGATCCGCGAAATCGCGGGGAAGAGGGATCCCTCCTCGATCGCCATCGGAGGCAAGTCGATGGGCGGCAGGATCGCGAGCATGGTCGCGGACGAGACCGGCGTCGCGGGCCTCGTCTGCCTCGGATATCCGTTCCACCCGCCCGGCCAGCCGGACAAGCTTCGCGTTGCGCACCTCGAAAAGCTAAGGACCCCTGCGTTGATCGTCCAGGGAGAACGCGACGCCTTCGGCGCCAGGGACGAGATCTCCTGCTATTCCGTCTCCAAGAAAATCCAAATTCTCTTCCTCGCGGACGGCGACCACTCCTTCAAGCCGCGCGCGTCGTCCGGGCGGACGGCGAAAGAGAACGTCGACGAGGCCGTCGCCGCCGTCGTGTCGTTCCTCGACACGCTCCTGAAGCCCTGATAGGGGTTCTCTCATGAGCTCTCGACCTCCCGGTTCGGCCCCGGAATCGCCCGGGTCTCGCCGATCTTCAGGACCCACGCCGACGCCCGCGGTCCGAGTGAGACTGCCCGGAGGGTTCCGGAAACGCACGGCTCAGGATAGCGGGAATCGCGCGGGTTAGGATTCGCCCGTGCTCAGGACGATCGGGACCGCACGGCGGACTCCGTGACGGCGGGGCAGATCGCACTCCTCGTGGGCTCGGCGATCGCCGCGGGAATCATGAACGCGCTCGCGGGTGGAGGCACGATCCTGACGTTTCCGGCGCTGCTCCTCGCGGGCGTGCCCGCGATCCAGGCGAACGCCACGTCCACGATCGCGCTCGTGCCGGGAGCCGTCTCGAGTCTCGCGGGCTATCGGCGCGAGGTCGGCACGCATCGCCAGTGGCTCTCGCGCCTCCTCCTCCCGAGTCTGCTCGGCGGCGCGCTGGGGTCGGTGCTGCTTCTCCTGACTCCCGAGAAGATCTTCGCCCGCCTCGCGCCGTGGCTCGTCCTCTTCGCGACGCTCCTTTTCATATTCCAGATTCTCTGGTCCCGGCGCGCGGCGGCCGGGCCGGGAGGGCCGCGCACCTCCTGGACGGGCGCGGCAATCGCCCAGTTCTTCGTCGCGATCTACGGTGGGTACTTCGGCGCCGGAGCCGGCATCCTGATGCTCGTGATCCTCGGCTTCCTCGGCTTGTCTGACATTCACGCGATGAACGGCCTGAAAAATTTCTTCGGGATCTGCATCAACGGAGTCGCCTCGGCCTGGTTCATCGTGAAGGGCGTCGTGATCTGGCCGCTCGCGCTCCTCATGATGGGCGGAGCGATCGCGGGAGGCTGGATCGGGGCGGGTTTTGCCCGCCGCATCGGGAAGGAAAAAGCGCGGGCCGCGGTCGTCGTCATCGGCCTTGGAATCACGGTCCTTCTTTTTCTTCAACGCTCCTGAGCCCGCCGGGGCGAGAATCCGCCCGGAAGGAGACACCACATGCCTGCTCGCACCGCTAGCGCCGTCTGGGAGGGGGACCTGAAGTCGGGAAAGGGCTCGATGCGCCTCGGCAGCGGCGCGTTCGAGGGCCAGTTCTCGTTCGCGTCGCGTTTCGAAGAGGGGACTGGAACGAACCCCGAGGAGCTCGCGGGCGCCGCCCACGCGGGCTGCTTCTCCATGGCCTTTTCGAACGAGCTATCCAAAGCGGGGTTCGTTCCGACACGCGTGGCGACGACCGCGAAGGTCCACCTCGAGAAAGGGGAGGGCGGGTTCGCGATCTCGCGCATCGACCTCACGACAGAGGCGAAGGTCCCGGGAATCGACGACGCGAAGTTCCATGACATCGCCGCGGCCGCCAAGAAGAGCTGCCCGATCTCGAAACTCTTCACGGGCGCCGTTATCAACCTCGACGCCAAACTGGTCTAGGGATCGACAGGAGGCTCAAATGAGCAGAGTTCGCCGCATTCTTTCGTTCTTAGAAGCCGTTTCGTTCTTCGCCGTACTTCTTTCGGGATCTCCCGCTCTCGCCGACGAAAAACCCAAGGCGACCGCCAAACCCGCCGCCGCTCCGAATCAGGAAGAGATGATGAAGGCGTGGGCGGCCTTCGCGACGCCCGGCGCCCCGCACAAGACGCTCGAAGGCATGGCCGGGTCGTGGGACGCCAAGGCGACGATGTGGATGGCGCCGGGGGCGCCGCCACAGGAGACCAGTGGTACGTCCGAAAACAAGATGATCCTCGGGGGCCGGTACCTCGAGCAGCGCTACGAGGGCACGATGATGGGCCAGCCCTTCAGCGGAATCGGCGTGACGGGCTTCGACAACTACAAGAAGAAGTTCGTCTCGACGTGGCAGGACTCGATGGGGACCGGAATCCTCACGATGACCGGGAGCGCCGACAAGGCGGGCAAGGTCCTCACCTCGTGGGGGATGGCGGACGATCCCGCCGAGAAGCGCTCGATGAAGTCGAAGTCGGTCGTCACGATGGTGGACGCGGACCACATGACGTACGAGGCCTGGCACGCGCTGCCCGACGGCAAGATGACGAGGGACCTCGAGATCCACTACACGCGGAAGAAGTAGCTCAGAGTCTCTCGAGGGCATCGAGCGCGGGCTCGAGCGCCTGCCGGCGCCTGAAGAAGTTGGCCCAGGGGTCGTGCTTCTTCAGGCGTTCCGCGAAATTGCCGATCGTGAAGTCCTCGGCCCTGAGAGACGGAACGACCTCGCGCCATTCGAGAGGCGTCGAGACCGGCGCATGGGGACGCCGCCTCACCGAGTAAGGCGAGACGACGGTCTGTCCGAAGGCGTTGCGGAACGAGTCCAGGAAGACGCGGCCCTTGCGTGCGGCGATCCGCATCTCCATCGTGAGCTCCTTCGGCCAGGCGTGGGAGAGCCGCGTCCCCAGCTCCTTCGCGAACCAGGTCACCTCGTCCGTCGTCGGACCCCGCTTGATGGGGACGAAGATGTGAAGGCCCTTTCCGCCCGACGTCTTCACGAAGGAGACGAGACCGAGCGCGTCGAGCGCCTCCCGGACCTTCAGGGAGGCGCTGATGGCGTCCACGATGGACCCCGAATCGGGATCGAGGTCGAAGCACACCCAGTCCGGCCGGTCGAGATCGTCGGCGCGGCTGCCCCAGGCGTGAACGGCAATGCAGCCGAGGTTCGCGAGCGCGAGCTGCGTCTCGAGCTTGCCGCCCACGACCGTGTTCGTGACTTTCCGCTCCTTGCCGTGCCGAACGGCCACGGTCGGCGTGCCTTCCGGCATCGAGGTGGGCTTTTCCTTCTGGTAGAAAGCCTCGCCGAGGAGTCCGTCCGGCGCTCGCTCGAGGGAGAGCGGCCGGTCGTCGACGTACGGCTTCAGCTTCGGGAACACCGTTTCGTAGAACGCGACGAGGTCGCCCTTCGTGTAGCCCTCCTCGGGCCAGAAGACTTTGTTCGGATTGGAGACGGGAACGGGGAAAGACTCTTCCTCCTTTTCCTCCTTTTCCTCCGCTTTGCCGCCTCTCGGCTTCGAATGCCAGACGGAGGGATTCTTCTTTTCGGCACGCTGGAGTTTTTTCGGCTCGGCGAGGAGCTTTTCTACTTCCGCCACGGGATCTCCCGTCGAGGCTTTCTCCACGTCCCCGCCCTCGTCGATTGCGATCTCGGTCAGGAGCCGATTCGAGACGACCGAGCGCGGGCGGGACTCTGCGACGTCCTCGTCGGACGCGAAATCGTCGCGGTGCTTGATGAGGAGCCACGAAGGCTTCTTCGAAGAGCCCCATCCCTTCGTCCGCACGAGGACCCACGAGCCCTTGAGCTTCTCTCCGTGGAGTGTGAACTTGAGGTCGCCCTTCGCGAGCGCCGCGTCCACGTCCGGCGATTCGGGAGCCCATGTGCCACGGTCCCAGACCATCACGGTGCCGCCGCCGTACTCGCCCGCGGGGATGATCCCTTCGAACGCCGCGTATTCCAGGGGATGGTCTTCCACGTGTGTCGCCATCCGCTTGACCGACGGATCGAGCGCGGGGCCCTTCGGGATCGCCCACGACAGGAGGACTCCGTTCCATTCGAGCCGGAAGTCGTAGTGAAGCGCCGTCGCCCGGTGTTTCTGGATGACGTACGCAAGAGGCTTCGGACGGGCGGGCCGTTTCGCAGCGGCCTTCCCCCCGGCCGGCTCCTTCGTCACGCCGAAGCGGCGTTTGCGGCGGTATTCCTCGAGGGCCATGCCCCCGACGATACGGGGCGAAGAGGCGCGATTCCAGTCCCCAGGCGCAAGGTGCGTGCTACGATTAAGCGGAATCTGTACACGAGGGACGCCCGCGATCCTCCGCGGCAGAATCGCCGGGGGAGCTTTCCAACTTGTTACGGGAAGACGACCAGAAAACACTCGACCCCGACGTCCGTGAGGCTCTGTCCGAGCTTCAGCGGTATCTGTCCGACAGCCTCGCGCCCATGATGGTGGCGGACGCGATCAATCTCCTCCTCGACTACCCGGCCGAGCTCGCGTCGAATGAGATCCAGGCCTGGATGACCGCCCAGTTCCGGTCCGCGAGGCCCGCCGCCGTCTCGGACTATCTCTATCACGCCGTCGAGAAGATCCACGCCCTCGCGCAGTACCAGCTCGTTCCGAAGGAGGCCCTGCTGCGCTACCTCGAGGAGCTGAGGCCTCTCGTTCTCGAGGTCTGTCCTCCTGACGACCGGATGCTTTTGATGCAGAACCTCGGAAGGCTAGGACGAACGGAGAGCATTCTCTCCGCACCCGTGGAGATCCTGCGGCGGCAGGGAGGTCTCGCGGGCGGCGAGAGTGTGTCCTCCTCGCGCTCCGCCGGGGAACGGCCTCCGGTGCCCCCCTCGCACCTTCAGGAGCTCTCTCATCTCATCGAGCGGCTCGGCCCTCTGCTCGCGGCGGGCGGAGCGGCTGCGCCGGGCACCACGGGAGGATCGGCCGCCCCCGTCCGTGGACAGAGCGCGACGGCCGCCGCGGGCGCGGCCCTCGTCGCGGGAGCCGCCGCGAACGCCCTCCCCGGGGCGAACGCGGAGAGGCGCGACGTCCTCCTTTCCCAGGTCCTCTCCGTCGCCGCGATGGCCGCGCGAACCGACGGCGAGCTCCGGGCCGCCCTCGACAAGCTGCGGAGTCTCGGCATCGACGTCCCGACCTCCGAGCTCTTCCGCACGCTCGGGCGTTCCGTTCCCCAGTGGCCGGTGTCTTCGCCCTCCGAGCCGCTCGAGCAGGCGCTTTCGAACGCCAAGGGCGCTCCAACGGCTGCGATGCGGCGCATCGTCACGCTGCCGGAGAATCCCGAGGAAGTCGGGCGCCGGTTCGCCGAAATGGTCGCGGCCGCCGTCGAGCAGCTCAACCAGGGTTCTCTCTCGAGAGCCTCCCGGATGCTCGACGCCGCCGAGAAGATCGTCGCGGAAAACCGCGTCGATGCCCCAACCGTCGAGAGCGTCCGCCGCCGCGCCCAGGACACCGTCGATCTCGAGCGCGTGCGATCCCTCGGCGAGGATCCCCGCAACCACGAGCCGCTCGGGCGGATCCTGTCGTTCTTCCCCGCGCTCTCCCCGGCCCGGCTCATCGAGGAGCTGCGCGGCGAAGAGAAACGGGAGCGTCGCCGCCTTCTCCTCTCCCTGCTCGAGATCCACGGAGCGGAAGCGCGCGCGACGGCCCTGGCACTCCTCGACGAGTCGCGTGCCTCCGATCCCACGGACGACTGGCACTTCAAGCGCAACCTGTTGTTCCTCGTGAGGCGCATTCCGCGCGCCACCGAAGAGCCGTCGGAGACCGAACTCGATGTCCTCGTCGCGCTCGCGAATCCGGCACTTCCGCCGCCCCTCGTGAAGGAGGCGATCGCGAGCCTCGGCACCGCCCGGCACGAGAAAGCCGAGGCCGCGCTCGTGACGATCGTCCACGGGCTCGAGACGATGCTCGTGAGGAAGGGCGACGCCCCGTTCGACGAGGCCGAGCTGCAGCCTCTTCTCGACCGGGCCGTGTCGGCGCTCGCGCGCTTCGGGAGCGCTACCTCGCGCCGGATCGTCGTGGAGCACGGACTCAAGCGGAAAGGCAGCCTCGGAGACGCCGGCGCACGGCTCGCGGAGCTGTCGGGACAGGACCTCTCCGAGGATCCCGAGCTCGTGGCCGTGCTCCTGAAGAGTCTTCACTCGGAGCTTCCATTCAAGGTCTTCGGCCTCACGCTGAAGAAACGCGACGACAAGATCGGGCCGATCATCGAGGCCCTGTCGTCCACGCCTCTGCCTCAGGTCCGCAAGGCACTCGCGGAGGTCGCGGAGCGCCATGCCGGCGCCGAGTACGCGAAGGCGGCCGCGCGCACCCTGGCCGCGTTCGACGCGCCGCGTCCCGATGCCGGCGAAGCGGCGAGCCTTACCGGAGACCTCGCCACGTTCGAGCTGCCGTCCCTCCTGCAGAGTCTCGCGGCGTCTGAGGTGACGGGCACGCTGAGCCTGAGGAACTCCGCCGGTTCCGTCATGGGGCGTCTCGTGATCGAGGCCGGGAGAATGCGCTCCGCCGAGAGCGGGGCGCTCCGCGGGGACGAGGCCGCCTACCAGCTCTTCGAGCGCCCGGGCGGAGGATCGTTCGCGTTCGTGAAGCAGGCGAACCTGCCGGCCCGTGCGGAAGGCGATCCGCCGGCCCGCGAAGTCGTGTCGATCCTCCTCGAGGGGATGCGCCGTTACGACGAGTTCCTCAGGTTCGCGGCGCTCGTGCCAGACGAGATCGTCCTCAAGCCGACGAGCGCGAAGCCAACTCCCGAGCCGGAGGAGTCCGACGCGTCGTTCCAGCAGGCCGTGTGGACGAAGGCCGTTTCGGGCCTTAGCGCGCGCGCGATCGAGGCAGCGATCGCCGCCGACTCCTTCCGTATCCGGAGGTTGCTCGCCCGCTGGGTCGAGGACGGCAGCCTGAGGACGGCCTAGCCTTCCTTCTCCTCGTACTGTTCCTTCAGCGCCTTGACGACCGTGGGGTCCGCGAGCGTCGTGGTATCTCCCATCACGCGCCCTTCCGCAACGTCGCGGAGCAGCCGCCGCATGATCTTGCCCGAGCGCGTCTTCGGAAGGTCGACGGTGAAGAAGAGCTTGTCGGGCCGTGCGATCGCGCCGATTTTCTTGACGACGTGCTGCTTGATCTCCTGCTGAAGCTGCGAATTCGAGCCCGTGGCCTCCTGCGTGCGTCCCTTTTCCTTGAGGATGACGAAGGCCGCGATGCCCGTTCCCTTCATGTCGTCCGTGATGCCGACGACAGCGGCCTCCGCGACGGCAGGATGGTCCACGAGCGCGGATTCGACTTCCATCGTGCCGATGCGGTGGCCCGCGACGTTCATGACGTCGTCCACCCGGCCCATGAGCCAGAAGAATCCGTCCTTGTCCCTCCGGGCGCCGTCGCCGGTGAAATAAGTCTCCTTGTCCCACTTCGAGAAGTACGTCTGGACGTAGCGCTCGTCGTCGCCCCAGAGCGTCCGGAGCATGGAGGGCCAGGGTTTCGTGATCGCGAGGTAGCCGCCTCCAACCTTGACCTCGTTCCCCGCCTCGTCGAGGATCTTCGCTTCGATACCGGGGAAGGGTGTCGTGGCCGATCCGGGAGTCGTCCTCGTGATTCCCGGGAGGGGCGTGATCATGATCGCGCCCGTCTCGGTCTGCCACCACGTGTCCACGATCGGGCATTTTCCCTTGCCGATCGTCTTGTGGTACCAGATCCACGCCTCCGGGTTGATGGGCTCTCCGACCGTGCCGAGCAGCCGAAGCGACGAGAGGTCGTGCTTGCCGGGCCAGTCCGTTCCCCATTTCATGAACGTGCGGATCGCGGTCGGAGCCGTGTACAGGATCGTCACGCCGTGGCGCTCGACGATGTCCCAGAAGCGGTCGCGGCTCGGGGTGTCGGGCGCCCCCTCGTACATGAGGCAGGTCGCTCCGTTCGCGAGCGGCCCGTACACGACGTAGGAGTGCCCCGTGACCCAGCCGATGTCGGCCGTGCACCAGTAGACGTCCGTGTCGCGCAGGTCGAACACGTGCTTCGTCGTCCACGCCGTCTGGACGAGGTAGCCGCCGGTCGTGTGAAGAACGCCCTTGGGCTTGCCCGTGCTGCCGGACGTATAAAGGATGAAGAGCGGATGCTCGGAATCGAGAGCCTCGGCCTTGCACTCGGCCTCGGCCTTTGCCATGAGGCGGTGCCACCAATGGTCGCGGGTTTCGTCGATCGTCACCTCGGTGTTCGTGCGCTTGAGCACGACGACCGCCGTTACCGACGGCGCGGCTTTGACGGCCTCGTCGACCGCGTCCTTGAGGCGCACGACCGC